>JBKPOY010000095.1:0-7023 GCA_046733295.1 Actinomycetota bacterium | reverse complement strand
CGAGCCTGCGACGCGTGACGCGCCAGACGCAGACGACGGGGGAAACGTCCAGGAAGACGAGTGTGTCGGCCACTTCCAGCCAGACGTGCATCGTGCTCTCGTGCAGGCCGTCGACGATCCAGGAAGGCGCTTCGGCAGCCGTCTTCTGAGTCGCCTCCCAATCCGCGGCATCGGTCTCCCGCCAGCCCGGCTTCCAGAAGAGGAGATCGAGCTTGATCACGTCGATCCCGAGCTCTTCGCCGAGGCGGTCGGCGAAGCGAGACTTCCCGGAACCGCCCGGACCGATGACCACGATTTGCCTCACCCTCGTCTCCCGACCAGCTTAATCGGCCACGTTCGCGCTGGAAGAACCAGCTGAGCCTGGTTAGACTCGTTGGGCCAGTCAGAAGGCTCTGCGGGGAAAGGGCCGTAGTGAGCGTGAATCTAGGACCCACCGAGGCCAGCAGCCTGCCGCTCGGTCACGAGTTCGACCATCGTGCGGGTCGGCTGGGTGCGGTGTCGCTCGACGCCAGGATCGTCGCGGTGGCCGGGCGCGTGGTCCTCGTGTGGCTGCCGCTGTTCTTCCTCGCTGCGAACGTCTATGCGTCGCCTTCCCGAGCCGCCGTCGTCGCCTCGCTGTTCGCGGTCGTCTGGCTCGTCGCGCTCCGCATCGCGTTTCGCGCCGTGCACGTGGAGTTCGGCGTTGCGATCCGCGCCACGGTGGGCACGGCCACAGGCCTGGTCGCTGTCTCGGCGCTGGACCTCTGGCTGCCCGGGCGACCCGTCCCGTCGCTGACGATCATCGCGATGGCGGGGTCGGTTCTCGCGCTCTCGGCCGCGTGGGAGGCCGTCTGCCAGCGCGTGGTGGCTCGAACGGTTCGCGTGCTGATCGTCGGCACGGGCGCGTGCGCCTCCGACGTGACCGACGCCGTCGAGCGCTCCGAGCGCACGAGGTTCAAGGTGGTCGGGGCTGTTGCGGACGCCGATCCTGCCGGCGCGGTCGGCGGCAGCCGCGTGCTCGGTCCGGTGGCGGACCTCGCCGAGATCGTCGAGGCGCAACGGCCGGATGTGATCGTGCTCGCCGACGTCGAGGGCTATGAGCTCGCCCTGAACCGCTTGCTCGACGTCAGCTCGGGCGAGTTCAAGGTCGCCGACGTTGCGCATTTCTTCGAGTACGCGTTCTGCCGCGTGCCACTCCGCTATTTGGCGCCCACCTGGTTCATGAGCATCCTTCACCTGCGGCAACGGCCGTACACGCGCGCAGCGAAGCGGACGTTCGACCTCTTCGTCGCCGGGCTCGCGCTGCTCCTGGCCGCGCCGCTGATGGCGGTGATCGCGTTGCTGGTTCGCCTCACGCCCGGGCCAGTGATCTACCGGCAGACGCGCGTCGGCCAGGCGGGCCGGCCCTTCACCATGTACAAGTTCCGCACGATGCGGGCGGACGCCGAAGAGGGCGGACGCGCGATCTTTGCGGCGGAGGGCGATCCGCGGACGACACGGTTTGGGCGCCTCCTGCGGAAGACCCACCTTGACGAGCTGCCGCAGCTGTGGGACGTCATCAAGGGCGATATGTCGATCGTCGGTCCACGACCGGAACGGCCCGAGTTCGTGCCGATGCTCGAGGCGTCCGTGCCGTTCTTCACGAGGCGGCTCCTGATCAAGCCGGGGATCACGGGCTGGGCCCAGCTGCGCTCGGACTACGCCTGGGACGCGGACAGCACGGCGGAAAAGCTGTCGTACGACCTCTGGTACCTCCGCCATCGCAACGTGATGCTGGACCTGGCGATCTGTGCACAGACAGCCGCGACGATGCTGCTTCGGCCGGGGCGCTAGCGGCGAACCCTTCTCGCCGCGCAGCGCGGTAGACTGTGTGCGGCGGACCGGCGATGCGCGAGACAACCGACCCAGACACCCCGAAAGGCGAGCGGCTCCTCCTCGACGCGGACGGGAACCGAACCGACGACCCGGCGCAGGCGGTCGGCGGCAGCGTCGCCGGGCCCGACGAGCAGGGACGGCCACGGCGAACGTGGTTCCTGTTCGACGAGGTCGAGATCAAGTGGCTCCCGGTCAGCGAGTCGGCGTTTCTTTTGTGGGTGCTCGCCGCGCTCTTCGGGCTGTGGCTGCTGATCGGCATCGTCTTCGGGCTCGTTTAGCTCTTCCGCGGTAGCGCGCATGTCCGTGTCCTGGGGTCTGCTTTCGACCGCCCGGATCAACGACGAGATCCTCGCCGGGGCGCGTCAGAGCGACGCCGCGGACGTGGCCGCGGTCGCCAGCCGCGACCGGGCTCGTGCCGAGGCGTACGCACGCGAGCACGGCATCGAGCGCGTTCACGGAAGCTATGACGACCTCCTCGCCGACCCAGGCGTCGAGGCCGTCTACGTCTCGCTGCCGAACCGCATGCACGTGGAGTGGGCGACGCGCGCGCTCGAAGCCGGCAAGCACGTGCTCGTCGAGAAGCCACTCTCGCGGAGGCAGCACGAGGTCGAGGAGCTATTCGGCCTCGCAGCTTCCAAACAGCTCGTGCTCTCCGAAGGGTTCATGTGGCGCCATCATCCGCAGGCGGCGAAGCTCGCCGAGCTCGTCGAGGCTGGTGCAATCGGGCGGCTACGCCTCGTCCGGGCCGGGTTCAGCTTCGTTCTCACCGACCCCGGCAACGTCCGCCTGAGCGCCGACCTCGAGGGAGGCGCGCTGATGGATCTCGGCTGCTACTGCCTGAGCGCGCTGCGGCTGCTGGCCGGCGAGCCGGTGAGGCTGTCCGGCGAGCAGACCGTCGGCCCAACCGGTGTCGACGTCTCCTTCGTGGCCACGGCCGCTTTCGAGAACGAAGTCGTGGGGCACTTCGACTGCGCGTTCGTGCTTCCCTTCCGGGCCGAGCTCGAGGTAGTCGGGGAGGCGGGAAGCCTCTTCGTCCTCGATCCGTGGACGATCCGGGTGCCCGGGATCGAGATCCGTCGCGAGGGCGCCGAGCCCGAGCAAATCGCCGTCTCGGCCGTGAGCTCGTACCTCCTCGAGCTGGAGAACGTGAGTGCGGCGATCCGGGGCGAGGCGCCCCTGCTGCTCGGCCGCGACGACGCGGTCGGCCAGGCGCGGGCGATCGAGACGCTGTACCGCTCGGCGGAAAGTGCCGGGCCAGTCCGGTAAACGCGCCCGGCGTACACTCTCTCGGCGAGAGAGGCGGCTGCCAAACCGGCTAAACTGCGGCTCGACCCGGGCGGTTAGCTCAGTTGGGAGAGCACCAGCTCGACAAGCTGGGGGTCACTGGTTCGAGCCCAGTACCGCCCACCTAGGAAACCCGCTGCAAGAGGCGGGTTTCTTCGTCCTCATGGGCATGGATCGCCGGAGCTGGTGCGACAGCGATCGCGCCATTTGTGCCCATTTGTGCCCATTGCGCCCACTCAAGCGCCCGGCTGAACTCGCGTAGCTCTCCGCCCGACAGGCGCTCCCGCCGCTTAACCGCGTGTGTGTAGACGCGGAGTGTGAAGGCGGCGTCCTCGTGCCCAATCTGCGCGGCCGTGTAGGCCGGGTCGTCGCCCGCGACGCAGCGAAGTGCGGCGAACGTGCGACGCAGACCGTGCGGTGCGACTTTGCCGATTGGCTCGATGCCGAGCTCGGCGAGCCGCTTGTTCGCTCGCTCGATCGCCGTCACGAACAGGCGCCGCCTGACGTTCTGGCGATTGTCCTTCTTGCCTTTGAGCGTGGGGAAGACGAGGTCGTTCGCCGTCTTGTTCGGGAGCCGGTCGAGCCAGACGGCGAGCTCGTCGCGGAGCGCGGGCGTCAAGTCGACAACGCGCGTCCCGGCGTCCGTCTTCGATCGCTCGACATCGAGCGTGCCCTTGGCGAGGTTGACGTGCCGACGCTGCAACGACAGCGCCTCGTCTATGCGAAGCCCGGCACCCGCGAGCACAGCGAGAAGCGGTCGACCGCGTCCGGCGAGTAGAGGTTCGGCTGCGTCGAGCAGTGTCATCAACTGCTCGGGCTCGACCCACGGCCTGCGTGGCTTTGTGCCCTTGAGCCGGCGGCGCCGACCAGCGGCTGGGTTTGCCGGGATCAGTTCGTACTCAACCGCGAGTTCGAGGATCTGTGCGAGCCGCGTCAGGGTCTTGTTGATCGTGTTCGCCGCGAGGATGCCCTCGGCCGCCTTGAACGTCTTGTAGGCGTCGACATCGCGCTTCGTGATCTGCGAGAGGCGCATCTCACCGAAGTAGGGGAGCAGGTGGTAGCTAAGCGCCCACTTGTAGTCATCAAGCGTCCGTTCGCCGAGTCCCTCCTGCGACTTCGCCGCGAACCATTCGCTCGCGAATTCGTGGAACGTTGGCTCGGGCCTCGAATCGTCGACTTCGGTCACCGACGTGGGCTCTCGCCAGATGCCGCGACGCACGTCAGCGAGGACGTTCTGCAGTTCTTGCTCGGCCCGCGCCTGATCCCAACCTTCCTCACGCGTTCCGAGGGTGACGTATCGCCGCTTCCCGTACGCGCGGAAGCGAAGCGCGAACATGCGGCCTCGTCGACCACGCCGTTCGATGACCTGTCCTGTCGCAGGTCGACTCATCGGGCTCCTTTCGTTTCGGAATAATCTGTCACCTCAATGATACCTTTGTTGTGATGGTTCAAACCCGTCCGAAGGTGCTCGTAGCCTCGGCGTGGTTGGCGCCGGAAGAACTCGCGAGCATCGCCGAGATCGCCGAGCTATTCGGCGTTACGAAGAGGACCGCGTATCGCTACGTCGAGCGCCCGGACTTCCCCGAACCCCTGGGACGCGTTTCGGCCGGCCCGATCTGGCGCGGCGTCGATGTCGAGCGGTGGGGACGCGACCACCTGCCGCTCCGACGAGGTAGACCGAGGAAGTCGTCCTAAAGGGCCAATTGCAGCGCTGCGGCCGCCGGCATAGCCTCAGCGTCGGGCCGGGTCGTGGGAGCGCCCCAGGCCCTCGGTCGCCGCCCGGCCCTCAGACTGCTTGGAGCTCGAACGTACAGTTAGTCGCCAGTGGCCGCAGATCCAGTCGCCTTAGCCTCCGAGACGTACATCGGCCGCCCCTTAGAGCTTCTGCGGGAGCGATGCCCAGCTCAAGGCGACACCGCAATGGAGTTGGGATTCGAGTCGGCAAGAAGATCCGCGAGTCAGCAGGGCGGTTTCAAACCGTTTCGACTAGCACCGGACGTCTGGGAGCCCGAGCGTGTTTGCGCAGTCCGTGAGTTGGGGCTAATCGCTGATGAGGGGCTTAGCGAATGCTCAGATTTGTTGCCGCTCTTGAAGCCGTTGATCATCAAACAGTCGCGCGGCTTCGACGTCCGTCTGAGCTGATTACGGCGACGGTTGCCCGGGGGGTTAGCTATCTCCGCCGCCAGCACGAAGTCGTGACGATGCTTGCCCCGCTCTCTTCCGCGGGTCGAGCCGCGCTAGCCGCGCTTCTTCGGATCGCCTCGTTCGTGTGAGTTTCGCGAGCCGATCGTCCCGTCGCGCGTGTGGATCATGTGTCGGTCTGGTTGCGCACTCCCGGCATTCTCGGCCCCGACTTCTTCCGCGAGGTCGCGGCCATCCTCGGCGGCGCAGCCGGCGGCCCACCCGACCTGCCAGCGATCGCAGCAGTGATGAATCGCCACGGCCTCACGCCTGCACCCTGACGACACACTAGACCCGGGTCTGGCAAAGCGCAGGCTTGGTCGCTACAGGGCGTCTCATTACGGAAGGGAGTGCGGCCCTCCCGCGGGGCCCGGTCTTTAGGCCGGGTGAAACTGAGCGAGAGGCGCAGACGAGACAAGCGATCACGACCACTCCGGACGGCCGTCTGTTGCGCGTGCGACGTGAGGGCGACACCTGGATCGTCAGTTGGGGCGAAGGCGAGGCGCGGAACAAGCTGCTCGACCTTGCGCTGATCGAGGCCGCACGCATCGAGCGCGAAGTCGTCGCTCATTCGAGCGTCGAGTACGGGCGGTGGATCCGCATGCAGGCCGATCGGATCGAACGGGATCTTCGCTCCGATCCCGAACCCTGGCCCCAGGCTTGATGAGAGAGTACGAGCTCCGTCTTTCCGTCCTCGACTGCGGCGCGTGTCACCGCGAAATCGTGACCGTCCAGCTACATGGCGACGAGCTCGACGTCGCAGGCGAAGACGATCTCGCGCGTGCGTTCGTAAAGCACCGCTTCCCGACCGCGCTCATTCTCGCGGCGGACGCCGAGGGCGATGTCCATTGTCCGTGCGGCAATGCCGTAGGCGGCGACGCGGCCCGGGATGCCGACCGGGAGACGTTGCGGACATTCCGGCCACAGCACACGCCGGAGCTGATGTGAGTAGGAAAGAGCTCCCGAGGTGAGCCTGCCGGAGGAGCGGCCTGCTCTCCGACTTCCCGGGCACGACACAGGATTTCGGGCGCTAAGCAATGGCTCAGAAGGAGCCCGCGCGCGCCCTTCTCCGCGGATTTAGGTCTTCTCCCTTCACGGGTGAGGCGCGTTCCTAGCCGGGAGATGACACGTCATGGGAACCGACGAGGCAGCTCGCGCTAGGTCCGGACGTTGGCCCCCGGGAGCGTCAGCCCGATGACTGACGCAGTCGGGCAACTGGGGCGGTCCTCGTGTGGACACCTAGCTTCGCGAAGGCATTCTCAAGGTGCCGCCGCACGGTCTGGCTGCGGGGGCATTCGTGCTGCCGTCGGCGGCGCAGGGATCGTCGCCGCCGATCGCGGCAGAACCGCTAAGCCAGTTTCCGTGGCATAGCCATGTTGGCCCCGTGGTCGTCAACATCAGTGCGGACGCTGACCTACGTCGAGGCGGACAGCTGTCGCGAGAGGCGGGTGAAACGCGACGGGCAGGCAGAAGCGACTCTCCGCCTGCCCGTCCGACACAAGTGCCAGTCGCGTCCGTTAGCAGCTGCCGGGCTCTGCTGGAGTGAGCAGCGGCCCCTGAGCCGGTGCGCCGAAGAACGTGGAACGTGTCCGAGGGCTCCGAGGACTGCCGGCGGCGGCGCAAGCTTGAACAGTGACGGCTGAGGCGGGGGCAGGGCGCGCCGGGCCGGGCGGCCCCGATCCGACGGGCGAGGGAAAAAGCGCG
>JBKPOY010000094.1:0-28131 GCA_046733295.1 Actinomycetota bacterium | reverse complement strand
CGAGCGTCTGGGAGAGCGGAAAGCGGTCGGGGTAGGCCTCATGCAGGGTCTCGAGCACGTGCAGCGCGACCGCGGGGCCGACCATCTGGAGGAGGACGGACGGCGCCATCGGCAGGCCGAGGCGCAGGATCGCCTCGTCCGCCTCCTCGACCGTGTTGCCGCGCTCGATCGCGCTGAGGACGACCGTTAGCAGTCGCGTGAGGATGCGGTTGACGACGAACGCAGGCCCGTCCGCCACGAGCAGCGGCCGCTTGCGGAGCTTCTCGGCCGTCGACCACGCCGTCGCGAGCGTCGCGTCGTCCGTTCGCTCCGCGCGAACCAGCTCGACGAGGGGAAGCAGGGCGACGGGGTTGAAGAAGTGGAGCCCGACGACCCGTTCGGGGTGCTGCAGGCCGTCGGCCATTTGCGTCACGGAGAGCGCGGACGTGTTCGTGGCGAAGACCGCGTCGGGCCGTGCGACGGCCTCGAGGGCGCCGAAGACCTCACGCTTGACCTCGAGCTCCTCGAAGACGGCCTCGAGCACGAGGTCGCAGTCCGCGAACTCGTCGTACCCAGTGGTCGCTGTCACGAGCGAGGCGAGGAAGCGCGCCTTGCCCTTGTCATAGCGGCCCTTCGCAACGAGCCCGGCCAGCTCGGCCTCGATCGTCCCGCGTGCGCGTTCGAGGGCCTGCTCGTCGATGTCCATCAGCACCAGGGGCAGTTCGAGCCGCCGGATGAAGAGCGTCGCCAGCTGGGTTGCCATCAGGCCGGCGCCGACGATCCCGACCTTCTTCAACGGCCGTGGCTCCGTACCCAGCTCCGGGGCTCGCTTCGCCCGTCGCTCCACGAGGTCGAAGGCGTAGAGCGACGCCTGGGCCTGCCGTCCGGGCAACAGCTCGGCGACCGCGTCCTCCTCGGCTCGGTAGCCTTCCTCGAGGCTCCAGCCGGACGCCGCGCCCTCGATCAGGTCGAGCGCACGGTACGGCGCCGGCGCGGCGCCGTGGATCGAGTCGTCGAGCTGGGTGCGCGCCTTCTCGAGCGTGTCCCCGGCGGGCGTTTCCTGGGGTCTGACCCCGCGCTCCGCGCCTCGCACGAGCCCCGCCGCGAACTCGATCGACTCGTCGAGGAACTCGATCGGCTCGAGCAACCGGTCGGCGAACCCGAGCTCGTGGGCGGCGCGCCCGTCGAGCAGGCGATTCTGTCGGAGCGGGTTCTCGACGATGAATCTCACGGCCGTCTCGATGCCGACGAGGTGGGTGACGAGCTGCGTCCCGCCCCAGGCGGGGATGATCCCGAGGAAGACTTCGGGACAGGCGAAATGACGGACCCCGCTTGAGATCGTGCGGGCGTCGCAGTGGAGGGCGAGCTCGACGCCGCCGCCGAGGCAGGCGCCGTTGATCGCGGCGACGGTGGGGTACGGAAGGGCGCGGATGCGGCCGAAGAGCTCGTGGCCGGCACGGCTGCCCTCGCGTGCAAGCTCCTCGCTCGCGCCCGTGAACTCGTTCACGTCCGCGCCCGCTGAGAAGAAATAGGGCTTGCCGGTGATGACGAGCGCCGACCACTCGCCGGACTCGAGCTCTCCCAGAACGGCGTCGAGCGAACCGAGCGCTGCGCGACCAAAGAACGTCGGCTGCGTGTGGCCCGCGCCGTTGTCGATCGTGACCAGCGCGAGCGCCGGTGCGTTGGCCCTGCTGAGGCGCGCCAGCTTGAACAGGGTGTCCGGCACCGCTACGAAAGGGTCACGCGGTCTCCCACAGCAGGGCCGCGCCCATGCCCATGCCTACGCAGAGCGCCGTCAGCCCGAAGCGGGCGTTCCGCTCGCGCATTGCGTGGGCGAGCTGGGTCACCAGCCTGACGCCGGTCGCCGCGAGCGGATGCCCGCAGGCGATCGCGCCGCCGTAGGGATTGAGGCGCTCGTCGTCGGGCGCGACGCCCATTCCGTCGCACCAGCTCAGCACCTGCACCGCGAAGGGCTCGTTGAGCTCGAAGACGTCGACATCGTCGATCGACACGCCTGCCTGCTCGAGAACCTTCTTCGTCGCCGGCACCGGGCCGAGCCCCATCAGCTCCGGCTCGACGCCCGCGAACGCGAACGCGACAAGCCGTAGCCTCGGCTCGAGCCCATGCTCCTCGGCCGCGCGGGCGGAGGCGAGCAGCGAGACAGTTGCGCCGTCGGTGAGCCCCGCCGAGTTGCCGGCCGTGACTCTGCCGCCCGGTCGAAACGGGGTCGGCAGGTCGCGAATGGCGTCCAGCGAGGTCTCGGCGCGAAGGAACTCGTCGTGGCGGGCCTCACGCCAGCCGGCGTCGGTGAAGACCGTCATCGGCACCACTGTCTTGCGCATGACACCGTTCTGCCAGGCCTCGGCCAGGCGGTGGTGCGATCGCACGGCGTAGGCGTCGGCGTGCTCCTTCGTCAGCTGCGGCAGGCGATCGTGGAGGTTCTCGGCCGTCTGGCCCATCGTCGCGGCCGATGGGTCGATCAGCCGCTCGCTGACGAAGCGCGGGTTGTAGTCGACGTCCTCGAGCATCGGATGGCGCCCCATGTGCTCGACGCCGCCCGCGAGCACGATGTCCGCGGCGCCCATCGCGATCTCGCCGGCCCCGGTCGTGATCGCGGTCAGCGAGCCGGCGCACATGCGGTCGACGGCGAACCCGGGAACGGTGCGCGGTAGGCCCGCGAGCAGCGCCACGTCCCGCCCGAGGGTCAGGCCCTGGTCGCCGACCTGCGCCGTCGCCGCGAAGACGACGTCGTCGATCCGCTCGGGAGCGACGGATGCGTTACGGCGCAGCAGCTCCCGGACGAGCTTGACCGCCATGTCGTCGGCTCGCGTCTGCCAGAAGACGCCCTTCGGACCCGCCCGTCCGAACGCCGTGCGGACGCCGTCCACGAAGTAGACCTCGCGCAACTCGCGCATGCGACAAGGCTAGAGGATGACGCCCAGGCGGCCGGCCGCCGCGCTTGAAGGTTCCGGCGCAGTTCGGTCACCCATGCGTGCGCCGAAGCCCGCTACGCTCGCCGCGGGGAGGAGGTTGGCTGTGCCTCAACAAGGAGCCGCCGAGAACGTCGACTGGCAGTCGCATGTCGAGCGTGAGCAGGCGCGGTACGAGGACGGCGAGAGACGCCTTCCCGCCGCTGAGTACGGCGACGTCCGCCAGCGCCAGCTCACGCGCCTCGGGAACGCCGCCGGCGGGGCCGGTCTGGCGCTGCTGATGGCCGGACGAAGCGACGAGGCGCGGGCGTGGCTGACCCGGGCGGCCGAGCGGTACCTGGAGAGCTTCGCCGACGCTCCGCCGGGAAGCTGGGGCCGCCCGATCGGCGCCATGAAGTCTCGGATCCTGGCCGGCGACTGGGACGGTGCGGGCAGGGACGCCCGCTGGGCGCTCGACGCCGGTGCCGCAACGGCGGACTCGCCGATCGGAGGGTATGCGGCCGCACTCGCCTACCTGCTTCTCGGCGAGGACGAAGAAGCGCGCGTCCACGCGGACGTCATCCGCGTCCGTGACGACTTCCCGCGAAGCGTCGGCGACGCTCTGGCCTTCATCGCCGCCCGTGACGTGCTCGGCTACACGCAAGCGGTCGAGTCGGTGCTGGAGTCCTTCGAGACCCGCGAGGAGTATCTCGAGGATATTCCGGTCGCCGACACGGTGCTCGTGCTCCAGGCGCTTGCGCGCCGGCGCGGGCTGGAGGTCCCGCTCGCCTCCCCGCTCCTGCCGACCTAGAGAGCGAAATAGAAGTGTGCCGCCGGGCCGCGACGAGCGGTATTCCGCCAAACCCTCCTAGTCCGTGGAGCCCGTGCGGGCGGGGTGCATGAACGTCGTGATCACGAGCGGGTCGGCGTCGTCGGTCTCCTCGTCGCGAACGCTCTCCGCGATCTCCTCGATCAACCTCATCGCACGTTCCCACGGGATGCGCGCGGTCGTCTGGGTGATCCGGAACTGGCCAGATTCGCGATATCCCGCCCAGGCTCTCTGGACGTCGTCGATCATCGTCTCGCGAAGATCCGGCCCCGAGCTCGAGGAGATCAGCGCCGAAGCGACCCGGACCGTGCGCGCCACGGCGCGGTAGGGCTTCTCACGGCCGTGACCGCCGTTGGCGAGGGTGATCAGACCGGCGCGGAGGAGCATGCGGACGTGGAAATGCAGGTGCCCGGGGTCGACGCCGAGCCGCTGGGCGAGCTCGCGGTTCGTCAGGTACTGGCCCTCGTTCTGGCCCAGCATCTCGAGGACGCGCAGGCGAAGCGGGTGGCCGAGCGCCTTCAGCTGCTCTGGCCGCTCGATCGTCAGGACGTCGAGGAGCGGGGGCGGCGACTCGGGGGTGGCCATCGCCGCGTATATATACGGAATCGCCCTTCGTTGTCTAGTCGTGCAACCGCGAAGCCGCATGTTTATCGAGGATTGCGAGCGTCCGGCCGTGCTCGGAACGGACGAGGCTTCCGGGCACCGACGGCACTGGCGGTCCGGCGAGCGCGCGCAGCACGGCCTCGGCCTTGCTCTCCCCGGTGACGAGAAAGACGACCGTCTCGGCGGATGCGAGAGCTGGCAGTGTGAGAGTGATCCGCTCGATCGACGGCTCGAGCTGCGCTTCGGCCGTGATCACCAGGCGATCACGCTCGCGCAGGGAGGGGGCGTTCGGAAACAGGGAGGCGACGTGCCCATCCGGTCCGAGGCCGAGGAGCAGCAGATCGAGCGTCGTCCCGCGCAGCTCGTCCTCATAGGACGCTGCGGCCGACTCCGGATCGTCCTCGCCACGGATGCGGTGCACGCGCGGTCTTGATTGCAGCCGGTCCAGGAGCGCCCGGCGCGCGAGTCCGAAGTTGGAGTTCTCGTCGTCCGGAGGCACGCAGCGCTCGTCACCCCACCAGACACCCGCATTGCCCCAGTCGGGCTCGAGCTCGGCCACCCGCTCGTATGCCAGCCCCGGTGTCGAGCCGCCGGTGAGGCCGATCTCGGATCCCCGCCGCGCATGGTCCGCCAACAACTTCGCGACGCAGCTGGCTGCTGCGTTGTCGTCCGCCTCGACCGTGAGCTCGACGTCGCGGCCCCTCAAGGCGCGCCGGTTGCGAGCTCGCGCGACCGCTCCATCGCGGCCTGGATCGCGTTCAGGAACGCGGCTCGAACGCCCGCCTGCTCGAGCTCGCGGACGGCCCGGATGGTCGTCCCTCCGGGCGAGGTGACCTTCTCACGGAGCTCGACGGGATGCATTCCCTCGTCGCGCAAGAGCTTCGCCGTGCCGAGCATCGTCTGGACGACAAGCTGCGTGGACACTTCCCGGCCGAGGCCGAGCAGGATCCCGGCCTCGATCATCGCCTCCGAGAGCAGGGCGAAGTACGCGGGCCCCGACCCCGAGACAGCCGTGACCGCATCCATGTATGCCTCGTCGACCCGGACGACACGGCCCAGGTGGGTGAGCGCCTCCTCGGCCAGGGCCAGGTGCTCGTCGTGCGCGTGCGCGCCGGCACACATCCCCGCGATTCCCTCGTGCACGGTCGCGGGGGCGTTCGGCATCGAGCGCACGACCGGAACCGGCTCTGCGAGCCGCCCCTCGATCAGCGCGGTCGGGATCGCGGCGGCCACCGAGAGCACGGTCTGGTCAGCCTTGAGCACGGGCCCGATCTCCTCGAGCAAGTCGTCGAAGTCCTGCGGCTTGGTGGCGATGACGACGAGCGCAGCACCCTCGATCGCGTCGCGATTCGAAAGCGTCGCCTCGATTCCGAAGCGCTCGCGGAGCTCCACGATCCGCTCCTCCCGCCTGCCCGTCGCGACGATGTCGGCCGCCGTGCGCCAGCCGCTGCTCAGGAGGCCGGCGATGAGTGCCTCGCCGATCGTCCCGGCGCCGACGACGGCGATCCGGCTGTTCGTCGCCACGGAGTGGAGTCTAGGCAGCGAGCTCGCGGCGCAACGGAACCAGACCCTCCCTGAACCCCGCGAGCATGTAGACGCTCGCGAGGCCGGCCCATTCGCCGTAGGGCTCGAGCAGCGCGGCCGTTTCCCAGGTCTCGACCCAGCGGCCGCGCACCGCCGAGCAGAGCTTGACGAGGCCGAGGTCGCCGACGAGGCCGCGCTCGTAGCGGCCGAGGCCCTCGAGACACACGACCCCCACCGACCAGGGACCGATCCGCGACTCGCGCTCGAGCCGAGCTGCGGCTGCATCGGTGGAGACTCGGCGCAGGCGCTCGAGATCGAAGGCGCGGCAGAGTCGCACCAGAGCGCTCGCGCGAGGCCCCCCGAGCCCGAGCGCGCGTAGCTCTGCCGGCGAGAAGCGGCCGAGGTCGACCGCTGTCGGTGCGGCGTGAAGGCCGTCGACCCCGGACGTCGCCTTCCGCACGATCCGCCGCTCGATCCGGCGTGCTTCATGGGCTGCGATCAGCTGCCCGCAGAGCGCGCGGAGCAGCGCCTGCGCGACGGTCGCGCACCGCAACGGCCGGAGCCCGCGGAATCGAGGGATCGTGCGCCCGAGCATCGGGTCGTCCGCAAACCGGCGCAGGAACTCGGAATGATCGTCCTCGAGGCCGAGGACGAACCGCATCCGCTCGACGGCTTCGTCACTCCCTGCGCGGATGACCACCGCGCCGTCCGGGCGTTGGTGCGCCTGGGCGATCTCGAGGCGGCCACCGACGTCGAACGCAGCGCGTAGGCGACCCTGCGACGCGACCCGCGTCGCGTCGCTTCCGAGCCTGGTCGAGAGTCGAAGGGAGTAGGGGCCGCGCGGACTCAGCGCGGCTTCGGTCACGCGAGCGGCGCGCCCACCGGCTGGGCGACCGCGAGCGCCGCCGCGCGCTCCAAGACGTCGAGCGCCTCCGTCTCCCGCCCCTGCCGCCGCAGAACCTCTGCCCATCCGCGCAACGCCGCACTGTATTCGGACGGTCGGCCGTTCTCTGCAAGCACCTCCGCCGAGCGGCGATACGCATCCTCGGCGCCCCCGAGGTCGTCCTTCAGTGCGAGCCCGGCCCCGAGAGCCCGCAGCGCGTCGCCCCGTTCCGCCGGGTCTGCCTCGCCGATGATCTCCAGCGCCTCGCGCGCGCGCCGGACAGCCCGGTCGGCATCGCGGAGGGCGACCGCGTGCTTGGCCTGCTCGGTTCGCAGGTAGGCGAGGTCGATCGGATCCGCGGATTGACCGAAGAGCCGTTCGGCCGTTTCGAGGTGGACGGCTGCGTCCTCGGCCTTGCCGACCGAGATCAGCGTCCAGGCGCAACCGAGGTGCGCCTTCGCCAGGTGGACGGTGTCCTCGGTCGCTTCGAGGAGCGCGATCGCGCGGCGGAAGTTGTCGAGCGCCGCCGTGGGTCGGCCCTCCCGCGCCGAGACTCGGGCAAGCGACCAGTAGACACGCACGCGGGCGAGAGGGTCGGCGAGCTCCTCCGACCTCCGGACGGCGTCGTCGAGCACCTCCTCGGCCCGCTCGAACTCACCGACGTCGGTGAGCGCGTGGCTGAGGTAGATCAGACAACGAACCTGCGCGATCGGGTCGTCCACGGCCTCCTGATCGAGCTCCTCGAGGCATTGCTCCAGCGCTCGGACGGCCAGGTCGGGCTTGCCCGACGCGGCGAGAGCCCGGCCGAGCGTCGTATAGACCTCGGGGCGGGCCGACGGGGAGAGCACTCCGGACCGAATCGCGTCCTCGAGCAGCTCGACTGCGTCCGCCGGACGGCCTTGCTGCCAGGAGGCGAAGCCCAACGCGACGCGCACGCGCGTTGCCGCCGACACGTCACCGGCTCGAAGTGCCTCGTCCAACAGGTCGCGGAGGCGCTTCGCCGGCTCGGCTGGATCGGCCGCGAGCCTGAGCGCCAGCTCGGCGTCCGTCAGGCGTAGCTCCCGCTCTTCGTCCTCGCGGATCTCGCGGCCTGTTTCGAGGTAGTCGGCGGAAACGCCCAACTTCTCGGCGAGCACGCGCAACGCCTTCACGGAGGGGCGCCGAGCGCCGGCTTCGATCCGCGAGATGTAGGCGTACGACACTCCTGGCCCGGCGAGCTCTCGCTGGGAAAGCCTGCGGTCCAGACGCAGCCGCTTGAGGCGCTCCCCGACCGATTCGTGGGCCGCGTTCGGATCTGTCGTGATCACGGCGTCGTGATCTTCGTGGAGGAAGGGCCACGCCGTCAAACGGATAACGGGCTTGCAGGAAGTATCCACGCCTGTTTCCGTATCGGTCCCGCTCCACCCGATTCGAGGGAAGGAGGTGGTATGTCGAGCCGTCTGAGGACTCTCGTTGCGGCAGCTGTCGCCTTTGGCGTCGCCGCGCTGAACGCCGGATTGCCGTGGTGGTAGCCCGTCTGCGCAGTGGGGGGCGCCGTGCCGCCCCCCACTCGCCCTGCGGGCGCTAGCGTTGGCGGTGATGAGCGAATCGATCGATCCAAGGGTTGACATCGGCCACGTCCATCTGAAGGTTTCCGACATCGACCGGGCCCTCGGCTTCTATCGCGACGTCCTCGGCTTCGACGTGATGCAGCGCTACGGCGACCAGGCGGTCTTCCTGAGCGCCGGGGGCTATCACCACCATCTGGGGCTGAACACGTGGGAGAGTCGCGGCGGTTCGGCCCCCCCTCCCGGAACGACCGGCCTCTACCACGTCGCCATCCGCTACCCGGACCGGGCGACTCTGGGTGATGCGCTGCGTCGTCTCGTGGATGCCCGCATCTCGATCGACGGCGCCACGGATCACGGTGTCAGCGAGGCGATCTACCTGCGCGACCCCGACGGCAACGGGATCGAGCTCTACCGGGACCGGCCGAAGGAACAATGGCCGCGCGACGGCGAGGAGCTCGCGATGGTCAACGCCCCTCTCGACCTGCAGGCGCTGCTCGCCGAGGCCTAGGCGTCGCCCGTCACGGTGCGCTGCGTCTGCGGCTCACCCACGGTCGTGTCCTGCACGACGGTTCGTCGCGAGAACAGGCCGTGCGCATAGCCGGCGCAGTAAACGATCAGCGCCCCGGGCGCGTAGAAGTGGCCGATCCACCGAAGAGCCTTCATGCCCTCGGTCCCAAAGGTCTCGATCGTCCCACTCGACCAGAGCGGGTAGAGCACCGGAGCGACGATCAGCCAGGCACCGGCCGCGAGCGCGAGGAGCGCACCGAACGCACCGCCGCCACGTGAGGGCGTCATCAGCATGAAGCCGCCGAGCACGGCGACCGCGCCCGGGATCAACTGCAGCTCCCACTGCTTCGTCGAGAAGTTCCACGACTCGTCGTTGAAGAAGCCGAAGTTGAAGGCCGGCCCGATCAGCGCGGCGACGATCACCCATGCGCCGAGCAGGGCGATCATGAAGCCAAACGGAATCGCTCTCGGTGTCCACGCTCGTGTGTTTCTGAGCGCCACGGAATCGGTATCGCCCGGCCGGCCGAAATCGAAACGGGGTACCTTTCAAGGCATGCCGAGGGGCTACATGGAGGGTCCGGCGTCCGAAGAGGCGGAGCGCCGCCTGGAAGAGCTCGAGCGGGGGCCGGAGCCCGAAGTCGAGGAGCAGCGGCTGGCCGTCGTCGGGTCGACCGATGACGATCCGGAACCGCATTTCCTCGGCTGGCGCGACGATGTGGACCCGGACGAGCTCTTCGCGAGCGGCAAGGCCTGGGGCCTGAAGGTCGTGCGGCGAAGCGCCGCGTGAGCGCCCGGGCGGCGCCGCCCTTGGGGGGCGCACGAGCGCCCCTACCGGAACGCTATCGAGGCCCGCCGCACGTGTCTGAGGCGCGAGTGTGCCGAGAGTGCGCCGGCTTCCGGGGTTTCCCGCACCAGAATCCGCGGCGCCGCTGATGCGCCGATCAGCCCAATCGGCAAGGGTCCGCCCGAGAAGGAGGCTGCCATCAGGCTGAGACGACTCATACTCGTCGCTCCGGCGCTCGGGTTCGTCCTCTACCGGCTCGTCCTCAGGGAGCGTTCGTTCAGGTGGGGTGCGACCGATCGGGAGGTGGCGGCGACGCTGCCGGGAGACGAGCTGCTCCCGGCGGCCGACATAGTCTCCACGCGCGCGATCACGATCGACACGCAACCGGAGCACATCTGGCCCTGGCTCGTCCAGATGGGCGGCCACGGCCGCGGCGGCGCGTACACCTACGACTGGATCGAGAACCTGCTCGGCATGGACATCCACAGCGTCGACTATGTGATGGCGGAGCACCAGAATCCCGCGGTCGGCGACGAGATCTTCGGCTCGCCGGACCAGGGCTTGCGGATCGAGATCCTCGAGCACGAGCGGGCGCTCGTCGTCCGGTCGAGCGACGGGAACTGGGTCTGGGCGTTCGTGCTCGAGCCCGCCGGGGGGTCTCGCACGCGCCTGATCAGCCGCAACCGCTTTACGACCGCGAGCCAGTCGCTCCCCGCGCGGATCGCCTGGAGCGCGATCGTCGACCCCGGCTCGCTGGTCATGGAACGCAAGATGTTGCGCGGGATCAAGCAGCGCGCGGAACGACTCGCGGTGGAACGAGCCGCTGCCTCCGTCTGAGTCCCGCGCGCCTGCGCTATACCTACGGCAGTGGCCAAGCACGCCAAGCCTGTCGAGCAGGTCGACAGCGTCGTCGTCCGCTTCGCGGGCGACTCCGGTGACGGGATGCAGCTCACCGGCGGCCAGTTCACGAGCGAGACGGCCGTGCTCGGAAACGACCTCTCGACGTTCCCGGATTTCCCGGCCGAGATCCGCGCGCCGGCCGGCTCGCTGCCCGGCGTCTCCGGATTCCAGGTCCATTTCGCCGACCACGACATCCTGACACCCGGGGACGCGCCGAACGTCCTCGTTGCGATGAACCCGGCGGCGCTCAAGACGAACCTGCGCGACTTGCCCCGGGGCGGCACCCTGATCGTCGACGCCGACACATTCACCGAGCGCAACCGGTCCAAGGCCGGCTACGACGCGAACCCGCTCGAGGACGGGACGCTCGATGACTATGACCTCTACGCGGTGCCGCTGACGACGATGACGCTCGAGGCGACGAAGGACGCAGGCGTCACGAAGCGCGAAGCCGAGCGTTCGAAGAACATGTTCGCGCTCGGGTTGATGTCATGGCTCTACAACCGCCCGACCGAGAACACGGTCGGGTTCCTCGAGCGGAAGTTCGCGAAGAAGCCGGAGATCGCCGACGCGAACAAGCGTGCGTTCAGCGCCGGCTACGCGTTCGGCGAGACCACGGAGACCTTCGCCGTCTCCTACGAGGTCCGCCCCGCGAAGCTGAAGCCCGGCACCTACCGCAACATCACCGGGAACACCGCGCTCGCCTACGGGCTCATCGCCGCCAGCGTCAAGAGCGGTCTTCCGCTCTTTCTCGGTGCCTACCCGATCACGCCCGCGAGCTCGATCCTCGAGGAGCTCGCCCGCCACAAGAACTTCGGCGTCCGCACCTTCCAGGCGGAGGACGAGATCGCCGCGGTCGGTGCTGCCGTGGGAGCGAGCTTCGGAGGGTCGCTCGGGGTCTCGACCTCGGCCGGGCCGGGCGTCGTCCTCAAGTCGGAGACCGTCGGGCTGGCCGTCGCACTCGAGCTGCCACTGCTGATCCTGGACATCCAGCGCGCCGGTCCTTCCACGGGAATGCCGACAAAGCCCGAGCAGGCGGATCTTCTGATGGTTCTGTTCGGGCGCAACTCGGAGAGCCCCGTGCCGGTCCTCGCCGCCTCCACCCCGGCGCAGTGCTTCGAGGCGGCGATCGAGGCGGCACGGATCGCGCTCGAATACCGGACACCGGTCTACCTTTTGTCCGATGCCTACCTCGCGAACGGCTCCGAGCCCTGGCTTCTCCCGGACGTCGACGGGATACCGGCCCTCGACCCCGGCTTCCTGACCGAGGCGCCCGCGGACGGCGAGTTCCAGCCGTACGTTCGGGACGACCAGACGCTCGCCAGGCCCTGGGCGATCCCCGGGACGCCGGGCCTCGAGCACCGGATCGGCGGCCTCGAAAAGCAGGACGTGACCGGCAACGTCTCCTACGACCCGGACAACCACGACCTGATGACGCGGCTCCGCGCGCAAAAGGTCGCCGGCATCGCCTCGGACATCCCGGAGCTCGAGGTCGACGACCCGGACGGCGCGGAGCTGCTCGTGCTGTCGTGGGGCGGGACCTTCGGACCGGTCGCGGCGGGCGTCCGGCGCGTCCGGCAGGGCGGACGGAGGGTGGCTCACGCGCATCTCCACTACCTCAACCCGTTCCCGCGCAACACGGGAGATGTCGTGCGCGGCTACGAGAGGGTGCTCATCCCGGAGCTCAACCTCGGGCAGCTGCGAAAGCTGATCAGGGCGGAGTTCCTCGTCGACGCCGCCGGCTTCAACCTCGTGCGCGGTCTCCCCTTCCGCGCCGGCGAGGTGGAGGAAGCGATCGAGGCGATGCTGTGAGCTGGACGAACATCGAGCTCGGATCGCGCCCGGGCTGGCTGCGCAGCGAGAGGTGGGCGTACGGCTCCGTGATCGGGATCGTCGGGGGCATCGTCTCGATCTGGGGCAGCATGTGGATCGAGGCGGCGATCTTCTTCGCAGTCGCGATCGTGCTCGGGCTCGTCGCCCTCAGCAAGCGTCGCGCGGGGGAGGACGGGGAGTCGAGGGCGTAGGCGCGTCCTAAGGCTGCGGCCCTGGCGGCAGCTCTCGCTTGGCGTCGCTTCGGAGGGCCTTGATCACCTGCCCGAATGATCTGCCGATCCAGGCCGCGGGGACCCTCCACAGGTCGGCCGTGCCGAAGAGCGAGAAGATCCTCACCCGCACGAGCGGCGTTCCCGGCAGCGGCGGAACGTCGCGGCCCCATTCCCGCCGGTGGCCGAAGATGCTGACGCCGCCGAGATCGACCTCGACGCCTTCGGGGACGTACAGGTCGACGTTTCCGAACAGGACCCAAACGTTGATCGAGGCCACGCTGCCTTCGAGCTCGGCCTGGCGCAGATCGAGGTCGGCGTCGCCGAGGAGGACCAGCCCGCCGCTGCGCCGCGGCAGCCGCCAACGGCCCGTCCTCTGGGTGTTGCCGAGCACGGCGGCCGTGAATCGCTTCGGTCGGGGACGGACGCGCTCGTCCGGAGACGCCGGCAGGTCGGCGGCCAGGCGTTCGAGCTCGCCGGTCGTTCTCGCTGCGTAGGCACGCTCCGTCCGCTCCGAGAATTCCTCGAGGGTCAGCCGCCCTGTGGCCGCATGCTCGCGGAGTGCAGAGACGGTCTCGTCGCGCTCCTCATCCGACGCACGCGCGGTGGAGGCGTGCCTGTCGAGCGCAAGCGTCGCCTGCCCCGGCGTGCGGAGGGCCGGGAAGTCCTCGCCCAAAGGGGCCGCGACGACCTGAAAGAGCCTGACCGGCCGATGGAAGTCCTTCAGGTGATGGCTGCCGAGGTCGCGAAGCCCGATCTCCGCGAGATCGTGCTCGTCGTCTTCGAGCAGCGCGCGCGTGGCCTCGGAGAGCAGGACCTGCCCGCCGTGGCCCGCGGCGCAGATCCGTGCCGCCCGATGCACGGCCAGGCCGACGTAGCGGTCACCGGCGAGCTCCACCGGCCCGGTATGGATTCCCATTCGCACGCGGACGTCTGCGCCGTCGGGCCACCCCTCCGAGCCCAGTGAGGCCTGCGCGGCGACTGCGGCGAGCACCGCGTCGCGCGGGCGCGCAAAGGCGACGAAGAACGAGTCGCCCTGCGTATCGACCTCGACTCCTCTCTGCGCGCCGAACGCCGCTCGGAGCAACTCCTGCTGGCGCCCCATCGCGTGGGGATATCGGCTTCCGAGCTGTCGGAGGAGGTCCGTGGACTTCTCCACGTCCGTGAAGAGAAAGGTCAGCGTCTCGCTCGTCTGCTCGCTCACGTAACGGGGGTATTCTGGCCCTGTGGCCGACTCGAACGGCAACGGCACCCAGCCCAGGCTGACCGCGAAGGATTACAAGACCGACCAGGAAGTCCGCTGGTGCCCCGGTTGCGGGGATTACGCGATCCTGGCGGCGCTCCAGGGCTTCATGCCGGAGCTCGAGATTCCGAAGGAGCGGATCGTCTTCATCTCGGGGATCGGATGCGCCGCGCGCTTCCCGTACTACATGGAGACGTACGGCATGCACTCGATCCACGGCCGCGCTCCGGCGATTGCGACAGGGCTGTCGGCGTCGCGGCCCGATCTCTCGGTATGGGTCGTCACGGGCGACGGCGACGCGCTCTCGATCGGCGGCAACCACCTGATCCATGCGCTCCGGCGCAACGTCAACATCAAGATCCTGCTCTTCAACAACCAGATCTACGGCCTGACCAAGGGGCAGTACTCGCCGACTTCCGAGCTCGGCAAGGTGACGAAGTCGACCCCGATGGGCTCGCTCGACTGGCCGTTCAACCCGCTCTCGCTGGCGATCGGTGCGGAGGCGACGTTCGTCGCGCGCGCGATCGACACCGATCGCGCCCAGCTACAGGACGTTTTGCGCGCCGCCGCCGCGCACAAGGGCAGCGCGTTCGTCGAGATCTTCCAGAACTGCAACATCTTCAACGACGGCGCCTTCGACTTCGTCCGCGAGGAGAAGGAGAACCGGATCTATCTCGAGCACGGCCGTCCTATTCGCTGGGGGCCGAGCGGCGAGAAGGGCGTTCGGCTGCGCCCCGACGGCTCGGCGGAGGTGTTCGAGGGAGATGACGAGGCGCTCGTCTGGGACGCGCGTCACCCGGAGGCTTCGCCGGCGTTCGCCCTGTCGCGGCTGACACGGGACACCGTCGGCGCGACGCCAATCGGAGTCTTCCGGGACGTCGAGCGGCCCGTCTACGACCAGCTGATGGAGGAGCAGCTTCGCACGGCGCGGGAGAAGAAGGTGGGCGACCTTGCAGCGCTTCTCGGAGCCGGTGACACATGGACGATCTCGTAGTCGTCGAGACGGCCCCGACCATCGTCGAGGCAAGTCTCGTCTGCGGCATTCTCCGAGACGCCGGAATCGAGTGTTATGACCGCCCCACGAACACCGGAGTGGCAGCGCTCGAGGGCTGGACGTCCGGCGGTCCTCGTGAGGTCGTCGTCCGTGGCGAGGACGCCGACCGTGCACGCGAGATTCTCGCCACCCAGCGCGGCCGATGAACATGTCGTCGCCCAGGTGAGCACCGACGTCGCAGTCCTCGGCGGCCGGAAGATCACGCTTCCGGCCGGCTGGACGCAGCAGAGGCTCGTCGCGATCCTGGGCGGTGCCGAAATCGATGCCCGCGCGACACCGGGCGAGTACGCATCGCTGTCGCTCGTGACCGTCCTGGGCGGGTCGAGCGTCTACGTGCCCGAGGGCGCCCGCGTCTCGATCGGCGGATTCGCGTTCCTCGGCGGGCGCGAGGTCGACGTCACCTCGCGCGAGGACGGGCCCGAGATCCACGTGACGTCATACTCGATTCTCGGCGGCCTGAGGGTCACCGAGCGTCGTTAGCCCCAGAGATGCCCGCCTCCGCATGACGCGCTAACCGGGGCTGAGCGGCCGCGTCGAGGCGGCGTGATGCTTGAGGTACGCGGTCCTGAGCTCGCGTGTTCGCTCCTCGAGGCCAGCGATCAAAGATCGGGCTTCGTCCAGCTCACGGGTGAGAGAGTCGGCGCGGCGCACCTCGTCGGCGATCTCCGCCAGAGTGCTGCCCGACTGCGAGTTGAGCTTCGCGAGCCGCCCCTCGGCCGCCCGCAGCTGAGCCTCGGTCGCGCGCGCCCAACCGCCGGCCTGGTCTGCCAGCGCGCGCAGCTCGCTCTCGGTCGCCGGCGCGCCGCTGACGACCTCGCGCAGGCGGGTGGTCAGGGCCAGATCGAGCTTTTCGGGTAGGCGACTCACTGGGCGGCGGGGCGAGATTGCCACATCCGCGCCACCCCGCGCTAGTGCACCCGTCCGCGAGTTCCGGCACGCGCCCGGCGGCGTATCGCCGCCCGTGGCTGCGTCCTCGGTCGCCCCGATAGAACCACTATCGGGACTCCCTGCGTCCTTGCCGCGAACGACGATTCATCCCCCGGATCACGCACCAAACTCAGGGACGAGTGCACTAGCCGCCGAACGGAAACGTCTCCCGGACGCGCATCCGATCGAGCTCGAACTCCTCCTGCAGCGTCGCTTCGGTGACCAGGCAGCGAACCGGCAGAAGCGGCTCGACACGGGCCTTCGCCTGCTCGAACGTTGCGTTCTCCGGGTTCGCGTATCGCGTCAGGGTCGCGTGCGGGTCGGGGTCCGAGCCGGGCCGGCCGTACGGCGGCAGGTCCGGGTACATCGCCCAGAGGCCGCGCATCGTGGCCCGCAGCTCCTCGTCGGGCTCCGGCTGGGCGTACGCGACGATTCCGGGGAACTCGGTCACCCGGACGAGGTCGAACTCGAGCGGCGGGCGGGCCGAGAAGTAGGTGCGCAGACGCTCCAGATCCGCTTCGGTTACCTCAGCGGCCGACACCCACGGATAGTGCAAGGTCAGCGAGAACGGGATCGCCTCGGGGATCCGCTCGGGATAGAGCTCGCGGTGGGCGCGTGTCAGCTCGGGGTCGCAGTGCTCGAGGTCGAGCGTGATCGACGTCTGCAGCGGCCGGCCGGTCGTCATCGCGACGGAGGCTCCAGATCCGCCCAGACACCGAAGTGGTCGCTCGCCCAGACGCCGTCGACCGGCTCGTCGAAGATGCGCTCGCAGGCGGTGATCTCCAGCGTCGGCCCGCCGTGCTCGCCGCAGCGGACGAAGAGGTAGTCGAGCCGCCGAAACGGCCAGTCCCAGTCCGCGACGAGCGGATTGTTCGGCGTGAAGGTCTCTCCCGGCTCCCCCGGATGGATGCTCTCCCAGGCATCCCGATAGCAGACACTCGTGCCGTCGAGGGACTGGCGGCCCGCGATGAAGCGGACATTCGCGGCCTCGGGGTCGGACGTGAAGTCGCCCGCCAGCACGACGTGGCTCTCGCGCCCGTCGACCAGCCCCTCGAGGAAGCGCGCCGCGGCGAGGGCCTGCAGCTCGCGCTCGCGCTCGAAGTCGAGTTGCCAGTTCGGCACGTGGTCGGCGAAGAGCATAGGGCCGTAGGGCTCGGGCGCTTGCACCTCGGCGACCAGCGTCGTGCAGGCGAAACCGGCCGTCCTCGGGGTGACGTCGAGGTCGGCCTCGTGCACGTCGCCGAGTGGCCACCGGCTTGCGATCGACGCACCCTGCCCGTCCGGCTCGCGATCGCGCTGGTGGGCGACATGGAAGTCGGGCCCGAGCAGGTCGACGACCTGGTCGTAGTCCTCGGTCTTGATGGCCTCGATGAATGCCACCAGGTCCGCGTCGATCTCCCGCAGTCCGTTCGCCAGGACGGCCCTCCGCGCCTCCCAGTCACCGCGCATGCCCCAGAGGTTAAGGGTCAGAACGCGCACTACTCGAACGCTTCGGCCGTCACGAGGCGGCGAAGTCGCGTCGGCGTCACGAACACGGCGACGACTGCGCCGACGAACGCGGCAGCGGCGGCGATCATGAACGCGATTTCGTAGCCACGCGCGGTCGAAACACCCGTATTGCCAATCGCGTGCGCCGTCAGGATCGCCGCTCCGACCTGGCCGCCGATGACCCCGCCCACGGTTCGCATGACCGTGTTCATGCCGGTCGCGATCCCGGTCTCCGTCGGGCGAACCGCCTGCGTGATCAACGTCGCCATCGCGGCGAACGCGAAGCCGACGCCGATACCGAGGAACGGCATCGCGGCGAGGACCTGCCAGGGGTGGTCGTGCCAGAGCGCGAACGAGGCGGCCGAGGCGCCCGCGAGCAGCATCCCGGCGGCGAGCGGCCACTTGAAGCCGGTACGCCGGCCGACCAGGCCCGCAACGGGGCCCGCGAAGAGCAGCGTCACCGAGCTCGGCAGCAGGTAGAGGCCGGCCTTCGTCGCGCTCGCGTCGAAGCCGTAGTCGACGAGCCGCGCCACGGACGACGGAAGGCCGTTCGGCGTCTCGACGAAGTTCGGGATCAGCACGAACGTCCCGAACATCGCGAAGCCGGTGATCAAGGCGGTGACGTTCGTCAGCAGCACCGGACGCCGGGAGAAGACGTGCATGTCGACCATCGGCTCGGGCACGCGCAGCTCCGCGACGACCCAGGCCGTCAGCACGACCGCCGCGGCCGCGAACAAGCCGAGCACGCGGCCGGAGCTCCACCCCCAGCTCTCGCCCTCGGTCAGTGCGAGCAGCAGGCAGATGAGGCCGATCGAGAGCAACGTGGCGCCCACGAAGTCGACCCGCGACGAGGTCTTGATCGGCGACTCGGGCACGAACTTGTGCACCAACGGAACGCACACCGCGATCGGGATCGAGCCGATGATGAAGAGCCAGCGCCACGAGAGGTTGTCGACGATCAACCCGGAGATGACGATCCCGAAGCCGCCGCCGACGCCGAAAACGGCCGAGACCAGCCCGATGGCGACGCCGACCTTCTCGGGCGGGAACTCGTCGCGGATGATCGCGAACGACAGGGGAAATACGGCCGCGCCGACCCCCGCCAGGGCGCGGAACCCGATCAGCGAGCCGATGTTCCAGGCGAGGGCGCAGCCGATGCAGCCGGCGAGGAAGATGGAAAGGGCGATCAGGAGCATTCGCTCCTTGCCGTACTGGTCGCCGAGCTTGCCGAGCAGCGGCGTGGAGACCGAGGCGACGAGCAGAAAGACGGTTAGGACCCACGTCACCCACTCCGTCGAGGTGTCCAGCTCGTGCTGGAAGGCAGGCAGAGCGGGAATGACCATCGTCTGCTGAAGCGCGAAAGCAGTTCCCACGGTCGCGAGGATCGCCAGCGTGACGTTGTAATGCTGCCGCTCGGCGTGCGGCTCGTTCACGCGGCGCAGCCTAGCGATGGCCGCTCGGGCCATTGACTAGGCCCGGAGGGCGCGAGACGCTCGCACGATGGCGACGTTGGCCACCCCCCTCGCGGCCTCGTCGCGCGCGCTCGAGCGCGTCGGCTCGCTGACCACTTACGCGTTTCCGGCAGCGATGGCCATCGCGCTGATCCACATGCTCGACGACGCGGTCGTCCACAGGCCGGACGGCACGACGATCCCGTTCAACCTGGCGACCATCGGTGTGCCGGCGCTCGCCGCGGTCGCCGTCGCCCTGGGTGGGCCTCTGCTTCGGCCCGGCCTGTGTGCGTGGCTTGCGATCGTGATCGGATCGATCATGGCCGCGGACGGCGGTCTGCACGTCTCGCACATCCGCCGCGGCGGCGAGTCGGGCAGCGACCTCACGGGGCTGCTCTCGGGCCTGGCCGGGGTCGTCCTCGTTCTGATCGGCGTCGCACTCGTCTTTCGGCCGAAGAGGCTCCGCGGCCCGCTCCAGCGCTGGCTGATCCGCCTCGCCTGCGCCGTCGGCCTCGCAGCGACCATCATGTTCGTCGTGATGCCGATCGCCGTCGGCATCTACTTCGTGCACAAGCAACCCGTCCACGTCGAGCGCTCGGCCCTCTCGATCGCCCACGAGGACATCACGTTCGAGAGCTCGGACGGGGTCGAGCTGGCGGCCTGGTACGTGCCGTCGAAGAACGGCACCGCGATCATCGCGATCCCGGGCTCCGGGGGGGACCGCAGCGGCGGGATCAAGTCGCGGACGCTGATGCTGGCGCGCAACGGCTTCGGCGTCCTCTCGTACGACCCGCGCGGAACGGGTGACAGCGAGGGGCGACCCGAGGCGGCCGGCTGGACGTGGTACCGCGACGTCCGGGGGGCGGTCGACTACCTTCGCGCGCGCGGGATCGAGAAAATCGGCGTGCTCGGGCTCTCGACCGGCGCCGAGGTGGCGGTCGAAACAGGTGGCCGCGACCCGCGGATCGGCGCCGTGGTCGCCGAGAGCGCCGAGGCGCGGACGGCGACGGACGTCCGTGAGCTGCCTCGCAGCGCGAGCAACGTGTTCACCGGCCTCTACACGGCCGAGATGTTCACCGTCCACCACGTCCTCTCGCACGCACCCTCGCCGCCGGCGCTGAAGAAGCAGGTGGCGAAGATCGCTCCCCGCCCGGTTTTCCTGATCTCGACCGGCTCCGGGTACGAGAGCGACCTGAACGACGTCTACTACCGCGCCGCCCGCAGGCCCAAGACGCTGTGGAACCTCCCCGATGCGCCCCACACAGGCGGGCTCTCGACGGAGCCGGAACGCTATCAGCGCCGCGTGGTCGCGTTCTTCCGGCAGGGCCTGCTCTGAAAGGACGAAGCCCGCCCCTGCGGCAAGGACGGGCTTCGTGGTGAGGGAAGAGCGGTTTGGAGCGCTACGAGTCGTCGTCGTCAGACTGCTGGCGCGTCACGCGAACCTTGTAGACGACCTCGCAGTTGACGTACGTGTCCTTGTCCTCCTTGACGTTGACCCAGACCCGGTCGTTGCCGGGGCCGCAGTCGGCGACGTCGGGCTGGCGGTCGCGCGCGAGCATGAAGAGCGCGTCGTCACCCTCGCCGCCCTGGAGCTGATCGGCTCCGCGGCCTCCGTGGAGGCGATCGTTGCCGAGACCCCCGTCCTCGACGTCGTTACCGCGGCGTCCGCGCAGATGGTCGTTGCCGTCGCCTCCGAGGATGTGGTCGGCTCCGGGGCCACCACGGGCGAAGTCGTTGCCGCCGCCGAGGTCGATCGTATCGGCGCCCCAGCTGCCGAAGACTCGGTCGTTGCCCTCAAGGGCCGCCACCTGGTCGTCGCCTGCGCGGGCGAAGATGCGGTCGTCACTGGGCGTTCCCGTGAGAACGTCGTTGCCGCTCGTCCCGCGGATGACGACGCTCTCCGCGGCGAGCGCGGCGCCCACGATCGAGAGGGCGGCGACCGCTGCGAGGAGAATCACCTTGACCTTCACGTCACTACCTCCTGGTCGGATTCAGCGCTCTGATCGTCCCCGCCCTCCGTCAGGCCTCGGTTCGCCGCGCGTAAGCCGTCCGTAAAACCGCCGCCGTCGGAGCTCGGGAGCCGGACCGTGAATCTCGTCCCTCGCCCTGGTGCGCTCTCGACCTCGACCGCGCCTCCCATCCCCTGGGTCAGCTCCTTGACGATCGAGAGGCCGAGGCCGGTGCCGACCGCGCGGTCGGAGGCGTAGCGCGAATAGAGATAGAAGCGTTCGAAGGCCCGCGGGATCTCGTCGCGGTGCAACCCGGGCCCCGTGTCCTCGACGACGAGAGCGCCGGACTCGACCGAGACGCGCACGACACCCCCCGGCGGCGTCAGCCGCAGCGCGTTCTCGACGAGGTTCGACGACACCTGGAGAACGCGGTCGGAATCCCCGACGGCCATCTGCGGCGCGGGAGCGAACGCCTCCAGCGTGACGCCGAACTCCCGCGCCTGCGCCTCGTAGCGGCGCACGACCTCGCGGCCCACCTCCGCGAGGTCGAGCGGCTCGCTGTGGATCGAGAAGTCCGTCCGGTTCATGCGGGCGAGATCGAGCAGGTCGCGCACGAGCCGCTCGAGCCGCGCCGCCTCGGTCGCGATGATCTCCGCGGCCTCGCTCGGGTCGAAGACGTCGTCGGTGACGCCCTCCGCATAGCCGCGGATCGCCGTCAGCGGCGTCTTCAGCTCGTGGCTCACGGACAGGAGGAACTGCTTCTCGGCGGCGCGCGCCTTCGAAAGCTGCTCCGCCATGTCGTTGAACGCCCGCGCCAGTGACGCGATCTCGTACGCGCCCTCGATCGGCACGGGCTCGGCCTCTCGCTCCTCTGCGAGGTGCCGGGTCGCGTCGACGACGCGCCGGACGGGCCGGGCGATCCGGCGCGCGAGGATGAAGGCCGCCAGTGCGGCCAGCGTGATTCCGGCCGCCGCGGCGATCAGCAGGCCGACCAGGAATGGGTAGAACGCGGTGTTGCCCAGACGCTTCGGGCGTAGAAGCACGAGCGCCTTGTTGCTCGCCGCGGGCCGTGCTGCGTAGAAGTAGCTCGTCGACTCGAGGCGGACGGTGCCGTTGATCGCCTTTTTCGCGCGTAGCTCGGCGAAGCGATCACGTGGCACGTACCGCGGCCGCGCGAGTGAGACACAGCGCGCGCTTTCGTGCTGGCGGGCGAAGAAGGGTTGAACATCCTTCAGGCGCCCACAGGGGAAGATCGCGGCGCGCTCGCGGGCTGCGAGCAGATCGGCCTGGTGGGAGACGTCCTTGAGCGTCGCGCGCTCGACGGCCCGCCGAGTGAGCACGGAGCCGATCGCGAGCATCAGTCCCACCGAGAGCACGACCACGAGCACGGTCGCCGCGAACAGATGCGTTCGCAGCGATCGTCGGCGATTCACGGTCTCGCGGCTTTGTACCCGGCCCCGCGGACGGTGCGGATCAGCTCCGGCCGGCCAAGCTTGCGGCGGAGCTGCGCGACGTGAACGTCAACGGTGCGCGTTCCCCCGGGATACGTCATGCCCCAGACGCGGTCGAGCAGCTGGTCGCGGCTGATGACGATGCCGGGGTTCTCGAGCAGGGTAGCGAGGAGATCGAACTCCTTGGTCGTCAGCTCGACGACCTGCTCGTCGACCGAGACCTCGCGCGCGTCGCGATTCAGCGTCACGTCTCCGAGCGTGAGCACGTCCTCCGCGCTCCGGCCGTCGGTGCGTCGCAGGACGGCCTTCATGCGGGCGACGAGCTCGCGCGGGGAGAACGGCTTCGTCAGGTAATCGTCCGCGCCGAGCTCGAGCCCGGCGACACGGTCCGGCTCCTCGTCGCGGGCGGTCAGCATCAGGATCGGGATGTCGGACTTGGTCCTGAGCGTGCGCGCGACATCGAAGCCGTCCATCCCGGGCAGCCGGATGTCGAGGACGACGATTCGAACGGGATGCCGATCCACCTCGGCAATGGCCTCCTCGCCGGAGCGGACCCAGACGACGCGGTAGCCGTTGCGCTCCAGATAGCCGCGCGTCATCGAGCCGATCGAATGCTCGTCTTCGACCAGCAGAACGGTGCCGCCGTGGCTGCCGTTCTCGCGCGCAGGCGTCGCGCTCACTTGCTCGTGGCCCAGATCTGGTCGGCGGGCCTGTCCCCGTCCCGCATCGTCGTCGCCATCATGCCCTTTCGCAGTTGCACGGAGCTCGCGGTCCGCCCGTTGAGCTTCACACGGGCCCCGGGCGAGACCGTGATCGGGACCAACGTGCCGTCCGACTCGCGGAGCGTGAGGGCATAGGGGGAGGCCTGCCGGATGCGGCCGCGGTCGAGGAGGAAGTCATGGAGGACCCCGTCGCTCGATCTCAGCGCGATCTCGGCGCGGATCATCCGGTTGCCCAGCCAGTATGCGACTGAGCTGTCCGGGACCTTCGGCGCGCCGGCCTTCGCCGAGCTCGCGTAGACGACCTCGGCCGGAAGGTCGCGGTCGCGGGGAACGGCGACCTGCATGTTGGCGCGGAGGCCGCGGACGCTCGCCGGCTTGCCGTTGAAGATCACCCGCGCATTCGAGGCGACCCTGATCGTCGCCTTCGTGCCGTCGCGCTCGTTGAGGACGAGCGAGCCGGCCGAGTAGCGCTTGGCGAGTCGCCCGCGGTCGATCCGGAAGTCGTGCAGGACGCCGTCGCCGGACTTGAGGGCGATCTCGGAGCGAATCATCTTGCCGCCCAGGAGATAGCCACTCGTGCTCTTCGGGAGCGCGAAAGTCAGCGCAGGCAAAAGCAGTGCGAGGGCGCACGAAAGCAGGGCGATCCCGAGACTTCGCCTGGTCACGGTTTCATTGTCGCCACCAAAATCAGCGTTCGTTGGCCGCGATGTAAGACCAACGTAAAAAGGCGACTACGGACGCAAGCCCGTCGCGAAGATCTGCTGTCTATAGCTTCCGCGAACGGGCGGCGAGGCGAGCGACAAGACGGGAATCGGCCGCGTGCCGACCCAAGAGGTCGAGATGTAGTCGCCGAGCATGCGTCCGAGCCCGGTGTTCGCGAGCCAGTTCGAGTGAACGGTCTCGCTCGTCAGCCGCTGCGGCGCGCCCCAGCTCCGGCCTCCGTCGGGAGACAGCGACAGCCACGCGTCGATCGCGGCGTTGCAGGAGTAGTTGCAGCCCGTCGGCTGCGGCGCGGAGTAGTACGCGAGCGCGAGCCGCGCCTTGTTGCCCGTCCCGCGCGCACTCAGGCCGGGGAGAAAGTGGTTCGTCGTCAGGCCGTGGCCGCCGAGGGGGACGCGCGCCGGCTCGGTCCAGTGAATGCCGTCGGACGAGCGGGTGATGACGATCCCGTTCGCCGTGCACTCGCTGACGAAGCGGCAGTCGCTCCAGCTGAGGTAGATCGTGCCGCCGGCGTCGACCGCCGCCGAGGGGAGAGGGGGCACGCGCAGCTCGAAGACGTCGAGCGCGCGAAGATCGGCGATCTTGGTGGCGGGCAGGAAGGTGACGCCGCCGTCGAGCGAGCGGATCGACGCCATCTCGTTGATGAGGCTGCCGCCCGCCTCGTAGACGAAGAACGGGATCACGAGCGTCCCGTTCGGCCGCACGACCGGTTGGACGCCGTTGGTCGCGTTGTGCAAGCTCGGCGGGGCGAGCCAACCGGTCTGCGCAGACCAGGTCTTGCCGCCGTCGCTCGAGCGCCGGGTCATCACTCCCTGGTGCTCGAAGTCGACGTACGACAGGTAGCAGCGGCCGGCGAAGCGGCTCGCGCGCCAGTTGTCGCACGCGATCCACTCCTTGTCGTAGTCGCCGCCGAGGCGTTCGGCGGCGACGACGGGTGCGCTCCAGTTGAGCCCGTCGCGGGAGCGGCTGATCGTCAGGAGCGTGGCGGAGCTGTCGCCGCCGAGCGCGGCGATCAGCCATGTCTTGTGGACGCGGTCATAGGCGACGACCGGATCGCTCACGAGCTCGAGCGTTCCCGGCGGTGTGGAGAAGATCGTCAGGCGCGGCAGCATCCCGGTCGCCCAGGTCACCCCGCCGTCCTTCGACGTGGCCCAGCCGAGGTTCGCCGCGCCGCCGTCGACGTAGCGCCCGACCTGGAAGGCAGTCACGATCGTTGTCCCGTACGAGAACGAGTCGGGCTCGACCTCGGTGCCGTGCTGAGCGCCGGTGCCCCGGTAGGGGTCGTTCGAGAGCCTGCGGGTGGCGACCTCGCACGACCGGTCGAGCGCGTCGTCCAGATCGGCCGTGACGATGTCGTGTCCCGGCCCGCAGCGTACGACGTCAGGCATCCCGTCGGCGGCGGTGAGGCGGTCGCTCCCGACGCCGCCGTCGAGGAGATCCCGCCCGGGCCCGCCGTTCAGGATGTCGTTGCCGCCTCGGCCCTCGATGCGATCCTTGCCGCCGTAGCCGTAGAGGACGTCCGCGGCGGCGCTCCCCGTCATCGTGTCGGGGCGTCCGCTGCCTCTGATCGTCGCGCCGGTCGCGGCGCTCGCCATTACGAGCGACGCGAGCGATACGGCGAGCACACGACGCACCTCGACAAGAGTACTCCTGCCAGGCGCGCCTGGTTACTCGGTCGCTACGTCGGGCGCCGGCATCGTCGGCTTCTCGGCGCGGACGCGAGGCAGCTGAGGGATCGCCGCCGCGGCGACGAGCGCCGTCACGCCGCCGGCGACCCCGAACGCGAGCTCGGTGCCGCCGGTCGCCGCGAGCCAGCCGGTCAGGAGGCCGCCGAGGGGCGCCAGCCCGTTGAAGGCGAAGTAGTAGAAGCCGATCACGCGGCCGCGCAGGTGATCGGGCGCCCGCAGCTGCAGGACGGCGTTCGAGTTCGCGGTGTAGAGCGTGAAGCACACGCCGACGCAGAACAGGAGCACGATCGCGGGAAGAAGCGAGTGCTGCGGCGCGAGGACGAGCTCGGCGACACCGAGCCCGCCGGCGCCCGCGACGATCGCCTTCCAGCTCGCACGCGACAGCGCGGCGGCGAGCAGCCCGCCGACCAGGGCGCCGGCGCCGAAGCAGCCGGCGATCAGACCGAAGACGCCCGGACCCGCGTCGAGGGTGTGGCGCGCCAGCACCGGCAGCAGGACGTTGAAGTTCATCGCGATCGTGGAGATCCCGATCAGCATCGCGAGTACGAGCCTGACGTGAGGGCTCCGTCGTGCGTAGGAGACGCCTTCACGCAGGCCTCCGAGGATCGTCGGCTTGTCCTCCTTCACGTCGAGCCGCAGGAGCGCCGACGGGTCCATCAGCAGCAAGCCCGCGAGGACGGCGATGAAGCTCGCCGCGTTGATCGCGAAGGCCGGGCCGACGCCGAGCGCCGCGATTAGGAGCCCGCCGATGCCCGGGCCGACGATGCGGGCCGCGTTGAAGAGCGAAGAGTTGAGGGCGACGGCGTTCGGGAGCTCGCGGCGGCCGACCATCCGGAACGTCAGCGCCTGGCGCGAGGGCGCGTCGAGCACCAGCACGATCCCCGACGCCAGGGCGAGCGCGTAGACCATCCAGACCTGGACGAGGCCTGCGAGCACGATGACTGCGAGGATCGCGGCGATAACCATCCGCACCGCCTGGGTGACGACGACCGTCCGCCACGTGTCCAGGCGGTCGACGACGACGCCGGCGACGAGCCCGAAGACGCTGAACGGGACGAACTGGCAGGCGGCCAGGATCCCGACCGCGACTGCCGAGTGCGTCAGCGAGAGCACGAGCCAGGCCTGGGCGATCTTCTCGATCCAGGTCCCGGTCTGCGACACCGCCTGCCCGGAGAAGTAGAGGCGGTAGTTCCGGTGGCGCCGCAGGCTCGCGAACGTGCGGTCGTTGAAGGCGAGGAGCGCCGCGGTCACTCGTCGATCAGCTCTTGCAGGGGCTCGATCGCCGCGTCGATCGCGGCGAGCTCGGGCTCCGAGAGCTCGCGCAGCCGTGCGGCGAGCCAGGCGGTGCGGCGCGACTTCACGGAGCGAAGGACGCGCTCGCCCTCGGCGCTGACGCGCAGGCCCACGCGGCGGCGGTCCACTCCGGACGGCTCTCGGTCGAGGAGGTCGGCCGCCTCGAGCCGCGCCACGTACTTCGACATCCCGGGCGCGGACATCCGCTCGAGCGCGGCGAGCTCGCGCACGCCGATCCCGGGCCGCCGCTGGATGGTGAAGAGCAGCGAGGCCTGGCCGCCCGTGAGACCCAGCGAGTGGATCTCGCGGCGAAGGTGCCGGTTGAGCTTCAGCAGGACGGGTCGCAGTCGATTCGCGACGGTGACGGGATCTGTGGCCAGGGCAGTTGGCATGAAATCGTTAACCAAGTTAACGGTAGCAAGGTGGGCATACTTGATCCCCCGTATGAGCCCTAACCCACTCGATGACCTCCAGCGCGGCTTGCAAGTCGTGCGCGACCGGCTGCGCCAGAGCGCCGGCGCCGACCCTGTGGACTGGGTCGCCGACCAGTTCCGCAAGCCCCTGCCACCCCTGCCCATGGAGGAGTTGCAAGCCGAGCTCGACTCGCTCGTCGGCCTTGCCACCGTCAAGGACCAGGTGCGTGCGCTCGTCGCCTTCCTGCAGATCCAGGCCCGGCGGCTGGAGCACGGCCTGCCGGAGGTCGCGACCTCGCAGCACCTCGTCTTCGTCGGCAACCCGGGGACGGGCAAGACGACGATCGCGCGGTTGCTCGCGCAGATGTATCGCTCGATGGGGCTACTGCAGAAGGGCCACCTCGTCGAGGTCGACCGCGCGGGGCTCGTCGGCGAGTACGTGGGCACGACCGCGATCAAGACCGACCGCGCGATCCAGCGGGCGCTCGACGGCGTGCTCTTCATCGACGAGGCCTACGCGCTAGCGCGGCCCGGCGCTCACGGCCGGCAGGACTTCGGTCAGGAGGCCGTCGAGACGCTGCTGAAGCGGATGGAAGACTACCGCCACCGGCTCGTAGTCATCGTTGCCGGCTATCCGCGGCCGATGGAGACGTTCCTGAACTCGAACCCGGGCCTGCGCTCCCGCTTCGCGCGCGAGATCGTCTTCCCCGACTACGCGACGGACGAGCTGCTCGAGATCACCCGGAAGTTCGCTGCGGAGAACGAGTACGTCCTCACCGAGGACGCGCTCGAAACCCTGCGCCGCATCTTCGACCAGGCGCGCCGCGGCGAGGGGTTCGGCAACGCCCGCTACGCGCGGACGATCTTCGAGCAGGCGCTCAACTCCCAGGCGCTTCGGCTGGCGGGCGTCTCGGGCGAGATGCTGGAACGGCTCGAGCCCTCGGAGCTGATGACGCTCACGGGCGAGGACATCGCTGCGGCCGCTCGTGCGCTGGGCGAGGGCGTCGAGGTCGGCCGGCGCCGCCGGCGCTGGGGCTGGGCCGGCTAGCCGGGTAGGACGTCGACCGAGACGATCGTCTCGGGCCGGATGTAGCGGCCGTCGAAGCTGGGCCACGATCCCGTCTCGGCCGTGGCGAGATCGGCAACGACCGCCTGCGCGATCGCGTCCGCCTGCACTGCGTCCTCCGACTGCCCGGCGGCGATCAGCTCGCCGCTTGTCAGT
>JBKPOY010000093.1:0-8977 GCA_046733295.1 Actinomycetota bacterium | reverse complement strand
ACGCCATGTCGCCGAGCTGAGCGAGCCCGCAGGCTTCGCACACACCCGCGCGAACGTCTGGCGGTACGAGCCCGGCGCGAAGGGGCGCCGCCACAGGCACGAGGTTCAGGAGGAGACGTTCGTCGTGCTTTCCGGAACGCTCTCGATGTACGTCGGCGACCCGCCCGAGCGGGTCGACGTGCCGGCCGGCTCGTTGATCCACGTCGAGCCCGGGACGCCGCTCCAGTCCGTGAACTACAGCGACGAGGAGCTCGTTGTCTACGCCTACGGCACGCCGCCGGAGAGCGAGAACGCCGAGATTCTCGACTCGGCGGTGTAGAGCGGCGTGGCCGAGTACGTCCTCGACTCGCCGGTCACGCGGACCTTCGTTCCGTGGGTCCAGGAGACGATTGCAGCGGCCTCGTCCCCGCAAGATGCCTGCGAGGCGATCAGGCCTCGGTTCGCGGAGCTGCTGGCGGATTCGGACTGGCTTCCGGACGAGTATCAGACCCCGGCCCCGGACAGTGGCATGGGTGGCGGCATCGGGCAATGGCTCCTCTACCACGCCGATGACGGCTCGCTTTCCCTGTTCTCGCTCGTGATACCGCCGGGGTCGGAGACGCCCGTCCACGACCACCTCGCCTGGGGGCTTGTGGGCCTCTACCGCGGGACTCAGGACGAGGAGATCTACGCGCAGCGGAGCGGGCCGCTCGAGCTCGTCGAACGGCGCTCGCTCGAGCCGGGCGACTTCTACGTCCTGATCCCGCCCCGTGACGACATCCATCGCGTGCGGACGACGTCGCCCACGACGTCCGTCTCGATCCACCTGTTGACGAACGACACCGGCTGCGTGTGGCGGCATGCATACGACCTCGCGTCCGGGGAAGCGCGGCCGTTTCGCTCCGGGTATGTCAACGCGTCCTGCGACGACGAGGGGTCGCCTGAAGTGGCGCCCCCGGACTAGGCTCATGACGTGGGTCACCGTGTCGTGCATCCCGATGAGCTGGAATGGGTCGAGCGCCCACCCGAGGCGGGCGGCGCAGCGCGCTCCGTGGCTCGGCTGAGCGAGCGAGTTGGGTTCGCCCACACACGCGGGAACATGTGGCGCTACGAGCCCGGCGCAAAGGGCCGTCGGCACCGCGACCTGACGCAGGAGGAGACGTTCGTCGTGCTGTCGGGAACGCTGTCGATGTATCTGGGTGACCCGCCCGAGCGCGTCGACGTTCCGGCCGGGGGTCTGGTTCACGTCGACGCGGGGACCGTCCTGCAATCGGTCAACCACGGCGACGACGAATTGCTGGTGTACGCCTACGGCGCACCGGCGGAGCAGGGAGACGTCGAGTTCTTCGATTCGGCCGTGTAGCCCTGCGGGGCCTGGTTCCTTCCGACTACCAAGACCTGCAGTAAGCCCTCGGACTGAGCACGACTATCCAAGCGCGGTGCCGCCTCCGGCGGCACCTTCCTGGTTCCGAGACGGGTCAACCAGAGGAGGGAGGCGTCTCGATGACGCGACTTGCTGCACTTGTGGTGAGCGCACTCGCGCTCGCGCTGACCGGCGTGGCGGCAGCGGCGGCTCCGGAGGGTTCCTACGGGCCGTGGGAGCCGACCTATCAGGGCCCGATCACCGCCCCGGCGGGAGCCGTGTGCTCCTTCGAGGTCACGGCCGCGCCGGTGCGCGAAGACCTGCGCGTCCGCTACCACTACGACTCCGCCGGAAACGTGGACGGCTACCAGGCCACGGGCCAGCTGATCGCCCGGATCACGAACAACGAGACGGGAGCGAGCGTGGTTCGGAACCTGTCAGGGCCGGGCACGGTCACCTTCAATCCGGACGGCTCCTACGACGCCGTCGCCGGAGGCAACTTCCTCATCTTCTTCCTTTCGCAGGACAGCCCCGCGAACCAACTGCTGCTCTTGAGCGGCTACACCGTCTTGCACGGCGCGCCGAGCGGTGAGAAGACGCTCGTCTCTCACAGCGGCGGCGTCGAGAACCTCTGCGACACCCTGGGCTGATGGCAGTTCTGGCGCAGCGGCCGGTCGACCTCGGCGGCGCCCTGTGCGCCGCCGGGCCCCACCCGGAGCACGCCGACGCGCTGATGCTCTTCGGCCAGTTCGTGGGCGAGTGGGACTTCGACTGGAGCTCCTACGGCGCCGAGGGCGAGCAGGTGCTGAGCGAGGCCGGCGAGTGGATCTTCGGCTGGGTGCTCGAGGGCCGGGCCGTTCAGGACGTCTGGATCATCCCGTCCCGCGCGAGGCGCGGCGATGCCGGGGCACCTGCGGGCGAGTACGGGACGACGCTGCGGTGGTACGACGCGCACCTCGGGGCGTGGCTCGTGACCTGGAACGGCCCCATCAATCGCGCCCGGCGGACGTTCGTCGCTCGCGCAGAGGGTGGAAAGATCGTCCAGGAGGGCCAGACCGAGGACGGCCACCCGATGCGCTGGATCTTTTCCAGGATCGAGGAGCGGTCGTTCCATTGGGCGAGCGTCTTCTCGACCGACGGTGAGCAGACGTGGCAGCTCCGCGAGGAGATGGAGGTCCGCCGGAAGCCCGGCTGAGGAATGGCTGCAGCGTCGTTTCCGTTGTCGGAGCCATGAGCGCCCGGGCGGCCGAAGAGCCTCCACGGCTGGCAAAGACCGCGCTCGTCGAGACGGGCGACTTCGCGGTCGAGAGCGTCGTCTGCCGATGCGGCCCGAGCACGTGGTCGCCACCGGAGCCGGCTGCGAGATACGGGATCGTCTTCGTCCGCCGCGGGTGCTTCCGCCGCCGGGTCAACGGGCGCGAGACGTTCGTCGATCCGACCGTCGTCTACTTCGAACGGCCCGACGACGAGCAGCAGATCGCGCACCCGGGCGGCGGCGACTCGTGCACGGTGCTCTATCTGTCGGCGCCGCTCCTCTCCTCCATCTGGGGCGGGGAGCCCGGCCTGCCCGACGAGCCGGTCCCAACCGAGCCTGCGACGGACCTCGAGCAGCGGCTGCTGCTCGCGTCCGTTGCAGCGGGCGACGCAGGCGGGGCCGAAGAGGCGGTCGTGTCGGTTGCCGCATCTGTGCTAGCTCGGACGGCCCAGGAGCGTGTCGCCGCCGGCAGGCCGGCGACCGCCCTGGCGAGACGTCGGGTGGTGGAGGTTGCGCGCGAGTACCTCGTCCAGAACCCGGCCGCGACGGTCGTGGAGCTGGCTCGGCACGCTGCGGTCTCGCCTCACCACCTGAGCCGTGTCTTCAGAAGCGAAACCGGCGAGACGATCTCGCGCCACCGGAACCGGCTTCGCGTGCGGCTCGCGCTCGAGCGGATCGCCGACGGCGAGGCGTGCCTGGCGCGGCTCGCCGCGGACATCGGCTTCGCCGATCAGGCTCACCTCGCCCGCGTCGTCCGCAGCGAGCTCGGGACGCCGCCGTCGGTGCTTCGCCGGCGGCTGGCGCGCGCCGCCAAACCCTCCTAGGGCACCGTCATGGCCGCGGGCTCGTCGCGGGCGCCGCCCAGAAAGAGCACCACGCTCACGGCGAGGATCCAGATTGCGATCGCGGCCTGCGTGAAGAAGAGGATCGACGCGAGCGCGATGATCCCGGCGATGACGCCCAGCCATCCGGCCCACGGCCGCCAGGCGCCGGCTCGCATGAACGCGAGCGAGGCCGCGATGATCATCGCGGCGGCACCGGCTCCACCGGTCGCGTGGAGGATGTAGCTGGCGTCGTCCGCGGCGTGGATCAGTCCCGGGTAGACGGTGTGGCGGTAGGTGTCGTCGCTCATCGTCCGGATGCCCATGTTCACGGCGAGCGCGGCGAGGGCGAGCGTCGCGTAGACGACCCCGCCGATCGTCGTCAGGCCGGTCAGGTAGCCGTCGTCGCCTTCCGCCCAGCGCACGCGACGCCGGAGGGCGCTCAGGAACCAGAGGAAGAAGAAGACGCCGAGCCCGCCGACGATCCAGCCGATCGAGATCCGGTCGCGGTGCCCGGAATCCGAGTACCAGGAGATGATCTTCGCCGGCGACGAGCTGGAGTCCGGGGCGCCCGAGTAGAGCAGGATCGTGCCGACGATGAAGAGGACGACGTAGGCGACGCCGCCCAGCGCGCCCCAACGCGCGAGGTCGCTGCGGGGACGTGCCGCTGCCATCGTGTTCATGCGAGCTCCTTGGTCGTGGGGTGTCGGCGGATTATCGGAGTGCGATCGGCCGTCCCGGCCGGCTCGGGCTCGACACCTACGCTCTGCGCGGCTTAGGGTCGCACCGATGGCGACTCACGAGCTTCAGGACGCGGCCGCCGTTCGCGCCGCGCGCGAGCGGTACGTGCCGCGCGGGATCGCGACGACGGACTTCACCGTCTCTCGCGCCGAGGGCGCGAGGATCTGGGACGCCGACGGCAACGAGTACCTCGACTTCGCCGGCGGGATCGCCTGCCAGAACCTCGGCCACAACCCCGAGGCGGTCGTGCGAGCCGTACACGAGCAGGTCGACCGGTACCTGCACCAGTGCTTCATGGTCGGGACGTACGAGCCGTACGTGGAGGTCTGCCGGAGGCTCGACGAGCTCTGGCCCGGCGAGGCCGAGACGAAGTCGCTGCTCGTCAACTCCGGCGCCGAGGCGGTCGAGAACGCGGTCAAGATCGCGCGCGCGGCGACCGGACGCCCGGGCGTCGTCGTCTTCGACCGAGCCTTCCACGGCCGGACGAGCCTGACGATGGCGATGACCTCGAAGCTCGTCTACAAGCAGGGCTTCGGGCCGGTCGCCCCGGACGTCTACCGCGCGCCGGCGCCATATCCGTACCGCGGCGTTTCCACCGAGGAGGCGCTGGCGGGGCTGGAGCTGCTGTTCGCGCAGGACGTCGATCCGGGCTCGGCCGCGTGCATCGTGCTCGAGACGGTGCAGGGCGAGGGCGGCTTCATCCCGATGCCGGCCGAGTTCGTGCGCGAGCTGAAGGCAGTGTGCGAACGGCACGGGATCGTCTACGTCGCAGACGAGGTGCAGTCCGGCTGCGGCCGGACGGGCCCGCCGTGGGCGATCGAGCACCTCGGCGTCGAGCCCGACCTCCTGGTTGCAGGGAAGACCTTGGGTGGTGGTCTCCCGCTGGCGTCGGTGACGGGCCGCGCCGAGCTGATGGACGCGGTGCATCCGGGCGGCCTCGGCGGCACGTTCGGCGGCAACCCGGTCTCGTGCGCCGCCGCATGCGCGGCGCTGGACGCGCTGGCGGAGCCCGGCTTCCGCGAGCGCGCCGAGGAGATCGGGCGACTGATGCGGGCGCGCCTGGACGAGCTCGCTGCGAGTCATGACACGATCGGCGAGGTCCGGGGCCTCGGCCCAATGCTCGCGATCGAGTTCGCCGAGAAGTCCGGCGACGTCAGCAAGGCCGTGACGACGAAGGCACGCGAGAAGGGCCTCGTGCTCCTCTCGTGTGGCCTCTACGGCAATGTGATCCGGCTGCTGCCGCCGCTCACGGCGACCGACGACGAGCTCGAGCGCGGGCTGACGATGCTGGCGCAGGCGCTCGACTCGATCTAGGGCCGAACGCCGCCAGTAGCAGCGAACGCTCGAGCGTCGCTAACCGGCGAGGGACGACGCGATGCTCTCGAGCCAGTCGGACACCGCGGACGCGACCGTGGAGCTGTTCCGCAGCGAGTGCGTACCCGGGATGGGGACGACTTGACGGTTCGGGCCAGGCGGCGGGATCCCGAACGGGTCGCGCTCGCCCTGGACGACCAGCGTGGGGACGGTGACGGCGTCGAGCTCGGGCAGGCGGGTTTTTTCCGGCTTGCCCGGCGGGTGGAGCGGGAAGGCGAGGCACAGAACGGCTCTCGCTTCGATCTCGCCCGCGGTGCGGCAGGCGACCCGCGCGCCCAGCGAGCGGCCGCCGACGATCAGCGGCAGGTCGGGGAAGAGCGGCGGGACGACCGCGAGCCAGGCCTCGTCGAGCTGACGCGCCGGCGACGGACTGCGCCGGCCGGCGACGCGGTACGGCTGCTCGACGAGCGCGACGCTCAGGCCAGCCTCGTTGGCGGCCTCGGTCGCGCCGATGAGGTCCGGCGACTCAACCCCACCGCCGGCCCCGTGCCCGAGCACGAGCCCCGCGCGTGGCGCCTCCATGGAGTGCAGGTGGATGCGCGCCTGACCGTGCGGTGTGTCGAGGAGCTTGGAGATCAGTCGATAATGGCGCCTGCGCGCATGCTCTCGCCGGAGGCCTGGTGAGGCCGTCGGACTTCGGCTCGACTCATTTGGTCGCTGCCTGGCTGATCAGCCGGCGCGACCTGGCCCTTCGGCGGTGGATGGGATCTCGTACACGACGAGACTCCAAAGCGGGGAGATGGCTAGGGATACGTTCCTGCTGCTGTTCGTACTGGGCGCCGCCGTGCTCGCGTTCTGGGTCGCTCTCTGTCGGCCAAGGCTCGCCCCGGCGAGCTTTCGCTCAGGCGCGATCCATCTGGCCGCGGCCGTTGTGGTCGGCAGCATCCTTGCCCCCGCCCTCCACGCCGTGCCCGGCCTGCCGTCCCAGCAATCGGTGCTCGTGGCTCTCTTCACCGTCGGCCTGCCGGCGATCACATACATGCTGCTCGTTGGACTCTGGCTCGTGCAGCTTGCGGTCGGACAGGTTCCGACTCCCCGCCGTTAATCCCCCGGCGGCAGCGTCTTCCCCGCGAAAGCAGAGTCGGAACTCTAGACGGGCGGCGCCACAGATCAGGAGCAGCCCGTGTTCGTCCCGCAGTCGCGGCACGTGTAGCAGCTGCCCGTCCTGACCATCCGCCCGCCGCACTTGGCGCACTCGACGGCGTCTTCCCAGTTGTTGAACAGCGCCGTCTGTCCGGGAGGCGCGACCTCACCGGCGGCCGGCGGCGTCTCAGCCGCCGCCCCGCCCTCGAGCGCCGCATACGACTGAGCCAGCCGCGCCCGCACCTCGGGCGAGAGGACGCCGATCTCCTCCTGCTGGTCGGTCGTCAGGAACTTCTTGCCCATCCAGCGGAAGACGTAGTCGACAATCGACTTCGCGATTCGGATGTCCGGGTCGTTCGTCATGCCGCTCGGCTCGAAGCGCATGTGAGCGAACTTCGAGACGTAGACCTCGAGCGGGACGCCGTACTGCAGACCCAGGCTGACCGAGATCATGAACGAGTTCATCAGGCCGGCGAGGGTCGTGCCCTCCTTGGCGATGTCGACGAAGATGTCGCCGGGCGTGCCGTCCTCGTAGAGGCCGACGTGGATGTAGCCCTCGTAGTCGCCGACGCGGAACTTGCGGCCGACCTCGACGCGGTCTTCCGGCAGCCGGCGGCGCTGGGTCAGCGGCACCGGCGGCGCGGCGGTGGCCTCGCCGACGGGCAGCGTCTCGGCGGCTCCACCCTTGCCAGACAGCGGCTGGGCGACCTTGCAGTTGTCGCGGTAGATCGCGATCGCCTTGACGCCGAGCTTCCAGCTCTCGACGTAGAGCTGCGCCACCTCGTCGACCGTCGCGGTCTCGGGCAGGTTGACCGTCTTCGAGATCGCGCCGGAGATGAACGGCTGGACGGCGCCCATCATCTTCACGTGGCCCGTGTAGTGGATCGCGCGGTCGCCGATCGCGCAGTCGAACACCGGGTAGTGCTCGCTCTTCACGTACGGCGCGCTGACGATGGTGTTGCGCTCGTCGATGAACGCCTCGATCTCCTTGACCTCGTCCGGCGCGTAGCCGAGCTTCTCGAGCGCCATCGGCACGGTCTTGTTGACGATCGTGATCTCACCGCCGCCGACGAGCTTCTTCGACTTGACGAGCGAGAAGTCGGGCTCGACCCCGGTCGTGTCGCAATCCATCATGAAGCTGATCGTCCCGGTCGGCGCGAGCACGGTCGCCTGCGCGTTGCGGTAGCCGTGCACCTCGCCGAGATCGAGGACGTCGTCCCACGCCTTGCGGCAGGCACCCAGCAGATCTGCCGGCACCGAGTCCGCGTGCTCGATGTTGCCGACAGCCGCGCGGTGCATCGACATGACGCCGAGCATCGGCGCCGCGTTCGGCTGGTGGCCGGCGAACGGCCCCATCCGCGCCGCGATCTCGGCCGACTTGCGGTACGCGCGTCCGGTCATCAGTGCCGTGATTGCCGCGGCGTAGGCACGACCCTCGTCGGAGTCGTAGGGCAGGCCGCGCGACATCAGCAGCGCGCCGAGATTCGCGTAGCCCAGGCCGAGCTGCCGGTAGGCCTTCGCGTTCTTCTCGATCTCGGGCGTCGGGTACGACGAGTAGCCGACGGCGATCTCCTGCGCGAGGAACACGGTGTCGACCGCGTGCTCGAACGCCTCGACGTCGAGCTCGCCGTCCTCGCGGCGGAACTTCATCAAGTTCAGCGAGGCGAGGTTGCAGGCCGAGTCGTCGATGGACATGTACTCGCTACACGGGTTCGACGCGTTGATCCGCGACGTGTTCGGCAGGGTGTGCCACTTGTTGATCGTCGTGTCGTACTGAACGCCCGGGTCGGCCGACTGCCACGCCGCCTCGGCGATGTCGCGCATCAGCTGCTTCGCATCGACGGTTTCGACGACGGTGCCGTCGGTGCGTGCGGTCAGGTTCCACTCGGCGCCGGCCTCGACGGCCTCCATGAAGGCGTCGGTGACGCGGACGGAGTTGTTCGCGTTCTGGTACTGGATCGAGGCCCAGTCGCCCGAGTCGAGCGACATGTCGTAGCCGGCCTGCTCGAGCACACGCGCCTTCTGCTCCTCGCGCGCCTTGCACCAGACGAACTCCTCGATGTCCGGGTGGTCGACGTCGAGGACGACCATCTTCGCGGCGCGGCGCGTCTTGCCGCCCGACTTGATCGTCCCCGCGGAAGCGTCGGCACCACGCATGAAGGAGACGGGTCCTGAGGCGTAGCCGCCCTTGGAGAGCTGCTCCTTGGACGAGCGAAGCTTGGAGAGGTTGACGCCGGAGCCCGAGCCGCCGCGGAAGATGATCCCCTCGCGGCGGATCCAGTCGAGGATCGACTCCATCGAGTCGTCGATCGAGAGGATGAAGCAGGCCGAGCACTGCGGCTTCTCCTCGAAGCCGACGTT
>JBKPOY010000092.1:0-23562 GCA_046733295.1 Actinomycetota bacterium | reverse complement strand
CTGCGGCGCGCCGACCGCCTGGCCCGTGCGCCGCTGCCGCGACTGTGCGGGGCGCCGGGTGGCCTTCGCGAGCGCACGGGCCGCCGTGGTCTACGACCCGCGCGTGCGCGCGGTCGTGGCGTCGTGGAAGGATCGCGGGCTCCGGCGGCTCGCCGCGGAGGCTGCCGAGTTGGTGGCGGAAGCCGTGCCGCAGCCGGCCGCCTCGACGGTCACGTTCGTGCCGGCCGACCGCGACCGGCGGCTTCATCGCGGCGACGACCCGCCCCGCCGGCTCGCTGGGCTCCTGGCTGACCGCTGGGATTTGCCGCTCGAGCCACTGCTCGAGCGCACGCGCGTCGTCAGACCGCAGCGCGGCCTCTCCCGCGCCGACCGCCGCCGGAACGTCGCGGGCGCCTTCACGGCGACGGGGCGCGTCCCGACGCGGCTCGTCCTCGTCGACGACGTCTACACGAGCGGCGCCACCGCGAACGCCGCCGCCTCCGCGCTCCGGAAGGCCGGCGCGCGCCGCGTCGACGTCGTGACTTTCGCACGGGTCGTCCGATAGATTGAGCCCGTGCAGCTTCGCGTGAAGGGCCGCGGGGTCGAGGTCAGCGACGCGATCCGATCGTATGCCGAGAAGCGGCTCGGAAAGCTCGAACGCCAGCTGCCGGATCCGCGCATCGAGCTCGAGCTCTCGGAGGAGCACAATCCCTCGATTCGGGATCCTCACGTCGCCGAGGCGACCGTGTGGACGAAGGGCCCGGTCCTGCGCGCGAGGGAGCGCTCGAACGACATGCGTGCCTCGATCGACCAGCTGGTCGACAAGCTCGAGCGCCAGATCACCCGTTATCGCGGCAAGCGAAACGACCGCCGCCACGGCCGCGGCGCCCAGACGCCCCCGGACGGAGGGATTCCGATGGATACCGACGACCCGCAGATCGTCAGGACGAAGCAGTTCGCCGTGAAGCCGATGACCGCCGAGGAGGCCGTCCTGCAGCTCGAGCTCGTCGGCCACGACTTCTTCGTGTTCCGGAATGCCGACAGCGACTCGATCAACGTCGTCTACCGCCGCGACAAGGGTGGCTACGGGCTGATCGAGCCCGAGTAGCAGTGGGTCTGTTCAGGCGCGAGCGTCTCCACGAGCGGCTCGCGCGCGAGGGCGGCATGCTCGACGAGGGCGTTCGCGCGACCTGGGACGAGGTCGGCATCCACGGCATCGCTCGGCCGCGCCAGTGGGACGCGGTCGCGGTCGCGGAAGCACCCGGCGTCGAGGGCGACAAGGTCGACTTCGTCGCGCTCGCCGACGGCTCCCTGGTCGTCGAGGAGCAGCAGGGAGACGCCTCGCTCGACCCTCTCGCGAGCGCGGTCGAGCGCCGGCTCGCGCCTCCTTATCGCGCCGTCGGAGCCCGTCAGACGGCCGATCTCTGGGCCGTCTCGGCCCGGCGGATCCGCACCGCGACGTTCGGGGCGGAGGGCGATCGGCTCGACCTGACGCAGACCGCCGACGGCAAGACGTTCCGGGTCGACGGGATGCAGAGCTTCGGCACCGTCCGCGAGCTCGAACAGCTGGGCGAGGCCGTCGGCGAGACATATTCGGTTCAGGCTGAGCGCCTGGATGCCGATCTCTGGGAGATCCGGGTAGCCGCCCTCTAAAGCCGCTGCCGCTACCCTAGATCCCCATGGCCCAGAACCTCGGCAGCCTCGAAAAAGTCCTCAGAGTCGGCGAAGGCCGCCGGCTGAAGCGGCTTGCCGGGCAGGCCGCGTACGTCGCGACGCTCGAGCCCGAATTCGAGAAGCTCTCCGATGACGAGCTCGCCGGCAAGACGGTCGAGTTCAAGCAGCGACTCGAGAACGGCGAGACGCTCGAGGAGCTCCTGTTCGAGGCCTACGCGGCGGTCCGCGAAGCCGCGAAGCGCTCCCTCGGCCAGCGGCCGTTCGACGTCCAGGTGATGGGCGGGATCGTCCTCCACGAGGGGGACATCGCCGAGATGAAGACCGGTGAGGGAAAGACCCTCGTCGCGACGCAGCCGCTCTACCTCAACGCCCTGACGGGCGAGGGCGTCCATCTCGTCACGGTCAACGACTATCTCGCGAAGCGCGACGCCGGCTGGATGGGGCCGGTCTACGAAAAGCTCGGCATGCGCGCCGCCTACATCGAGAACATGATGCCGTTCGCCGAGCGGAAAGACGCCTACGACGCCGACATCACCTACGGCACGAACTCCGAGTTCGGGTTCGACTACCTGCGGGACAACATGGCCGTCTCGCTCGACGGCGTCGTCCAGCGTGGCCACACCTACGGGATCGTCGACGAGGTCGACTCGATCCTGATCGACGAAGCGAGGACGCCGCTGATCATCTCCGGCGAGCCGGAGACTGCCGCCAAGATCTACTACGACTTCGCGCGCGTCGCCAAGACCCTGCGCGCCGTCCCGCACGACCCGCTGCGCAAGGGCCAGGCGCCCGACGCCGACTACGAGTTCGACGAGAAGCACAAGACGATCGCGCCGACCGAGGACGGCGTTGCCAGGTTCGAGCGCGCGCTCGGGATCGACAACCTCTACGACCCGCGCCACTCACAGCTCGTCAACCACATGATCCAGGCGCTCAAGGCCCAGTCTCTGTACCTGCGCGACAAGGACTACGTGATCCAGGACGGCGAGGTCAAGATCGTCGACGAGTTCACGGGCCGGATCATGGAGGGCCGCCGCTGGAGCGAGGGCTTGCATCAGGCCGTCGAGGCGAAGGAGGGCGTCAGCATCCAGGAGGAGCACGTCACGCTCGCCACGATCACGCTCCAGAACTACTTCCGCCTCTACGAGAAGCTCGCCGGCATGACCGGCACGGCCAAGACCGAAGAGAAGGAGTTCGTCGAGATCTACGGGCTCCACGTCGCCGAGATCCCCACCAACGTGCCGGTCGCCCGCGCCGACGAGAACGACTACATCTTCAAGACGAAAGAGGCGAAGTTCAACGCCGTGATCGACGACATTGCCGAGCGATACGAGATCGGACAGCCGGTCCTTGTCGGCACGATCGCCGTGGAGACCTCGGAGCATCTCTCGCAGCTGATGCAGCGCCGCGGGATTCCGCACACGGTCCTGAACGCGAAGGAGCACGAGCGCGAGAGCGAGATCATCAAGGACGCCGGCGAGCGGGGCTCCGTCACGATCGCGACGAACATGGCCGGCCGCGGGGTCGACATCAAGCTCGGCGAAGGTGTGCGCGAGCTCGGGGGCCTTTACGTCCTCGGCACGGAGCGCCACGAGGCCCGCCGAATCGACAACCAGCTCCGCGGCCGATCCGGGCGTCAGGGCGACCCCGGCGAGACACGCTTCTACCTCTCCGGCCGGGACGACCTCGTCCGCCTCTTCGCCGGCGACCGGATCCACAACATCATGGAGCGCTTCAAGGTGCCGGACGACCAGCCGATGGAGGCCGGCATCCTCTCGCGCCAGATCGAGGGTGCGCAGAAGAAGGTCGAGGAACAGAACTTCGTCGCCCGGAAGAACGTCCTCAAGTACGACGACGTCCTCAACAAGCAGCGGACGGTCATCTACGACCAGCGCCGCCGTGTGCTCGAGGGCCAGGACCTATCGGAAGAGGTCAAGGCCTGGGTCGACGAGGTGATCGGACGCGTCGTGGCCCAGTTCACCGAGAACGAGTACGCCGAGGAATGGGACCTCGAGGGCCTCGTCAAGGCGATGGACGCGCTCTACGGGCAGCCGGAGGAGGAGCCGATCACCGTCGACGAGCTCCGCGAGGACGTCGGCGCGCTGACGCGCGAGACACTGATCGAGGACTTCACCGAGGAGGCGCAGGAGCGCTACGCCGCCAAGGAGGCGGAGCTCGGAGAGGAGCTGATGCGCGAGCTCGAGCGCTTCATCATCCTCCAGGTCGTCGATACCCGCTGGCGCGAGCACCTCGAGAACATGGACTACCTGCGCGAGGGCGTGCACCTCCGCGCCATGGCCCAGAAGGATCCGCTTGTGGAGTACACGGCCGAAGGGCACGTCATGTTCGAGGAGCTGAACGCGGCGATCCGCGAGGAGGTCATCCTCCACCTCTTCCACGCCCAGCTCGAGCCCGAGGACGCGGCCGGCCTCCAGGCGGCGCAGGAAGCGCAGGGAGTCGACGGCGGCGATGTCGCCTACGAGCACCAGTCCCTCGCAGGCGCGCAGGCGATCGGCGCCGCGGCCGCACCGGAGGGGAACGGCGCCTCGGTGACCGCGGGTGCGCTCGCAGCGGGCGGGGGCTCGGTCGCCACGGCGACGCGAACCGTGTCCGAGCGCGAGAAGATCGGCCGCAACGACCCGTGCTGGTGCGGCTCCGGCAAGAAGTTCAAGAAATGCCACGGCGCGTAGCGGGCCGCCGTTTTGAACCGGCCGCCAGGTGCTGACGCTGCAGCTGCAACGAGGGCCGGTGAGACAAACCGCCTCCGCTAGCATCGCGGCGTGACCGACGCCGCCGTTTCGCTGCAGCAGCAGCTCGAGGAGATCGGGACCCAGCTCACCTGGGTCCGTGATTACCTTTGACCCGGAAGGGCTGAGGAAGCGCGTCGCCGAGCTGGAAGACGAGCTCGGCGCACCGGGATTCTGGGACGACCAGCAGCGTGCGGCACGGGTTTCCTCGGAGCACGCACGCCTGACGAAGCGGCTCGAGCGCTACGAGCGCCTGACGCGCGACTACGAGGACGCGCGCGAGCTCTTCGAGATGGACGGCGACATGGAGGACGAGATCGCAGCGTCGGTCGCCCCGCTGCGCCGCGAGCTCGACCGGCTGCAGGAGGACGCCCTCTTCACCGGCGAGTACGACGGCGGCGACGCGGTCGTGACGATCCACGCCGGCACCGGCGGCACCGACGCCCAGGACTGGGCCGAGATCCTCCTGCGCATGTATCTGCGCTGGGCGGCCGACCGCGGCTTCCAGGCCGAGCTCGTGGAGGCGAGCCCGGGCGAGGAGGCGGGTCTCAAGTCCGCGACGTTCACGGTTCGCGGCGAGAACGCCTACGGGATCCTGAAGGCTGAGCGCGGGGTGCACCGCCTTGTGCGCCTCAGCCCGTTCGACCAGGCCCATCGCCGACATACCTCGTTCGCCCAGGTGATCGTGAGCCCGCTCCTTCCCGACGACGGGGACACGGAGATCGACGAGGGCGAGCTGCGGATCGACACCTATCGCGCCAGCGGCGCGGGAGGGCAGCACGTGAACAAGACCGACTCGGCCGTCCGGATCACGCATCTTCCGACCGGGATCGTCGTCCAGTGCCAGAACGAACGCTCGCAATCTGCGAACAAGCAGACCGCCCTGCGGATCCTCAAGTCGCGCCTGGCGGAGGTCGCCGAGGAGGACCGCGAGCGGGAGCTGGCCAAGGAGCGCGGTCAGGCCCAGCAGGCCGACTTCGGCAGCCAGATCCGCAGCTACGTCCTCCACCCCTACCAACTGGTCAAAGACCATCGAACCGAGCACGAAACGGGCAACACGCAGGCAGTTCTCGATGGCGACCTCGACGGCTTCATCCACGAGTACCTGCTTGCCCGCGCGACGGGAAAGGCCCTGTAGATCCGCGCCCTCGGCTAGACTCTTTCGCCTGGTGAAGCCCTCAACGGGAGCGACAGGCCGTCGTCGCCCCAACCCTTCCCGTGCAGGACTCTGAGCTACAGATAGACAACCCCGCTCCAATCGCCGTCGCAGAAAGACCGGTAGCGCCCGAGGCGCCGGTCGCGAGCGCCGCAGCGATGATCGTCTTCGACGCGGTCCGGAAGGTCTACGAGCCGAACGTCGCGGCGCTCACCGACGTCTCGTTCGTGATCGACAAGGGCGAGTTCGTCTTCGTCGTTGGTGCTTCCGGCTCCGGCAAGTCGACCGTGATCCGCCTGCTCCTGAAGGAGATCGAGCCGACCATGGGCAAGATCGTGGTCGGCGGTCGCGACCTGACCCGGCTCAAGCGGTCGAAGGTGCCTCTGCTCCGCCGGAACATCGGCTGCGTCTTCCAGGACTTCAAGCTGCTGCCCAACCGCACGGCGGCCGAGAACGTGGCCTACGCCCTCAAGGTCCAGGGCGAGAGCGGCACCGCGATCCGCCGCAAGGTGCCAGAGGTTCTCAATCTCGTCGGTCTTGCCCACAAGATGACGTCCTATCCCGACGAGCTCTCCGGCGGCGAGCAGCAGCGCGTGTCGATCGCGCGCGCCGTCGTGAACCATCCGCCGCTCTTGATCTGCGACGAGCCAACCGGGAACCTCGACCCGGACACGTCCGTGGGAATCATGCAGCTGCTCTACCGGATCAACCGAGCAGGCACCACGATCGTGATGGCGACCCACGACCGGGAGATGGTCGACAAGATGCGGCGCCGCGTCATCGCGCTCGAGAGCGGGCGGCTCGCCCGCGACGAGCGCCGCGGGGGGTACGCCTCGGAATGATGCAGCGCTTCAAGCTTCTCCTCTCCGAGGCCGTCCGCTCGCTCGGGGCGAACGTTTCCACGACGGTCGCGGCGACGATGACGGTCCTGATCGGCATGTTCCTGCTCGGGTTCCTGATCGGTCTCTCGAGCTGGGCCTTCTCGCTGAGCAACCACTACAAGCACGAGCTCGTCGTCAAGGTGTTCTTCGACCGCGGCGTCGCCAGCGACAGCAAGCAGGTGAACGACGTCCGCGTCCGGCTGGAGTCGAACCCGCTCGTCAAGTCGGTCAAGTTCGTCTCGGCCGAGGAGGGCCTGAAGATCATGCAGAAGAAGAGCCCCGAGCTCTTCAAGAGCGGCTCGCTGCCGTACAACCCGCTCGGTCCGGCTTTCACCGTGCAGCCGAAGAAGGGGGAGGACACCGAACGGATCGCGCGGTCCCTGGAGCCGTTCCCGCCGGGCGTGCACGACGTCAACTACGGGAAGAAGACGGCGCACAAGCTGCTGACGGCCGCGAAGGTGATCGACATCTTCTTCGTGCTCGCCGTGATCGTGCTGCTGATCTCGTCGACGCTGCTGATCGCCAACACGATCCGGCTGGCGATCTTCTCCCGCCGCCGCGAGATCGAGGTGATGAAGCTCGTCGGGGCGACGAACTGGTTCGTGCGCGGCCCGTTCATGCTCGAGGGCCTGATTTGCGGGCTCGCGGGCTCGATCGCGGCGATCCTGCTGCTCGTGGTCGGTAAGGAGCTCGCCCTGCCGCGGATCATGCCGCACGTGATCCGCGCGTCCGACATCCACGCGCTTCCGTTCGAGCTGACGGCGCTGATCATCCTCGGCGTCGGCCTGATCCTCGGCGCTGCCGGCTCGGGCCTGACGATCCGCAGATTCCTGCAGGTCTAGAAGACTCCGACCGGGTCGTCGTCGAGCTCGCGCGGCGCGGGAAGCTCCTCGTCGGCGAGCCGTACTTCACGCCGGGCGTGCCTGTGGTGATCGACCGCAAGGGCGCCGGCGATGCCCGCCCCGGGGATCTCGCGGTTGTCTCGGGCCGCCGCGGAAGGGCGCAGCTCCAGGAGATCGTCGGGTCCGCGAAGCGGATCGACGCCGTGCTCGAGGCGCTGCTGCTCGAGACGGGCGCGCGGCAGCCGTTCGAGCCGCACGATCCGCCCCGGCCCTCGACGGACGGGCGGGTCGACCTGAGAGGCGAGCTTTCGTTCACGATCGACCCGGAGACCGCGAAGGACTTCGACGACGCGCTCACCCTCACGGACGACCGTGCGTACGTCCACATCGCCGACGTGTCGTACTTCGTGCCCGCCGGATCGCCCCTCGATCGTGGCGCGGCGGAGCGGGCGTTCTCGACTTACGTGCCCGGCACGGTCGCGCCCATGCTGCCGCCCGAGCTCTCGGAAAACCTCTGCTCGCTCGTGCCGCACGAAGACCGGTCCTGCGTCACCGTCGAGATACCACGGGGCGGGGGTGAGCCGAGCTTCTACCGCTCGGTCATCCGCAGCTCTGCGCGGCTGACGTACGGGCAGGCCGAGCGCATGCTCGCGGGCGAGGAGGGGGCCGAGGACGTGCTGCTCGCGGCGCTGAAGCGCGCCGAAGCCTTGTCCTCGCAGCTGCGTGAGCGGCGGTTCCGGCGTGGCGCCCTTCGTGTCGAGTCGCCGGAGGTGGAGTTCGAGTTCGACGGTGACGGCGGAGTGGCCCGCGCGTGGCGGGCCGCCGAGGCGCACTCGCACATGCTCGTCGAGGAGCTGATGATCCTTGCGAACGAGTGCGTGGCCGACCTGCTGGCGGCGCGACGCCGCGAGTCGCTCTTTCGCGTGCACGAGCGGCCGGAGCCGCAGGCCGTCGAGCTCCTGCTCTCGAAGCTCGCCGACCTCGGCGTTCCGACGCCGCCCGCTCCCGAGTCCCTCGATCCCGCCGGCGCAGCTCGCGTCGCCGCGGAGGCGAGCGAGCTCGTGACCGACTACGTCGGCAAGTCGGGCCGCGGGAGGGAGGCGTTCCCGGCGCTCGTCCTGCGCTCGCTGAAGCAGGCCCGCTACCACCCGCTGAACCTCGGCCATTCCGGCCTCGCGAGCCGGGCATACTGCCACTTCACGTCCCCGATCCGTCGCTACCCGGACCTGGTCGTCCACCGGGCCCTCCTGAAGGAGCTCGGCGCCGGTGACGAGCCGCTGCCCGAGGAGCTCGACGGCCTCGCCGCGCATACGTCGGATCGTGAGCGCGCCGCAGCCGACGTCGAGTATCGGGCCGACGACATCTGCCTCGCTTGGCTGCTGGAGTCGGTGTTGTTCGAGCGCGGCTGGGACGACCCGTTCGAGGGCGAGATCATCGGCGTGATCGGCTCTGGCCTGTTCGCGCGTTTCGCGGATGTGTTCGAGGGCTTCCTGCCGGCGCGCCGGCTCGAGGGCGACTACTTCCAGCTGAACGACCTCGGCACGGCGCTCGTCGGGCGGCGCGGGGGCCGGACGTTCCGCCTCGGCGACCCTGTCCGCGTCCGCGTCGAGTCGATCGACAAACCCGCGGGCAAGGTCGAGCTGGCGCCTGCCTAGACTGCGCCCGTGGCGAAGGACGGCGAGAAGCTGATCGCGGACAACCGCCGGGCGCGGCACGACTACCACCTCCTCGAGCGCTTCGAGGCGGGGTTGCAGCTGACCGGCACCGAGGTGAAGTCGCTGCGCGACGGCCGCGTCACGCTCGCGCAGGCGTACGCGGATCTCCGGGACGGCGAGGTCTGGCTGATCGGGGCGCACATCGACGAGTACGCCCAGGGAAACGTCGCGAACCACGATCCTGATCGCGACCGGAAGCTCCTGCTCCACCGCCGCGAAATCGAGTCGCTGATCGGCAAGGTCCAGGAGAAGGGGCTGACGCTCGTGCCGACCCGCCTGTATTTCAAGAACGGGCGCGCCAAGCTCGAGCTCGCCGTCGCCCGCGGGAAGGAGCAGCGCGACAAGCGGCGCGACATCGCCAAGCGGGATGCCCAGCGCGACATCGAGCGCGCGCTACACCGCAGGCGGTAGCCGTAATTCGAACACGAGCTCTTCGGCTCCCTCCTCGTCGGAGTGCCCGCCGGTCTGCTCGAAGCCGAAGTTCCTCACGAGCCTGAGCGAGGGTACGTTGTCGGGCGCAATCGAGGCGACGAAGTGGAGGATGCCGTGCTCCCTCGCCGCCCAGCAGACCAGCGCGCGCACCGCCTCCGTCGCGTACCCGCGTCGGCGGTGTGGCCCGAAGACCCTGTAGCCGATCTCGACGGCGTCCGGTGACTTGACCGCATTCCTTCCAGGTGGTCCATGGAATCCGGCGTGCCCGATCATCGGATGCGGGTCGCCGGCGAGAACCAGCGCGCGGACGGACCACTCCTGAAGCTCGGGCCTCTCACGCATCTCTCGCAGCCGCACCCCCAGGAAACCGACGTCATGACCATCGGGCCAGCCATCTGCGAGCTTCAGGCCTGCTGCCGCCTCAGCCTCCTCGCGTCGGCCGTCGAGCAAAGGCTCGATGAACTCGACGCCGAGCGAGACGAGCTCGAGCCGCTCGGACGTGATCGGGGCGATGCTCAAGCGACCGCGAAGAGCGGCCACGAGCCGGGAACGCCTTTCAGCTCGGCGAGCCCGCGATCCTCGAACGAGATCCCCGAGCCGGCCACAAGGTCCTTGACCGTCCCCGAGACGAGGATCTCCCCAGCGTGCGCCTTCGCGGCGACCCGGGCGCCGATGTGGACGGCGATCCCGCCGAGCTTGCCGCCGACGATCTCGCACTCGCCCGTGTGGACGCCCGCGCGAACGTCCAGGCCGAGGCCCCGGACCGAATCGATTACGGCCTCGGCGCACCTGATCGCCCGGGCCGGGCCCTCGAAGCTCGCGAGGAAGCCGTCACCGGCGGTGTCGATCTCGCGGCCGCGGAAGCGGGTGAGCTCCCGTCGCACCGCTGCATGGTGCGTCTCGAGCACGGAGGCCCAACGGCGGTCGCCCAGCTGAGCGACGCGCTCGGTCGAGCCGACGAGGTCGGTGAAGAGAACGGTGGCGAGCACCCGATCAGGCGCCGGCGACTCTCTCGCTCCCGTGAGGAACTCCTGGATCTCGGCCGCGATCTCGTCGCCGCCCTCTCCCCAGGGGATGTGGTCGTCCCCGTCGAGCTCGACGTAGCGCGCGTTCGGAATGCGCTCCGCCAGGTACCGCCCGTTCTCGACGACGCAAACCCTGTCGCCCCGTCGGTGGACGATCAGGGTCGGCACTCGGATCGAGGGCACGATCTCGCGCACGTCGATCTCGAAGGCCATGCGCATGAACGCGATCGCCGTGCCGGGGCTCGCCGACTCGATCATCAGGCGACGCCACCACTCCTGCAGCTGCGGGTCGTCGCCGGCGCTCGGAATCTTGTTTCTGACACGGCTCCCCGAGGCGCCCCAGAGCTCCGGGATCATCTCCATCTCCGCTTCGAAATTCTCCCGGCTGTCCTCTCCCCACGGCCAGTCGTCGGTCTTCTCCTCCTTGACCTCCGCGCCAACGAGGAGAAGGGCTTCGGTTCGCTCCGGGTACGTCGCGGCGAACAGCATCGACAGCGGCCCACCCTCGGACATCCCGATCAGCGCCGCCCGCTCGGAGCCGACGGCGTCCATCACGGCCCGGATGTCATCCATCCGCTCCTCGAGCGTTCCGACCGCCACGTGGTCGGACAGCCCCATTCCGCGCTTGTCGAACATGATGAACCGCGAAAAGGAGGCCAGCCGGTCGTAGAAACGGCGGATGCCGGGCTCCTCGCGCAGCACCCTGAGATTGGTCAGGAAGCCGTGGACGTAGACGATGTCCGGCGGCCCCTGGCCCATCGCGTAGTGGGCGATGTGCACGTCGCCGCTGCGCGCGTACCGGATCTCGGGTTCGGCCGAGGTCACGGGGCGAGGCTACAATTTGCAGGACATACGGGGGCGACCTGGTTTCGACGAGGTCGATTCTCCGGCAGAGCTGCAAGCCGAGGTCCCCGGTCGGCCTCGTAAAACAACCGGGAACCAACGTAAGTGCGGAAGACAATCTCGCACTCGCTGCCTAACTCCGGTTAGGTGACGTGTCGCCCGAAGCTCGGCCCGTGGCTTCGGATCCGGCATCAACGAACGGGCTCGGCGCCTAGGGAGAGTCAATCGCCCGAAGCGCGACGCTAAAGGATGACTAGCCCGGCGGTTGGTCGGCTGCCAACCGGCCGGCGGGCGAATCTCAACGGCAGCCTAAGCTTGTAGACGCTCTGGCGGTGCGGCCTCGGACGCGGGTTCGATTCCCGCCGCCTCCACCTCGCTTCGCAGCGACGCTTCGCGCCGCTGCTCGCTTCATGGGGGAAACCCGGTTTCCCCCATGGACCCCTCGGTATGTTCACGCGCTTCCCGCGAAGAATCGGGAATGACATCGATCCCGGCGCTTGGCTAGCCGCGCCCGCCATGTCGGTCGCGGCGGCGAAATGCGACACATTTCCGCCTTGACGCGACGCTGAAACCGCGGCGACGCTTCGGTTGAGACCCCCCGGAGGTTCGATTCCCGCCGCCTTGGCTCGCGCTCGAAGCCCGCTGCGGCTGCACCGCATTTGAGCAGAGCAAGATCGCAACGCTTGCCCGCGTCTTGAAAACATGGGGACTGCAGGGGATTATTCGGCTCGATGAGCGACCTCGCCTCCGGCACCGACGCCGGCGCGGGCGTGATCACGGGCGATGCGGCCGCGCCTATCGAACGGACATTCTTGATTGCCGACGTTCGCGGCTACACGAGCTTCACCCGCGAGCGCGGCGACACCGAGGCGGCGCGGCTCGCGAAGAGATTCGCAGAGGTCGCCCGTGACGCCGTAGAGGCTCGAAGCGGCCGCGTAACCGAGCTGCGCGGTGACGAGGTGCTCGCGGTCTTCAAATCACCCGATCAGGCCGTTAGAGCGGCCTTGGAGCTTCAGGCCGTCTGCGAAGAGGAGATCACGGCCGATCCCACCTTGCCGCTGCTCGTAGGCGTGGGCATCGACATTGGCGAGGCTGTGCCTGTCGAGGACGGCTTCCGCGGTACTGCACTGAATACGGCGGCACGGCTCTGCTCGAAGGCCGCGGCCGGGCAAGTGCTCGTGACCTCGCAGGTGGCCGATCGCGCAGGCGCGATTCCCGGTGTGAGCTTTGCCTCGGCCGGCAGTTCGGAGCTCAAGGGCTTCGAGGCGCCCGTCGAGTTGATCGAGGTCGTCGCGGAAGAGCCTCCTTCGGTCGCCGACCAGCTCGCCGAGGCGCCCGCCCTGCCGATCGAGCTGGAGCTCGACACGCCGCTGGTCGGCAGAGAGCACGAGCTCGCCTGGCTTCGCGGCACCTGGCGGCAGGCGCGCCGCGGCTGCGGCCGCGTCGTCGTGGTCTCCGGCCTGGCCAAGACCGGGAAGTCACGGCTGGCCGCGGAGCTGGCCGGCTTCGCGCATTCGAACGGCGCGGCGGTCTCGTACGCGGGAGCGGGCGGGACTGCAGCCGCGCTCGCCCGGTCTGCCCTTCGCGACGCCGGCGCCGATCGGCAGCCGGCGCTCGTCGTGCTGGACGACTTCGACGTGACGGGCGAGGCCGTTGCGCCCACCTTGGCCGAGCTGGTGGACGCGATCGAGACCGCTCCAACTCTCGTCGTAGCCCTTGTTCGGGATCCGGATGCCAGCCCGGCTGTAGCGCGGTTGATCGACCGCGTCGACGGCAGGGGAGACGGACACAGGAGGCTGGGACCGCTCGAGGCCGAGGGCGTGCGCGAGATCGCCCGCCTGTACGCGGGAGCCCACGTGCAGGAGGTGCCGCTCGAGTCGATCGCGCGCGCCTCGGGCGGTGTGCCCGGTCGCGTGCACGAGGTGATGAGCAACTGGGCCGAGCGCGAGGCGACCAGGCGGCTTGCGGCCGCCGCCGAGTTCCTCGCGACGGAACGGCGCGAGCGGAGCGCCGACCTCGAGTTCGCGAACAACGTCATCGGCCTCAAGCTCGCACGGCTCTACGGCGGTGAGGAAGGGCCGGTTGACAGCGCAGCAGGCGAGTGTCCCTACAAGGGCCTGGCCTCGTTCGAGGAGGAGGATGCCCGCCTCTTCTTCGGTCGCGAGCGTCTCGTCGGCGAGCTGGCGGCGCGAACCGTGGGCGCTGGCCTGCTCGCCGTCGTGGGCGCCTCCGGAAGCGGCAAGTCGTCCGTGATCGCCGCCGGCCTGGTGCCCTCGCTCAGCGCCGGTCTGCTGCCGGGGAGCGAGCGCTGGCGTTCGGTCGTCATGCGCCCCGGCGAGCACCCCGTCGCCGCCCTCGATTCGCTCTCGATCTCAGACCAGGATGGAGACCCCCGGCTCGTCCTGGTCATCGACCAGCTCGAGGAGCTGTTCACGACCTGTCAGGACGAGGAGGAGCGCAGCCTGTTCGTCGAGCGGGTCGTCGCAATCGCGAGAGACGCGGACCGAGCGGTCGTCGTCCTCGGCCTGCGGGCTGACTTCTCCGGGGAGTGTGCGGCGTATCCCGAGCTCGCGGAGTTGCTCGCTGCCAACCTGGTGCTGGTCGGGCCGATGACCGCCGATGAGCTCCGGCGCGCCGTCGAGCTGCCCGCGCGCAGAGCCGGACTCCGAGTGGAATCGTCGCTTGCGGAAGCCCTCGTGGCCGAGATCGGCGACGAGCCGGGCGGGTTGCCGCTCCTCTCGACCGCGCTGGTCGAGCTGTGGATGGCGCGCAGTGACGGCTGGCTCAAGCTGGAGGCGCACGAGACCCTGGGCGGTGTCCGTGGCGCGGTTGCGCGCCTCGCCGACAGCTCGTACGACAACCTGACCGACGAGCAACGCACTGCCGCCCGACGCCTCTTCATGCGACTGGTCAGCACCGGCGAGGAGGGAGCACTCGTGCGGCGGACGGTTCCTCTCTCAGAGCTGGATCTGGAGCGTGACCCGGTGCTCGCTTCGGTCGTCGAGCGCCTAACCGACGACCGGCTGCTCACGGCGCATGACAGCGCTGTCGAGGTCGCGCACGAGGCGCTGCTCCGGGAGTGGCCGCGGTTCCAGGAATGGCTTACCGAGGACGCCCAGGGCAGGGAGCTCCGCGAGCACCTGACCCAGAGTGCGAAACGTTGGGAGGGAGCCGGCCGGGACGCCGCGGAGCTCTACCGCGGCGCCCGACTGTCCGCCACACTCGACTGGGCCTCAGGCCGCCGGCAGGAGCTGAACGAGCTCGAGCGCGAGTTCCTCGCCGAGAGCAGGGCCGAGAGCGAGCGCGAGCTGGCGCGCCAGCGGCGGACGAACCGCCGCCTCAAGGGCCTGCTCGTCGGCGTCGGCGTCCTCCTGCTCGCCGCGATAGCCGCCGGCGTGTTCGCTCTCGTCCAGCGGTCGGACGCGCAGCACAAGGCACGCATCGCTCTCGGCCGCCAGCTCGGCGCGGTAGCGGTGTCCCAGCCGCGGATCGACTTGTCCATGTTGCTCGCGCGCGAGTCTCTCGACCTCGACCGCTCGTTACAGACGGAGGGGACGCTCCTTGGAACGCTGCTGCGCGAGCCCGCGGTGACGGGGACGTTCACCGTCCCGATTGAGGACCGGCCCCAGCAGGTCAGAGTCTCTCCCGACGGCCACATGATCGCCGTGTCGACGAACAGCAACGTGATGCGCTTCTACGACACACGCACGCATCGCCAGATCCGAACCCAGCCGCTGATCAATGCCGACTACGCATTCGTCCCGTCAACCGGCCATCTGTTCGCGGCGGCCCCCGGATCCATGCCCGCCTACAGGCTGCTCGACCCGAACACCGGGCGTGCGTTGGGCAACTTCACCTTGAGCAAGCTCTGGCAGGCGACACCCTCAACCCCCTTCGAGCCTGCCATCGTTACTCCGGACGGCCGCCACGCCTTCGTGGTCTGGGCCGTCTGGAACGAGGACGGCAGCGAGGGCGCCACCTATGCGGAGGCCTGGCGTCTGAACCACTCCGGCCCGTCACACCTCGTGCCGCTTCATGCCAAGGGGATCGTTGCCGCCACCGCGACGTCCGACGGCCGCCTGGTCGTCGCAACCAATGGGGCGATTTCGACCTGGAACGCGGCGACGATGCGGCGGATCTCCGAGGTGCCGGGGCCGCGACTGAAGGTTGAGTTTTCAAGCGGCGCGATCAGCCCCGACGGTCGCACGCTCGCTTACGGCCTCCCCGACGGCACGGTGCATTTCTTCGACGTCGCCACCGGCAAGGCGATCGCGGGTACCGGGGCACACTCGGCCGGTGTGACACGCATGGCCTTCTCTCCCGACTCCCGCACCGTCGTAAGCACGGGCGACGACGCGCTCGCGATTCTCTGGAATCCCGCGACGGGTGTTCCGGTCGAGCGGCTCACGGGGCACGCGGGGCGCATCCTCTGGCCCGACTTCAGCGCCGATGGCAAGACGCTCTATACGCCCAGCCTCGACGGCACGATCCTCCAGTACGACCTCGGCGGCGGTGGACGGTTCGGCAGCCCGTTCAGGCTCGGCGCCGCCGGAGTGCGGGCGCAGACGCTGGACGCTGCCCCGCTCCTCGCCGTCTCACCCGACGGGCGGTCGTTCGCAACCACCGTTGAACGGTCCAGCGTCAACCTCTTCTCGACCTCGACATTGCGACGCATCGCGAGGATTGGGCCGGCCGGCGGCCGAACCGTCGGTGCGGGGGCATGGGCTGGGAGACGCTTCGTCCTCGGCGCCGACCGTGGACTCGTGCAGATCTGGGACGTTGCCGGAGTAAAACCGAAACCGGTCGCCACCCTGCACGGACTGTCGAACCAGGGGCAGTTGCGTTCGGTAGCGACCGCGGCGGAAGGCCAGGTGGTCGCCGCCGTCGACGCCTGGGACGGCCCCGATCCCAAGAACGGCGGGCCGCCACCACGCGAAGGGGAGCTTGCGATCTGGCGCGACGGCAAGCTCGTCGGCGGCAAGCCGATGAACCTGCACACCTACGGCAACGCGGTCGCCTTGTCTCGGGACGGCTCGACCGTCGCCGTCGCCACTGAGGACGGGCGCGTGCTCGTGGTCGATGCACACACGGGCCGGGCGGAACGGACGATCCGTCCGCAGCAAGGCGGCGTCAGCGTTACCAGCGTTGCGTTCTCGCCCGGCGGAACGCTCGCGAGCGGCTCGTGGGCCGGAATTGTCAACCTTTGGGATCCGAAGTCGGGCACGGGGCTCGGTCACCCCACTCTCGTCGCCCAGGCTCCGGTGAGCGCAGTCGCGTTCGCGCCGGACGGCAAGATGTTCGCGACATCCGGCGGCTCCAGCGGTCACACAAAGGTCTGGGTGACGTCCACCCTCCAGCAACTCGGCGACGACTTCCCGGGCGGCGAGGGCTCGTGGGGCAGCGTCGCGTATACGCCGGAGGGCCGCTACCTGTTCTCCGCCTACGCCGACGGAAGCGCGTACCGCTGGCCGGTCACCGTGGGCGCTTGGGCGGACCAGGCCTGCCGCGTGGCCGGGCGCAACTTCACCCGCGAGGAGTGGCGACGTTTCGTGGCCGGGCGCAGCTATGAACGCGTCTGCCCAGGGCGCCCGACCCAGGGATAGCCTGGTCTCCGGATCTACGGTTGGCGGAAGTCTTGCGCGGGTTCGATTCCCGCCGCCTCCATCTTCAATCCAGCAGCGTGCAGGCTGCCGCGGTCGTCACGACCTCCGCGAACTCGTCCTGGAGGTTGATGCCGGTCATGCGCGCGATCTCGGCAGCTGGCACCACCTCGCCATCCGGCGCGGCGATGTCGAACGTGTGGGTCGCGTCGAGGACGAACCACACGTCGTACCCGAGGTCGGAGCCGATGCGAGCAGTCGTCTCACAGCAAAGGTTCGTCTGAATCCCGCACACCGCGATCGCGCCGATCCCGCGCTCGCGCAACCATGCGTCGAGATCGACATCTCCGTGAAACGACGAGTGCACTGTCTTGACAATGCGCAGGTCGGGCTCGCCGTCGACCGCCTCTTTCAACTCGAAGCCGGGCGTGCCGCGCTCGAGCGGTCCACCCCCATCCGGGGATCAGCGGCGAGCCAGGCTACGTCGGCTACATCGTCCTCGGCGACCGCCACAGAGGCAAGGCGCTTGGCGTCACCCTTTGGGAAACGGACGAAGCGCGCAAGAGTAGCGATGCGAAGGCTCGAACGATCAGGCCGCGCGTCGAGGAGGGCACCGGCGGAACGATGCGCGACGTCAGGCAGTACGACGTTCTTTTCTTCGACGTACGAAGGGACTAGGGCGAAGAGGCGGCGGACGCCCGGCTCGCAAGCCGACGGCTACGGTGTCGCGTCGTCAAGAACCGCGCCCAGCGGTTGCGCCATCAGGTGACATTCCCGCACACTGGCCCACGGCCACGTACGATCCGCCGGTTCCCCGCGCAGGGCTACTCCACGCGGTGGGCAGCAGCCGCCGCTGCGGTGTCGTGATAGCTCTGGAATCGGGCGAGCTTCCCATCCCGGATCGTCCACACGTGTGCCTCAGGATTGACAAACGCGCGGCCGGTGTCCCGAACCGTTGCCTCGGAGTACACCAGGGATACGACCTTGTCGTTCTGGGCGATGAACTCTCGTGGCTCGAACGTGGTGTAGTCGAGAGTCGACGCAAGACCACCGAACCAGCCTAGGACTGCTTCCTTGCCTTTGAACGTTCCGGCGTTCGGGTCGTCGTCGGGATCGCCGGGATCCACCCACTCGATGTCGTCCGCCATCATTTCGGCGAGCGCCGCCATGTCGCCCCGACCGAACGCCTCATACGCACTCTGGGCGAGGCGGGTGTTCTCTTCTGCTGGCACTGGAACTCCTTGTCGAGGATGAGCGAGGAATATCTCACCCTCATGTGACATTCCCGAACACTGGCGCAAGCGAGCGTCACGTGGCTGGCAGCTGGCGGTCCCCGTGGAAGACCGCTTCGACGTTGTTCCCGTCCGGGTCAATGACGAACGCTGCGTAATACCCGGCGTGATAATGCGGGCGAAGACCCGGTGCGCCGTTGTCGCGGCCGCCGGCTTCGACAGCGGCGCGGTGGAACTTGTCGACGGTGGCTCGGTCGGCTGCGGCGAAGGCCACATGAACGGGAGCGGCCGGGGGTTCCCCTTCCTCGATCCAGAAATCTCCACCGCCCTCGATGGCGAACCCAGGCCCGCGCGAGCTCTCGACTACCTTCACTCCGAACGGCTCGAGGGCCTGCTCGTAGAAGGTGCGGCTGCGTCTCGCGTCACGTACTCGCAGGGCCAAGTGGTCGATGAGGGGAAGCGTCACGGGAGCGACACGCCCTCTATCCTAGAGCGCGACCTCCGGGGAACATTCCTGAACACTGGGGCATGCGAGCGTGCTATCTCTCTCTCATGCCAGCGGGCGATTGAAATCTTGCGCGGGTTCGATCCCCGCCGCCTCCATCCCGCCAGTTCTGGAGAGAGTTCTGGAGTCGTCACGCACGCGGCTCACGGGCTCTCTCCGAACTCGTCCTCGGGAGAACCACGGCAGGCTTCCATGACGCCGCTCATGAGGCGCTGAAAGAGGCCCTACGCTCGAAATCCCCGTGCGGCGCTCATCCGACACATGGCCCTCGCCGAGCGGGCCCACTACCTGGCGCAGGGCAAGAAGGGCATTGCCCGCAAGGACCTCCAATCGTCCGGCGATGCCAGCCGGCTCCATATGCCGATCCATTTCTGCGGGTCGGTGCGGTCATCGGCGATTGCGGAACAGCAATAGGGTCGCGGCCATGCCGTTTTCGCTCAGAAACCTCAAGCACGACCTGAAAGACGTCGGGTCCAATTTCGACGGTGCGCCGGAGCTGGAATTCCGCCTGGCTACCGATGCGCTGGAACTCGAGCAGTCCGGCCTGTGTTACCAGCGCATCCCGCCCGGCTACCGGTTCCCGTACGGCCACACGCACAAGGAGCAGGAAGAAGTGTACGTCGTCGTGCGCGGGAGCGGACGGATGAAGCTCGACGAGGAGATCGTCGAGCTCAGAGAGTGGGACGCCGTGCGCGTCCCACCCGGTACGTGGCGAGGCTACGAAGCGGGGCCCGACGGCCTCGAGATCATCGTGATCGGAGCGCCCAATCTCGGCGAAAATCCGCGTGCTGACGTCGACGGACAGCGCGATTGGTGGACCGACTAGCGCTAATGCGCGTTGCCGTCATTGGAGCCACCGGTACGATCGGACGGCCGCTCGTCGAGGCTCTGGCGCGAACACATGACGTCGTCGGGGTGGCGAGGCGGCCACCGCGCGACAATCAGGTGAACTGGATCGCGGCGGACGCGACGGATGCGGTCGCGATCTCTTCAGCGCTCGAGGGGATCAATGTCGTCTACCACCTTGTGCACTCTCTCGGGAGCGCTGACTTCGAGGAGCGCGACCGCGCGGCGGCGACGGCCGTCGCCGAAAGCGCAGCGGCTGTCGGCGCCACGCAGGTCGTGTATCTCGGCGGGCTTGGCGAAGAAGCGTCTGAACTCTCACCCCACCTGCGCAGCCGGGCCGAGACTGCGGACATTCTGGCGGGCGGAGCGGTTCCGCTGACCACGTTACGTGCGGCGATGATCGTCGGGCCAGGCAGCGTCGCCTTCGAAACGATCCTCGCGCTTGTCGAACGACTGCCCGTGATGGTGTGTCCACGCTGGGTCTCCGTCGAGACCCAGCCCGTCGCACTCGCGGACGTCCTGACAGCACTTGCCGGTGTGTGCGGCAAACCGGCTGCTTACGGCCAAACCTTCGATCTGGGTGGCCCCGAGGTGATGACGTACCGAACGATGCTGGAGCGGACTGCCCACTTGCGCGGAAAGCATCCGATTCTGATCGAAATTCCATTTCTCACGCCGAGGCTCTCGTCCTTGTGGCTGCATCTTGTTACGCCCACGAACGTCTCCGTCGCGCGTCCGTTGGTCGAGGGGCTGCGGATCCCGACCGTCGCGCACGATGACCGCATCTGGGAGCTGGTCAAGACTCGACGGACCACGTTCGACGAGTCCGTACAGGCGGCGCTGCGCGATTGAACTTGCGCGGGTTTGATTCTCGCCGCCTCGGGTCGTTGGCTTCAGCAATCGCCACGTCGGAGTAAGCCACGCCCGGCGATGCCTCAGCCCCCGGTCGTCAGGCGACAGCACTCTCGCCCACGCGAGGCTGTTCTGCTCCCGAGAGCTAGGATCGCCGGCTGTGTTCACGGTCGAAGAGCGAGACGCGCTGCGTGCGCGAATACTCCAGCTCGCGGAGGACGACGAGCGCGTCGTCGCCGGAGCCGCGGTGGGCTCGCTCGCTGTCGGAAGCGGCGACCGCTTCTCCGACCTGGACCTCACGTTCGGGATCGCCGACGGTGTGCCGGTTGCGCACGTTCTCGACGGCTGGACGCGCACGCTCAGCGAGCAGCTAGACGCGGTACAGCTCGCCGAGCTCGAAGCGGGGCCGACCATCTACCGCGTCTTCCTGTTGCCGGACGCCCTGCAGTTCGACCTCTCCATGACACCGGCGACGGAGTTTCGTCCCGCAGGGCCGCGATTCCAGCTTCTCTTTGGCGAGACGGCCGCGGGCGAGCCCGAGGTTCGCCCACCGTCGCAGGGGAGCCTCTTCATTCGCACGCCGCCGGTCGGCGAGGACATCTTCGGGTGGGGGGTCATTTATGCGCTGCACGCACGGGCGTGCATCGAGCGTGGCCGCGTTTGGCAGGCGGAACATTACGTCGGCGCCGTGCGCGATCATGCCCTCTCGCTCGCGTGCCTCGATCGCGGGCTCCCGGCCGTACAGGCGCGCGGCTACGACGAGCTTCCGCCCGAGACTCTCGCGGGCTTCGACCGCACACTCGTCGGGTCGGTCGAGCCCGACGCGCTACGCACAGCACTCGCCGCCTCTGCTCTCGCCCTCCTCAACACGGGTGCGGAAGCGGACTTGCGGGACGCGGATGTAGTCGCAAAGCGCCTCGCTGAGCTTCATCATCCAGACTCCGAGAGCGGAGAGTCAGGTGACTGAGAGTTCGATGCCGGCGAGCGAGACGCTGATACCCGAGCGTCCGGTCGTGTCTGCGCGGAGGTTGATCCTTCCGCTTGCCCTCGCCCAGTTCATCTGCAGCTTCGCGGGCTCGAACATGAACGTGATGATCAACGACATCAGTGAAGACCTGGACACGACCGTCAAGGGCGTCCAGACGACGATCACGCTGTTCCTGCTGATCATGGCGATCCTCATGATCCCCTGTAGCAAGTTGACCGACCGTTGGGGGCGCAAGCGTTGCTTCATCGCGGGTCTCACGCTGTACGGGATCGGCGCCGTGCTGAGTGCACTGTCGCCGGGTCTCGGCGTGCTGATCCTCGGCAATTCGGTGCTGGAGGGCGTCGGGACGGCGCTGTTGATCCCTCCGGTCTACATCCTCGCGACGTTGTGGTTCAGCGATCTCACCTCGCGTGCGTGGGCATTTGGCGTGATCAGTGGGTTGGGAGGCATCGGCGCCGCCGCGGGGCCCTTGATCGGGGGTGTCATCACGACGGGAATCAGCTGGCGGGCCGCATTCATCTTCCAGGCTCTGGTCGTCACGGCCATCATTCTCTTGAGCCGCCGGCTCGTCGATCCGCTACCGGCGGACCCGACGCGGCCATTCGACGCCGCCGGGGCGGTTCTGTCGGCCGTCGGCATGTTCTGCGTCGTGTTCGGGATCCTGCAGGCCGGCAGCAACAACGTGCTGATGACGGTGTTCCTCGTAGTCGGAGCCGCCTTTCTGGTCGGGTTCTACCTCTACATCCGCGCTCGGGAGCGGGCTGGGAAGGAACCGCTCCTATCGACCGGGCTGTTCAGGAACCGCACGTGCAATCTCGCGCTGGTGACCCAGAACATCCAGTGGCTCATTCTCATCGGGACGTCGTTCGTCGTTTCGGTCTACCTCCAAACCGTCCGTGAGTACAGCGCGATCAAGACCGGCGTCATCTTCACCGCCGCGACAGTCGGCCTCCTGATCTCGTCCCTTGGAGCGAAGCGATTTGCCCGGAAGCGCTCTCAGAAGACCTTGATCGTGGCCGGCTTCGTCATCACGTTGATCGGAATCGGACTCTTGGTCGGCCTCGTCAGGTCTTGGTCGAGCATCGCCGCCTTCGTGCCGGGACTGTTCCTGATCGGCTTCGGCGTGGGCGCGATGCTGACCCCGTCGGTGAATGTCGTGCAATCCAGCTTCCCGGAGGAGTTGCAAGGGGAGATCTCAGGCCTGTCGCGCAGCGTGTCCAACCTTGGTTCGTCCTTCGGCACTGCGATCGCCGGCACGATTCTGGTTTCCGCCGTCGCCGCAGAGAACCATGCGTACGCGTGGGCGATGTTCGCCCTTGCCATCTTCGGCCTGATCGGTCTCGGGGCGGCCCTGTTCCTTCCTGCCAATGCAGGGCGGCAAGAGGCCGATTCTGTTCGTTCCTGAGCAGCTGTTCCAGGCCGGTCGTTCCAGGCGTGCCCTTCCCCAGGGCGGTCGGAGAGTTTAGATTCCCTTTTCCCCCCGCAAGCGATCTATGGAGGCCTGAATGCTCGCCGCTGACTACCCGTTCCTGGACGTGATGTGGACGATGATCGTGTTCTTCCTCTGGGTGTTGTGGTTCTGGCTGCTCTTCACCGTCTTCGCGGACATCTTCCGCCGCCACGACATCTCCGGCTGGGGGAAGACCGGCTGGCTGATCTTCACGATCGTCCTTCCGTTCCTCGGGGTCTTCGTCTACCTCATCAGCCAGGGGCCGGGGATGAACGAGCGCAATCTCGAGCGGCAGAAGAGTCAGCGGGCACAGTTCGACGAGTACGTGCGGGAAACCGCCGGCGGCGGAGCCGCTGCGGAGATCGACAAGGCGAAGAGCCTGCTCGACAGCGGCGCAATCACGCAGGCCGAGTTCGACGCGATCAAGCAGAAGGCTTTGGCGTAGCTAGTCGTCACGCGGGTTGCGTCGCTCAGACCTGAGCGAGCACCAGGTCGAGCGGACGAGGCACCTGCGCAGGGTCGAGTGCCTCGACGAGTAGGCGCGCGTAGCGAATCTTGCGGCGGCCGCCGCTGCCCATGAAGCGCCGAAGCTGTTCGTCGAGGGGCCGACCCTGCCAAGCGGGCTGCTTCTGGAGCGTGCGGAAGGGGCCGAGCTCTCCCTGAGCCTCGACGACCCGTTCCACGGCGGCCGCGCCAAGTGCGCGGATGAGCTCGTCCTCCAGGTCTGCGTGACAGACGAAGAAGCCCAGTCGTTCCATGTCGGCGCGACCGATGTCGCTCCCCAGGCCGGCCCGC
>JBKPOY010000091.1:0-9568 GCA_046733295.1 Actinomycetota bacterium | reverse complement strand
ACGCTCAACTGGTCGTTCAGCGGGCCCCTCTATTCGTCGACCGGCTGCTCGAACACGACGCTCACCGCGGATACGCCTGGAACGACGTTTACCTGCACGGCGACGAGCCTCGACCGGTCGACGACGATGTCCATCAGCAGGACAATCAAGCTCGACAAGACGCCGCCGGCGCTGTCGAAGCTCGCTGTCCGGGCGGGCACCCGCCGGCTCGATCTCAGGTGGGACGCCTCGTCGGATACGCAGCTCGTTCAGGTCATGCGGACCTCGAACGCCCGCGGCGGCAAGTCCGGGCTCGTCTACAGCGGGACCAGGGCGAGCTTCCGCGACACCCGGGTCAAGGTCGGCACGCGCTACCGCTACACCGTCACGGCGATCGACCAAGCAGGCAACCGGGCCGCGAAGACGCTCACTGTCGTTGCGCCGGGGGCGCTCTTCGCGCCGATGCCGGGCGAACGCGTCTCGCGTGCGCCGGTCCTCAGGTGGACGCCGATCAAGCGCGCCCAGTACTACAACGTCCAGCTCGTGCGCGGCAAGAAGATCATCAGCGCGTGGCCTGCGACGAACCACTTCCAGGTGCCGCGCTCGTGGGTCTACCAGGGACACCGCTACCGGCTGCATCGTGGCGCTTACCGATGGTACGTCTGGCCCGGCTTCGGCACCTTCTCCGCGCACAGATACGGAGGCGTGCTCGGCCGCAGCTCGTTCGTGTTCTCGCCCGCCTAGCGGTCGATCGCGGAGTCGCCGTCGTCGGCTTGCATGCGCGGGGCAGAGGATGACCTCCTCGATTTACCGCTGCGCGAAGCTTGGGGGGCACCCCTTCTTGACAAACAGCGGGAGGTGGTCGGAACGATCATTGGCAGTAATGGCTCGCTCTCAGCCCCTGATTTCAACAGACGGCGTGGTGACGTTGAAGCCCCCTCGTCGTGGCGACGCCCGGTTGCTGGTTGAGGGCCGGGACGAACAGTTCTTCCGGTGGGTCGGCCCGGGAGCTGAGGTACCGAGTCCTGCTGCGTGCGTCTGGGTCGGCGACGAGCTGGTCGGATGGGTCGATTACGACCTGGATCACGAATGGCTCAAGCCGGGTGAGGTGAATGTCGGCTACTACCTCTTCCCGGCTGCGCGAGGGAAGGGATTCGCCTCGCGCGCGGTTGAGCTAATGCTCCTGCACCTGCAGCGCGACACGGAGCACACGGTCGCGACTCTCGTGATACATCCGGACAACGCTCGATCACTCGCCCTGGCCCGTCGCCTCGAGTTCGAAGAGGCAGGGGAGGTCGGCGAGAACCTGTTCTTCACGCGACAAATCTGACTGGACGAACCGGCGGGGACCTTGAAAGCCCAAACGTGGCCCAATCCCCAGCAACGGAGCGGCGCCGGAGTCGAACCGACCGAGCGTGGGGCTGCCACGCCGCACCGGTTTTGAAGACCGGTTGAGCCACCGGGCCCGTGCCGCTCCGGGGGCAGGCTAGCGCCGTCGAGGTTTGCGGGGGAAAATCGGCCCGTGCACGGCCTCATCTTCACCAGCTTCCGGGACTACCTCGCGGATGCGTTCGGCGTCGAGACCGCGGCGACGATCTTCGACGGTGAGCCGACCTACCTGCTCAGCCAGTCCTATCCCGACAGGCGGCTCCTCGCGCTGGTGGGTCGAGCGACCGAGAAAACCGGCGTCGACGCCGAGACGATCGAGCACGACTTCGGCGTCTTCACCTCGCAGACGACGTTCGCCCGGCTCTATCCGGCGTTCTTCGCGATCTCCGGCTCGGCCCGCGACTTCCTGCTGACCGTCGAGAGTCGGATCCACGAGCTCGTCCGGGCGACGATCCCGCTCGCCGGCCCGCCCGCACTGGATGTGACGGAACTCGACGACGAGGGCGTTCAGATCGTCTACACATCACCGCGGCAGCTCTGCGTCCTGCTTCGAGGCTTGACCGAAGGGGCGGCGTGGCACTACGGCGAGCAGGCCGAGATCGAGGAGACGACTTGCATGCGGCGCGGCGATCCGGCCTGCACCCTCGCCGTCAGGTTCGCTCCCGCGCAGACAACCTGAGCACCCGCTCGTCACCAACGCGGCGGGTCAGCCCGTCGGCGTCGAAGCGTTCCAGCAGCAGCTGAGCGACGCGCCGCGAGACCTGGAGCTCGTCACGGAAGGCCGCGAGGGTGATCGGCGACAGCGCGCCGAGAGCCTCGCGACCGCGCGCGTAGAGCTCGGTCGAGACTGCAAAGCCGTCGCCGACGCGCTTCAGCCGCCCCTCGGTCTCGAGGTAGGCAGCGAGCTCGCGATCCTCGATTCGGACGGCGCCGCCGGCGGCGAGCTCGGCCTCGACGACGGCAGCCGCCTCTGCCCGGTCGCCGAGCGACGCCGTCGTTCCCGGCAAATAGGCCTTGCCGCCCCGCCGCTCGACGTGGAGCAGCGCCAGAATCGCCGGCGCCCACGGCTCCTGCGGGAGGAGCTCGCCGAGCGGAACACCCGGGTCGAGCGGGTTTGTCCGAGCGCGCTCGGAGAGCCGCTCGCGGACGACCGCCCGAACGCCGTCGAGCCACTCGGCCCGGTAGGCCCAGTCACCCGAGCGCTCGAGCCCGGCCAGGCCGACCGCGAGCTCGCCCGGCGAGAGAAGCCCGGTCGCCTGCAGCGCGGCATACGTCATCGGCTCCTCGGCCAGGAGGTGGATGATCTCGGCGGGTTCGCCGCGCTCCAGAAGCTCGAGCCGTGCCGGTTCCAGCCGCCGTGGCGGCGCGGGGTCGAGCACGCGGCCTCCGCCGACCGTCGTTTCTGCTCGGAGAACAAACCGATCCCCGCGGGCGGCGACGACCGGCTCCTCCAGGCGGAGTTGGCCGAACCGCCCGTCGCGAACGAGTCGCGCGGCGACGTCGGCCGTGCCGAGGTGAACCTTGAGCGCCGCGGGCAGCGGCTCGAGCTCGTCGAGGGCGACGTCGAGGCGGTAGCTGACCGGGTAGTGGCCGGGCTCGACGAGCGCGTCGCCGCGGCGCAAGTGCCCTTGTTCGATTCCCGGGAGGTTGACGGCGACGCGTTGTCCCGCCTCCGCAGTGTCGACCGCGCGATCATGAACCTGGACGCTTCGTGCCCGCACGGGGCGGCCGCGGGGTTCGAGCCGCAGGGGATCCCCAGGGGCGATCGACCCGGACCAGAGCGTCCCGGTCACGACGGTACCGATCCCGCGCAGGCTGAAGGCCCTGTCGATCCAGAGCCGAGTCGCCGAGAAGCGCTCCGGCCGCGCAACCGTCTCGGCCGCTTGGGCGAGCGCCCGCACGAGGTCGTCCAGTCCTCGGCCCGTCTTCGCGCTCACGGGAACAACGTCCGCCCCCGGCACGAGCTCGCGCGCCTCCTGAACGGCGAGCGCGAGCGTCTCGTCGTCCACGGTATCGGCCTTCGTGACCGCCACGACGCCTCGGTCGACGCCGAGCAACCGGAGGATGGCGAGATGCTCGTGCGTCTGAGGACGCGCCCCTTCGCGGGCGTCCACGACCAGCAGGAAGAGGTCGACGCCCGTCGCGCCGGCGACCATGTTCCGAACGAAGCGCTCGTGGCCCGGGACGTCGACGAGCGAGAGCCGGAGGCCGCCGGGCAGCTCCAGCGGCGCGTACCCGAGGTCGATCGAGATCCCGCGCTCGTGCTCCTCGGGGAGGCGATCCGTGTCCTTCCCGGTCAGGGCGCGGACGAGCCACGTCTTGCCGTGGTCGATGTGCCCGGCGGTGCCGACTACGAGCGGCATGCGTTCACGGCAGCTGCGACCACGTCCACCTCCGCGTCGGCGAGCGTGCGGCAGTCGAGCAGACAGCGGCCGTCCCGGACGAGCGCGATCACCGGCGGGTCGGCGCTCCGCAGGCGGCCGGCCAGCTCCTCCTCCACGGCGCACGCGAAGCTGGGCAGTTCGGCGAGCGGCAGGGCGCCGCCGCCGACGCGGCCGACCGTAGCTTCGACCTCGCCCCCGACCAGCCCGGCGAGACGCTCGGCGCGCGTGCGGACGGTCTCGGCAGGCTCGCCGAGCATCCGCAGCACGGGAATCTCGCCCACGGCTCGCTCCGGCTCCAGGTACAGCGCGAGCGTCGCCTCGAGCGCCGCGAGCGTCAGCTTGTCGGCCCGCAACGCGCGCTGCAACGGGTGGCGCCGTAGGCGCTCGACGAGCTCGGCGCGCCCGACGACGATCCCGGCCTGTGGGCCGCCTAGCAGCTTGTCGCCCGAGAAGCAGACGAGGTCCGCACCGGCGGCAAGGCTCTCGCGCGCCGTCGGTTCGTCACTTAGCAACAGACTGTTACGAAGTTCGACGAGGGCGCCCGAGCCGAGGTCGTCGACGACGGGTACGCCGTGGGCCCGGCCGATGCCGACGAGGTCTTCGAGGCGCGGGCGCTCGGTGAAGCCCACGACGCGAAAGTTCGACTGGTGGACTCGGAGGATCAGCCCGGTCTCCGGGCCGATCGCGCGGTCGTAGTCGACCGCCCTGGTCCGGTTGGTGGTGCCGAGCTCGCGGAGCCGGGCTCCGGAGCGCGCGAGGACGTCAGGGATCCGGAAGCCGTCACCGATCTCGATCAGCTCACCGCGGGAGACGAGCACGTCCCGCCCTTCGGCCAGGGCCGCGAGCGCGAGCAGGACCGCGGCCGCGTTGTTGTTGACGACCAGGGCCGCTTCGGCGCCCGTGAGGCGGCGCAGGATCGGGGCGATGTGATCCTGACGCGAGCCGCGGCCGCCTTCGTGGAGGTCGTACTCGAGGTTCGAGTAGCCGCTCCCGACCTCGCGCACGCGGTCGAGCGCCCCGGTCGCGAGCGGGGCGCGCCCGAGGTTCGTGTGAACGATCACTCCTGTCGCGTTGACGACGTTTCGGAGCTTCGGGCTACGGCTCGAAGCGATCTCGTGCTCGACCCGCGCTATGAGATCGCCGGGGTCCACGCCGGCCTGAATCTCTTGCCGCGCGCGCGCGAGGGCCGAGCGAATAGCCGCCACCAGCAGCTCCCTCGGTGCGGTGGAAAGACGCTCGTTCCCGGCCAACTCGTCCACGGAAGGCAGGTCGCGGAGCTCCACGACCGAAGTGTAGAGGGGCGAAATCGGGAGCTAGACTCGCCGCGGGAGCCGTCCGAGACGATGTCGTACTCCGTCCTCCAACCCGTCAAGCGGCGACGTCGCCGCTCCCGCCGCGGCCGTCACGCCGTGCTGTTTCTTCTTCTCGCAGCGCTCGTGGCCCTGGCGTCACTGGGTGCCACGCAGCACTGGGCGTTCGCCCGCGGCAAGCGTCCCGCGGAGCAGCCGTCCCTCTCGGTGCAGCCGCGGGCCGCCTCGCCCGCGACGCTGAAGCGCCTCAGGGCCGCGGCCTCCGAGCAGCGCGCCGCCGCCGGTGCGCCGTTGGCGCCGGGAACTCCGCTGCTGGTCGGCGGGGCCGCGCCGCGTCTCGCGCACGCGCTACACCGACCGATCTCCGCTCCCGCCGCGATTCTCGTCGACGCCGATACCGGGACGATCCTCTGGGCGAAGCGGGGCCGCCAGCGGCGGCCTGTCGCCTCGACCACGAAGATCATGACCGGCGTCCTCGCTCTCGAACACCTCCCGCTCGACAAGACGCTCCGCATCAACCCCATCGTCACGCGGGTCGCCCTGAGCCGAGAAGGCCTCCGTGCCCACGAGCGCGTGCCCGTCTGGAAGCTCATGTACGGCCTGATGCTCTTCTCGGGCAACGACGACGCTCTCGCGCTGGCGATCGGCGTCGCAGGGAGCAAGGGCGCGTTCCTCGTGCTGATGAATGAGAAGGCGCATGAGCTCGGTCTCACGGACACGCACTTCACGACGCCGAGCGGCGTCGTCGACAGAGGGAACTACTCGTCGGCCCGCGACCTTGCCGCTCTGGCTCGCTACGCAATGGCGATCCCGAAGTTCCGCGCGATCGTGCGGACGCGGATCGCGCACGTGAAGTGGCCGAGGCCGACCTTTGCCAAGACGTACGTCAACAAGAACCAGCTGCTCGGCACCTACAGAGGCGCGAACGGCGTCAAGACGGGCTGGACGACGCTCGCCGGCCACTGTCTCGTCGCGTCGGCGAGGCGCGGCTCGGCGAGCCTGATCGCGGTCGTTCTCCACTCGCCGAATCCGTACGGGGACGCCCGGGCGCTGCTTAACTTCGGCTTCGCGAACTCGTAGGGGTCCCTGATGTCGATCACGAAGCACTTTCGCGCGCTCGTTCTCGCGCCCGTCCTCGGGCTCGCGCTTCTGCTCGTGCCGGCGCAATCACCGCCGGCGGCGCTCGGGGTCGGCCGCGTCACGGTGACGCCGGCCCGCGTCACCGCCGGCAGCACGGGAACGTTCACGCTCGTCTTCACCGCGGACGACGGTGCGCTGGTCGGCCAGACGCTGCTCGACATCCCTCGCGGCTGGACGCCGCCGCGCACGGCCCCCGCCGGCTCGCCCGGGTTCGTGTCGCTGGCCCGTGGGACCTGCGCAAGGGCGAAACTGACCCGCCTCGTCGGCCAGCGGCTGACGATCGCGACGTCGTGCAGGCGCGGGCAGAGCTTCACCCTCACGTACGGGCCCGCCAGGGCGTCGACGCTCGCGGCCGACGGTTACGTCTTCCTCGCGCAGACCCGACCGGACGCGGGCACCGTCAAGACGAAGACGATCAGGAAGGTCGTCAAGACCAAGAAGGGCAAGCGAAAGACGAAGGTCACGCGCGTCAGGGTCGTGATCAAGCCGACCTTCCGGCCGCTCGCCCAGAAGAAGCAGGCGGTCGTCGTCGTCACCGGCGCGCCGATCGATCATCTGGCGATCAATGCCCCGAGCATCACGACGAGCGGGACGCCGTTCGGGATCAACGTGCGAGCCGAGGACCAGTACGGCAACGTCGCCTGCTGCTACACGGGCGTGGTCAGCTTCTCGAGCAGCGATTCGGAGGCGTTCCTGCCGACGCCCTATCAGTTCACGGCGGCCGATCTCGGCGCCAAGAACTTCACCCGCGTGATCCTGCGCACGGTCGGGACGCAGACGATCACGGTCTCCGACAACGCCGGCCACGCGGACGCCAGCAACGCGATCAGCGTCTACCCGTTCCCGACGGGCTAGTCACTGCGCGTCGGCCTTGCGCGGCTCGGCCGGAACGCTCGCCCGACGCCGCTCGTAGTAGTCGATGACGATCCTGACCGGCTCCTCAGGGTCGTCCGTCAGGTGGAGAAGCTCGATGTCGTCGGGTGAGACCATCTTCTCGGCGAGCAACCGAGCGCGCATCCAGTCGAGCATTGGCTGCCAGTAGTCGGTGTCGAAGAGGACGACGGGGAAGTCGAGCACCTTCCCGGTCTGGATCAACGTCAGGGCCTCGAAGAGCTCGTCGAGCGTGCCGAAGCCGCCGGGGAAGATGACGAATCCCTCCGCGGCCTTCACGAACATCGTCTTGCGCACGTAGAAGTGGGCGAAGGTCAGCTCGATGTCGAGGTACCCGTTCTCGTGCTGCTCGTGGGGAAGCTCGATGTTGAATCCGACCGAGAGACCGCCGCCTTCCCTCGCGCCCCGGTTCGCCGCCTCCATCACGCCGGGGCCGCCGCCCGTCACAACCGCGAAACCGGCCTGCGCAAACCGCCGGCCCACCCCGCGCGCCTCCTCGTACGCGGGATCACCCTCGGTGACGCGCGCCGAGCCGAAGAGCGTCACCGCCGGACGGTCGATACGCGCGACCGCTTCGAATCCCTGCAGAAACTCGCGGCCGATTTCCTCGGCGTGGCCGCGGAGGTCGCCGTCGCGGCGCTTGAGAAGCTCCCGGTCCAGCACTAGAAATCGCGCGGGACGTGCGTCTCGTGCATCCCGAGGACGAGGAGCGCGGCGAGCGCGAAGTAGAGAAACCCGATCGCAAGGCGGCGCCGGGGCGCAACCTGGTAGTAGGTCTCGTACTCCGGATGGTGGCGCATCTGCCAGCGCCGCCAGACTTCCGACGCGGCGACGATCAGGATCAGGATCAGGATCGGGTTCGGCCGTAGGATGACCAGGCCGAGCAGCGCGAGCACTCCGGCGAACCACAGCGCCGGATGAAGAGCTGCAACGATCCGCCCGCCGTCGAGCGGGCTAGCAGGAATCAGGTTGAAGAGGTTGATGAAGAAGCCCAGGAAGGCGATCGCCTTCAGGGCGTTCGAGTCCTGCTCGAGGGCGACGAGGTAGACCGCCAGAGCGCCGAGCGAGCCGAGGATCGGCCCCGCAATGGCGATCCGCGCCTCGCGCCAGGCGTCGTGCGGCATCTCCTTGAGGGTGATCAAGGCGCCGAGGAACGGGATGAAGAGGGGCGCGCTGACGGGGAGGCCCTGGCGGCGTGCTTCGAGGACGTGGCCCATCTCGTGGACGAACAACAGCAGGATGAGCCCGATCCCGAACGCCCAGCCGCCGATCCAGACGTAAACGGCGGCGGAGACGAACATCGAGAAGAGGAACTTCGCCTTGAACAGCACGGCCCCGAACTTCGCGAGGAATGCGCCGATCGCCGCGAGGGGTGCCCAGGCTTTCCGGGCGAGCCCTCTCCAGTCGGTGCCGCCGGGGTGAACCGGCTCGTAGTCCCGAAAGTCGCGCGGGAGCTCGGGCGGCGCGTTCGGGTCGAATTGGGGCGTCGGTTGGCTCACCGACTCATCGTAGCCGGGCCCCTTGTAGAAGACCCCGGACGGGTCTATGGTCGGCGAGAGGGGACCGGCGGAGGGGATTCGGTGCGTTCGAGAGTTTTCGTCGTGACTGCGCTCGTCGTGGCGGCGTCGGCTGTGGTGCCGTCCGCGTCACTCGGCCGCGCCGGCGGCGACACGAGTCGCGTCCGCGTGATCGTCTCGCTCGAAGGTCGCGCCACGCCCGCCGTGGTGGGGGCGCTCTCCCGCGCGGTCGGCCCGATCGACGTCCGTACTCGGTACCACGTCGTCAACGCGTTTACCGCGATCGTGACGAAGGCCCAGGTTCGCGCCCTGAGGCGACGGCCGGGGGTTTCCAGGGTCGAAGCGGACCGTGTCCTGCACGCGTTGAACGACGGGGCGCAAGCCGCGTTCGGCGTGACGAAGGCCCGCCTTGACGACCCTGCCCTGGACGGCGCCGGGCTCACGGCGGCGGTCGTCGACACCGGCATCGCCGCAGGCCACCTCGACCTCGACGAAGGCAAGGTCGTGACGTTCGTCGACTGCACGCTTGCTCCACCACCCTGCGTCACGACCGCTCCCGCTGACGACAACGGGCATGGGACCCACGTGTCGGCGACGCTCGCGGGCGACGGCGATGGTCGGGCCGACCACCGCTACCAGGGCGTCGCCCCCGCCGCGAGCCTCGTCGGCGTCAAGGTCCTCGACAGCGAAGGCTCGGGAAGCGAGAGCGGCGTTCTCGCGGGGATCCAGTGGGTCGTCGACCATCGGGCCGCGCTGGGGATCAGGCTGATGACGCTTTCCCTCGGAGGCGGCGAGTGCTCTGACGGCGCCGACGTGATCTCGCAGAGCCTCAACGCGGCGGTGGCTGCGGGCATGGTCGTGACGGTCGCGGCGGGCAACTCGGGTCCGAGCGAGTGCTCCGTCGCCGCACCGGGCGTCGCGGCGAGCCCGATCGCGGTCGGCGCGATGGCGGACACCT
>JBKPOY010000090.1:0-8608 GCA_046733295.1 Actinomycetota bacterium | reverse complement strand
GGTCGAGCAGGCTTCCGAAGATGCTCGGCGAGTCGAACGACGGCACACACAGCCAGTCGATCGCCCCGTCGGCGGCCACGAGCGCGCCTGTGTGGCAATTCGACAGGAAGGCGTAGTCCGCGATCGGCGGAAACGGCGAGGGCGCGGCGGCGCTCTGCGGGCGGGCGTCGGCCGAGGTATCGACGGCGGTCATGATGTCACCCACGGGCCGCGCCAGCGGCCGTGTCCGGCGAGGAGCCGGTCGGCTTCCGCCGGACCCCAGGTGCCGGGTGCGTAGGCATGAACGGGCGGCGGCGCGTCGAGGAGCGGCTGCATGATGCGCCACGCCTCTTCGATGCCGTCCTGGCGCGTGAACCGCTTGCTGTCGCCGATGATCGCGGCGTGCAACAGCACCTCGTAGGGCGTGGCCCCCTCGCCCCCTTCCTCGGCGAACTCCATGTCAAGCTCGATTGCGGCGGGAACCGCGGTGCGCGCTCGCCGTGCGTCGACGATGAGCCTGACGCCGGTCGAGGGATCGAGCTTGACGACGAGCTGGTTCGGGTCGGGCCTGTGCCGGCCGTCACCCCAGAAGTTGAGTCGGGGCGGATGCTTGAACACGAGCCGAAGCTCCGTCTGCGTCGTCGGCAGCCGCTTCCCCGTGCGGATGAAGAAGGGGACGTCCGACCACCGCCAGTTGTCGATCTCGATCCTGAGAGCCGCGTACGTCTCCGTCTGCGAGTTCGGGTCGACGCCGTCGATCTCGCGGTAGCCGTCGTACTGTCCGCGGACGTAGTGCTCGGGATCCGCGTCGGCGACGGCGCGCAGGAGCCCGGCCTGCGAGTCCTTCAACGTGCGGGCATCGGCCGAGGACGGGACCTCCATCGCCGCGGCGGTCACGAGCTGCATGAGGTGGTTGACGACCACGTCCCGCAGCGCCCCTACCGGATCGTAGAAATGGCCACGATCCTCGACGCCGAAGCTCTCGGCCATCGTGATCTCGACGGCCTGCAGGTAGTTGCGGCTCCAGAGCGGCTCGAGCATCGAGTTCGCGAAGCGAAGGTAGAGGATCTCCTCGATCCCCATCTTCCCCAGGAAATGGTCGATCCGGTAGAGCTGGGACTCGTCGATATACCCGTGCAGCTCGTCGGCAAGCTCTCGAGCGGATTGCAGATCGTGCCCGAAGGGCTTCTCGACGACGACCCGCGCAGCCTGGGTCAGGCCCGCCTCGGACAATCCCTTGACGACGGTGCCGAAGAGGAAGGGCGGGATCTCGAGATAGAAGACCGGCGTTTCGGCCCCGTCGATCGCCTCGGCCACGCGTTGGTAGGTCGCGGCGTCCGAAAAGTCGCCCGGGACGTAGGAGAGGCGATCGGCGAAGGCCTCGAAGACCTTCTCGTCGAGGTCCTCGCCCGTCCCCGTGATCGATTCCCGCGCCCGGTCCTTGAGCTGGTCGACAGTCCAGTCGTCGACCGCCACGCCCACGATCGGGCAGTCGAGCAGGCCGCGGCTCTCGAGCCGGTAGAGCGAGCGGAAGGTCATCACCTTCGCGAGATCGCCCGTGATGCCGAAGACCACGAAGACGTCGGCGGGCTTCGGCTCTCGATCCTGTGCGGTCCGGGACGCCGTCGGAGATGCAACGGTCGTCGTCATCCACGTCTCCTCTCTCGTGTGCGCGTCCCGGCCGACTCTACGCGTGCGGGGCCGCCCGTCCATCGTCCGGATGGGATGAGCAGTGGCCTCACGTCTCGACCGTGATCCTAGCCTCGCGCTGATGGGTGAAGCCGGCCCCGGCCCAGTCGACGACGGCCTTGGCACGATCCTCGTTCGTCGGCAGCAGCGCGAGGTGCACGGCGCCCCAGGCCGCGAACGCCGCCTTGCCCTTCATCGTCCGCCCGCCGAGCATCTGCACAACCGCCGCGCCGCGCCCGATGGTCGCCATCGTGCCCTTGTCGTGGTACTTGAACGGCTCCGTCGACTTCCCGGCGACCTGCCGGGCGATCGTCTCGCCCACGTGCTCACCCGCCTGGAGTGCGACGGAACCGAGCTGCGGCAAGACCTGCTTCGTCTTCGCGTCGGTGATCGCGGCGACGTCCCCAACCGCGAACACCTCGGGGTGGCCTGCGACGCGGAGCTCCGCGTCGACGCCGATTCGGTTCCCCCGCTGGAGCTCGAGGCCGAGTGACTGGACGAGGGCGTTTCCCTGCAACCCGGCACCCCAGACGAGCGTGTGCGCCACGAGCACCGTTCCCGACTTCAACGTCACGCGAAGCGGTGTGATCGACTCCACCACCTCGCCGGTCATCACCTCGACGTTGCGCTTCGCCAGCGCCTTCTCGGTGTAGGTGCGGATGTCGGGCTTGAACATCGGGAAGAGCTCGGGACCGGCTTCGACGAGCACGATCCGCGCCTTGTCGTGCGGCAGGTCGGGGTAGTCCTTGATGAAGACGCCGCTGTAGAGCTCGGCCAGCGCGCCGGCGGTCTCGATCCCCGTCGCCCCACCGCCCACGACCACGATGTTCAAGGCACCGTCGTCGACGAGCGAACGGTCGCGGTCGGCCGCTTCCCAGGTGCGGAGGACGTGCTCCTTGAGCCGGACCGCATCGGGAAGCGTGTAGAGCGGGAATGCGTGCTCGGCGGCCCCCTCGACGCCGAAGAAGTTGACCTGCGCGCCGAGCGCCAGAACGAGGTAGTCGTAGCCGATCGCATCCATTGTCTCGAACCGGACTTCCCGAGCATCGAGATCGATCGCGCTCACTTGATCCTGGTGCACTCGGGCGTTTTCCTGACCATGGAAGAGGTCGCGGATTGGATGTCCGACGGCCGGCTGCTCCAGGAGCCCTGTCGCCACCTGGTACAGGAGCGGCTGGAAGGTGTGGTAGTCGTGCTTGTCGACGACCACGACGTCGACATCGCTCTTCTTCAGCTTATGGGCGGCGCCGATGCCCCCGAACCCGCCCCCGAGAACGAGGACGCGCGGGCGGCTTCCCTTGGTATTCGATCGTGCGGTCACGGGACGAGTTTGAAGCTACGCGGACGCACGGCGCCGGCGGTCATCCAAACGGGGTGAACCGAAACGGTGCGCATCAGAGTCGCGGATACCTGATCACGAAGTACAACCCGATGACAAGCAGGACGGCGGCCACCCCGAGGAGGCCGAGCCGCACTGCTTCGAGCTTGAACCTCTGGGCCAGGGCGGTCAGGAACAAGACCGTCGCGAGCAGGACAGTGTTGCGAAGGTACTTGTCGCCGGTCTCACGCGCGTGAGTGCCCTTCTCGAACGCCTCGGACGCCTGTCTGTCGTGAGCGGCCGCCGCTGTCGCTTCGGCGTTGTGGTACTGCGGCATCAGGAGAGGCCCCGGCGGCGATTTCGCGTTGTGAAACGGATCCGTGCGAAGCCAGGCCGAGAAAGCGGGTCGGAACTCATGGCGAAAGCGCCGCTCGAACAGCCGCTGCCCGCCCAGGTCTCCCTGCTCCTTCTCCTGAAGCCAGAAGGAGAACGTGCTCGTGTCGTACAACTCGAGCTGGCCGCTTCTGACCACTGCCCTGTTCGACAGAGCCCGCTCCTTGCTCGACAGGCCGTAGAGTTGTGCCTGCCTGCCGTCGAAGCGCGCGGTCTGGTACCCGCTCCAAGCGGTGGCAACCGCGACAATCGCGAGCAGCACCGCTTCGAGAACCTCGATCAACCCCGCCCGGCGGCTGCCGGCGGTGTGGTCGCCTCGATGGGCATGACCTATCGCGTGGGCGACCTCCGGCGTCGACACGGTCTCCGGCACGGGGCGAGCGTCGCACGACGCCCCGTGCACGGGTTCATCCGAACGGGACGATGCGGGTGGCGTTGTTCGAGGCGACGCTCGCTTCCGCGAATGAGCGTGACCGGGTGAGCCCGCGGGACGGTCACGGTGCTGACATGAGCCACGCCGCATCTCAGACCGCAGCGCCGCCGGTCACCTCTGAGCGCGGAGGAGCCGAGCCCTCGGTCGTGCCGGCGGGCGCGAGCCTGGTCCTTGCTTCGCTGATCCTCGGGGCGGCGGTCGCCAACCTGAACCTCGCGGTCGCGAACGTCGCTCTGCCCGACATCGGCAAAGCGTTCGACTCGTCCCAGACGATGCTCAACCTCGTCGCGGTCGGTTACTCGCTCGGGCTGGCCGCGTCGGTCCTCTACCTCGGAGCCGTCGGCGACCGCTACGGCCGAAAGCTCCTGCTCGTACTGGGCATCGGCCTCTCCGTCCCCGCCTGCCTGCTCGCGGCCTGGGCGCCATCCGATTACGTCCTCGTCGTTGCGCGGATCTTCGGCGGGCTCGCTGCCGGGATGGCCTTCCCGACCACGCTCGCGCTGATCACCGCGCTCTGGTCGGGCCCCGCCCGGACGAAGGCGATCGCGCTCTGGTCGGCACTCGGGGGGGCCATCTCCGCGCTCGGGCCGCTGCTTTCCGGCCTGCTCCTCGAGCACTACTGGTGGGGCTCTGTCTTCCTGGTCACCCTCCCGCTCGCGGTCGTCGCCTTCGCGATGGTGACGTTCCTGGTGCCGAGCCACGTGAACGAGACCACCGAGCCGGTCGACAACCTCGGCGGGATCTTCTCGGTCGTCCTCGTCGCCGCGCTGATCCTGGCGATCAACTTCGCGCCCGTCCCGAACAAGGGCTCGCTCGTTGTCGGGCTCGCGGCGATCGCGCTCGCGGCCGGCGTCGCGTTCCTCCTCCGGCAGCGCCGGGCGAGGAACCCGCTCTACGACCTCCACGTGGCCGGCCGGCGCGTCTTCTGGGTCGCGGCCTGCGCCGGAATCATCGTCTTCGGGTCGCTGATGGCCGCGATGTTCGTCGGCCAGCAGTTCCTCCAGAACGTGCTCGGCTACTCCACGCTCGATGCCGGCCTGTCGATCCTTCCGGCGGCCCTCTGCATGGTGGTGGTCGCTCCGCGGTCGGCCAAGCTCATCGAGACCCGAGGCGCACGGTTCACGCTGCTCACCGGCTACGCGTTCTGCCTGCTCGGCTTCCTGGTGATGCTGCTGCTCTGGAAGGAGGGCATCTCGTACTGGAAGGTCGGCCTGGGCTACGCGCTTATCGGCATCGGCGTCGGGTTCGCAGGGACGCCCGCCTCGCACTCGCTGACGGGCTCGGTTCCCGTCAATCGCGCCGGTATGGCATCCGGGACGGCGGATCTGCAGCGGGATCTCGGCGGCGCGATCATGCAGTCCATCCTGGGTGCGCTGCTCACGGCCGGCTATGCCGCCGCGGCCGCCACCGCGGTCGCGAGCTCGCCGAAGAACGTGAGCGACAGCGTCCAGAGCCAGCTGACGAAGTCCTTCTCGGGCGCCGAGAACATCGCCACGCAGTATCCGCAGTACGCGAACCAGATCACGGACGCAGCGAAGACGTCCTTCCTGCACGGAGACAAGTGGGCGTATACGGCGGGGATCGTGGCGATCCTGATCGGCGCCGCGATCGTCTTCTTCTTGTTCCCGAGGCACGACGCCGAAGAGGCCCTGCTCCGCTCGTACCGGGCGGAGGACGCACCGTAGGCAGTCCACTCGGCAGTGGAGTGAACGCGGGGCTAGTTCAAACCGCGCGGTGCGAGCCGGTAGCCGGCGGCGGTGACAGCGACCGGCCGAACACGTCGATGAAGAGGGCGCATGGCCCCGACCTCGCGGGCAGCATTCCGTCGAGGACGTCGACGCGGTACGTCAGCGAGTCTCCCTCGAGCCGCGGCTCTCGCAGCACGACGACCGCATCCTCCGGCGCACCCTCCTCGTCATCGAGGAACGAGAGGACGGCGTTCGGCGGATCGGCCGCGAAGTTGTTGACGCCCTCGCGCCAGAGGGCCACGAAACGGTGCGACGGAATGTGCCCGACCTCGCGACGCGGGCGGTCGGCGAAGTAGATCGTCGAGTTGGTGAGGCCGTGCAAGGTGACCGTCCCAAGCCCGCACGTCAGCGCGGCCGCGCTCTGGACGAACAGCGCGTCGATTCGCTCCACCTGTCGTTCGGAGATCTCGCGCTCCTTTCCTTCGGCGAGTTTCTCGACCCGCGGGCATGCGTTGATCATGCTGATTGGATGAATTCGCAACTCCGAGCTTCGTCCCGAGAGGCAAGGTGATCCGCGGCCGACGCTGAACACTCGGCCAATGCGCTTGTTCCAGCACCTGCGGACGAAGAGCGCGGCAGCACCGTCCGAGCCGATGGGCGTCGCTCTCGATCCCATCGCTGCCGCGCAACTGGCGACCGTCTTCGCACCACCGAGATGGCTACGTGACATCGGGCGCACCGCGTGGCTTCTGGTCGGGTGCGTCGCTCTACTCGTCGGAGTCGCCTGGCTTCTCGGTACGGCGAGCACGATCGTCATGCCGGTCATCGCCGCCACGATCATCGCGACCGTCGCGGTGCCGCTCGTGGGGCTTCTCGAGGCCCATCGCGTCCCTCGTGCGGCAGGCGCCGCAATCGTGCTGCTCGGCCTCGCAACGGTAGCCCTCCTCGTCCTCGTGATCGTGATCGGCGGCATCTCCTCGCAGACGTCGTCGATCGCGGAGCACGCTTCGGCGGCCGCCGACAAGGCCGAGAGCTGGTTGAAGGACGTCGGCGTCGACGAGAGCGGCGCAGCGGGCGCAAAGAAGGACGTCGAGGCGAACGTTCCCAAGATCGTGTCCTCGCTGACCGAAGGAGTGATCGACGGCATCAGCGGGCTCACCTCACTCGCATTCGGCCTCTCGCTCGCACTGCTCAGCCTCTTCTTCCTCCTCAAGGACGGGCCTGTGATGCGCGCGTGGATCGACGCCCATCTCGGCGTCCCCCTTCCCGTAGCGCGGACGATCACCGGCGGCGTCATCCGCTCCCTGCGCGGCTACTTCCGCGGTGTCACGCTCGTCGCGGCGTTCAACGGCGTCGTCGTCGGGCTCGGCGCGCTCGTCCTCGGCGTTCCTCTGGCGGGCACCATCGCCGTCGTCACGCTCCTGACGGCGTACATCCCCTACATCGGGGCGTTCGCCGCGGGTGCGTTCGCCGTCGTGATCGCGCTCGGCGCGAAGGGCACGGGCACCGCGCTCGCGATGCTCGTGCTCGTGATCCTCGCGAACGGCCTTCTCCAGAATCTCGTCCAACCCTTCGCGATGGGATCGGCGCTCGACCTCCATCCGCTGGTCGTGCTCGTGGTGACGATCAGCGCCGGCTGCATCTTCGGCATGCTCGGGCTCATCCTGGCCGCGCCGCTCACGTCCGCTGCAGTGCACATCACACGCGACCTCGCCCAGGCCCGGGCATCCGCGGCGCCCGGAGGCGGCCCCGAGGCTGCAGCTCCCGAGACGCCTCCCGACGCGCGCGCCGTCCCCGCCTAGGGCACGCGATTTCGCCTTCACCCGGTTGGGACGATGCGGCCGGGCACTTGAGTCCACAGAATCCGAGGCGTACCCTAGGCGACAGGAGCGGTATGGACGACCTCGGAGCGGGATTCTGGCTGAAGGCGCTCGCCGTGATCATCGCGTGCGGGATCGGTGGGATCATCCTCTTCACGATCATCGGGATGGCCTGGTACGCGTGGGGTGCATTCGGAGCCCTTCTCTTCTGTTTTGCCCTGATCGCGGTCGCCGGCTGGATCTACGACCGGACGCACCGCAGCACCTACGACGACCTGAACGCCTAGGGACCTACTCGGGCGTTACGAAGGGGCCAGGTCCACCGCGGCTTCGGTCGCCGACGTCCCGTTCACGGCCCGATCCCCGTCCACGAGGCCGAGCTGGGCCGCACAGACGATCGCCGCGCTCCTGTTCGAGACCCCCAGCTTCCGGTAGACGGAAATCGCCTGGGTCTTGATCGTGTTCCGCGAGACGTACAGCCGCTCGCCGATCTCACGGAACGACAGATGGGTCGACAAGAACGGGAGCAAACGGAGCTCCGCCGGCGTGAGCCCGGCGGCGCCCGTGTCGCCCGGCATCGCCGCGACCGCCGTCTCGAAGTCGCGAAATGCCGCCACGAGCTCTCCGAGCTGAGGGCGCACGGCCACGATCGCGCGGATTTCCTCGAGCACGCGGCACGCGCTCGCGCGATCTCGGAGGGCGACGTAGCCGTGACCGAGCTCCAGCCGAACCTGAACTGCCAGCCACGGCATCGCGTACGTGAGGCGCTCCGTGAGTCGTTCCGTGACCGTCAGCCGCTGGCGAGCCTGGTCCCATTGCCCCTGGCGGAGGAGAGCGCGCCCTGACGCCGCAACGGCGAGCGCACTCGTCGCGTATTCGCCGAGCTCCGCGCCCTGGACAAGGCCGTAGGCCTCGAGCGCGAGCACGTCGGCTTCATGGTGATCGTCGCGGGCGGCCGCGAGGAGAGAGCGTTCGGCGGTCGCGACAGCGCGCATCTCGGTGCAGCCAAGGCGCGTCGACTCCTCGGCCGTCTCCACCATGATCGACTCGGCCTGCTCGTGCTCGCCGAGGAGCATGGCCGCCGCTCCCCGCGAGAGAAGGGCCGAAGGTCTCCAGCGATCGTCTTTCGGGAGCTTCGCCAACGCCGTCGCCGCGTCGCTTCGCATCTGTTCGGGCCCGTCGACGCACATCGCCGAGCGCATGGCGGCGATCCACAGCCGCGTGGAAACACGTCCTCTCTTCCCGGGCGCCGCCGCTCGCTCCGCCGCCCGGAGCCAACGGTCGGCGT
>JBKPOY010000089.1:0-20167 GCA_046733295.1 Actinomycetota bacterium | reverse complement strand
AGCGAGCGCCTTATGGCGTCGCGCCGGAGAGGATCGTGCGCAGCTTCGCCTCGTCGATGTTGCCGCCCGAGACGACGCAGACGACTCTGCCCGTTCCTCCGCGGCCGGCGAGCGCCGCAGCGAGCGCAAGGGCGCCGGCACCCTCGGCGACGATTCGCGCCCGGTTGACGAGCAGGCGAACGGCCGCAGCGGCATCGTCGACCGGCACGGCGAATGCACCGGCCAGGGCCGCACGGGCGAGCGGCCACATCTTGGGCAGCACACGCGGAGAGCCCGAGCCGTCGACGAAAGAGTGCGTCCCCGCGACCTCGCGCGGCTCTCCGGCCGCGAGGGAGGCCGTCAGCGCAGCCGCGGGCTCGGGTTCGACGGCGTAGACCGGTACGCGGGGGTCGAGAGCGCGCACGGCGCTGGCGATCCCGACGCTGAGGCCGCCGCCGCCGAAGGGGACGATGATCGCGCCGGGATCGGGCAGGTCCTCGAGGATCTCGATGCCGATCGTCCCGTTGCCAGCCATCACGGCTTCGTCTTCAACCGGATGCACGAACCGGCCGTTCGCCGCGGGAGTGCTGGAGGTGGCGATCGCCTCCCACCACTGCTCATACGGAACCTTGACGACCTCGCCGCCGAGGCGCTCGATCGCCGCCACCTTCGTCTCCGCGGCGCTCTCGGGTACGACGACGGTGCACGGCACGCCGAGCTCGCGCGCAGCCCAGGCGACTCCTTGACCCATGTTGCCGGCGCTCGCGGTGACGACGCCCTGAGCGAGCTCGCTCTCCGGAATCTGCTTCACCGCGTTGAGCGCGCCGCGGAGCTTGAACGAGCCGATCGGTTGCAGGTTTTCGAGCTTGAGGTAGATCTCCGCGGGGGCCTCGGGGAGCTGGAGCCGGACGAGCGGTGTCCGGAGGACCGCACCCGCGATCCGCTCCCTTGCGGCCGTGATCTCGTCGAAGGCGATCACAGCTCCACCCGCTGGCCCGCGTCCGTCTCGGTGGCGCGGTGGTAAAGATGCTCGACCGCGGCGAGATCCTCGGCCGCGAGTCCGAGCGACTTGAACAGCGTCAGCTCCTCGTCGTCGCGGCGTCCCTCGGCCATGCCGGTCAGCACCTCGCCGAGCTCCGCTCGGACCTCGCGCGGGCCGATCTCGTTGACCGCGAGGAGGTAGTCGCCGGCCTCCGCGTAGAAGGACTCTCGCCGGTCGGCGAACAGCGCCGCCGTTGCCATCGTCGCGGCATCGATCTCGCGCGCACTCGGGATGCTCGACCCAACGGCGTTGATGTGAGCGCCGGCTGCGAGCCACTCGTTGGCGACGATCGGCTCGAACGATGCCGTCGTGGTCGCAACGACGTCGGCGTCGGCGACCGCCTCTCGAGCCGACGAGGCGACCTCGACCGGGAAGGGCACGTCAACCTCTTCGGCGACCGATCTCGCGTGAGCCTCGGTCCGGCCCCAGATGCGGGCGGACGCGAACGGACGGACGGCGGCGAGGGCCTCGAGATGCGCCCGCGCCTGGATGCCGGCTCCGAGGACCGCGAGGCGGGTTGCGCCAGCGCGGGCAAGCGCACGCGTTGCCACGGCCGAAACCGCCGCGGTGCGAATCGCGGTCACGGCGCCGGCGTCGACGATTGCCAGGGGCGCGCCGGTCTCGCCGTCGAAGAGCGTCACCGTCCCGAAATGCGATTCGAGCCCCTTGGCCCGGTTGCCGGGGAAGATGCAGACGACCTTGATCCCGTAGTCGGCGGCCGGTGCAGAGCGGTGCGCCGCCATGATCCCCATCAGGCTGGTTTCCTCCGGCGGTCGCACGACGGTGCGGAGCGGGTGCCAGACGGCGCCGTTCGTGAGATCGATCAGCGCCTGCTCCATCACGTCGATGCACTCGTTCACCGGGAGCAGCTCCCGGACCTCCGCGTGCGAGAGGACGACGATCTCCATCAGCGGAATAGTGACGCGAGCTCGACCCACCGCGCCTCGTCCAGGTCGAGGTCGAGCGCGGCGAGGGCCGAACGGAGGTGCTCCGGCGTGCGCGGCCCGACGACCACCGCGGTGACGTCCGGCTGGGCGAGGAGCCACGCGAGGGCGAGGGTGGCGGGCTCTGTCTCGAGCTCGTGGGCCTCGTCACGGAAGGCGTCGAGCGCGCGGAACGTCGGCTCGGCGACGAGCTGCTCGTACGGCTCCGGGCGCAGCGTCATCCGGGAGCCGGCCGGGTAGGGCGCGCCGCGGGTGTACTTACCAGTCAGCCAGCCGCCTGCGAGCGGGCTGAACGGCGTGAACCCGAGGCCCTCACCGCGGCAGATCTCGCGCACCTCGTCCTGTGCGCCCGGGCTCAGCAGGTTGAGCTCGTTCTGAACCCAGTCGTACCGCGCAAGGCCGTTCGCGTCGCTCGTCTCGAGCGCCTCGCGGAGTTGCTCGGCGCTGACGTTGCTGGCGCCGATCGCCTCGACCTTGCCGTCGCGAACGAGCGCGTCGAGCGCTTCGAGCGTCACGAGGATCGGCGTCTCCGGATCGGGCTCGTGGGTGAGGTACATCTGGACACAGCCGACTCCGAGCCGGTCGAGGCTGCCGGCGTTTTCCCGGAGCACGCGGTCGCGTGAAAGTCCCCGGTCGTCGGGGTCTCCGGTCACGGACCAGAAGACCTTAGTGCTGAGAACGACGTCGGCCCCACGGTCCCGCCGCCAGCGACCGATCCACATCTCGCTCCGCCCGCCGCCGTACGAGGCTGCGGTGTCGAAGAAGTTGATGCCCGCCGCCCAGGCCGCGTCCATCAGGGCGAACGCCTCGGCCTCGCTCTCGCCACGGCCGAAGAGCTCCGGCGCCGAGCCGATTCCGCCGAAGTTGCCGCAGCCGAGCCCGATCCGCGAGAGCTCCAGCGACGTGCGGCCGAGTCGCCGGTACTCCACGCGCCGAGCCTACCCTCGCAATGCGTTCGCTTGCGACGCCGACCTGGAGGGCGGCGCGCTCTGCCCGGACGGAGTGACGGCGCTAGCCTTCGGCGGGTGAAGGAGCTTCTGCCCGAGATCGAGCGCTGGCGGGGGCGCGGCGACCGCGTTGCGGTCGCGACCGTCGTCGCCTCGAGGCGATCTGCGCCGCGTCCCGTGGGCTCGAAGCTCGTCGTCTCCGAAAGCGGCGAGATCGCAGGCTCCGTTTCCGGCGGCTGTGTCGAGAGCGACGTCTGCGAGGCGGCGCAGGAGGTGCTCCGGAGCGGCCGGCCACGGCTGCTCTCGTACGGAATCGCGGACGAGGTCGCCTTCAGCGTCGGCCTGCCCTGCGGCGGAGAGATCGACGTCTTCGTCGAGCCGCTCGAGTGAGCGTCTTCGCCGAGCTGAAGCACGTGATCGAGAGCGGCGACGCCGCCGTCGTCTTCACGGTCGTCGAAGGCGAGCCGATCGGGGCGAAGCTGCTCGTGCGGGCGGACGGAACGACGGTCGGCGACGGGCCTGCAGAGCTTGCGAGGGACGCTTCCGACCTGCTCGCCAGCGGACGCAGCCGAATCGTCGAGCACGACGGCCGGCGCGTCTTCGCCGACGTATTCGCGCCGCCGCCCCGGCTTCTCGTCTTCGGCGCCGTCGACACCGCGGAGGCGCTGTGCGCGGCGGCGAAGCAGCTCGGCTGGAGGACGATCGTCGCGGACGCGCGAGCGCGGTTCGCGACCAGCGAACGCCTGCCGAGCGCCGACGAGATCATCGTCGCGTGGCCCGCCGACGCGATCGCTCAGGTGCGGCCCGACGCCCGGACCGCGGTTGTCGTCCTGACTCACGACGAGAAATTCGACGTCCCCGCTCTGCAGGGCGCGCTCGCTACGGAGGCCTTCTACGTCGGCGCGCTCGGTTCCCGGCGGGCCCAGGCGTCGCGGCGCGAGCGCCTGCTCGAGGCGGGCGTCCCGGAGGCGGACCTCGACCGGATCGCCGGCCCGTGCGGGCTTGACATCGGGGCCGAGAGCTCGCCGGAGACGGCGATCTCGATCCTCGCCGAGCTGCTCGCGACCCGGGCGGGCCGCGACGGCGGGAGGCTCCGGGACGCCGCCGGATCGATCCACGTCGAGCCGCCCGAGGTCTCGCTTCCGGCTTGACGACTCCGTTTGCAGGCACGGACCGCGCCTGCGTACGATTGCCGCGATGCTGCTGAGGGACGTCGGCTACGCACGCCCAGGCACGACCGACGAGGCTTTGGGCCTGCTCGCCGAGCACGAAGGCGCCCGGCCGCTCGCCGGCGGCCAGACGCTGATCAACGTGATGAAGGCGCGTGCGGCCGCTCCGGACGTCCTCGTCGACCTGAACGGAATCGAGGAGCTAAGAGGGATCGAGCTTGGATCCGACGGGACCCTCGAGATCGGGCCGATGACGACGACGTCAGAGGTGATCGCGTCCCAGGAAGCTCGTGCCAGGCCGATTCTCGCCGAGGTCTGCTCGCAGATCGCCGACGTGCAGGTGCGAAACCGCGGCACCGTCGGGGGCAACATCTGCTCGAGCGACCCGACGAACCACCTGCCCCCGGTCATGGTCGCGATCGGCGCCGAGCTGACGATCGCGGGGCCATCCGGGGAGCGGACCGTCGCTGCGCACGAGTTCTTCCTCGGCGTCTACATGACCGCCGTCGCGCAGAACGAGCTCCTGACGAAGATCACCGTTCCGCCGGGGCGGAGCGACGGCTTCTCCTCGGTCGCGGTCGGCAAGGACGGCACCTGCATCGTCAACGCGGCCGCGTCCGCGAACGGCGAGCTTCGGGTCGTACTCGGGTGTGTCGGCGCGGTGCCCGAGGTCGTGCGTCCCGGCGCGGCGGATCCGGAAACGGTGCGGTCGGCTGTGCAAGCGGCACAGCTCGAGCCGCCGAGCGACGTGCATGGTTCAAGCGAGTACCGGCGCGCCCTCGCAGAGGTCGTTGCGGTGCGCGCCGCGGCGCAAGCGGCAGAGCGGGCGGGAGGCTGAGTGGAAGCGAGTCGAGCGGCGCCGGCAAGGGCGAGCAGGATCACCGTCGAGATCAACGGCACGACGTACGAACGGGAGGTCGAGGTCCGGCGGCTGCTGATCCACCTGATCCGTGACGATCTCGACCTGACCGGTTCCCACGTCGGCTGTGACACGGGCAATTGCGGCGCGTGCAGCGTCATCCTCGACGGGACGCTCGTGAAGAGCTGCATGCTCCTCGCCGTCCAGGCCGACGGAGCGTCGATCGAGACGGTCGAAGGGCTCGCCGACGGAGAGCTGAGCTCGCTCCAGCAGGCCTTCAGCGACCACCACGGCCTGCAGTGCGGCTATTGCACTCCGGGCATGCTGATGAGCGCGACCGCGCTGCTACGTGACAACCCGAGCCCCTCCGACGAAGAGATCGCGAAGGCCATTCAGGGCAACATCTGCCGCTGCACCGGCTACTGGAACATCGTCAAGGCGATCAAGGCGGCCTCAGGCCAGGAGGTTGCTGAGTGAGCGTCGCTCGCCTTCGGCTCGCTCCCGTAGGGGAAACCCTGTTTCCCCCACGAGCCCTCTTCTCCATAGATGCGGGGGAACCTCCCGGTTCCCCCGAGTCCCCCTCCCCCGCTCATGGGCCGGAGGTCGGCCGATGAGCGAGACGACCGTTGCCCCCGAGCAGACCGTCGTCGAAGAGGCGGCCCGCGAGACCTGGAGCGGCCAGAACGTCCCGCGCAAGGAGGACAAGCGGCTCGTCCAGGGCGAGGGCGTCTTCTTCGACGACGTGAAGCGGCACAACATGGGCTACGTCCACTTCGTCCGCTCGCCCTACGCGCACGCGAAGATCGGCTCCGTCGATGTCTCGGCGGCGCTCGAGCAGCCGGGGGTCTACGGCACGCTGACGGGTGACGAGGTCGCGACGCTCACGGATCCGTTCTTCCAGATCTCGTCGCCGCCCGGCGCCCATCTCAAGGACTACTGCCTGGCGGTCGGGAAAGTCCGGCACGTCGGCGAGCCGGTTGCCGCCGTGGTCGCCGAGACGCGGGAGGGCGCCCGCGACGCGGCCGAGCTGATCGACGTCGACTACGAGCCGCTGCCTGCGATCAACGACGCGCGCCGGTCGGTCGACGACGACGCCCCGGTCTTGCACGACGACGCAGGGACGAACCTCACGTGGGAGGGTGTCTTCGAATGGGGCGACGTCGACGCCGCGTTCGCCGAGGCCGACCGCGTCGTCAAGATCTCCGAGCTCCATTTCGCCCGGTTCAACTCGACACCGCTCGAGTGCAACGGCTCGCTCGTCGAGTTCAACCGCGGCACCGGCCAGTGGACGATCATCACGAACAACCAGTTCCCGGGGTTTGCGGCGATCATGATGGGGCCGGCGATGCGGGTTGGGCTCGACAAGCTCCGCTTCGTCACGCAGGACATCGGCGGCGGCTTCGGCAACAAGATCACGACGCACCCGCAGCTCGTCGCCTGCTGCCTGCTCGCGCGCAAGCTCAACCGCGCCGTCCAGTGGACCGAGTGGCGCACCGACTTCCACCTCTCGATGTCGCACGGGAACGAGCGCTGGTTCCTCGACACCGAGGTCGCGGTCAAGAACGACGGCACGCTGCTCGGCTTCCGCACGACCGCCCTCGACGACGCCGGCGCCTGGCTGCGATACGAGCCGCTCGGAGGGGTCATCTGGGCACAGGTGACGCCCGGGATGTACCGCTGGCGGAACATCCGGCTCGACTTCAAGCAGGTCGTGACGAACAAGGCGCCCGTCTCGCCGAACCGCGGCTACTCGCGGATGCAGCACCTCTGGTTCACCGAGCGGCTGATCGACATCGTCGCGAGCGAGCTCGAGCTCGACCCGGTCGAGGTGCGCAAGCGCAACTACATCAAGGCCGATGAGATGCCCTACGAGACTCCGAACGGCTGCATCTACGACTCGGGCGACTACGCGAAGATGCTCGACGTCGCGCTGGACCTGATCGGGTTCGACGAGCTCGACTCGCGGCGCGCCGAGGCGGAGCAGCGCGGGAGGCTGCTCGGGCTGGGAATCGGGTCGACGCTCGACTCGGGAACGAACAACTTCGGTCAGTCGAGGCTGATCAACCCCGAGCTGCAGTTCTCCGGCAACAACGAAGTCGCGACGGTCAAGCTCGATCTCTTCGGCGAGGTCGTGGTCACGCTCGGGACGACGCCCCAGGGGCAGAGCCACGAGACGACCGCCGCCCAGGTGGTCGCGGACATTCTCGGGTGCTCGCTCGACGACGTGAACGTGCGGGCCGGGCACGACTCCTACTGGAACTCGCATGCGGGCTTCTCGGGGACCTACGCGAGCCAGTTCGCCGTCACGGGTCTCGGTGCCGTCAAAGGGGCCACCGAGGAGCTCGCCGGGCAGATGCGCAAGCTGGCCGCGGTCGTGCTCGGGGCCTCGCCAGACGACATCGAGCTGGCCGAAGGCCACGCGCGCATCAAGGGCAACCCCGAAGCGGCGCTGCCGTTCATGGCACTCGGCGCGATCATCAACGCGAACAACGCCGGTCTGCCCGAGGACCTCGACGTGACGCTGAACAGCCGCTACGTCTACCGACCCCCCTTCGAGGTGCCCGACGTCGAGCGAAAGTACGGGAACCTGACGCTCACCTACGCCGCCCAGGTGCACGCCGCGCTCGTCGAGATCGATCCCGAGACCGGCGTCTACGAGGTCATCGACTACGCGGCAGTCGACGACTGCGGCAAGCGAATCAACCCACAGGTCGTGGAGGGGCAGGTGATGGGTGCGACCGCCCAGGCGCTCGGCGCCGCCACGCACGAGACGTTCCCGTACGACGAGGAGGGCAACCTGCTCACGCCCAACTTCTACGACTACCACGTGCCGCACGCTCTCGACATGCCACCGCTCAAAACCGGCTACATCGAGAGCCCCTCACCCTTCACCTCGCTCGGCACGAAGGGGATGGGCGAGGGTGGCGGGGCCGGGATCCACGCGGTGTGCGCCGCGCTGCAGGATGCGCTGCGTGGCCGCGGCAAGCCGATCGTCCACGACAGCTTCAATCCCTACGAGCGGGTCTGGGAAATGCTGCGCGAGCCGGAAGCCTCGCGGGCTCGCGTGACGGTCGAGTCGCGGTGAAGGTCGCGGGCGAGCGTTCCTTCGCGGCACCCCGTGAGGCAGTCTGGACCGTGCTCAACGACCCGGCTGCGATGGCGAAGTCGATTCCCGGCGTCGAGAGCTTCGACATTCAGGACGAGCGACACTGGCGGGCGAAGGTGAAGATCCCGCTCAGCCTCGGCGTCCTGCACATGACGATGAACATGGAGAAGACCGAGGAGCGCAAGCCGGAGCTGGCCCGACTCGCCATCAACGGAACGGGTGTAGGCGCGATCCTCAACATGACGACGGCGTTCACGCTCAACGACGCCGGAGGCGACACCCACATGGCCTGGGAGGCCGACGTTCGGATCGCCGGCCCGGTCGGCTCGATGGGCCAGCGCGTGCTGCAGCCGGTCGTCAACCAGCAGGTCCAGCACGTGCTGGGCGCGCTCGACGAGCAGGTGATGGCGCGGGCGTCCGAACCAGGCGACTCGGCCGGCGGCACAAGCGGGAAGGCGGGCGCGACGGAGCCGACGACGGAGGCGACCGCGCCGGCTGCCTCGGAGCTCAAGGACTACGGCGAGCCGGCCGAGAGCTCGCCCGAGCCGGAACCGGACACGGGCTCGAGCGGGGCGGAGGAAGGCGTTGCGCCGCTGGCCCCCGAGACCTACGAGCCGGAGCCCGAGGGGCCGACGACCTCGACCGAGGACTGAGGAGGGCTTGGTGGAATGCTGCTCGTCGTCGGGGCGCAATGCTCGTTTCCTGGCAAGGACGCAGGGAGCGTCAATATCCATAGATATGGGCGCGACTGAGGACGCAGCCCAGGGGGCGAGCAGCGCGGCCCGGCGGCACAAACTGTATTCCGCCAAGCCCTCCTGAGCTCAGCCCCGTGCCGCAACCGTTCCGGATCGGGGTCATGCAGCTGACCATGGAGCCGCTCGACGAGATGGTCGAGTCGGCGCGCGCGATGGACGACGCCGGCATGGACACGATCTGGCTCGCGGAGGCATACCCCTGGTGGCGCAAGCACGGGATGGAGGCGCGCTCCTCGACGGTCGCCTCGGCCGTGATCGCCGGAGCGACGAAGCGGCTGACGATCGGGTGGGGGATCATCTCGCCGTTCACGCGCCACCCCGTCCAGGTCGCGATGGACGCTCGAGTGGTGCAGGAGGCGGCGGGCCCCGGCCGCTTCATCCTCGGCTTCGGGACGTCGAAGATCTTCCTCAACAACGCGCGGCTGCAGACCTCGAAGACGCTCGGGCCGATGCGCGACGCCGTCGAGATCGTGCGCGGGGTGCTCGCCGGCGGCGCGTTCGAATACGAGGGGGTCAAGTGGAGCGCCGACGTGCCGGCGCTCGAAAACGGCGCCCACGCGCCGCGCGAGGTCCCGCCCGTCCACATCGCGGCGACGGCGCCGAAGATGCAGGCGCTCTCCGGCGAGATCGCGGACGGCTGCCTTACCCCCTCGATCACGACTCCGGCTTTCGTGCGCTACACGCGGGAGAACGTCGGCGCCGACATCGACATCGGTTGCACCATCGTCGCCTCCATCCACAAGACCGACCGCGACGCGGGGCGTGACGGTGCGCGCGAGATCGCCGGGATGTACCTCGCCAACAAGGTCCAGAACATCAAGGGCTCGGCCGACACGCTGCTCGACCTCGCCGGGATCGACCAGGACGAGATCCGCCCCGTGGCCGAGGCGATGGAGCTGGGCGGCCGGCTCGCCGCGAAAGCGAAGGTCAGCGACGCCCTGCTCGACAAGTGCAAGCCGATCGCGGGAACGCCGGAGGACTGCGTCGCCGCGATCGAAGAGTATCGAGAGGCCGGCTGCACCCATGTCATGCTCGAGCTCTGGGGCGACCGGCGGCACGACCAGATCCGGCTCTTCGGCGAGCGCGTGCTGCCGCGCGTGCGCGCGTGACTGTCGACCGCGACAGGCTCGTCGAGTGGGCGAGCCGGGCGATCTCGATCCCGAGCTTCACGGGCAGCGAGGAACCGATGGCCGCGTTCATGGCCGACACGCTTCGCGAGCTCGGGCTCTCCGTTCAGTGGCAGCAGGTCGAGGACGGGCGCGCCAACGTTGTCGCAACGCTCACCGGCGCCGGAGGCGGCCCGGCGCTGATGTTCAACGGCCACATGGACACGTCCTATTCGGGACGGGAACCGTGGCTCGCGCACGTGCCCGGCTTCCAGCCCGAGCCGTTCGTCCGCGACGGCCGCCTCTACGGCCTCGGGATCTCGAACATGAAGGGTGCGCTTGCCTGCTACGTCGAAGCGCTGCGGTCGCTCGCGGACGACGGTGTCCGTCTTCGCGGGGACGTCGTGGTCGCCGCCGTCTGCGGCGAGATCGAGAAGGCGCAATTCGGGGACGCCCTGGGCGCCGAGTATCGCGGCTACGCCACGGGCTCCCGCCACCTCGTCACGCACGGAGGCGTCGCGGACATGTGCATCCTCGGCGAGCCGACCGAGGGCAAGATCGTCCTCGGTCACTTCGGCTCGCTCTGGCTGAGGATCTCGACGCACGGAAACTTCATCCACACGGCCTTCAGCGAGGGGCTGCGCGACCAGAACTCGATCCTGCGGATGCGCGAGGTGCTCGACGCGGTGCTGGAGTGGATCCCGAGCTGGGAGGACGATTCCGAGAACGCTTACCGCGGAGCCAAGGCGATCGTCAACGTCGGTGCGCTCCAGGGCGGCTTCGGCTGGCGGGTCTCTCGGACGCCTCACAGGACAGATCTTTTCCTCGACGTGCGGGTGCCACCGGGCAAGCCGATGCCCGTCGCGCGGAGCCAGGTGCTCGGGTTGGTACGTGAGCTCGGGCGCCGTTTCCCCGACTACGGGATCGAGGGGGAGGTCTACGTGACCGCACCCGGCTCCGAGATCGCGGAGGATCACCCACTCGTGACGGCGATCGATGAGAGTCATGCGGAGGTCTTCGGCGAGGCGCCCGAGCGGGACGTCACGCGGTGGTTCTCGGATGCCTCCGTGCTGACGCGGTACGGGATCGAGACCGTCAATTACGGCACCTCGACAGGCCTGCTCGACACCGAGTACGGCGAGAACCTCGACATCGACGGCCTGGTGAAGACGGCGGACGTCTACGCCCGGGCCGCTGGGCGCATCTGCGGAGTGGCCGAATGAAGCTCGTTACCTTCGAGGAGGGACGGGTCGGCATGCTGCGGGACGACCAGATCGTCGAGCTCGAGATCCCGTCGATTCGCGCGTACTTCGAGGCCGGCCGGCCGCCGCGTGAGACGGGCCACGTGTTCGACGTCCAGTCCGTGACGCTGCGTGCGCCGATCCTGCCGAAGAAGTTCTTCCACACGGCCGGGAACTTCCGGGAGCACGAGGAGGAGTCGAAACGCGTCGGCTGGTCGCACGAGATCGCCCCCTGGATCGTCTTCTTCCAGAACGTGGACGCGATCATCGGGCCCGACGAGGCGGTCATCTACCCCGAGCACCTGACCGAGGAGCTCGACTACGAGCTCGAGCTCGCGGTGGTGGTCCGGAAGTCCGGCAAGTGGTTCTCGCCGGAAGAGGCGATGGATTACGTCGGCGGCTACGTGATCTTCAACGACATCACCGCCCGCGACATCCAGCGGCGCGAGATGCGCTCCGGCGTCTTTTCGTTCTGCAAGGCGATCGACACGTTCTGCCCGCTTGGCCCCTGGATCGTCACGGCCGACGAGATCCCTGACCCACACGATCTGGCGATGGAGCTCCGCGTCAACGGGGAGACGAGGCAGACGTCGCACTCTGGCCGGATGTCGACCACGATTCCCGAGATCCTCTCCCACTATTCGGCGCTCGGTTACAGCGCCGGCGACGTCGTCTCGACCGGAACGGTTTCGGGCGTCGCCGGTTTCAGCGAGGATGCGGCGTCGCTCTACCTGAAGCCGGGCGACGTGATGGAGTGCGAGATCGAGCGCATCGGCGTCCTCCGCAACCCCGTGATCTCGTGGCAGGAAGGGCACGGAGAGCCGGCTCCTCCGCGCGTGCGCTGGTAGCGGTGGCCTGGCCGCGGGACGACGAAAAGCTCGACCGCGTCCGGGCAGCGATGGAGAGGGCAGGGCTTGACGCGCTCGTCGTCCGCGCGCCCGACAACGTCCTCTACCTGACGAACTTCTGGGGCATGAAGGGCTACGAGGCCGTCGTGTTCCCACGCGACGGCGAGCCGACGCTGATCTGCCTCGAAGCCTCGGCCGACGACGCCGCCCGCGCCGCCTGGACAGGCGACGTCCGCTTTCTGCAGGGGTACGCGCCCGACGACCCGCGCCCGCCGCTTTCGCGCACGCTCGAGCTCGCACAGGAGGCCGTAGGCGGTCACGGGCGCATCGGCCTCGAGCTCTCGCTCGGCACACAGGCCTCCGACCGGATGGTCGGCGAGCCCACGACCTTCACGGCGGCCTGGTTCGAGGGCTTCGGCGAAGCGGCCGACGCGACGCCGCTGCTCAATGCTGCGCGGGCGATCAAGACACCCCAGGAGCTCGAACGGATGCGGATCGCAAACGAGATCGCCGCCGCGGCGATGGAGCACGCCCGGGACGAGCTGCGGCCGGGCATGACCGAGAGCGAGGCTGCAGCGCTCTGGCAAGGCCACGTTCACGGCCAGGGAACGAAGCGCGACGCGGTCGACCTCGCGCTCGCCTTCTCGCTCGTGTGGTCCGGCCCCGGGATCAAGACCTTCACGGCCACGGGCGACCTGCCGGTCCGGGAGGACGAGCCGACGCTGTTCGAGATCTGGGTCTGTGCCGACGGCTACTGGTGCGACCACACGAAGAATCTCTGCCCGGGCGAGCCGAGCTCCGAGTACGCGGAGCTGGAGGAGCAGCTGCTCTCCGTCTATGAGGCACTCGTCGGGCTCTGCCGACCCGGCCAGGATCTCGCCGAGCTCGACCGGGTAGGACGCCAGCGGATCGCCGCGCTCGGGTACCCCGGGCAGCCGACCCACCCCTTGTGTCACGGCGTCGGCGCGAGGGCGCACGAGCCGCCCTATGCGCACCAGGCAGGCGGTGGCACGATCGCCGAAGGAATGGTGCTCGCGATCGAGCCGGGGATCTACTGGGAAGGGGGCGGTGGCATGCGGGTCGAGGACAACTTCCTCGTCACGGCGGCTGGGCCGGAGAAGCTCTCTTCCTTCCCGGACGGGATCGTGAGGGCCCGATGATCTGGACCGGCTCGCTCAACGACGAGCACCGGGTCGGCGGCTCCGTCGGCCTCTACGACACGACGCTCCGCGACGGCGAGCAAACGGTCGGCGTCGTCCTCGACGCGGTCCAGAAGCTCGAGATCGCGCGGGCGCTCGACGAGCTCGGCATCGACCGGATCGAAGCCGGCTTCCCGCGTGTCTCGCAGGACGACTGGGATGCGGTGAAGCTGATCGCCGACGCCGGCCTGCGGGCGGAGGTTTGGGGATTCTCGCGCGCCGTCCCGGTCGACCTCGAGGCGCTGGTCGAGCTTGGCGTCCGCTCGTCGGTGATCGAGTCGCCGATCTCCGACCTCAAGCTCGAGGCAATCGGCGTCTCGCGGGAAAAGATGCTCGGTCGGATCACCTCGGCGATGGCGTTCGCCGCCTCACACGGAATCCACGCCGCCTTCTTCGGCGTCGACTCGACCCGCGCCGATCCCGATTTCTACGAGCGCGTGTACGCCGACGCGGTCGAGGCCGGCGCGCGCGAAGTCTGTGTCGTCGACACGCTCGGGATCGCGTCTCCAGAGGCCGTCGCCGACCTCGTCGGCCGGACAGTCGCGGTCGTCGGGGCGGGAGTGCCGGTCCATTTCCACGGCCACAACGACTTCGGTCTCGCGACCGCGGCGGCAGTCGCCGCCCTCCGCGCCGGCGCGACCTGGATCCACGGGACGATCAACGGCATGGGCGAGCGGGCGGGGAACGCCAATCTCGGCGAGGTCGCCCTCACACTGCGAGCCTTGTACGGCGTCGAGTCCAACCTGCGGCTCGACCGGATCAGGGAGGTCTCGCAGCACGTTCGCGAGCTGTCGGGATACTCGCTCGAGCCGTGGAAACCGGTCACCGGCGAGACGCTCTTCCGGCGGGAGAGCGGCGCCGTCGCGAGCCAGTTCCACGATCCGCCTTCGATCGAGCCCTATTCCTCCGAGCTCGTGGCCGCCGAGCGCGGGATCGTGCTCGGCAAGAAGAGCGGGCTCGACTCAGTCCGGATCAAGGCTGAGGAGCTCGGGGTCGAGCTGCCGGAGGAGCGGCGGGCAGAGGTGCTTGCGGCGGTAAAAGAGCTCGGCGCTCGCAAGCGCGGGCTCGTCACCGATCGGGAGTTCGTCGAGCTCGTCCGTGGCTGACCACGACGCCGTCGTCGTCGGCAGCGGGATCAACTCGCTTGCCTGCGCTGCGTTGCTCGCCCGCGCGGGCTGGGACGTCTGCGTGCTCGAGCGCAGCCCCCACCTCGGCGGCGCAATCCAGACCGCGGAGCTGACCGACCCCGGCTACCGGCACGATGTCTTCAGCGCCTGGCACCCGCTCTGGGTCGGCGGGGCCGCCCACGCGGAGCTCGGGGACGAGCTCGCGGCCCGCGGCCTCGAATACCTGAACACCGAGCTTCCGACGGCGACGCTCTTCCCGGACGGCGAGGCAGCGTTTCTCCTTCGGACTGCCGACGCGAACGCGGCGGAGCTGGACAGGCACGCAGCTGGGGACGGCGATGCGTGGGAGCGCGCGCTCGGCGACTTCCTGCCGAACGCCGACCTCGCCTTCACCGTCCTTGGGACCGAGCTCTGGTCGAAAGACGGGCTCGCGCTCGGGCTGAAGGCGTATCGCCGGCTCGGTCGGCGGGGTCTGGTCGAGTTCACCGGCAACGCGCTGGTCTCGAGCCGCGACTGGCTGACGGCAACGTTCGCGTCCGAGCGCGCTCACGGACTACTCGCGCCGTGGGTCCTTCACACAGGGCTGGGGCCCGACGCGGCGGCGTCGGGTTTCATGACGCAGTTGATCGCGGTCGCGATCCAGGAGGGTGGGATGCCGATCCCGCGCGGCGGCGGCGCCGGCCTGGTCGACGCGCTGGTGCGCCTAATCCGCGACCACGGCGGTGTCTGCGAAACAGATCGGGACGTCGACCGGATCCTCGTCCGCGATGGTGAGGCGACCGGCGTTCGTCTCGCCGACGGCACCGAACTGACCGCCGCCAGCGCTGTCATCGCCAACGTGACTCCCACGCAGCTGTACGACCGCCTGCTCGACGGCGACCCGCCACCACCCATGAAAGAGCGGGCGCGCCGCTTCCGCTACGGCCGCTCGGAGATGCAGATCCACTTCGCCCTCTCCGAGCCGCCGTGCTGGGAAGGGGACGAGCGGCTCGGGCAGACGGCGATCGTCCACCTGACGCCGGGCCTCGACGGCGTCTCCCGCGCGGTGAACGAGGCCGAGCGCGGGCTCCTTCCAGCCGAGGCGACAGTCGTCGTCGGCCAGCCGCTGACGATGGATGCCTCGCGTGCCCCCGAAGGCGCCGGAATCCTCTGGATCCAACTGCAGGAGCTTCCGTGGCACGTGAAGAGAGACGCCGCCGGGGAGCTCGACGTCGGTGACGGCAGCTGGACGGAGGACCTGCGCGAGCGGTACGCCGACCGGATCCAGGCTCGGATTGCGGCGCACGTTCCGAACCTCGAGTCAGCGCTGCGCCGGCGCGTCGTCCTTTCGCCGGCCGACCTCGAGGCGGCGAACATCAACCTCGTCCACGGCGATCCGTACTCGGGCTCACTCGCCCTCGATCAGAATCTGCTCTGGCGGCCCTTCGCGGCCAGTCCCGGCCACGTCACTCCCGTCGGGCGCCTCTGGCAGATCGGTGCGAGCACCCATCCGGGTCCGGGTCTCGGTGCCGGCTCGGGAACGCTCGTCGCGAAGCGGCTGCTCGAGCCAACGGTCTTCGAGCGCCTGCGGAGCCGTATCGGTCGATGAACGGACGCGTCTCGATCTCGCAGATCACCACCGTCGTGCAGTCCTTTGCGGATGATCTCGACGCGTACCGCGCCGCAGGAGCCGACGGGATCGGGATCTGGGAGATGAAGCTCGAGGACGATTCGCTCGAGCGATTCCGCCAGAGCGGGCTGGAGGCGGCGACCGCGGTCCCGGCCGTCCCCTCGATCCTGCCGCTGCCGCTGATGGAAGGGCCCGCAGACCCGGAGGCCCGGGTCGAGGGGATCTGCGCCTCGATCAGACGGCTAGCGCCCTTCGAGCCCCCTTGCGTGCTCTTCCTGACGGGGCCCGGGGACGACCGAGAAGCGATTCTCGACGGCCTGGGCGCGATCGGCGACGAAGGTGCGCGCTCGGGCGTCCGCGTTGCGCTGGAGCCGATCCAGCGCGAATTCGCACATTTCTGGACGATCGTGAGCTCGCTCGACGAGGCGGCGGCGCTCGTCGGCGAGTCTGGTGCCGACGTCGGGCTGATGTACGACACCTGGCACCTGTGGCGGGAGCCGCTCGACCAGATCCCGCGCCACCGTGACCGCATCTACGGCGTTCATCTGGCGGACTGGCGGGAGCCGACGCGCAACACGAACGACCGCGTGCTTCCGGGTGACGGGGCAATCGAGTTCGGGCCGATCCTCGAGGCGCTGCGGTGGAACGGCCTCTTCGATCTCGAGATCTTCTCCGACGCGGAGCTCGAGGGATCCCTCTGGCACGACGAGCCTCGCGAGGTTGCAGTTCGCGGAGTCGAGCGGATGCGGGAGGTCCTGTCGACCGCGTCTGCATAGTCGGCGCCGGCGTGATCGGCAGCCTGTTTGCGGGGCATCTCGCCCGCGAGTGCGAGACGACGGTCCTCTGCCGCCGGGAGGAGCACGCGGCGGCCCTCAACGAGCATGGCTTGCGAGTCACGGGCCGGCATGACTTTCACGCAAGCGTTCGAGCCGCAACCCGGCCGGAGGCGTTGCCCGAGCCCGCGCTTGCGATCGTCGCCGTGAAGACGACCGAGCTGGAGACCGTCGCCGAGCGCCTTGAGGGGCAGTGGCCCGGTGCGGCGATTATGACCGTCCAGAACGGCCTCGGCGCCGAAGAAGCATTCGCCGGCCGCGGCTCTTGGCCCCTGATCTCGGCCGTGACGTTCATGAGCGGAACGCGGCACTCCGACACCGAGGTCGAGTACATCCTCGACACCGAGACCTGGCTCGGGCCATATGGCGAGACCCCCTACAAGCTCGCCGAGGAGGTGACCGAGCTCCTTCTGCGGGCGGAGCTGAAGGCGCGCGCTTTTCGCGACCTTCGAGCCGCGCAGTGGTCGAAGCTGATCTTCAACGCCACCGTGAACTCCGTTTCCGCGCTTACCGAGCTTCCCCACGACCCGCGTTTCGCCACCCGCGAGCGCATCGAGGACCTCGGGCACCTCGTCTACGACCTGATTGCCGAAGGAAAACGAGTCGCTGTGGCTGCGGGCGTCAAGCTGCACGAGGATCCCTGGGAGATGAACGTGCTCGCCACGGAGCGCGGCAGCCGCCATTACCCGTCGATGCTCGAGGACGTGCAGGCGCGGCGGCCCACCGAGGTCGACCAGATCAGCGGTGCGCTGGTTCGGGAAGCGGAACGGCTCGGCGTTCCGGCGCCTCTGCACACGGCGCTCTGGCGGCTCGTCAAGGCGCGGGAGGCAGCCTGGTCAACCGAAGCTCTTGCTCCGCCGTAGTAAGTTCTACCCGCAAAGATCGGGGAATCACGAGAGGAGGGCGCAGTGAAGAAGACCACCAGGTGGGCCGCCTTGGCGGCGCTCCTCGGCGCGGCTGTCGCGGCCGCCGCCCTTGCAGCGACGACAGGCGGTGAGGCAGCGACCGCAGCGAAGAAACCGATCATCGTCGGTGCCGCCGTCGATCTGACGGGTGCGATGAAGCCGTACGACAGCGCCGCGCTGCGCGCCGCTCAGATCCAAGCGAAGAAGACGTCGGTCAACGGCCGCCCGTTCAAGGTGATCGTCTGCAACACCCAGCTCGACAAGGACAAGACCAAGGCGTGCGCCAACAGCCTGATTGCGAAAGGCGCGGTCGCTCTCCTCGTCACGTGCGATGTGGAGTACGCAGCGCCTGCCACGCAGGAAGCCATCAACGCAGGCAAGCTCGCACTCGGCTCGTGCATCGGCACGGACCAGCAGGGCCCGAAGCGATTCGGGCCGAAGGGCAAGCTCGCGTTCAGCTTCGGGAACGTCGCGCAGGACGAGGGCGCTGCGATGGCCGAGTACGCGTTCAAGGTGAAGAAATGGAAGCGCGCGATCACGGTCACCGACAACCTCCTCGTCTACTTCCAGACCGTCGTCAAGGCCTTCACCGCCCGCTACAAGCACCTCGGCGGCAAGATCGTCCGCGCGGAGAGCTTCACGAACTCGGCGTTCGGTGGACCGAACCAGGTTCCGAATCTAGTCAACCGTCTCCGCAACACGAGCGGCGCCCAAGTGATCGTCACGGCGACCACCTTCGGCGACTGGCCCGCGATCATGCAGGGGGTGCGGAGCCTTCGTGTGAAGACGCCGATCATGAACTCATGGGCGGGCGACGGGACGAACTGGTACCCGAAGAACCCGAAGGTGACGAAGTACTGGTACGTCACGTTCGCCTCGATCTTCGGCGACGACCCCAATCGGCCCGTGCGGCGCCTCTTCAACACGATCAAGCGACAGGCAGGCACGCCTTCAACCGGCAGCTTCGTGACGGGCGCCACTGCGATCGACGCGCTGGCCACAGCGATTAGGCGAGCGCATGGCGCGACGAAGGGCAGCGTCCTCGCGAACCAGTTCCAGCGCTTCCGGGGCCTGAGAACGATCTCCGGGAAGATCAGCTTCTCGCCGAAGTTCCACACCGTCTTCGGCCGCTCGTATCGGGTGATCGAGGTCGAGAACAACAAAGGCAAGTACGTCGGGAGCATCTCGGCCGGGAAACCAGCCAACGTCGGCTGACCTGTGTCGGTGCCGGTGGCGGTGCCCGAAAACCGGTGGCCCGGAGAAACGCTCCGGGCCACCGCTGTCTCGCGGTCGTTCGCCGGTGTCGACGCGCTCCGGGATGTGACGCTCGAGCTGCACCGGCACGAGGTCGTCGGTCTGATCGGCCCGAACGGCGCCGGCAAGACCACGCTTGTGAACGTGATGAGCGGCTTCGACTTCCCGACGACGGGCAGCGTCGAAATCGCAGGGAGAGACGCGACACGCTGGAGCCCGAGCCGGCGAGGGCGAGCGGGCCTCGCCCGGACGTTCCAGCACAGCCGCTCTTTCCGTGGTCTCACCGTGCGCGAGAACGTCGAGGTCGCCGCCCTCGGCGTTCGTGCGGGGCCCCGGGAAGCACGCCGGCGCGCCGACGGCCTGCTCGACCTGCTCGAGCTGCGTCACCGCGCCGAGGCCGAGGCAGCCTCGCTTCCGCATGGTGACGAGCGGAAGCTCGGCGTCGCAAGAGCGCTCGCCTGCAATCCGCGCTACGTGCTCCTGGACGAGCCCGCGGCCGGGCTTCCCGACAATGAGGTTCCCGACTTCGCGGCCGTCGTCCGCTCCGTCCGCGACGACTTCGACGCCGGCGTCCTGCTGATCGAGCACAACATGTCGCTCGTGATGGCGGTCTGCGACCGCATCCACGTGCTCGACGAAGGGAGGACACTCGCTGCAGGAACCCCGTCGGAGATCAGGGGCAATCTGGATGTGACGGCCGCGTATCTCGGCGACACAGCAGTCGACACCCTTGCGGATGCCTGACGCGCTCCTGGAGCTCGAGCAGCTCGACGTCGCGTACGACGGCGTCCCCGCAGTCCGCGGCCTCAGCCTCAACGTCGCGCGGGGCGAGATCGTCGGCTTGATCGGGCCGAACGGCGCTGGAAAGAGCACGACGCTGCACGCCATCATGGGCGTGGTTCGTCCGGCCGGGGGCGACATCCGGCTCTCGGGCCGTTCGATCAGGGGCCTCGCGCCTGAGCGGATCGCGAGGGCTGGGATCGCCCTCGTGCCGGAGGGCCGACGGATCTATCCGAACCTGACCGTCGACGAGAACCTGAAGCTCGGCCTCGCGGCGCGTCGAGGCGCGGGGGGGAGCGAGGTGATCGAAAGCCTGCGCGAGTTGTTCCCGATCCTCGACCGTTACCGCAGGCGTGCCGGCGGCGTTCTCTCGGGTGGTGAGCAACAACAGCTGGCGATTGCGCGCGCCCTCGCCGCCGAGCCGGACATAGTCCTTCTGGACGAGCCGTCGCTCGGGCTCGCAC
>JBKPOY010000088.1:0-13826 GCA_046733295.1 Actinomycetota bacterium | reverse complement strand
CCGGTGGCGCCGGCTCGCGGCGTACACGTCGGAGCCCCACGCCGTCGCTACGAGCGGGCGCGCGCCGGCGAGCAGGGCGAGTGTGGCGAACGGCAGCCAGTGCGCGTGAACGACATCGGGGCGGAACTCGCGCAGCAGGCGCCGCAGTGAAAGGACGGAGGGAAAGGGCAACGAGCTGTCGGGCACGCCGTGTGTCGCCAGTGAACTAGGCGGCAGCCCGCTCCAGACCTCACCGGTCGCCCGCACGCGATGACCCCGGCTCTGCATGGCGATTGCGAGGTCGGCGACGTGGGGTGAGTTGTACGGGCCGATGTAGAGCAGGCGCAGAGGGCCGGACAGCGGCCCGCTGGAGCGCGGTCCATGCGTGAGGCTAGGGTTAGCGCCTTGCAGGTCCGTGCGACGCTCAACCGAGCCTGGCTGGGCCGCCGCCACCGGCTCGGGGCGAGCGCCCTCCGATTTCGCGCGACGCTTCACAGGCCCTGGCTGATCGCTCGGTATCGACTCGGCGGCATCGCTGCCATCAACCGGCGCCTGCTACTCGCCGACCGCTGCGAGACATTGCTCACGGGCTTCGGCGCCAGGGTCGGGGCCGAGTGCGTCCTGCACGGGCCACTGGTCATGCACAACGCACTGACCGACTACCGCAATCTCGCGATCGGCAGCAACGTGCACATCGGGCGGCTGGTTCTGCTGGACCTCGCCGAGTCATTGACGATCGAGGACGACGCCACGGTCTCGATGGGCGTCACGATCCTCACCCACTCCGACGTCGGTGACCGGCCACTCGCGGCGGACTTCCCGAGAAAGGCGCAGCCGACACGGATCGGCTCCGCCGCGTGGATCGGTGCGAACGCGACGGTTCTGTCGGGCTGTGACATAGGCGCCCGCGCGGTGGTCGGTGCGGGCGCCGTCGTACGCGAGCCCGTTCCGGACGGCGCAGTCGTCGCCGGCGTACCTGCGCGCCCCGTTCGGGAAACGTAGTCACGCGGACAGGCTCCACACCCCGATCAAATGGCTCCGCAGCGGTCTCAGCGTCGCGAGAGCCGCCGCCACCAGGCCGTGCCGACCCGTGCGCTCTGCCAGCTCGAAAGGGAGCCCAGCGCGCCGCACCAACCTCGGCTCTCCGAAAAGCCGCCGCAGCTCGCGCTCGTCGAGTCCGACAATTGGAGTGCCGCCCCCGGGTCGGACGCCGGGCCGGCGCAAGCCTCGCAGGTCGAACGAGAGGATCCAGCCGCCGGCGGCCACCCGCCGCATCTCGCGCGCGGCGGCGAGCCGGACGTCGTCGGCGAGGATCGACGAGAGACAGGTGAATTGTGTGACGAGGTCGAATTCCCCGTCGGCGAACGGGAGTTCCGTCGCGCTTCCGACGTGGAACTTCAGGGTCGGATAACGCTTGCGCCCCTCGGCGACTCGGTTTTCCATGAGGTCGATGCCGTGGCACTCGCCGCCGCCGTATTCCTGGATACGGTGGAGGAAGTACCCGCTGCCGCAGCCGACATCGAGCACGCGCGCGCCGGCCAGGGGCACCCCGGCGTCGGCGACGCTACGCAGCAGCGCCTGCTCCAGTATCTGCATGTAGGTGACGTAAGCCGGGTTGTCCCAGCGGTACGGGTTGTCGGGCGAGGCGTCGCGTGTGCGGTACGCGTCGCGTATTCGCTCGAGCTCGGTCTCGGTCAAGTCGCGAACACTCCCGGGTTGCGCTCGAAGGCCTCGACCGCACGCTGATGCTCGGGGACGGTGCCGATGTCGAACCACTCGGCGTCGCTACGAAACGCGGCGACGGTCTCCCCGGCGCCCAGGAGACGCTGGATCAGGTCGGGGAACTGACAAGGCCCGTCCGCGGGCAGGTGCGTAAGCGCGCGCGCGTCGTACACGTAGATCCCCATGCTCGCCTCGTAGTCGAGCTGTGGCTTCTCGCGAAATCCCACGATCCGATCGCCGTCGGTCTCGATCACGCCGAGGTCGATGTCGACGCGCTTGGCGTGCATCGCCACCGTCAGCGCCGCCGATTTGCGCCCGTGGAAGGCGACGAGCTCGCCGTAGTCGAGAGTCGTGAGGATGTCGCCGTTCATGGCGATGAACGTCCCCTCGAGGCCCGGGACGATGCGCAGCGCCCCGGCGGTGCCGAGCGGCTCGTCCTCCCAGTGCCAGCGCAGCTCGAGATCGTCGGGAAGGGCGTCAGCCTGTGAGAAGTAGACCTGGATCAGCTCGCCGAGATGGCCCACGCAGAGATCGACGTTGCGCACGCCCGAAGCGTGCAGCCGGCGCAGGATGTGCTCCAGGATCGGACGTTCACCCACCGGTAGGAGCGGCTTCGGCAGGATCGTCGTGTAGGGGCGCAGCCGGGTTCCGAGCCCGCCGGCAAGGATCACGGCCCTCATTGCGCCGCAGCCTATCGTGGCCCTTGGATTCCTCGGCCGACCCTGTTCGGCCAACAATTCGGTTACATCTCCGGGGTAACCTCACCGCCGTGGCCCAGGTCTTGACGACAGACCAACCCCGCACGGGCGACCCCCGGCTCTCGGCGCTTCGGCGCGTCGCGCTCGTGCCGGCGCACAACGAGGAGGAATCGGTCAGCTCGGTGGTCGAGGAGATCAAGGCCTTCGATCCCGATTTCGAGGTGCTCGTGATCGACGACGGGTCGACAGACCGCACCGCCGCGGTCGCCGAGCGCGCGGGGGCGCGCGTCGTCCGGCTCGCGTTCAATCTCGGGATCGGCGGCGCCGTCCAGACCGGGATCCAGTACGCTCGCAACCACCGGTTCGACCTCGCGATCCAGATCGACGGCGACGCACAGCATCCGCCGAGCGAGATGCCGAAGCTGATCGAGCCGATCCTGGAGGACCGCGCCGACCTGGTGATTGGCAGCCGCTTCCTCGGCGAGCGCGAGTACGAGCCGCCCTTCTCCCGGTTGGTCGGAATCAAGCTCCTCGCGCGGATCGTCTCCCTGATCGTCCGGCAGCGTGTCACCGACACGACCTCGGGCTACCGGGCGATGAACCGGCGCGCGATCGATGTCTTCGCGGCCGACTACCCGCACGACTACCCGGAGGTAGAGGCGACCGTGCTCGTGTTTCGCCACCGGCTACGGATGACGGAGGTGCCGGTGCGGATGAGGATCCGCGAAAGCGGTAGCTCCTCGATCACGTTCACGAGCTCCGCCTATTACATGGTCAAGGTCTTGCTGGCCCTCTTCGTCGGGCTGTTCCGGCGCTCCCCGACCCCGCAGGAGGAGAAATGACACCGTTCCGCGTCTCGCTCTTCGCCGCCGTCGCCGCGCTCTTGCTGCTCTTCGTGATCTTCGAGTTGATCCGGAGCCGCAGGCTGCAGGAGCGCTACGCGATGCTGTGGCTGCTCACCGGCATCGTCATCCTCGTGCTCGCGGTGTGGCGCAGCCTGCTGTCGACGATCGCGGACACGGTCGGGATCTCCTACCCGCCGTCCGCGCTCTTCGTGCTGGCGGCCTTCTTCATCCTGCTCCTGCTGCTGCACTACTCGACGGTGCTCTCGAAGCTCTCCGATCAGAACCGGATCCTCACGCAGCGACTCGCCCTGCTCGAGCACGAGCTCGAGGAAGACCGGGGGGAGACGAAGCACCTGAACCTATAATCCCGCGGTGTCGGAGCAGGACGTCGACCTGATCGTTTCGCGCCTGCGGGACGAGTTGAGCGCCGGCGACCGCGATGCGGACGGCTTCGCATGGTCGGGGCGTGCACAGGCCGAGCGGTTTTGGGCCGTCAGCGCGGACCGGCCGTTCCTGTACAGGTCGGGCACTTGGGGGCGGATCCGCGGCACGCTGCTCTTGCCACCGAAGATCGTGCTGCGGAAGCTGATGCGCTGGTATCTGGAGCCGGCGCTCGCCCAGCAGCGCGACTACAACGCCAGTGTTCTCAGCGCGCTCGACGGCCTGAGCGAGCGAATCGACGCTGCGACCTCCGAGCTTGGGCGGGAGCTCGAGCGGGAACACGAGCGGGCCGACGAGACGCGCCTGACCGTGGAAGGCCTGGGGCGCTCGTCTGCGGAGCTCGAGGAACGGCTGCTGCGGGTTGAACGGCGCAGCCGGCGTCCGCCACCCTCGGCCCCTCCTGCGAGTGCGGATTCCTCTCCGCCAGCAGGCACGCTCGAGGCGCCCGACTACTTTGCGTTCGAGGCACGCATGCGGGGCTCGCGCGACGTCGTCCGGGAGCGGCAATCCGGCTACGTGGACGATTTCCTCGAGGCCGCGCCCGTGCTCGACGTCGGTTGCGGGCGGGGCGAGTTCCTCGAGCTTCTTCGTGAGGCCGGCGTCGACGCGAGGGGGATCGACCTCGACGAGGACATGGTCGAGCACTGCCGGGAGGAAGGCCTCGAGGTCGAGCGTGCCGAGGCGCTCGCGTACCTGGAAGGCCTCGAGGACCGCTCGCTCGGCGGCATCTTCTCTGCACACCTCGTCGAGCACCTGAGCCCGCCGGCGCTTGTCCGGCTGCTCGAGCTGGCGGTTGCGAAGCTGCGCCCGGGCGGAATCTTCGCCGCCGAGACTCCGAACCCGCTCAGCCTCATGGCGCTCGCAAACTTCTCGGCCGACCTCTCTCATGAGCGACCGATCCATCCCGCGACGCTCCAGTTTCTCGTTCGCCACGCGGGTTTCCGCGAGGCCGAGCTCCGGTTCCTCGGCCCGGTGCCCGAGCGGGAGCGCCTACGGCCCGTGCCGCTGCCGGCCGAATTCGAAGACGCCCGTGAGGCACTCGACGCGAACGTCGCGCGGCTCAACGACGTCGTCTTCGGGCCGCAGGACTACGCCGTCGTCGCCCGCACGTGAGAGTCGCGGTCTGCGTTCCACAGGTGCCGTTCGAGCGCGGCGGCGCCGAGATCCTCGCCGAGACCCTCGTCGACGAGCTGCGCGCCCGCGAGCACACGGCGGAGCTCGTGACGATCCCGTTCAAGTGGTACCCCGGCACGCGGGTGCTGACCCAGGCACTGCTCTGGCGGCTCGCCGACCTGGAGGAGGCGAACGGCCGGCCGATCGACCTCGTGATCCCGACCAAGTTTCCCTCCTACGTCGTGCGACACCCCCGCAAGGTCGTCTGGCTCGTCCACCAGTTCCGCCAGGCGTACGAGTGGGACGGCACCGAGCTGGGGCAGTTCGGCACCGAGCCGCGAGACCGTGCCGCGGTGCGCGCGATCCAGCGCCTCGATCGGACGTCTCTGGGCGAGGCCCACAAGGTCTTCGCAACCTCGCGGAACATCGCCAAGCGGCTCGAACGGAGCATCGGCCTCGAGGCCGAGCTCCTCCCTCACCCTCCGCAGCAGCTCGCGTACCGCTGTGACGAGTACGGCGACTTCGTGCTCTCGGTGGGTCGGCTGGATCCGACGAAGCGCGTCGATCTGTTGCTCCGCGCGGCCGCCGAACGCCCGTCTCTCCAACTCGTCGTCGCGGGCGATGGTCCCGAACGCGGGCGGCTCGAGGAGCTCGCCCGCGAGCTCGGCCTCGACGGCCGCATCTCCTTCGCGGGCCGCGTGGACAACAGCGAGCTCACGGATCTCTACGCGCGCTGCCTGGCCGTCTACTACGCGCCGCTGGACGAGGATTCCGGCCTCGTCCCGTACGAGGCGTTCCTGTCGACCAAGCCGGTGATCACGACCCGCGACGCGGGCGGGCCGCTCGAGGTCGTCGAGGACGGCCGCACCGGCCTAGTCTGCGAGCCGACCGCGGCCGCCGTCGCGGAGGCGTGCGACCGGCTCGCCGAGCATCGCGACACCGCCCGCGAGCTCGGCAGCCTGGGCAAGACGCAGGCGGAGCAGGTCACCTGGGACGCGACGATCGACAAGCTGCTCGGCGCATGAAGGTCGCTTACTACTCCCCGCTGCCACCGGAGCGGTCGGGGATCGCCGACTACAGCGCGCTTCTGGTGCCGGCGCTCGGGCGTAACGTCGACCTCCGCGTGGCACGCCGGAGACGCAGGCGGCCGCGGGGCGTCGACGTCGGCCTCTACCACGTCGGCAATGATCCGGAGGCTCACGGCTGGATCGTCGAGGCGCTCCGCAAGCAGCCGGGCCTGATCGTCCTCCACGACTTCGTCCTCCACCACCTGGTGGCGGGGCTGACGCTCGGACGCGGCGACGCGGAGGGTTATCGGGCCGCGATGTTCCGCGATTCCGGCCTCGTCGGCCGGCTGCTCGCACACGCCGTCATCGACGGGTACCTGCCGCCGCTCTGGGAGACGCGGGCGGAGCAGTTCCCCCTCACGCGGGAGGTCCTCGTACACGCGCGGGGACTGATCGTCCATTCGCACTATGTCGAGCAGCAGGTTCGCCGGCTGGGGTTCGAAGGGCCGATCTCGGTCGTCCCGATGCCCGCGTGGGAGACGCCCGAGGGGCTGCAGGCGGCCGGATTGCCGGCCGACCGCGGGCCGGTGATCGGCTGCTTCGGGCACCTGACGACCACGAAGCGCATCCCGCAGCTCCTCAACGCGTTCGCGCGCCTGCGCGACGAGTTTCCGGACGCGCTGCTTCTGCTCGTCGGCCGTCCGGCCGCTGGGGTCACGTTCGAAGCGATGCTCGGACGGCACGGCCTCCGGAAGGAGGAGGTCCTCCAGTTCGACTACGTCGACGAGCCGCGCCTGTGGTCGTTGATGGCCGCCGCCGACATCTCGGTCAACCTTCGCTGGCCGACGATGGGCGAGACATCAGGAACGGCGATCCGCTCGCTCGTCCTCGGCCGGCCGCTCGTCGTCAGCGACATCGGCTGGTTCGCCGAGCTGCCCGACGGGGCCGTCGCCAAGGTTCCCGTCGGCCCTGACGAGGTCGAGGTTTTGACCCAAAGGCTCGCCGAGCTCTGCCGCGACGCGGCGCTGCGGGAGGAGCTCGGCGGCGCCGGCCGCGCGTACGTCAGGCGTGAGCACGCTCTGGAACGGGTCGCCGAGCTGTACGTCGCGGCGCTCGAGGACGCCGCAGGGCTGGAGCTTGTGCGGGACGAGGTGCTCGGCGATGTGGCAAGGGCGGCTTCGGAGATTGGCCTCGAGGCGACCGACCCGGAACTCGGTTCCGTCGGCAAAGCCGTGTCCGAGGTCGGTCTTGGCGACTGAACAGGCGTCGGCGCCGTCGACGCCCCTCGACCGCGTGCGCGCTCTTGCCGAGTCGCGCGCAGCGGCCCCCGCCGCAGTTGTCGCCATGATGGCGGCCTCGGTGCTCGCGCGCCTCTGGCTGGCGCGTTCGGTGAGGACACCGTGGATTCTCGTCGACGAATTCATCTATTCCGAGCTGGCCAAGAGCTTTGCTGCCGGCGGCCACTATCTGATCCGGGGCGCTCCGGCGGGCCTGGTCAGCTACGTCTATCCGGCGCTGATCTCGCCGGCGTGGCTCGCGGGATCGATGCACACGACGTACTTGCTCGCGAAGACGATCAACGCCGTCGTGCTGACACTCGTCGCGGTGCCGGTCTACCTCTGGGGGGTCCGCATCGCACCCCGGCGCTACGTGCTGGTGGCGGTGGGCCTGACCCTGCTGATTCCCTCGTTCTTCTACACCGGCGAGCTGATGACCGAGAACGCGTTCGCGACCACGTTCGTGCTCGCGTGCTTCGCGACGGCGCTCGTCCTTGAACGGCCGACCCTGTGGCGCCAGGCACTGATGCTCGCGGCGTTCGCGCTCACGATCGGCGTCCGGTTTCAGGGCCTCGTCCTGCTCGCTGTCCTGCCGACCGCGGTGGCTTTGAACCTCTGCTTCGATCTCCTGGGCCGCGGCAGCGAGCCGCGGCGCCCAATCCTGAGACGGAACCTCGTCCCGCTCTGGCCGACCGCTGCGGTGCTCCTGGTCGGAGGTGTTGCCTATGTGGCGTACAAGCACGCGCAGGGCGTGCCGCTTCGGAGCGGTCTGGGCGCCTACCAGAGTGTCACCTCGACGGGCTATCCGTTTACAACTGCGGCGCGCTGGACGCTCTACCACTTCGCCGAGCTGCCTCTCGCCGCCGGCTACATACCGGCGTGCGCCCTGTTGCTCCTCATCGGGCTCGCGTTCACACGCGCGCGGTCGATGTCGTCGGCCGAGCGGTCCTTCCTCGCGGTTGCCTCAGCCTCGGTCGTCTGGATTGTCCTCGAGGTCGCCACCTTCGCCTCCCGTTATTCGCTCCGCGTCGAGGAGCGCTACATGTTTCCGGTCGCCCCGATCCTGCTCCTGGCGCTCGCGGTCTGGTTCGGGCGCGGCATGCCGCGCCCTGTGGTTCTCACCGCGCTCGCGGCCGCGGTCCCCGCGCTGCTGCTCGTCTTCCTGCCGCTCACGAGGCTCTTGAACGTCTCGCTCATCTCGGACACGTTCGGGCTGATCCCGTTCTATCGGCTCTCGCAGCTTCTCTCGGGCGGGATCCCGATCACCAAAAAGATCCTCCTCCTCGGCGCCGTCGGCGGCAGCCTGTTGTTCGCCCTCGTACCCCGGCGGTTCGGCATGCCCGCGATCGTCGCCGCGATCGCAACCTTCCTGATCCTGTCCTCCTACTCGGTTCACGGGACGATCCGCGACTACTCGCGCGACATCGCCGCGAACACTGGCGTCCTCTCCGACCCGACCTGGATCGACGATCGCGCGGGTGGAAGCGATGTGGGCGTTCTCTACGGGAACGCGAGCGATCTCTTCACCGAGGCCGTCGCGCTCTGGGAGAACGAGTTCTGGAACCGCGACCTCCAGCAGGTCTACACATTCGGAAACCCCGAGCCGGTGACCTTTGCCGAAACGCTGGTGCGGCTCGACGAGAAGAACGGCAAGATCTCGACGGCGCCGGCGGCCGGTGCCGCCGCGCAGAGCGAGCTCGACCGAACGCACGTCTTCATAACCGATTCGGGCACGGATCTCATCGGTGCCCCCGCAGCCACGCAAGGCCCCTTCGACCTCTACGACCGCCGCGCGGCGCCTCGGATCGCGAGCCTCACGGGGGGAATCGCCGCCGACCGTTGGATGGGGTCGGACGCCGCCTACCGGCGCTTTGACGCGAAGAGCCCCGGCTCGGTCGCTGTGACCTTGTCGCGTGCATCCTGGGGCGGTCCCGACGTGCCGGGGAAAGTCACCGTCTCGATGACGCCGGCGGGGGGCGGCTCCGCCTCCAAGAAGCTCACGATCCACAGCCGGCAGTCGCGTGTCGTGGTGCTCCGGACGCCGCCGCGCCCGTTCATGGTCGCCATCCACATCGAACCCACCTTCTCGCCGTCCGAGTTCGGCCAGGCCGACACGCGCCAGCTGGGCGCCCAGGTCTCGCTGAGCTACCGCCCCCGTTCCTGACGCGCGTGCGAAGACTCCCTCCCTGGCTTGCGCTGTGCGCACTGGTCGCCGCCTCCGCAGTGGTGCGGGTGTGGGTCAACCGGGGGTTCGAGGCACCGCAGCTCCTCTGCGACGAGTTCATCTACGGCGGGATCGCGAAGAGCTTCGCCACGACGGGCGACCTGCGCCTGCGCGGGGAAGGGGTGAACGGGGTCAACCTGCTCTACCCGGCCCTGATCGCGCCGGCGTGGCTCGCGCACAAGATGTCGACGGTCTACGGGCTGGCGAAGGCGATCAACGCCACGCTCATCTCGCTTACCGCCGTCCCCGTCTATCTGTGGGCGCGGCGTGTCGTCTCGGCCTGGTGGGCGCTCCTCGCGGCTGCGCTCACGCTGCTTCTGACCGGGCTCGTTCTCTCCGGGATGTTGATGAGCGAGAACGCATCCCTCCCCGCATTCATGCTCGCGCTGCTCGCGATCGGGCTCGCCGTCGAGCGACCGACGCTCTGGAGGCAGGCGCTTGTATTGGTCACGATCCCCCTTGCCTACGAGGTGCGCACTCAGGGGCTCGTGCTGCTCGCGATCCTGCCTACGGCCGTGCTCCTGCAGCTCCTGCTCGACGCTCGGGCCGGCACGCCGCCTCGCGAGGCGGTGCGCGAGCTGCGCCGCTACATCCCGCTCGCCACCGCCCTCGCCGTCGGCGCGCTCGCGTACCTGGCCTACAACGGGTTCTCACTGAGCCGCGCGGTCGGCTTCTACCACGCGGTTGCGACGATCGACTACAACCCGGCCTACGTGCTGCTCTGGTCGGCACGGCACGCAGGTGAAGCCGTGCTTGCCGTCGGGGTTGCGCCGGCGTGCGCCTTCCTCCTTCTCTTCCTGATTGCGGTCAGGCACGGGTTGCCCAGCCGGGAGGAGCGGGCCTTCGTCGCCACCGCGGCGGCCGCTGTCTTCTGGTTCCTGGTCCAGACCGGCGCCTACGCTTCGGCCTTCAACCACGGAATCACGGAGCGGTACAGCCTGTATGCATTTCCGCCGCTCCTGATTGCGTTCGTCCTCTGGCTCGTCCGCGGCCTGCCGCGACCGAGGCTCGAGACGGCCGTCTCAGCGGTCACGTCGCTCGCGCTCGCGTCGCTGATCCTCTTCACCGGGATCCTGCAACCGGGCGGGTTGTTCGAGCGAGGCGTCTTCAGCACGCTGACGCTGCATTTCTTCACGCGGATCACGGAGGAGGCGCCAGGAGGGCTCACCGGCGCCCGCGTCTTCCTTTTCCTCTGCGCCGCCGGGGCTGCGCTCGCCTTCGCGGCGGCGCCCGCCTGGTTCGTCAAGCCGGTTCTGCCGGCCGGCATCGCCCTGTTGCTCGTGCTCGCCTCGCACTCCGCCTACGGGTATCTCGCGGCGAGCACCCGCGGCTGGGAGAACGCGACCGGTCCGAGCCGAAGCTGGATCGATCAGCGGGTCGGCGCCGCAGCCGGCAAGACCGCGTACCTCTACGTGCCCAATCCATCCGTCTCCACCGGTTCCAACGTGCTCGTGAACACCGAGTTCTGGAACCGGTCGGTTGGCCACATCTACACGCTCGGCGCGCCGCAGCTCTGTGCGCTGCCGGGTCGAAGTCTGCGCCTCGACGACGGAACCGGCGAGCTGGTGCAGTCGACGGGCACCGCGCCGGCCTTCGGCCGCTATCTCGCCACCGACCGTGGAATCGCGATCGCCGGCAAGCTCGTCGGTTCCGGAGGCTCGGTTGCACAGCCGCTCGCCGTCTACCGGCCGGCGCCACCTCTGCGCCTCGCGTCACGCCTCGAAGGCCTCTACTCGGACAACTGGAGCGGCCCGGACGCGGCCTTCTACCAGTACTGGTCGCCGAGGCCGCGCCGAGGCGTGGTCGAGGTCACGCTGAGCAGGGCCGCATGGCTCGGCGTGGACGTGCCGGGGAAGGTGACCGTGACGATGCTCCGCCTGCGCAGCGCCTCGCCCGCTCGGCCGACGGTCAGACGGGAATGGATCGCCCACGCAGGGCGCACGACTGTCTTCCGCCTCCCGGCACCGCCGCCGCCGTTCAAGGTCGCAGTCCACGTTGCTCCGACGTTCTCGCCTGTCGATTACGGAACACCGGACAGCCGGGAGCTCGGTGTCCAGCTGAGGCTCTCCTATTTGGCGCATCGAGGCGGCTGAACACGCGCGCGCTTGTTAGCGTAGGTGCGTGCGGCGGGGGTCGGCTGTCACAGCAGTTTCCATGAGCGTGTTCGCCGTCGCGGCCGCGATCGCCCTTGCCCGGCCGGCGGCACCTGCCCAGCCTGCGAAAGCGCGAGCGCCGGCGAAATGCATCAGCGACGGCGCCGCGATCCGGGGCGGGCGGACGATCTTCCCCGAGCTGCGCGCACTCGGCACGAGGGTCTGGTCGGGCGGCCTCTCATGGGCGTCGGTCGCACCCACGCGCCCGGCCGAAGCCGCATCGCCGGACGATCCGGCCTACCACTGGCCGGCGAGTTTGGGCCGCGCACTCTCGGCTGCCCGCGCGAATCGGATCGAGCCGGTGCTCAACGTGAGCGGCTTTCCAGCGTGGGCGAACGGCGGCCGCGGTTCAGCCTGGGCGCCCTCGCGCCCCCAGGACTTTGCCGCCTTCGCCGCTGCTGCGGTGCGGAAGTACCCGCAGGTGCGCCGCTGGATCATCATTTCGGAGCCGGGGACGGCGGACAACTTCCAGCCCCAGGGCGGCCGCGGTCGAACGGCGCCACGGCTTTACGCCCGGTTTCTTGACGCGGCGTACGCGGCCATGCACGCAGCCAGACGCGATGTCGTCGTCATCGGCGGCGGCGTTCATCCCTACGGGCTCAACGATCAATACACGACGGCGCCTGACACGTTCATCGCGAACATGGTCCTCCCCAACGGGCGCCGGCCACGGCTCGACATGTTCGGGATCAACCCGTACACCGAGCGGCGGCTCGACCTGCGCCTCGGCAAGCGGCCGCTACGGGTGGACTTCGACGATCTCGACTGGCTCGGAAAGAGGCTCGATCAGCTTTGGCCCCGCCGCCATCTGAAGATCTTCATCGACGAGTTCGGCTGGAACACGGAGCACGAGGCCTACGGTTGGCTCTACTACGTCTCGCGCCAGAAGCAGGCCGCGAACCTTCGCCGTGCTTACGCCCTGGCCGCGAAGCTTGGGCGCGTCGACACCTTGTGCTGGTACCAGCTCTACGACGCGCCGCCGCGGCGAAACAGCGCCCAGTGGCTGAATTGGACGAGCGGCCTGAGAACGTTCGACGGTGTGCGGAAGCCCGCGTGGTCGGCATTTCGGCGGCTTCCCTCGGGGCCAAGACGCGCATGATCGGCGTGCGTGTTCTCGCCCCGAGGTCCCGAGACGTGCCGCCGGTGCACACCGTCTGAACCTCAGCCGTCTTTAGGGCCGGTATCTCGACCGAGTGCCTCGTACAGGCCTCGCTGATGCTCCGCGCGCCCCAGCAGCTTCACGGCGCTCCGCTGCATCGAAAGGGCATGAAAGCGTCCCAGCACGCGAACGCATGCTGCGAGCGCAGCCGACGTGACGTGGTGGAGGAGCCGAAATCTGCTCAGCCGAATCACCCACCGGGCGGCCGCCGGAGCACCGACCACGGAACTGTCCCGATCAACAGGGCCAAGCACGTCTGAATGCAGCCTGTGGATTACCACGGTGGCGGCGCCTTGGCTACGTGCATCGCGCCGGAACTCTGAGAGCGAGCGGGAATAGTGGTGACGAGCGAGCAACGAACGGTCGAATCGCCCGACGAGGCCCGCCTTCAGGCAGCGAATGCCGAACTCCCGGTCCGGGTGGTAGTGCTCCTGAAAATCCTTCGAATCCACTCCCGTGCGCAGGCACACGGATCTCCGGATGGACATGTGTCCCCCGTACAGCTGCAAGAGGATGGTCTCCGGCCGTTTCTCAAAGGATCGGCAGCTGCGCTCGTATGCCTCGCCGTAAATGGACGCGGTCACGACCATCTCGCTCGAAGCCGCAGGGGCGACCACGGGCGAATAGCCGACCACAACGAGGTTCGGCGCCGACTGGTGATGTCGCGCATGTGCGGACACGAGACCGGGCGTCGCCTCGAGGTCGTCATCGAGGATGAGCACGATCTCGCTCGTCGCGTGGCCCACACCGGCTTGCACCGCGGCGTTCAGACCCCGATGCTCCATGAAGAGCGGCTTCACGCGGGGCTGGGAGCGCGAGAGTCGCTCGAGAAGTTCGATGGAGCGGTCGGAAGAGCCGTCGACGACAACCACGACCTCGATCGCGCCTGGATCCTGCAGAACGGAGTCGATCACACGCCTAAGGAGATCGCCGCGATTGAACGTCGGAATCACAACCGAAACGGCCTCCGCCGTATCGGCGCTCTCGGCCCGCGTTTCGCGACTCTGCGGCACCTGATGCTCGGCCACCGGTTGGCTCTATCTCACACGAGCGTCGACGTCTGCACGGCGGCTGCGCCAGTAGAGCGACGGCGCCGAGAACGCAGCGGCGGCCAGCTCACGGCGTGAAAGGAAGGACCCGATCATGCCGCCTCTTCGCCACGGCCGCCGTCGGCGGCCAAGCGCCGTGAACGCATAGCGCAAAGTTCG
>JBKPOY010000087.1:0-13296 GCA_046733295.1 Actinomycetota bacterium | reverse complement strand
GCTCGGGGCCGTGAAGGGCAGCCCGCGCCGGGCTGCCCGGAAGGCGCCGTCGAGCACGCGGGCGACGGCGCGCGCGGGCGCCCGGCTCGCGAGCGCGCTCGTCGAGGCGGTCGTGGTGTTCACTACGGCGACGGTCCCGTCGTGGATCGTGACTCGAATCGGCAGGCCTCGCCGCGCCGCCTCGGCGTCGAGGACGATCGCCGCTGCGAGGGTCCGGTCGCGGGTCGCAAATCCTTGCCAGAGGACGGCGCCGCTGCGAAGGCCCGGTTGCGCCTCCGACCCGGTGGCCATCGTCACGTCCTCCAACGGAGCAGGGATCGCGAGCGAGTAGTCGCCGGTGCCCTCGACGAGCAGGCGGTCGACCACGACGATCCGTCCCGCCCGGCCGTCGGGCTCGAGCGTCACGCGGACGAGCTGGTTCGCCCTCACGTGCCTGGGGAACCGGCGCTCGAGCTGCGCCGCCGCTGATGCGGGCGCCCTGAGGGGCGGCTCGGTGCGGATGAGCGAGGTCGGGGACGGCAGCGTCCCGAACCGGGGCGGCGCCCCGGCCGCGGTGGAGGCCGTCGCCACCGCGGCCACGCCGAGCGCGGCGCCGGACAGGAGCCGTCGGCGTGTCAACGCGTCTGTGCGATGACGGGCAGGGTCGCCGACAGCGCGTCGTCCTTCACCGGCCGGAAGACCATGTCCTTGAAGCGGGCGAAGTAGACGTCGTCGTCGACGACGCCCTCGTGGCTCCGCTCGTTGAAGCCTCGCTCGTCGCCGTTTGCCCCGCGGGCGGAGACCTGGTTCAGTCGATCGAGGATCTTGGCGCGGTCAGGACCGCCGGCCCGCGAGATCGCCGTCGCGAGGACATTGACGAAGTCATATGAGTACATCGCGTAGTCCGGTGGCTGCGTCACGCGGCTGGTGTGCGACCTGACGCCGACGTACGTGGCGCCGTAGGCGGCCTCGTAGCTCGCCTCGAACGCGCTCCACGGCGCCGGCCCGAGCTCCGCGGTCATCCGCCCCGACGCGAAGGTGAGCCCGTCGAGCCAGGCGGGATGATCGGCGAGCTGCTGGCGAACGACGGGGTCCTGTCCCGCCGGCGTGGTGAAGAAGGGCACGTTCCAGCCGGATGCGCGCGCCGCCACGATCGTCTTCGCGAGCACCGCCGGCTGCGCCCACACGAGCAGCGCGGTGGCGCCCGATCGGCGTGCCTCGAGCACCTGCGGTGCGACGTCGCTCGCGCTCGAGGGCAGCGTGATCCGAGCCGCGACCGCTTTCGGAAGTGTCTCGAACGCGTCCGCGAGCGCGGCTTTGCCCTCCTGGCCGTAGTCAGAGTCGTCTGTCAGGATCGCCACCTTCAAGCCCTTCGGGACGATGTACTCCGCGAGCCGGAATGCGAGGCCGTGGTCGGTCGGCGCGATCCGGAAGACGTTCGGGCGGGTGTCGGGGTCGACGAGGTTCTTGCCGCCCTGGTAGGCGATGCAGATCGCGACGTTCGCCCGCTCCGCGAGCCGCCAGGTCGCGTCCACTCCCGTCCCGTCGGTGATCACGGCGACCGCGTCGTCCCGGATCGCCCGGCGCATGTTCGCCACGGCCTTCACCGGCGACCGGGCGTTGTCGAGCCTGAGCACGCGAACCTTGTACGTGTCTCCGCTGGCGCTCAGGCCGCGTGCGTTCAGCTGGTCGGCGGCGAGCCGGACCCCGTTGGCGACCGTCGTGCCGATGTAGGGGCTAAGGGAAAACGGCGCGTCGACGGCGATCACGATCGCCTTCTGCTTCGCGCCGTTCGACTGCGTCCCGCAACCCACCGCGACCACGGCGAGCAGCACGAGAAGGGCCGCGGTCGTGCGCATCGAGCGACGAGTCTAGAGACGTCCGCGGGTCTGGACTCGGCCGTGCTCGAGCTCGAGGACCTCGTCCGCGGCCGCTCGCACGAGCTTGAGGTTGTGCTCGACGAGCAGGATCCCGACCCCGTCGGCGCGGATCGTCAGCAGGAGCTCGGCGAGCCGCTGAAGGTCCTCGTCACTCGCTCCGGCCGACGGCTCGTCGAGCAGGAGCGTGGTCGGATTCGTGCCGAGCGCGGCCGCGATCATCAGTCGCTGGCGGTCAGAGCCGGCCAGCTCCGACGCGGGCCGATCCGCCCTGTCTGCGAGGCCGACCTTCTCGAGCACGGCGAGCGCCCGCCCTTCCGCCCAGCGACTCTCGGTGCGGTAGCGAGGGGTCGAGGTCAGCGCCCGCACCGCACCCCCGTACCGGCGCGTCCGGTCGACGCCGACGAGGACGCTCTCGAGCGCCGTCAGCTCGGCGAAGACCGATCGCGATTGCAGCGTGCGCACGAGCCCGCTCCTGACGCGAGCCTCGGCAGGCGTCGCCGTCAGGTCGCGGCTACCGAGCACGACCGAGCCGGCGTCGGGCTCGAGTGTGCCGCCGACGAGCCGCAGGACGGTCGTCTTCCCCGAGCCGTTGGGCCCCACGAGCGCCGTGATCGTCCCGGCCCGGAGCTCGAGGGAGACGTCGTCGGCAGCGACGACCCCGCCGAACCGTTTCGTCAGCCCTCGGGCCTCGAGGGTGGTCGGCGGACGCCTCGGCCGGGGTCGAGCCTCCCGGCTTCTCGGGCGCCGACCATCCAGACGGCGACCGAGGAAAGCCCGTAACGTCGGGACGAGCGCGCTGCCGCCGGTCGCCAGCAGGGCGAGCACGAGCAGGGCCTCGAGCATCGGCTGAAACCGCGAGCCCTCGACGGCCGCCAGGTCGCCGAGGCCCTGCGCCGCGAGCGCGATCAGGCCGAGGACGACGACGCCGGCGCTCGGGCCCAGCGCAGCCGTGGCGCCGCCGACGAGGACCGCGACCAGCAGCTCGAACGAGAGCAGCGGTCCGTACGCGGTGGGGTCGGCCACGATGTCGAGCTGCACTGCAAGGCCCCCGGCGAGGCCGCCGACGAACGCCGAGGCCGCGAACGCGCCGACGCGCAGTCGTTCCATGGGCACCCCGAGCGCGGCCGCCGCACCCCGATGCTGGGCGGCCGCCGCAAGGTCGAGGCCGAAGGGCGCCCGGCGCAGGGCGACCAGCGCGAGGGCGCAGAGCCCCGTCAGGACGACGGCAAGCTCGTAGTGCACAAGCGGGGTCGGTGTGAAGCCGACGAGTCGGCGCGTAGGCACGACCAGGCCTTGCGCTCCGCCCGAGAGCCACGGGAGGACGCCCAGGGCCAGCGCCACGAGCCAGCTCAGCAGCCAGGTGCTGACCGCGACGCGGACCGGATCCAGGCTTCGAACGGCCACCCCCGCCGCAGTTCCGAGCGCCGCCGCGGCTACCGCCCCGATCACGGCGCAGGCCTCTGCGGGCAGGGCCGTGTGACGCAGGACATGAGCCGCCACGAAGGCACCCGTCCCGACGAAGGCGCCCTGGGCCAGGGAGGGCACGCCGGCCAGGCCGATGCAGAGAGCGAGGCCTGTCGCAGCGAGCGCCAGATACGCGCCGCCGGCGAGCGTGTCCGTCGCGACAAGGCTTCCGAGCAACAGCGGCGCGGCCGCGGCAACCGCCGCGATCCCGACACCCAACGTGGCCGAGCGCGACCAGGCTCGTCCCGCCTCGACGGCAGCGTCTTTGAGCGCGGTGCGGGTCGTCGCCGCGGCGGCGAAGGCGTTCACTCGACAGCCTCGCGCATCCGCAACGGCCTGAACGCGAGCAGGACGATCGCGACGACCAGCGGGATCAATTCGCGGTAGCCGGCGACGCCGTGCACGTGGCCGAGCAGCCCCGTGCCGAGGGCGGCCTCCGCGATGCCGAGGCCGAGCCCTGCGGCGAACGCCGCCCAGAGGCCCCCGAAGCGGACGAGTACCGCCGCGACGAGTCCTTTGAGGCCGAGCAGCGCGCCGCTTCCCGTCTCGAACGGCGCGCCCGGCGCGGCGACCACGACCGCGACCGCCGCGATTCCGCCGGCCAGCCCGAACGCGAGGGCGCGGGTGCGCTCGACGCTGATCCCGACGACCGCGGCGCCCTCGGCGTCGTCCGCGATCGCGCGCAGGCTGCGCCCGAACCAGGTCCGCTGGATGATCCACGACGCGGCCGCGGCCACGAGGATCGCCACCCCGATGACCGCGAACGAGCGAACGTGCACCTGCGCGCCGAGGATCGTCACGAGCCCCCCGTGGCCAACTTGGTTGAAGGGGATCGGGTCAGGAAAGACGTATGCCGGCCGCGAGAAGGCGGCGTCGAGGGCCGCCCGGATCGCGAATCCGAGGGCGAGTGTCGCCGCGACCCAGCCGATCGCAGAGCGTGCGGCGATGTACGGCTGGACGACCGCGACGTAACCGGCCGCGCCGACGGCCACGCACGCCGCGACGCCCGCGAGCACGGCGACGGCCATCCGCCCGCCCGACACCGTCTCCTGCGTCAGGGGCGCCGTGCCCGCCGCGACGAGGAGCGTCACGAACGCGCCGAGCCCGATCAGGTCGCCAAGTGCGAAGTGCACGATCCCGGTGAGCCGGTAGATCAGCGAGTGTCCGATTGCGACCAAGCCGTAGACGCCGCCGGCGCTCAACCCCGTGAAGACGACCTGAACGGCGAGGCTCATCCGCGGCGGATTATGCGGCCGTGAGCGGGGAGTGGTCCGGCCCTTAGTGCTTGACAAGGGGCGATAGACGTTTGAAGATCCCCCACGCTCGGAATGCACCGGGGCGACAATCCACTTGGGGGAAGGGGAAGCATGAAGCGCAGGCTTTCTGTCTTGTCGGCCGCTGCGACGGCGGCCGTCTTTGCGCTGGTCCTCGCAGGGCCGGCGTTCGCAGTCGGGCAGACTCTCGCTTCACACGAGGGCTTGGCCGATTTCAGTGCGTCGAAGGTGCACATCGCACCGACGGCAGTCCAGCGGTCGGCCGCAGCGGATCTCGGCGCAGCGGTCAACTGGAATCAGTACGGCACACCGTCATCTGTCGTCAAACCTGGGGGCTACCTCGCGACCGGGATCGCGGCGAAGTCGGCCGAGCTCGCCGCCCGGCACTGGCTGAGCAACAACGCCGACCTGTTCCGGCTCGGCTCGGCCGACGGGCTCAGGCTCTACTCGGACAACCTGCTCGCCTTCAGCAAGGCGCATGCGGTCACCTTCCAGCGGACGTACGGCGGCCTGCCCGCGGTCAGCGGCAGCGACCTCGTTACCGTCGCCGTGCTGCGCTCGAAGGGCGTCTGGAAAGTGACGTTCGCCTCGTCCTCGCTGAGCGGCGCGTCCGGACTCGTCGGCTCGGCGGCCCTCTCGCCGGCCGAGGCGTGGGGCAAGGCCGCCGGCAACGTCGGCGAGGAGACCTCACTGCTCGCCGTCCACGACGCAGCGGACTCCGCCGGTTGGAACAACCTGCGGGTGGACGGGTTGAAGGACGCGCAGCGCGTCCGCCTCGGTGCCTTCGCAACCGGAAGCGGCGCCGTGCCGGCCTACGACACGCTCGTCGTCGACTCCGCGGGCGCGATTCCGACCGCGTACCGGATCGTCGTCGACGCGCGTGACGGCTCGGTGCTCCAGCGCACGAACCTCGTCGACAACCTCGCCCAGGGAGACTCCCTGGTCGAGGAGCCCTTCAACGGTGAGGTACCGACCGGCGACGGCGCGTGCGACGTGAAGAAGGGCCCGTTCGTCGTCGGGCCGAACATCGGCGCAATCCACGGCGGCGCAGGCTCGCCGTCGCTGGCCGCGCCCGTGCCGGACAACGACATGGTCATCCTGCTGTTCCACGAGTCGGAGCTCGTGCAGGTCTCGGACACGTTCACGAACCCCGAGTTCTTCTTCTACGGGCCCCCCGGCGGCGTGCCGCCCGGGAATTGGTTCGTGCAGATCTGCGACTTCGCGGGCGACGGAGCCGGCTGGACCGACCCGCGTACGTACACGGGCGAGTTCATCCAGGAGGACGCGGTCGGCGCGCTCGCGCGCTGGAACGCGTTCCCGGCGAACCCGCCGCTGAACCCGCTCCCGGCCTACCCGTGGAACAACCCGAGCACGGACACCCGGAAGCAGTTCTGCTGGTTCGCGAGCGCGAGTTGCGACATCGTCACGGGCAACCTCGCGTCGCGAGGCCCGTGGGACTACGACTTCGTCGCGAACGCACCGACGTTCACGACGGTCGGCAACAACAACCGCGCGGCGACCGCCTGGACGGTCAACAACACGCCCAGCCCGCCGGCGCACACGGCCACTCCGAGCCCGACACGTGACTACAACTACCCGTGGACCAACGAGTGGTTCAACACCAAGTGCGCTCCGATTCCGCCGGTCGGGGACACGGGTCTGCCGCCGGTCACCTCGTGGGACGCCGACGCAGCGGACACGAACCTGTTCGTCATGCACAACCGCATGCACGACTTCGCCTACTACCTCGGCTTCACCGAGCGGAACTTCAACAGCCAGGCCAGCAACTTCGGGAACACGCCGCCGGCCCAGGAGCACGACCCGCTGATCGGTGACGTCCAGAACGGCGTGCTGATCCCGGGCGTCCGCGACAACGCGAACATGGGCACGTTGCCGGACGGGATCTCGTCGATCACGAACATGTACATGTGGCAGTCGTTCGCGGGCTCGTTCTACGCGCCGTGCGTCGACGGCGACTACGACATGGGCGTCATCGGCCACGAGTTCACGCACATGATCGAGAACAGGATGATCGGCAAGGGCGGCAACCGCCTCGGCTTCCACGCGGGAGCGATGGGCGAGGGAGTCGCCGACCTGACGGCGGTCGAGTACCTGATCGAGAACAACTTCCAAAGCGGAGGCGCCACGAACTTCGTCGAGGGCCCCTACGCCACGGGGAATGCGGAGCACGGCATCCGCGACTACGACATGTCGTTCCCCCGGACTGGAGCGTTCCCGTCTCCCGGCGTCTATCCGCACGTGAACCCCCTGAACTTCAGCGACATCGGGTTCGACACGCCGGGCAACGAGGTGCACTCGGACGGCGAGATCTGGATCGCCGCGAACTACGACGTCCGGGCGGCGCTCGCGGCGAAGTACAACGCCTCGTTCCCGTCCGGCGACACGGCGCTGCAGGCGAAGTGCGCCGGCGGCGTGCTGCCGCCCGAGAACTGCCCGGGCAACCGCCGGTGGATGCAGCTGTTGTTCGACTCGTACCTGCTCGACCCGGTCGCACCGTCGATGCTCGACGCGCGCAACTCGATGCTCGCGGCGGACGTCACGCGGTTCGGCGGGGCTAACCAGAACGAGATCTGGCTCGCGTTCGCCCGCCGCGGCTTCGGCCAGAGCGCTGCGCTGCACAGCAGTGCCACGCTGACGACGTTCGACGACACCAATCCGGTGCCCGACTTCGCGACACCGCTGCAGCCAAACGCCACCGTCACCTTCAACCTGAAGTCGAAGGAGGGCGGCGGCGGTGATGTCGCCGGCAGGGTCTACGTCGGCCACTACGAGGCTCGCGTCTCGCCGGTCGCCGACACCGATCCGGCGACGTCGAACTCCGGGATCGACGTGAACCGGGACAACGTCGCGGCGTTCGCGCCCGGGACGTACGACTTCGTCGCCGTGGCACCCGGCTACGGGTTCGTCCGCTTCTCGGCAACGCTTGCCGCCGGGGCCCGGACGATCAACGTCCTGATGCCGACCAACTGGGCGGCCGCCGCGCAGGGCGCGACGGCGACCGGAACCGGTCTCTCGCCGGGCAGTGCGATCGACGAGACCGAAGGCACGAACTGGCGGGGCGACGGCACCCTCAGCGCGGTCGGCGCGGACGGTCGGAAGACCATCACCGTCGACGGCCAGCAGGTGACGGTCGATCTCGCGGGGACAGCCCCTCGCGCGATCAATCACGTTCAGGTGAGCGCGATGATCGCGCCGGGGAACAACCGGTTCAGTGCAATCCGGCAGTTCGAGATCTGGGCGTGCAGCGCCGCTGGGAGCAACAGCTGCACGAACGACGCGGACTTCACCAAGGTGTTCACGAGCGGTGCCAACGCCTTCCCAGGCGACGTTCCCCGCCCGGTCGCACCGCACATGATCCTCCGCGACTTCTCGATCCCGACGACGCCGGCGACGCACCTGCGGCTCCGCGTCCTGTCGAGCCAGTGCACCGGCAACCCGGCGTACGAGGGCGATCAGGACAACGATCCGCTCGTCAACGCCGACTGCAACTCGGTCACCGGCGCCACGACGGCCGTGCCCGCCCGCGGGTTCGTCCGCACGGCGGAGCTCCAGGCGTTCACGACCAGCGCGACGATCACCGGACCGCCGGCCGTGTCACCTCCGCCTCCGCCGAGCCCGCCGGCTTCGCCGCCTCCGCCCCCGGCACCGCCGGCGGCGAAGAAGGCACCGCCGAAGTGCGTCGTCCCGTCCGTGAAGGGCAAGACGCTGAAAGCTGCGAAGAAGGCGATCAAGGCCCGCCGGTGCCGCGTCGGCTCGGTACGGGCAAAGACCTCGAGGCTCGCAGCCAAGGGCCGGGTCATCGCTCAGTCGCCGCGCGCAGGACGCCGCATGGCGGTGGGAACCCGCGTCAACCTCGTTGTCAGCAAGGGAGCCGGAGCTGTCCGCGGAGCGCGGGTCCGGTTCGCAGGCTAGGCAGCGAGGCGTTCCGTCTCACAGAAGGGCCGGCGCACGCCGGCCCTTCTTCTCTCTCACTGCCCGCAGACGAAGGAGGAGAAGTTGAACGAGGCGCGGCTGCCGCGGTTGCCGACGGCGTAGACCGTCAGGCTGTCGCAGCCGGCGCTGCCCAGCTTCGCCACGAAGGAGCCCTTGTCGCTCGCGGTCACCGAACGGCGGGCCTTGTTGCGAGTGCCCTTCGCGGCGAGCGTCACGCGCTCGCCCGGCTTGAACCCCGTCCCCTTGATGCGCAGGGGCTCGGTGCTGAGCGGCCGGATCACCGCGCGGCCGGCGGGGCTCACGTACTCGTCGACCGACTTCGCGTCGCTCTCGAATGCGCCCGCCGACGCGGCGAGGGCGACGCCCACACTCGTCGCGGCCAGCACCGCGATCACCGCAATCGCTGCCTTGCGCACGCTTCGAGTATGCCCGCGAATGCGGAAACTTAGTACGCCACCGCGCCGCGGCCTGACTCGGCAGCGTGGCGCTGCTCGTCGGCCCGGTAGCTCGAGCGGACGAGTGGCCCCGAGAACACCGAGCCGAAGCCGAGCTCCTCGCCCTGTTCCCGGAACCAGCGGAACTCGTCGGGATGCACCCAGCGATCGATCCTCGCGTGCTTCGCGCTCGGCTGGAGGTACTGGCCGATCGTGACGACATCGACGCCGTGGGCCCGGAGGTCGCGCATCGTCTCGACGACCTCGTCGTTGGTCTCACCGAGGCCGACGATGATCCCGGACTTCGTCAGCACGGGGTAGTCCGCGAGCTCCTTCGCCCGCCGGAGCAGCCAGAGGGCTTTGTCGTAGCTGGCCTTCGCGCCGCGCATCCGGCGATGGAGCCGGCGGACGGTCTCGATGTTGTGATTGAAGACCTCGGGCCGCTCGGCCAGGATCGTGCGCAGCGCCTCCTCCTCGACGCCGAGGAAGTCCGGCGTGAGGATCTCCACGGAGGCGGCGGGGGCCTTCGCCTTCAGCGCGCGGATGGTCGCGGCGTAGTGGCCCGCGCCGCGATCAGGCACATCGTCGCGATCGACGGACGTGACGACGACGTGTCTGAGCTGCATCTGCGCCGCTACGTTCGCCAGCCGCAGGGGCTCCAGGGGGTCGGGCGGGTGCTCGGGCTTCCCCGAGTTGACGTAGCAGTAGCGGCAGGCCCGGGTGCATGTGTCCCCGAGGATCTGGAAGGTCGCAGTCCCTCGTCCCCAGCACTCCGAGATGTTCGGGCAGCGCGCTTCTTCGCAGATCGTGTGCAGCGACTGTCCGTGGATCAGCTTCTTGACGTCGAAGTAGCGCGAATCCGCGCTGGGTGCGCGGACCTTCATCCACTCGGGACGGCGTGGGCGCTCGGCAACGGGGAGCGAGCTCTGCATCGCGAACCAGTCTAGTTGCGGTTTGAAAACCGGCCGCAGGTGGAGATGACCAGATCGTGGGCAAGCGCAAGCCGCCCGAGCCCGACCGGACCGAACCGGAGCCCCTACCGGATCCAGAGGCCAAACCGCTCCCCGAGGCGTCGCCCGGGCACGGCCAGGCGGTCGTTCAGCGTCTCGGGCCCGAGGTCGTTCCGGTTCCCCGCCGCTAGCGCTTTCGAGATAGCGGCACTGATATCGCCGCAAAATCCGCGCTATCGTGCGGCGCGATCGAAGGACGGCGGGGCGACCTGGAAGGACATCTCGGCGAACTTCCCGGATATCCCCTCCAGCGACATCGTCGTCCTGAACAGCGGCGGTCTCGTCGTCGCGACCGACCTGGGCGTCGTCTACCGCGCGCTCGGTGCGACATCCTGGTCGCGGCTCGGGCCGAATCTGCCCGTGACGGCGGCGATGGACCTGAGCGTCGGCCCGGACGGCAACATCTACGTCGCGACGCACGGTCGGGGGGATCTGGCGGATCCCGAGCCGCGGGCTCTAGGCTCGAAGCGTCAGCGAAGCAGCGAAAGGGCCGCCCTCGGGCGGCTCTTTCGCTTCCTGGAGCGCGAGACCGAAGACGTTTGCGAGCGCCGCCGCGGCATGCGGTTTGACCTCGTCGATGGAGACGGGCCGGCCGACCTCGCGCGCCATCGTCGTGAACTGCGCATCCTCGATGCCGCAGGCCGTGATCCACTCGGTGAACGGCGCCGGGTCGAGGTCGACGTTGAGGGCGTAGCCGTGCGTGGTGACCCACTTCGAGATGTGGACGCCGATCGAGGCGATCTTGCGCGGAGGTGACTCGAGCCAGATGCCGGTCAGGCCTTCGATCCGCGCCGCCTGGATCCCGAACGGCGCCATGGTGCGGATCAACGCCTCCTCGAGATCACTGCAGTACTTCTTCACGTCCTGGCCGTGCCGCGTCAGGTCGAAAATCGGGTAGCAGACGAGCTGGCCCGGCCCGTGGTAGGTCGACTTGCCGCCGCGGTCGGTCTCGACGATCTCGATGTCTGCGTCCGGCGGCACGTGGAGCTCGCCCGCCTCCGTGCGGCGCCCGAGCGTGATCACCGGCGGATGCTCGAGCAGCAGGATCGTGTCGGGCGCGTCGCCCGAAGCGACCGCCTCCGCGACCGCCCGCTGTATCTCCCACGCCTCGAGGTACGGCGTCCGACCGAGGTTGACGAGGTCACCGCTCCTCATGCTCCGCCAAGGGTAATGGCGCCACTCGAGATGCCGCGCAGAATCTCGAGCCACGCGGCGACCGGGTCTCCGTACTCCTTACGGGCCGGCTCCGGCAACGAATCGAGGGTCCGCTGCCAGACGAGGGCACGGCCGATCGGCGCGAGCAGGTACGCGTGTGCGAACGCGGTGCGGAGCTCTGTCATCGGAGCCAAGCTGGTGAACGGCTCGAGATAGAGGTCGCGCAGACGCTCGGCGTGCCGCGATCCGGGCTGGTAGCCCGCTCGTTCGGTCGCCGAGCGGAGCGCCAGCAGCGGACCGATGAACGGATGCGTCACGGTCGCCTCGGCCCAGTCGAGGAAGTAGACACGCTGGTCGCGGACGAAGACGTTGCCGTCGTGCGCCTCCTGGTGCGCGATGGTCGGGTACAGCGAGCCGGCGAGCGCCGCTGCCGCCCGCCGGACCCGGTCGCGCAGATCGGCCGGCCATCCGAGCTCGTCGTAGAGGCCGGGCAGCCGCCCCGGCCGCTCGTCGGGAGTCCCCACCGCGAGCGCGGCCGGGACGAGCTCGGTGAAGTCGATCTGGGTCTCGGCGTAGAGGGGCAGAACATCCTCCCAGGCCGGCTCGGTCTGGCCGGAGTCGAGCACGTCGCGCAGTGGCGGTCCGATGTGCAGGGTGAGCATCCGCGTCCCCTCGGCGGCGACGACCTCGGGCAGGCAGTCCGGCCGGCGGCGCGAGAGCAGCTCCGTCAGCGCGGGCTCGAACGCGCTGACGGGGTTGTTCTCCTTGAACCAGGCGATCCCGGCCGTGGTCGGCAGGCGCGCGATCGCAGACCACGGCCGCGCTCGCAGAAGCTCTACGTCGCCTGTGCGGGTGACGTGACCGTCGATCCACTCGCTCGCCTCGGCGAGCCAACCGGGGCTCTCCCAGGGCAGGCTCATCCGCCTTTACCTCGAAGGACGCGGCGACGGTCGCAGCCGAAGCCGGGCTCCGCCCGGCGGGAGGCGAGTTGCGCCGGCGACTTCGCAGCGAAGAAGAAGGGGGCACACGGGGGAAACATGGTTTCCCCGTGAAGGCGACTTCAGTAAGCCGATTCGTCCCAGCTCTCGAGCTTCTCGCGCAGGTCGCGCAGGAAGCGGCCGGCGAGGGCGCCGTCCACGAGCCGGTGGTCGTATGTGAGCGTGAGGTTCATGATCGGCCGGATGCCGATGACGTCCTGACCGCGGTCGTCCTGAAGCACCCAGGGGCGCTTGACGACGGCGTAGGTACCGAGGATCGCGGCCTGCGGCTGGCTGATCACCGGGGTCCCGTGGAAGGTGCCGTAGCCGCCGGGGTTCGTGATCGTGAACGTGCCGCCCTGGACCTCGTCCGGTGTCAGCTGCTTGTCGCGGGCGCGCTGGGCGATGTCGGTCACGCCCCTCGCGATGCCGAGGAGGTTCAGCGACTCCGCGTTCTTGAGCACCGGCACGATCAGGCCCTTGCCGTCGGCGAGCTCGACCGCGAACCCGAGGTTGACGTAGTTGCGCGTGACGATCTGCTCGCCGCGAATCTCGCCGTTGATCCAGGGGTACTCCCGCAGCGTCTCGACGGCCGCCCGCGCGATGAAGGAGAGGTACGTCGGATTGACGCCGTAGGACGCCTCGTACTCCTTCTTCAGCTTCTTCCTGATCTCGACGACCTTCGACATGTCGACCTCGATCGCGCTCGTCACATGAGCCGAGGTGTCGAGCGAGCGGCGCATGTGCTCGGCGATGCCGCGCCGCATCGCGGTCATGGGCTCGGTCTGCTCGCCTGCGCCGGCCTCGATCTGCGGCGCCGGGCTCGGCGCCGGCGCGGGCGGCTTCGGCGGCGCCGCTGCGGCCGGTGCCACTGCCGGCGCCTCCTCCGGAGCCGGAGTCGGGGTAGGAGCGGGTGCCTCCGCAAGCTCGGCAGGCTCGGCGGGGGGCGGCGCCGGCGGACCCTGCTCGATGAAGTCGAGGATGTCCTTCTTGGTCACGCGGCCGCCCCGGCCTGTTCCCTGCACCTGGCCCGGGTCGACGCCGTGCTCGGACGCGATCCGCGCGACTACGGGCGAGACGAAGCTTTTGCCGTCGGTCGCTGCGTCGGCGGCGGCCGGGGTGGTCTCCGCTGCCGGTGGTGGCGCGGGCGCGGCCTCCTCCACCTGTTC
>JBKPOY010000086.1:0-18061 GCA_046733295.1 Actinomycetota bacterium | reverse complement strand
CCGCTATCGCCGCCGTGGGGACGAGTGGCCCAGGGGGCGTGACGAGCACAAGCTCGGCGAGTCGATCTACGCCGTCATCCTGGCCCTGATCGCCGCTGTCCTCGTCGGACTCACGTTCCGCGCCGAGTCGCGGATCGACCCGCTCTCCGCCTCCCCGAAGCTCCGGATCGACGTCACCGCCTTCCAGTGGCAGTGGAGCTTCCGCTACGCCGGGACCGACGTGACCGTCATCGGCGGGCCCAACTCCGAGCCCGTGCTCGTCGTGCCCGCGCACCAGGTGATCCAGTTCTCTGCCCGCTCCGACGACGTGATCCACTCGCTCTGGGTGCCGGACGAACGCTTCAAGCGTGACGTCTTCCCTAACCGGACGACGCGCTTCGATCTCGTCTTCGACCGGCTTGGCACGCACCCGGGTCACTGCGCCGAGTTCTGCGGGCTTCGACACGCGGACATGAATTTTCGCGTCCGCGTTGTGCCTACCGAGGAGTTCCGGAGCTGGCTGGAGAGCCGCGCGTGAGCGTCGCCCTCGAACGGCCGGTGCGGCGCGAGGGGGGGCTCGTCGCGTCAGTGCTGTCCACCGACCACAAGCGGATCGGCCTCAGCATCATGGTCGTCGCCTTCTGGTGGTTCCTGCTCGACGGCATCTTCGCGCTGCTGATGCGCACCGAGCTGGCCCGTCCGGGCTTGCAGCTGATGACCCGCGACACGTACGACCAGCTCTTCACCGAGCACGGCTCGGGGATGATCTATCTCTTCGTGACGCCGCTTGCGCTCGGTCTCGGCGTCTATTTCGTGCCGCTGATGGTCGGCGCCGCCGGCATTGCGTGGCCCCGCGCCGCGCTCGCCGCGTTCTGGCTCTTGATCGCCGGTGGCCTGACGATGGACTCGGGGTGGTTCACGGCCCACGGGGCGGCCAAGTCCGGCTGGACGGCTTTCTATCCGCTCTCGGATGCGAACCGCTCGCCCGGGCTCGGGATGGACCTCTGGATCGTGGGCGTCTCCCTGGCGACGCTCGCCGAGCTCGTGCTCGCGGCGTGCGTCCTCGCGACGATCCTCCGCCACCGGGCACCGGGGATGACGATGCTGAGGCTGCCGGTCTTCGCCTGGTCACAGGTGGCGACGACGCTGATGGTGCTGATGTCGTTCCCGGCGTTGATCGTCGCGATGGCGCTGCTTTGGTGGGATCGCCATCTCGGGGGCGTGTTCGACACCCCGGGCGGGCCGGCCGCGTACCAGCACCTGTTCTGGTTCTACGGGCACCCGGTCGTCTACGTGATGTTCTTCCCCTTCGTCGGGATCGTCGCGGAGGTGATCGCGGTCTTCTCCCGGCGGCGGTTCTTCGGCTACTCGGCGATGGTGCTCTCGTTTCTCGCCTTCGCGGGCCTCTCGATGTCGGTGTGGGCCCACCACATGTTCGCGACCGGCCAGGTGACGAACCAGTACTTCTCGCTTACCTCGACGGCGCTGATCGTGCCGGCGGGAGTCGAGTACTTCGACCTGATCGCGACGATGGTCGGCGGCGCCATCCTGCTTCGGACGCCGATGCTGTTCGCCGTCGGCTTCCTACTCCAGTTCCTGATCGGAGGCCTAACCGGGATCATCGTCGCCTCGCCGCCGCTGGACTACCACGTCCATGACACGCAATTCGTGGTGGCCCACCTCCACTACGTGCTCTTCGCGGGCTCGATCTTCGCCTTCTTCGCCGGCGTCTACTACTGGTGGCCCAAGGTCTTCGGGTTCTTCCTGCGGGAGCGGCTCGGAAAGCTCCACTTCGGGTTGATGGTGGTCGGGACGAACCTGACCTTCTTCCCCCTCCACGTGCTCGGCTACGAGGGCATGGCCCGCCGGGTTCCCGACTACTCGCCGCACTCGGGCTTCACCGACCTCAACGAGCTCTCGACCCTCGGCTCGTACGTGCTCGCCCTCTCCGTGCTTGTGTTTCTGGCCAACGTCTGGCTCTCGTCGACCCGACGGCGGCCCGCCTCCGCGGATCCCTGGCAGGGGCATACGCTCGAGTGGGCGACGACGTCGCCCCCGCCGCCGGGAAACTTCGACTCGTTGCCGGCGATTCGCTCGTATGCGCCTCTGTACGACGCGAGGGCGCGAGCGTGAGGCTCTCGACGCTGGTCGTGCTTGCGTGGGCCGCCTGGTTGACGGTGCTCTCGGCGACACTCCTTCTCTGGACTCCCGGCGACTGGGTCGAGTGGGCGCCGTTCGTGGCGGCCGCGGGCGGGGCCTGGCTGCTCGGAGTCGGACTGTGGCTCCGCCGCCGCCGCGCGGCAGGCCGGCTCGCACCCCCCTACAGCCCGGGGGCGGTGCTGGCCGCGCTCGGCGTCGCGTCGATCGTGGCGGGTGCGTCCCTCGGCCTCTGGCTCGTGTACGTCGGCGCCGGCCTGACGATCTTCGGTCTCGGTGTCGTCGTCCGAGAGACGCTTGCGTCTCGCCGGACGGGGAGCGAAACACTGTGAGGCGCGCCGCGCTCGGCCTCGGCGCAATGCTGCTCGTCGCCGCCCTCTCGCCGTGGGCCGACCGCGCGGCCGACCGCTCGCTCGTCTTCCACATGGCCCAGAATCTCGCGCTGACGATGGCCGCGGCGCCGTTGGTCGTCTTCGGTGCCGCGCCCTACCTGGAGCGTTCGCTGAGGCCGTTCGAGCGGCTGCTCTACCCGGCCGCCGTCTGGACTCTGTTCGTCGGCGGTCAGTGGGCCCTCCATCTCAGTGGGCTGTACGTCTTCGCAGCCGACCATCCGGCCGCCCACCTGTTCGAGCACGCGGTCGATCTCGTCACGGCGGCGCTCTTCTGGTGGCTCGCGCTCGGCGCCTCGCGGCGCCTGAAGCCGGTCGGACGGATCGTCTATGTGACGCTCGCGATGCCCGCGCTCGGCGCAATCGGCTTCGTGCTCGATGCCGCCTCGTCCGTCCTCTACCCCGGCTACGCGACCCTCGAGGAGCAGCACGCCGCGGGGTCGCTGATGTGGGCGGCGGGGGGCCTCCTGATGGTCGCCGCACTCGTCCTCTCCGTCTGGGAGGCACTGCGCGATGAGGAACAGCGGGCCTCGGCGCGCGAGGTCTTCGGACGATGAGGCTGCTGCTCACCGCATGTATCGCGCTCGTTGCCTGCGGACCCGTCACGGCGGCGGGTGACGCCGACCGCGGCCGCGAGCTGTTCCGGACGCAGTGCTCGACCTGTCACGGACTCGACGCCAAGGGCGTCCACGACCGCGGCCCGTCGCTCGTCGGGGTGGGCGCCGCGTCCGCGGATTTCTACCTCTCGACCGGTCGGATGCCGCTCGACCAGCCCGGCCGGCAGCCGGACCGGAGCGACCCGGCCTTCGGCCGCGGCCAGATCGACGACCTCGTCGCCTACATCGCCTCCCTCGGCTCAGGGCCGCCGATCCCGCGCGTCGACCCCGACCGGGGCGACGTCGCAGTGGGCCAGCGGCTGTTCGCGGATCGGTGCGCGGGCTGTCACCAGATCGTCGGGCGCGGCGGCGTCGTCCAGGACGCGTTCGCCCCGCCGCTCGGCGAGGCCACGCCGACGCAGGTCGCGGAAGCGGTCCGCGTCGGCCCGTACGTGATGCCCGCGTTCACGCGGGCGCAGATCGACGATGCTCAACTCGCCTCGCTCGTGCGCTACGTCGAGCGCATTCAGCACCCCGACGACCCCGGCGGGTGGGGCATCTTCGAGATCGGACCCGTGCCCGAGGGGATGGTGACCTGGCTGCTCGCGGGCGCACTGCTGCTCGGGGTGATTCGCCTGCTCGGGGAGCGTTCCGACGAATGAGGAAGCTGCGGCGTTTCCTTGTCGCGGGTTTCGTGCTCCTGCTCGCGCGCCGGCGACGCGAGCCCAGGCTCGAGCGAGCCGAGTTCCGCGCCGGCGCCGCTGGCGAGCTGGCCGTCCTTGGACTCCTGGCCGTCGCGACACTCGGCGCGGTGGCGTTCGCGGTCGTCTACTTCCGCAGCGCCGACACGCAATTGCTGGGCGTCGCCCTCGGGGTTGCGCTCGCCGCGCTCGGGGCGGCAGCCGCACTCGCCTCGAAACGGCTCGTGCCGCAGGACAAGGAGGTCGAGCCGCGGCCCGACCTCGCGGATCTGGCCGCGCGGGAACGCCTCCTTGCGACGACCGAGGAGGGCGTCGGCGGGATCACGCGGAGGCGGCTGCTCCTCGCGGGCGCCCTCGGCGCCGTGAGTGCCGTCACTGCCGCAATCGCCCTCCCCGCGCTGTCGCTCGGGCCCGCCGCGGGCGGAGAGCTGACGCGCTCGCCGTGGCGGCGTGGGCGGCGGCTCGTGACCGAGGAGGGCGAGCCGCTCTCGGCGGAGGAGATCGCGATCGGCACGTTCTGGACGGCGTTTCCGGACGGCGCCGACCGCGAGCGGATGGCGGCGCCAGTGATCGTCGTGCGGATTCCCGAGGACGAGCTCGACCTGCCGCCCGACCGGCAGGACTGGGCGCCGAACGGGATTCTCGCCTACTCCAAGATCTGCACGCACGCGGGCTGCGCCGTCTCGCTCTTCCGCTATCCGAGCTTTGCGGCCAAGTCCCCGAAGCCGGCGCTCGTCTGCCCGTGCCACTACTCGACGTTCGATCCCGCCCGTGCGGCCGACGTGCTGTTCGGCCCTGCGGGGCGGCCGCTCCCGCAGCTCCCGCTCGAGATCGACCCCGAGGGCTACCTCGTCGCCGCCGGCGACTTGTCGGGCCGGGTCGGGCCCGCCTGGTTGGGTGTCCGTAAGGGGCGGCCCACGTGATCCGCGGCGCCGTGCGCTTCCTCGACGAGCGCCTCGGCAGCTCGTCGTTCCTGCGAAAGACGCTCCGCTACGTCTTCCCGGACCACTGGTCGTTCATGCTGGGCGAGATCGCCCTCTACTGCTTCGTGATCCTCGTCGGCACGGGCATCTACCTGACGCTCTTCTTCCGGCCGAGCCTCTCGCACACCGTCTACCACGGCCCGTACGAGCCCCTTCGAGGTCATGAGGTGACCGAGGCCTACCTCTCGACGATGCAGCTCTCCTTCGGCGTCAAGGCGGGTCTGCTGATGCGGCAGGCCCACCACTGGGCGGCGAACCTCTTCCTGGCGGCGATCGTCCTCCACCTGATGCGGATCTTCTTCACGGGTGCGTTCCGCAAGCCGCGCGACCTGAACATGGCGGTCGGGCTGACGATGCTCATCCTCGCGGTGGTCGAGGGCTACGCCGGTTACTCGCTGCCCGACGACCTCCTCTCGGGGATGGGGCTTGCGATCGGCTACTCCGTCGTGCTCTCGCTCCCCGTCGTCGGCTCATGGCTGGCGCCGCTGCTCTGGGGGGGCAACTTCCCGGGGGGCGACGCGTTCATCTCGCGCCTCTACATCCTCCACGTGCTGATCCTGCCGGTCGCGATCGCGCTGCTCGTCTCGATCCACCTGTTCGTGGTCGCCAGGCAGAAGCACACGCAGTTCCCGGGCCCTCGCCGAACCGAGCGGAACGTCGTCGGGTCGCCGCTCTGGCCGGCGTACGCGCTGCGCTCGATCGGACTGCTGCTCGCCGTTGCGGCGGTCGTGATCCTGCTCGGCGGACTCGTGCAGATCAACCCGATCTGGCTCTGGGGCCCGTACCACACGTACGACGCCACGAACGGCGCCCAGCCGGACTGGTACCTCGGCTGGCTGATCGGCGCGCTCAGGCTGATGCCGGCGCTCGAGATCCACGTCTTCGGCTACACCCTCGTGCCGAATCCGTTCTTCGGCGGCGCGCTCTTCCCGCTGATCGTCTTCGCGATTCTCTACGCGTGGCCCGCGCTCGAACGCAGGATCACCGGCGACCACGCGCGGCACGAGCTACTCGACTTTCCGCGTGAGGTGCCCTGGCGGACCGCGTTTGGGATGGGGTTCTTCACCTGGATCTGGATCGTCTTCGTCGCGGGCTCGGCCGACCAGATGGCCGTTCATTTCGAGATCCCCTACGACAAGCAGGTTCTCTTCTTCCGCGTGGCGATCCTCGTGCTGCCGGTCGTCGTCTTCCTCGTCACCCTGCGCGTCTGCCGCGAGCTGCGCGACACCGGCGCCCACCCGTTCAGGCCTTCGGCATCGGCTCGCGCTGCGCGAAGCGAATGAAGCGACGAAGCTTGGACGACTGACCCTCGGCTCACCCCGCGAGGCGGAAGAGCAGGATGTCGCGGGGCGGCTTGCGGGTCGTCCGGATCACTGTCAGCGTGCCGCGGGCGTTGTCGTACAGCCCGGTGCCGCCGACCACTGCGAGGTTGTAGAACTCGCGGAAACGGACGGCGCCCGTGGCGACGAGCTGGCCCTTCGGCAGTCCGATCGTGGCGATGCAGGTGCGGTTGAGGCCGTTCGTGAACGTGCAGATGAAGCGGCCTGAGCCGATCGGCTTCTGCGTCACTCGTTTGTTGAACAGCCGCGAGGTGATGATCTCGCTATCGCCCGGGCTCAGCCCGCGCTTGCCGACGTCGACGCGTGTATAGCCGAACTGCCGTTCGACGATGCGGATCGTGGCCGGCCCCGTGCCGGCCGCGGACGTCCAGCCGACCACGCCTGCGAGGATCGCGAGGGCGCCGGCGGCGGCAAGGATTCGAGAAGAGCGGCGCATGTCGTCTCCTTCCTGGTTCGTTGCTCAATCCGGTACAGCGACGGGAAGCTCGAACCAGAAGGTGGAGCCCTTGCCGCTGGTGCTTTCGAAATCGATGTGCCCCCGGTGCGCCTCGACGAGGGAGCGGGAGATCGTGAGGCCGAGCCCACTTCCCTCGATCCCGTTCGCCGTTGCGTGACCGCGTACGAATTTACCGAAGATCTCCTCCTGGACGTCTTCGGGGATCCCGATTCCCTGATCCGCGACGCTGACACGCACGTTGGACCCCTCACGATCGCCTGCCACGCGGACGACGCCGCCGCGCGGCGAGTATTTGATCGCGTTCGAGAGGAGGTTGGCCACCACCTGCGCGAGGCGGTTGGGGTCGCCGCGCACGGCGAGCGGGGTCTCGGGTAACGAAACGTCGAGCAGGTGGTTCGGGCTCTGCCCTGCAAAGAGCTCGGTTTGCTCGCGGACGATCCGGCCCATGTCGACCAGCTCTTGAGCGAGGACCACCTTGCCTTCCTCGAGCCGTTCGACGTCGAGGAAGTCGTTGACGAGTGCGGCGAGGCGACGGCCCTGCGCGTCGATGATGCTGAGGTACTGCCGCTGTTCCTCGCGCGACAGGTCGCGCTGCAGGAGCACGGATGTGAAGCCGAGCACACTCGCCAGGGGCGTCCTCAGCTCGTGCGCGACGACGCTGACGAGCTCGGACTTCGCCCGCTCGCTTTCGCGCAGCTTCTCGTTCTGCGCCTCCAGCTCCCGGCGCCCGCGCTCCAGGCGCTCGGCCATGTCGTTGAACGCGTGTGTCAGCTCCTGGATCTCGCCCGGGCCGTGCGGCTCGAGCCTGGTGCTCAGGTCGCCGCCTGCAAGTCGGGCGGCGCCGCCGGCGACCTCGCGCACCGGCACGGCAATCGAGCGCACGAGGTAGAGGCCGAAGCCACCGATCAGGACCGCGGACGCGACCAGCCCGAAGACGGCGAGCGCGATCGCGCGGTCGGACCAGCTCTGCGCCGACGAGGTTCGGTGCGCGGTCAACGCGTTCTCGACGGCGAGGAATCTGGCGAATTGCCGGCGGATCTCGCTGACGCGGAGGAATCCCTCGCTTCTGACTGTCTCCGTTCGACTGACGGCGGGTGCTACCCGGACGAACTCGAGAACGGGGATCGAATAGTCGGTGAGGTACTCGTTGATCTGCGTCACGAGATTCCTGGCCCTTCTGGTTTGGCCGGGCGTGGTCGAGGCGAGGCGCTCGAATGCCTCCAACTTCTCCGGCAGCTCGGCTCGAGCGTGGCGCCAGGGCTCGAGCGCGGCGGCGCGGCGGGACAGGACGAAGCCGCGCAGGCCGGTCTCGAGGTCGACGACGAGCTTCTCGAGCTGCAACGTCGCGGCGGTGACGGTCTTTGCATGCCGTTCGCGCTTCGTGGCGTCGTCCAGGGTCGAAACCGCGTACAGCAGCATCCCGAATGCCGCCGCGACCAGCAGCGCGAGCACGGCGCTGCCCACCATGACGCGCGAGGAGAGCGACGCCCTGCGCAGTCGCTCCCGCCAGTCGCGCCGTCGCGCCGTCTCCGTGCGCTCAGCTGCCGTCGCCATCGCTCTCCAGGAGGTCGACGACCGTGGTCTGCAGCTCGTCCGGATCAAAAGGCTTCGCGACGAATCGGTCGGCGCCGGCCTCGACCGCTGCCGTGTCCGAGTGCGCCCAGGCGCTGATCACCACGACCGGCGTCTTGTCGTGCCCGTCGATCTCCCTGATCTCGGTCAGAAGATCGAACCCGCTGCGGCCGGGCAGCATCAGGTCGAGCACCACCAGATCGGGCTGCGTGCGGCGCAGCAACTCGAGCGCCGCGTACGCATCGGGGGCCTCGAGGAAGCGAAAGCCATTGCCGAGTACCAGCCGCACGAGCGTACGCAGATTCGCATCGTCCTCGCAGATGAGGATCGTCTTTGCGGCGTTTTTCGCGTGAGGGCGATTCACGACGGTCACGGCCGAATAAGCAAAGAGTCGCGCCTCGGGCTGCCCAGCGCAACGTCGGCCCGGCAGTCCTTCGGTCTCGACCGCCTGTTCCCTTGCCAAAAGGACACGGCACTAGACTCGGCGTATGGCCGACCGGCACATCGTCGCGCTCGGTGGCTGGCCCTGGGACGAGCCGTCGAACGCCCCTGTTCAGGCAGCCGCGCTCGAGGACTACGTCCTCGGCTTCGCGCGCGGTCAGGGGATCTGCTTCGTGCCCACGGCCGTGGGCGACGCGGCCGAATCGGTCGTCCGCTTCTACTCCGCCTGGCGCGGACGCGGGGAGCTCTCACATGTCGAGTTCTTCCCGTGGCCGCCCGAGCGCCTGCGCGAGCTGATTCTCGGCCAGGACGTGATCGTCGTCAGCGGCGGGAACACCGCCAATGCTCTCGCGATCTGGCGCACGCACGGGTTCGACGCGGTGTTGCGCGAGGCCTGGGAGAGCGGCGTCGTCCTCACCGGCTGGAGTGCGGGGATGCTCTGCTGGTTCGAGGCGGGGGTGACCGACTCGTTCGGCCCGCAGTTGCAACCGCTCCGCGACGGGCTCGGCTTCCTCGCGGGCAGCGCGTGTCCGCACTACGACAGCGAAGAGCGCCGGCGGTCGGTCTACACGCGAGCCGTCGCGAACGGCCTCCCAGCCGGCGTTGCCGCCGACGACTGCGTCGCGTTGCACTACACCGGTACGGAGCTCGCCGAGGCCGTGACGGCCCGCAAAGGCGCGAGCGCGTACCGCGTCGACGCCGCCGGCGAGTACCCCCTCCAGACGCGCCTGCTGGGCGGCTAGGGCCGCGAGCGTGACGCCGGCCCGCCCGGTGTCGGACACGGCGCCGGAGCTGTGCCGCGGTGGTTACTCGAATGTGACTGCAAACGGCGAAGCCGTTTGCCGGAGCGGGATCGCCGCACTGCCCTGCCGGGCCCTGGCTCGACGTCGGACACCGTTACGAAAGTGTGACGCGCCCGTCCGGGCGCGACACGGCCGGTTGGCCCTGCTCTGCGGCGCGTCGCTTCTGGGGCACCGAGGTGTGCTGCGGGTTGCGCGCCGACTGCTTGCCGGCGTGGTAGACCGCAAACCGCTGGCACAGCGACCCTGCCAGCAGGAGCGACCCCGCGGCGACGGCGCCCATCCGGCGCTTGCCGCCGAGCGCCATCAGGGCCGAGCCGGCAAGGGTCGCGATCTCGGCCCCCCGCGCGTACGAGCCGGCGCGGCCCTCTCGGTAGACGGAGCCGACCGGCTCGCCGAGGCGGCGCTCCATCAGCTTCGACGTCGCGAGCTCCGCGAGACCGCCCAGCACGGCGAACCGCCGCGCCGGCGCCGCGGCCTCGGGCGGGGTTAGGAGGGCCGACGCCCCGCCGGCGCTGGCCGCCGCGCTCGCCCCGAACAGCACCGGCAGCTCTCGCCGGGCCTCGTGCCAGGCGGGTACGACGGACTGTGCCACGAGCGCGCCGGTGTACGTCGCCTGCGCCGGCCCGAGCAGCCCCGCGACGACCTGGCCGAGCGTCCGCAGCCGTGGCAGGACGCCGAGCAGCTGGCACGCCGCTGCGATCGACGTCGTCGTGCCCTCCACAAAGAAGATCCACGTCCCGACGCTCAGCGGCGAGGTGACCTTGAAAACGCGCATCATGTTGGCGAACTTCGCGGGCCTGCCGAGGTCTTTGATCAGCAGGTACGGGCTGACCACGACACCCGAGGCACCCGCCGCCAGCGCCGAGACCCGCAGCCGCTCGTTGCGTGAGGCGACGGCCCCGAGCGCCAGCAGGTTCGACGCCCCCGCGAGCCCCCCGAAGAAAAAGTAGAGCGGGATCTCGGCCTTCCAGACCGGCTCCTTGATGATCGGGCGCCCGTAGTACGAGAGGGCGTCGGCCGGCTGCATCGTGCTCACGCGCCGCTCCGGAGGAACGAGGCGGCGACGCCGACCGCGAGCGCGGCAGCGGCCGCGGCGGCGGCGCGCCAGGCGGTCTTCAGGTGGACGGTCGGGTCGACCGGATGCGGCGGCAGCCCGTAGACCTCGGGTTCGTCGAGCAGGAGGAAGAACGCGCCGGCGCCGCCGACACCGTCCCGTTCATCCGCGAGGTAGAGCCGCGCTTCTTCCACGCCGGCCTCCACCAGGTCGCCGCACCGCTCGCGCGCCTGCTCGACGAGCTCCTCGAGCGGACCGAACTGGATCGAGTCGGTGGGGCACGCCTTCGCGCAGGCGGGCTCCAGCCCGTCCTGCAGCCGGTCGTAGCAGAGCGTGCACTTGTGCATCCCCCCGTCGCCGCCTAGCTCGCGCTTGTCGATCACGCCGAACGGGCACGCCGTCACGCAGTAGCCGCAGCCGTTGCAGACGTCGTCCTGGATCACGACGGTGCCGAACTCGGTGCGGAAGATCGCGCCCGTCGGGCAGACGTCGAGGCAGCCGGCGTGCGTGCAGTGCTTGCAGACGTCGCTCTCCATCAGCCAGCGGAAGTCCTGGCGCCCGGGCTTGAGCGGATCGGTCGCGGCCTGCTCCACGAACGCGACGTGGCGCCACGTGTTGGCGTTGAGCTCGCCCGTGTTGTCGTACGAGTGCCCGGTCCACGCGAGCCCGTCGGCGGGGACGAGGTTCCACTCCTTGCAGGCGACCTCACAGGCCTTGCAGCCGATGCAGACCGACGTGTCCGTGAAGAAGCCGATGCGCTGCTGAACCGCGCTCCCGTGCGTCGCCTGTCCGTCGCCGAGGCTCATGCCGAGTCGTCGACGAGCCGCGGGTAGTCGGCGACGAGAGCAGGGAGGCGAGAGCCGCGCGGCCGGCGTCCGGGCCGGATGTCGCACGACGCGGCCTTCACCTCCTGGATGTGGACGTTCGGGTCCAGCGCGACCGGGAAGAGGTCGTTGGCCGCGTCCCCGGTCGTCAGGCCCCGAGTCCCCCAGTGGTAGGGGAGCCCGACCTGCTCGAGCCGGCGCCCGCCGACTTCGAGCGGTTTCAGCCGCCCGGTGACCATCACGCGCGCCTCGACAGCGGTCCTGGCCGTGACGATGGTCGCCCAGCCGCCGTGCTCGAGCCCCCGCTCCCGCGCCAGGCCCGGCGAGACCTCGCAGAAGAGCTCGGGCTGGAGCTCGGACAGGTAGGGCAGATTCCGGCTCATTCCGCCGGCCGTGTGGTGCTCGGTGAGGCGATAGGTGGAGAGGACAAACGGGTACGCCTCGTCGCCGGGCGGGTTGTAGGGGTTCTGTTCGCGCGCGACCAGCTGGCGGGTCGGGTTCGCGCGTTGGGCGTAGAGCGGGTTGTCGCAGGGCGACTCGTGCGGCTCGTAGTGGGTCGGCAGCGGGCCGTCCATCAGCCCGGCGGCGGCGAACAGCCACCCTCGCCCGTCGGCCTGGAGGATGAACGGGTGGTCGCCGGCGATCGCGTCCTCGGCCAGGGCGCCGTCCGCCGGCACGAACGTGGGCGGCTTGTCCTCCTGGAAGTCCGGGTTGTCCTCGCCGAGCCACTGCTTCCGCGCCGTGTCCCACCAGACGAGCCGCTTTCGCTCCGACCAGGGCTCTCCGTCCACGTCGGCGGAGGCCCGGTTGTAGAGGATCCGCCGGTTGAGCGGCCAGGCCCAGCCCCACTCGTCGGCGATCCAGTTCTGCTCGAAGCCCGGAACCTTCCGCGCCGGCTTGTTCTCCTCGTCGGCGTAGGAGCCGCAGTAGAGCCAGCAGCCGGCTGCGGTCGAGCCATCGTTCTTCAGCTCGGCGTACGTCCCCAGCGCGTTTCCGTCCGGGCCGACGCCGTTGATCTCGCGGAGCACCTGATCGGCGCTCGGGTCCTCGTGCGGCCCGCTGGTCGCGTACTCCCAGGTCAGCTCGAGCATGGGCCGGTCTCGCTCCTCGCTCGAGGCGGCGAGCCGCTCACGGACCTTGCGGCCGAGGTGGTAGACGAACCACAAATCGGAGCGCCGGTCGCCCAGCGGCTCGAGCGCCTTGAAGTGCCACTGCAGCAACCGCTGCGTGTTCGTGAACGCGCCGTCCTTCTCGACGTGTGCGGCGGCGGGCATGAGGAAGACCTCGGTGCCGATCTTCTTCGTCTCGAGCTCGCCGGTCTCGAGCTCCGGCGCGTCCTTCCAGAAGGCCGCGCTCTCGATCTCGAATAGATCTCGCACGACGAGCCAGTCGAGCTCGGCTAGCGCCAGTCGCTGCAGCTTCGCGTGCGCGGACCCGACTCCCGGATTCTCTCCCAGCAGGAAGAAGCCCTTGACCTTCCCGTCGAGCATGTCGAAAGCCGTCTGGTAGGTCGAGTGGTCGCCGTTGATCTTCGGCAGGTAGTCGAAACAGAAGTCGTTCTCCTGCGTGGCGTGCTCGCCCCACCACGCCTTCAGCTGGCTGATCAGGTAGGCGTCGAAGTGGCCCCACCACCCCGTCGAGCCCGAATGATTTTCGAGGTGCGCGGACAGATCGGTGTCGGTCTCGGCGTGTGGCATCGGGAGGTAGCCGGGAAGCACGTTGTACAGCGTCGCCATGTCGGTCGAGCCCTGGATCGAGGCGTGACCGCGGAGGGCGATGATCCCGCCGCCCGGACGCCCGATGTTGCCGAGCAGCAGCTGGATGATCGCCGCGGCCCGGATGTACTGGACGCCGACCGTGTGCTGCGTCCAGCCGACCGAGTAGACGATCGCCGAGGTGCGCTCACGGCCGGAGTTCGCACAGAGCGACTCGGCGACCTCGAGGAACTGCTCCTCGGTGCAGCCGCAGATCTGCGCCACCATCTGCGGCGTGTAGCGGCTGAAGTGCTTCTTCAGCAGCTGGAAGACGCAACGGGGGTGCTGCAGCGAGGGGTCTTCCTCGGGGGGCTCGCCGTGCTCGAACGAGCCCGACTGTGCGCCGTGCCCCGACTGCTCCCCCTTCGTGCCGCCTTTTGCCCGTTCACCTGCGGTCTCCTGGATCTGCATCCCGGCGTAGTGCCAGGTGGACGTGTCGTAGACGCGGATGTCCGGGTCGAAGCCCGAGAAGAGACCGTCGAGATCCTCGGTGTCGCGAAAGCGCTCGTCGATGATCACCGGCGCGTTCGTGTAGTGCTTGACGTACTCGTCGAACCACCGCTCGTGCTCGAGGATGTAGTTGACGATCCCGCCGAGGAAGGCGATGTCCGAGCCGGCGCGGATCCTCACGAACCCGGTCGCCATCGCACTGGTGCGCGTGAAACGCGGGTCGACGTGGATGACCTTGGCGCCCGTTCGCCGGGCCTCCATCACCCACTGGAACCCGACCGGGTGGTTCTCGGCCATGTTCGAGCCCATGATCAGGATGCAGTCCGAGTTCGCCAGGTCTTGCTGGAAGCCCGTGGCGCCGCCTCGTCCGAACGAGGTCCCCAGACCGGGGACCGTGGAGCTGTGTCATATGCGGGCCTGGTTCTCGACCTGGACGATTCCGAGACCCATGCACAGCTTCTTGATCAGGTAGTTCTCCTCGTTGTCGAGAGTGGCGCCGCCGAGCGTCGCGATCCCCATGGTTCGGGCGAGCCGGTTTCCCTTGCCGTCCGAGGTTTCCCAGGTAGAACGGCGTGTCTCGAAGACACGGTCGGCGATCATGTCCATCGCCTCGTCGAGCTCGAGCTCTTCCCATTCGGTGGCGTACGGCCGGCGGTACTTGACCTTGTCCAGCCGCCTCGGGGAGGTGACGAGGCTCTTCGAGGCCGCGCCCTTGGGGCAGAGCCGACCCCTCGAGATCGGGCTGTCGGGGTCGCCTTCGATCTGGTCGACCTGACCCTTCCGGATGTAGACGAGCTGCCCGCACCCGACCGCGCAGTAGGGGCAGATCGACTTGACGACCTGTTCTGCATCCGCGGTCCGAGGCTTCAGGCGCTGCGTCCGCTCGGAGCGGACGGCCTTCCCGAGGCCGAGCGGGTCACCTTCGGCGACCTGGCGGAGAACCGGCCAGCGCGCGATCAGCTTCCCGAGCTCCAACCCAGCGACCTCCTAGCCCGACGCCGGGTAGTTAAACAGCGCCGGTGCTACGAGAAGAACCTTCGTACTACGAAGTTTGTTCCCCGGTCGGGAGGGTCGAAACGCGCAGGCCGAGCACGTCGGGCCGGTGGTAGTGGCCCGCAGGGTCGAAGCGCTGGCGCTCCTCGTCGAGGCGTGCCGGGTCGAGGTCTGCGTAGAGGATCGCCTCGTCGCCGTAGGCCGGGCCGGCCAAGTAGGAGCCGTCAGGCGCGAGGACGGCGCTGCCGCCACGGCCGACGATGTCCGTTCCGTCCAGCATGTGCTTCAGCGGGAAGTCGGGCGGATACGAGGCCGCGCGCTGAAAGTGCGACGGGCTGACGACGAAGGCACGCGACTCGCGCGCGATGTGGACGAGCGTCGCCTGCCAGGCGTCGGCGTCGTCGGCCGTCGAGGCGACGTAGATCTCGACGCCCGACTCGTACAGGGAGAACCGTGCCAGCGGCATGTAGTTCTCCCAGCAGATCAGGCCGCCGATGCGACCGACGTCGGTGTCGATGGCGCGGAGCCCGCCGCCGTCGCCCTGGCCCCAGACGAGGCGCTCGTGGTTGGTGGGGACGAGCTTGCGGTGCTTCAGCGCCAGCGAGCCGTCCGGAGCGTGGTAGAGCAGCGAGTTGTAGAGCGTCCCCGGCCGCTCCGGGTCCCGCTCGGTGACGCCGGTGACCAGCCAGGCCTCGTGCTCGCGGGCGATCTCGCCGAGGCGGGTCGCCGCCTCACCGGGCACCTCCAGCGACTCCCGCGCGAGAAGCGCGAACGCCTCCTTGGCACCCGGCTCAGCCCAGCCGGCGAGCGCGCGCGCCCACACCGAGGAGGGGTAGGCCGGGATGAACGCCTCCGGAAAGACGATCAGCCCGGCGCCGTTGCGGGTCGCTTCGGCAGCGAGTGAAGCGAGCTTCTCGATCGTCGCGTCGCGGTCGAGGATGACGGGCTCGGCCTGGATGCAAGCGACGGTGACGGGCGCGCGCATGCCGTCATTGTGGCGGTGGCGCAGCCCAGAGCGCACCGGGATACGCGTCGACGGGATGTCAGCGGACGCGGAAGCGCGCGTACATGCCTCGCGCCCGGTGGTCGGCGACGGAGCACCAGAGGCGGTAGACGCCCGGACGCAAGCGGAGGTCGAGCTCTCGTCGCTCGCCGGGCTTGGTCTGGGCGACGCCGTACGTTTTCCAACCGCCGACGCGGCGGAGGCGGAAGTCGTGGACGTCCTCGCCGAAGTTCGCGAGCTCGATGATCGCCGGCCCCTGCCTCAGCGCCGTCCGGGAGAGGCTAAAGCGGAACTCCTTCGCGGTGACGCCGAGTCTGGCCGGCGCTGCGGCCGTAGGAGCCAGGAGCCCCGCGATTGCTGCGCCGACGAGGACGAGCTTCGTCACGAGATCAGCGCCGGCCGGGCGAAGGATCGCGCGTTCGGGATCACCTGCTCGGCGTCGACGCCGAGCCACTGCTCGAGCAGCGCCGAATAGACGCCGCGGAAGTCGGACGTGGCGCGCAGATTGCCGTCGCCGTCGAGCCCGCCGGGGCCGAGGCCCGGGAACTCGCCGATCAGCTGGCCGCGCACCCGCGATCCGATCAGAAATGCTGCGCCGCCGGCGCCGTGATCCGTTCCGGAGGAGCCGTTCTCCTCGGCGCGGCGGCCGAACTCGGACCAGACGAGCGTGACGACGCGGTCCGCCAGCCCACGCGCTTCGAGGTCGCGCTGGAAGGCGAGCAGGCTGTCCGCCGTCATCTTGAGCCCCTGCGCCAGGTCGTCCGGCTGGTTGGAGTGCGTGTCGTACTCGCCCGGTGCGTTCAGCGCGACACAGCGGAGCGGCAAGCCGGCCGCCATCATCGCGGCGAGGCCCGCGAGGCGCTTCGCGAAGTCCTCGTTCGGGTAGGCCACCGAGCTGCCGAAGTTGGGCTGCTCGCCGAGCGAGGCGAACGGCACGAGCTGGCGGCGGAGGCGGTCGGCCTGCGACGCAACGTCCGCGGCCTTGCGGAGATTCGCATCGCCGCGGCCGGTGTTCCCGAGCGAGCCGATCGCGTTCAGCATCCGCCCCTCGACCTCGCCCCAGACGCCCGGCGCCCAGAACGAGTAGTCGTCGGCGCTCGCGAGCGCGGCGACGGGCACCTTCGCCGACGCCATCGGCGGCTGCAGGGTGTCGTCGAGCGAGAGCCCCTGGAGCGGGTTGTCCGCGGATCCTGCGATGTCCAGGTAGCGCCCCAGCCAACCCGTTCGCAGGTTCGCGTCGGTCGCGCCGACCTCCCAGAAGTGGCGCGACGTGAAGTGGGACTGGTCCGGATACGTGTAACCGATCGCGGGTGCGACCGCGACCTTTCCCTCGCGGTGCAGCGTCGCCAGCGGGGTGAGCGACGGATGCCAGTGGAGGCGGTCGTCCTGAGTGAACCCCGGGCCGGCCGAGTCGGCCAGCGCGAGCCGCGGCCGGAGTTTCCGGTACTGCGGATCGCCCGCGGGGTACAGGGCCGCGAGCGAGTCGGCGCCGCCGGGGAGGAAGACGGAGAGAAGCACGGGTCGGCTCGGGGCTGCGGCGGCCTCTGCGATGCCCTCGTCGAGCGCGCGGAGGCCGAGCTTCGACGCCCCGTACACGGCGAGGGCGACGCCGGCCGAGCGGGTGAGAAAGGCACGCCGGTCGAGGCCGGTTCCCGCCGGGAGTGGCATCCCCGGCTCGATCGCGGGCAGCCCCCGGCCGGCCTCTGCGGCGGCCCGCCGCATCACCGACACGCGCGTGAACTCGTCGCAGTGGCAGGCGCGCTTGGCCATCAGCAGGTCTGGTAGTCGGGGGAGGCGGCGATCAGGTGGCGGAGGGCGTTTTCGATCAGCGACGGGTACTGGTCGCGCTTCCAGCTCGCGTCGGCATCCCGGAGAGCAGCCGCCGCGAAATGCCTCAGCGCCTCGTGGGTCGCACGCGTCAGGGTCGGCCGCCCGAGGAACTCGTGCGCCGCCGCGACCAGCGCGTCGGCGTCGCGAGGCCGCTGGGTCTTCGTCGAGATGTTGTACGGGCGGAGCGCGTAGCCCGCCGTCAGCCAGCGCGCGCGGAAGGTCGCGGTGTCGAGCCACCGCTCGTCGTCCCAGCCCGCGACGTTCGGCGGGTAGAAGAGCTGCTGGCCCGAGAGCGCACCCAGCCACGTCCACGCCGTCGTGTCGATTCCGCGGCCGAGGGCCCGCAGCGTCCCGGCGGTCAACACCGCCGGCGGCTTCGTCATGCGCGGGCCGGTGTAGAGGGCCGGGTGGCGGAGGATCGCCTCGACCACCGGGCGCACCGAGTAGCGCGACCGCAGGTACAGGTGCTCGAGACCGTGACGCGTCGCCCGGCTCGGCTTCGTCGGGATGAAGTAGCTCCAGAGCTTCGTGACGAAGAAGGTCGGGTGCGCGGGATGCCGGAGGCAGAGCCGGCACGAGTCGCGCCAGGTGAAGTGCCCGCGCTTGCCGAAGATCCGTTTCGCGCCTGCGTCGTGGTACTTCGGGTCGTAACGGAACCGGACAGGCCCCTTGGACCGGCTCCAGTCGTTGCGGAACCCTGTCAGGGCGCGAGCCTGCTGGCGGACGTCCTGCTCG
>JBKPOY010000085.1:0-13767 GCA_046733295.1 Actinomycetota bacterium | reverse complement strand
TCACGCAGGCGCGCGAGCGCGCGCGCGAGGCGCGACTTGACTGTGCCGCGCCGGACTCCCATCGCCGCGGCGGTCTCCTGCTCGGAGAGGTCGAGGAAGTAGCGGTAGGCGATCACGGCCCTGTGTTCCTCCGGGAGGGCGTTGACGGCCGCGAGCAGCTCGGCGGAGCTCTCGCCTGAGAGCAGGGAGTCCTCGGGGGACGGGACCGCGTCCCCCGAGCCTTGCTCCTCGGCGGCGCGCAGCGCGAGGTGCGCGCGCCGTCCGGCCGAGCGGCGCCGGTTCCGCGCCTCGTTCGCGACGATCCGCAGCAGCCAGGGACGGAACGGCTCGCCCAGGCGAAAACGCCCGATCGCGCGAAAGGCCTTCACGAACCCGTCCTGGGCGGCCTCCTCCGCATCGGCCGCCGAGGCGGTGATCACGTATGCCGTCCTGAATGCGATTCCCTGATAGGCCTGCACGAGTGCCTCGTAGGCAGCGGTGTCGCCCCGCTTGGTCCTCTGAATCAGCTCCGTCTCGTCCAGTGGTCGGTCCACCACCGCCCGTCATACACCGCCCGGAGTGGCGAAGTTCCTGGGAGCAGGGCGTTTGGGGGCGAAAAAGCGCGAAATCGGCGCGAACGCGTTGCGGGTTCGTGCGCCGTGGGGCGATAGCGTCGACCGCGAGGGAGGCGGGCAAGCTTGAGCCCCACCCTTGGGTGGGGCTGCGCTGGGCCGGCGCACGGCACGGCCCGCCGCTAGGCCTCGGTGTCCCGCGGCCACTCCTCAGCCGTGACCGCGTAGAGCCGGTGGTCCTCCCAGGCGCCGTTGATCTGGAGATACCGCAGCGCGAGCCCTTCCTCGCGGAAGCCGGCCTTCTCCAAGACGCGGATCGAGGGCACGTTGCGCGGAATCGCGGCCGCCTGCACTCGATGCAGCTCGAGCGGGCCGAATGCCGCGTCGACCGCCTGCCGGAGCGCAGCCGTCGCATAGCCCTTGCCGTTGTGCCGCTCGGAGACGAAGTAGCCGACGTGCGCGTTCAGGAACGGGCCGAGCGTGATCCCGGTCAGCTGCAGCCGACCGACCAGCTCGTGGTCGTCCACGCGGAAGATGCCGAAGTCGACGAGATCCTCGGCCGCGCGAAGATTTCCGAGCCCGCGCCGCTGCACCTCGAGCGTGAAGAACGTGTCCGGCCGCGTCGGCTCCCACGGATCCAGGAACGCGCGGTCGCGGACGAGCACGTCGAGCAGCGCCTCGGCGTCCTCGACCTCCAGCTCGCGAAGGTAGACCTCGCTCAGCTGACCGCGATCTCCTCGGCCCGGTCGACGACGCCGACCTCGTAGACCTCGAGCGCCGAGCGCCGCCCCTTGAGCGAGTCCGGGTAGTCCTTGGGAAAGTTGGCGAACAGCGGCTCCGAGGCCTCGATCGCCTCCTCCGTGTCGAAGAACGTGATCCCGACGCTCTTCCCCGCCTCGCGGTCGAACAGGACGAGGAACGCCCGCGCGTCCGGCAGCACCTCACGGTCGTGCTTCGAACGCTCGTCCAGCCGCCGGATCAGCTCGTCCATCTGGGCGGGGTCGTGATCCTCGAAGAACGCCACCCGCGCGTACACAACACCACCTCCTCTCGACGACGCTTCGAGACTACGCCTGCCGGACGGTGACGGGTCCGAGCCGTCGGCGGCGTCAGGTCGGCCAGATGTCGCCTTCGACGAGCTCGACCGAGTTGCCCGCCGGATCGCGCACGTAGACCGACCGGCCGCCCTGCGGCCACTCCTTGTCCAGCTCGATCTCGACGCCGGCGCGGACGAAGCGCACCACCCACTCCGCGAGCCCAGGCACCGAGAACGCGACGTGCCCCGCTCCGGTCGCGCCGTGCGACGGCACCGGCCGTCCCGGCAGCGTTGAGCGCTCCGGGTTGAACACGAGCAGCACCCCGCCGTCGTCGAGCCTGAACGCCGCCGCCAGCTCGTCTGGGCCGTCCACGAGCCGCAAGCCGAGGACGTCGGAGTAGAACCTCGCCGCCGCCGGCACGTCGCTGGCGTAGAGGACGGTCTCGTAAAGGCGGATCGCCGCCACCGCGTGACTGTGCCACGCCGGCGTCCCGACGCAGCCTCGAACACGCCGACTACGCTGGTGCTGTGCCTCGCCTCGTCGGGATCAACCACATCGCGCTCGAGGTCGACAGCATCGACGAAGCGCTCGACTTCTACGGCCGGATCTTCGATTTCGAGCTGCGCGGCCGCTCCTCCCGGATGGCGTTCATCGACATGGGCGACCAGTTCATCGCGCTCGCCGAGGGACGGACGCAGCCACCCGACCGCCACCGGCACTTCGGACTGGTCGTCGACGACAAGCAGGCGACCCGGGAAGCGCTCGAACACGCCGGCGTGGAGATCCAACCCGGCCGCGGCCTCGACTTCCTCGACCCCTGGGGCAATCAGGTGCAGGTCGTCGACTACCGCGACATCCAGTTCACGAAGACGCCGGAGATCCTGCGCGGGATGGGGCTCGACGGCCTGGAGAAATCGGAGCAGGCGGTCGAGGAGCTGCGGGCCAAGGGACTCGCGGGCTAGCCGCGGCGCACGCCGGTCATCCGATCGACCGTTTCGTCGATCCCCGCACCCTCTTGCTCGACCTCCTCCATGTACAGCCGTCCCGAGGCGATCCTGCCGTCGCGGATGCCGAGGATCGTGACGCCGCGCTCGTCGAGCGGCGCGCCGTCGGCCTTCGTGCCCGTCCAGCGCATCTCCGCCCAGACCGCCTCGCCGTCGACCGCCGACGCGACGAGCTCTGCGCGGAGGTTCGGGATCTGCTCGAGCGGCGCGCCCCAGTTCTTGCGCACCTGGTCGCGCCCAACGAACGCGCGCTCAGGGTGCGCAGGCTGCTCGCTGCGGTAGCCCTCGTCGAAGCAGGCGACGAGCGAGTCGAGGTCGTGAGCGTTGAGCGCGTCCAGCAGCCGCTCGAGGACGGCGCGCGGATCGTCGGCCATGGAGCGACGCTACGCGACTGCGGCCTCGCCGAGCAAGGCCTTCGCCTCGGCGAAGAAGTCGGGCACGGGCTGCACCCGATACTCGGTCCCGAGCTCGAGCATCTTCGGCCCGACGGTCGTCTCCAGAGCCACCCGCACGGGCGCCTCCCCCGGGTACTCCTTGACCAGGGCCGCCAGCTCGCGCACGAGCCCGGCCCGCGCGCGCGTCGCATCGATCCGCAGCAGCACGTCCTTTCGCTCCGGAGTCGCCTCGAAGGTCGAGACCTCGAGCGCGATCAGCTTCGTCTCGCCCTCCTTGTGGTCGATCCGCGCCTTGACGACGAGGATCGCGTCCGGCACGAGCAGCTGGTGCGACGAGGCGTAGACCGAGTTGAAGACGACGCACTCCGCCGAGCCGATCACGTCGTCGAGCCGGACGAAGACCATCGGCTCGCCCTTCTTCGTCGTCACCTGCTTGACGTTCGAGACGATCCCGCCGACGGTCACGATCTCGCCGTCGCGCCGTCGCTCGAGGTCCGCGAGCGCCGCGTCGGTCTTGCGGCGCAGCTGGTCGCGCACGGCCGTCAGCGGGTGCTCGGAGACGTAGAGGCCGAGCGTCTCCTTCTCGAGCCGGAGCAGCTCGTTCTTCTCGAACTCGTGCGTCGGCACCTCGGGGTGGTGCTTGGGCGCACTCGCCTCCGCGCCGGTATCGCCGAGATCGAAGATTGAGCCCTGGCCCGCGATCTTGTCGGCCTGCGTCCGGCCACCCCACGACAAAGCCTGCTCGATGCACTCGGACATCCCGCGCCGCGTCGCGCCGGTCGAGTCGAGCGCGCCGCACCTGACGAGCGACTCGAGCGCCCGCTTGTTCGCGGCCGAGGGGTCGACGCGCTCGGTGAAGTCCCAGATCGACTCGAACGGTCCCCCCTCCTCGCGCGCCGCGATGATGGCGCGCGCGGCTGGGTCGCCGACGTTCTTGACCGCGTTCAGCCCGAAGCGGATCTTCCCCTCGACGACCGCGAAGTCGCAGGCCGAGTAGTTGACGTCCGGCGGCAGCACCTCGATCCCCATCTCCGCGCAGGCGGCGACGTAGAACGGCACCCGGTCCTTCGTGTTCATTACCGACGAGATCAGTGCCGCCATGTACTCGCGCGGGTGGTTCGCGCGCAGCCACGCGGTCCGGTACGCGATCAGTGCATAGCAGGCCGCATGCGACTTGTTGAACGAATAGTCCTGCGCCTGCTCCATGTCCTTCCAGAGCTGGTTCGCGACCGCCGGCGTCACCGACTGCGCCGCCGCCCCCTCCAGGAACTTGTCCTTCAGGGACGCCATCAGCTCGTGGATCTTCTTGCCGATCGCCTTGCGGAGATCGTCCGCCTCGGCCGGGGTGAAGCCGGCGAGCTGCTTGGCGATCTCCATGTACTGCTCCTGGTAGATGCAGATCCCGTAGGTGGAGCCGGTGATCGGCTCGAGCCGCGGGTCGGAGTACGCGACCTGCTCGGTGCCGGCCTTGCGGCGCGCGTAGACCGGGATGTACGACATCGGCCCCGGCCGGTAGAGCGCGACCAGCGCGATCAGGTCCTCGAACTCCGTCGGCTTCACCTGCCGCAGCGCCTCGCGCATGCCCGACGACTCGAACTGGAAGACGCCGGCCGCCTCCCCGCGCGCGAGCATCTCGTAGGTCTTGCGGTCGTCGAGGGGAATCGAGCCGATGTCGACGGTGCCGATCAGGTCGAGCGCCTTGTCGATCACGTCGAGGTTGCGGAGGCCGAGGAAGTCCATCTTCAGGAGGCCGAGCGCCTCGACGTCGCCCATCTTGAACTGGGTCACGACCTCCTGGTCGGAGCCCTTCTGCTGCAGGGGCACCACGTCGGTCAGCGGCCGGTCGGAGATGACGACGCCGGCGGCGTGGATCGAGTCCTGCCGCACGAGCCCCTCGAGTGGCTTCGCCAGGTCGACGATCTCCTTAACGAGTGGGTCGGCCTCGTAGGCCTGCTTCAGCTCCGCGCTCGGCTTCAGGCAGTCGTCGAGGTAGACCTTCGGGCCCTCCGGGATCAGCTTCGCGATCTTGTCGACCGTCCCGTAGGGGATCTCGAGCACGCGCCCCGCGTCGCGGACGGCCGCGCGGGCCATCATCGTCCCGAAGGTGATGATCTGAGCGACGCGGTCGCGGCCGTACTTCTCGGCCACGTAGTTGATGACGCGGTCGCGGCCGGCGACGGAGAAGTCAATGTCGATGTCCGGCATCGACTTGCGGCCCGGGTTGAGAAAACGCTCGAAGAGCAGGTCGTACTTGATCGGGTCGATATCGGTGATCTCGAGGCAGTAGGCGACGAGCGAGCCCGCCGCCGAGCCGCGTCCGGGCCCGACCTGGATCCCGTTCTTCTTCGCGAAGGCGATGAAGTCCCAGACGATCAGGAAGTAGTCGGCGAAGCCCATCTCCTTGATCGTCTTCAGCTCGAAGCGGAGCCGCTCGGTCAGCTCCGGGTTCGCCGATTCGTAGCGCTTTTGCAGGCCTTTCTCGCACAGCTCGACGAGGTAGTCGAAGGCGTCTCGCCCATCCGGCACCGGGAACCTCGGCAGCAGGATCCCGCCGAGCGCGAGCTCGACGCTGCAGCGCTCGGCGATCTCGAGCGTGCGCGCCACCGCCTCCGGGTACTCCGCGAAGTCGGCCGCCATCTCGGCCGGCGTCTTGAAGTAGAACTGGTCGGTGTCGAACTTCCAGTGATTCGGGTTCTTGAGCGAGTCGCCCGACTGGATGCAGAGCAGCGCCTCGTGCGCGCGCGCGTCCGAATGAAGCAGGTAGTGGACGTCGCCGGTGGCGACGAGCGGCAGCTGCGCCGTGGCCGCCAGCTCCTTCAGCTGCGGGTTGATCCGCTGCTGGATGTCGAGCCCGGCGTTTTGGATCTCGACGTAGGTCGAGTCGCGTCCGAAGATCTGCGCGAGTCGGTCGAGGTCGGCCGCCGCGTCGTTCGGCCGGTTCTCCTCCATCGCCTTGGCGACGCGTCCCGAGAGGCAACCGGAAAGTGCGACCACCCCATCGGAGTGGGTTTCGAGCAGGTCCCAGTCGACGCGAGGCTTGTAGTAGTAGCCCTCGAGGTAGCCCGCCGAGGCGAGCTTGATCAGATTCGAGTAGCCGGCGTTGTTCTCGGCGAGCAGCGTGAGGTGTGCGTAGCCCTTCTGCTGCGCGCGGCGGTCGTCGGCCACGTAGACCTCGCAGCCGATCAGCGGCTTGACGCCCTGTTTCGTCGCCTCGCGGTAGAGCTCGACGGCGCCGGCGAGGCTGCCGTGGTCGGTGAGCGAGACGGCCGGCATTCCAAGCTCGGCGGCGCGCTGCGCGAGCGCTGGGATGCGGCACGCGCCGTCGAGGATCGAGTACTCGGAGTGGACGTGAAGGTGGACGAACGGCGCCTCGGGCACGGCGATCAACCTTAGCGCCGGCTCAGGACCGCACCTGGCCCGGCGAAACCCCTAGGGCCGCCCCGTCGGGTACGTCATCACGCGCCGGATGACCCGGAGAGCTTCGCGGCGGCGATACCCGAACTGATAGCGCCCGACGCGCCTCCGCGCCCTCGCAACCTCGAAGTACTTCAGCGCGCCGAACGGCGGCATCACAACGACTTGCGCGAGCGCATAAAACGGGAAGACGACCATCCACGGTGAGACGACCTGGAGGTTCGACGTCACTGTCGCGAACAGGTAGGCGCAGTAGACGAGGGGCAGGCTCGACAACAGGGCCGCTGGGCTCAGCATCGTCCACCACTTGAAGTACCACGACGCCCAGATCGCGATCAGGTAGTAACTCGTCATCACCGGCAGGTGGAGCAAGTTCCGGTCGGCGTTGATCCACCAGTGGCGGAACGAGCCTGCCCACCAGAGGCCCCGCTGCCGAAACAGTGCCCGCCAGGTGTCCGGCGCCTCGGTGTGAACAACCATGTCCAGGTGACGGATACGCATGCGGAGAGCCAGCGCCGTCCGTCCGGTTTCGATGTCCTCGCCCGGCGTCCAGTTCGAGTGGCGGCCCATGATTTGCCGCAGCGCATCCGTGCGAGCGAGGAAGCACGCGCCCGACGTCAGCCACGGACGGAAGTGGCGGCTGAGCATCGCCATCCGGTACTCGAGCGCTTGCAGCTTCGTGACGACGTTCGCGCGGTTCTCGACGGCGCACTTGATCGAGCACAGGTCCGCTCCGGCAAGATCTGCCGCCGCGACTGCGGCTGCGACGTCATCGCCGATGGCAGTGTCCGCGTCAAGGCGGAACGTGTAAGTCGTGGCAACAGCCGGTAGCGCCCCCGCCACAAGCGATGCGGGGTTCGGATCCTCAACGACCAGCCGCTCGACCTTCCACCCCTCCGCCTCGAGCTCGTCGGCGAACTCCGCCATCGACGGCGCGCTGATCTCCATCGCGACGAGCACCTTGTGCCGATAACGAAGAAGCCGCTCCGGATCGAAGTAGCGCGGGTCCCCGAATACCGGCACCACGATCGTGAAGTCCTGCGACTTCTCACGACCGGGTTTGATCATCCTCCCTCCCCTCCAGGAGAGAAGGTTCTGAAAATCGAACGCGACCAGAAAGAGCGCGAACGCGAGCAGGAGATACGAAGACACCTACGGGTGCGGGAGGACGACCTTCTGCGTGACGTGCTTCCGTGCCGGGCACGGATCGTTCGGCTCGCACTTCACGACCTTCGTCTCAGTCGTCTTGCCGGTCAGGACGTTGACCCAGTGGTTTCCCTTCCACACCGGCGCGAAGATCAACGTGACGACGGTGACGACGGTGAAACCGCGCGTGGCGGCACTCTGCATGGCGGCGGATCCTCCTACTCAGTTGGCGGCGTTTTATCCGGCGGGCGAAACTGCGGCGCGCCCGACCGGACAGTCAACGATCGGTAAGCCGAACGAGGTCGCGGATAGCTAACGCGAGGGAGCCGGATCGCTCACGCGAGGGAAATCGGCGCCGCACCCGATCAGGAGAGGGCGCCGGCGAGGCTGTCGTGGTCAGTGAGGCTGACGGCCGGCATCTCGAGCTCGGCAGCGCGCTGCGCGAGCGCCGGAATGCGGCACGCCCCGTCGAGGATCGAGTACTCGGAGTGGACGTGGAGGTGGACGAACGGCGCCTGAAATCGATCATGACGAAAGTGTCGTCGCCAGGATTGGCAACAAAGTATGGAGCCTTTATGGAGCCCCGTGTTGCAACCGGTGGCAACCGTTCGCAAATCGCCCCGCGCGGAACACCCAGCCGTTCAATGATCGAAATTGGGCTTGTTGAATGCGGGGCGACGTCGTTGGTGGACGTTGCCCGCGGCGAGCGGGCGCGCGTAGCGGTTCCTGGCCGTACGCCCGCATTCTCGTACGCTCCCGCCGAGTGCCCAACAACCCATTCGACTTCGGCGCGCGGAACGCGCTGGTCACCGGCTGTGGGAGCGCGGCAGGAATCGGCTTCGCCGCCGCGCGGCTGCTTGGACGACTTGGAGCAAGCGTCGCGATCACGTCGACCACTGACCGGATCGACGAGCGCGCCGCCGAGTTGCGCGACGAGGGTGCCAACGTGTCCGCCCACGTCGCCGACCTGACCGACCGCGCTCAGGCGTTCGAGCTCGTCGCCGCAGCACAGGAGGCCGTCGGGCCGCTCGACAGCCTCGTCAACGCCGCCGGCATGATCCAGACCGGAACCGAGGCCGTGAGCGCGCGCTTCGGCGACCTCGAACCGGACGCCTTGCAGCGCGAGCTCGAGATCACGCTCAAGACCGCGTTCCACACGACGCAGGCTGTTCTGCCGTCGATGGTTGAACGCCGGTACGGGCGGATCGTCTTCGTCTCGTCCGTCACCGGGCCGCTCGTCACCGCGCCCGGCTCGACCGCGTACGCGACCGCCAAGGCTGCGATGGACGGGATGATGCGGACGATCGCGCTCGAGTACGGCCGGCTCGGGATCACGGCGAACTCGATCGCGCCCGGTTGGATCGCGACCGCCTCACTTGAGCCGGACGAGCTCGCGGCCGGCTACCACACGCCGATCGGGCGGCCCGGGACGCCGGACGAGGTGGCGACGCTGATCGCCTTCCTCGCCTCCGAGGGCGCCAGCTACGTGACCGGTCAGCCGTTCGTTGTCGACGGCGGCAACACGATCCAGGAACCGCATGGGATCGACCTCTACGGCGAGGAGACCAGCGCGTGAGCGTGCTCGAAGCACCGCCGCCCCGCTTCTCGACCGACCAAGTCGCGGCGATCGCGGCGGAGCTCTTCGGCCTCCACGGCGAGGCGCGCGATCTCGGCAGCGAGCGCGACCAGACCTTCCTGATCGACGACGGTGGCCCGGGTGGCGTGCTCAAGATCTCGAACCTCGGCGAGGACCCCTCGGTGCTCGACCTCGAGACGGAGGCGATCCTGCACGTCGCGCAGGTCGATCCTGAGCTGCCCGTCGCGCGGCCGCGGGCGTCGCCGAGCGGCGAGTACCGCCCAATCTTCGCTGGGCCGGACGGCCCGCACTTCGTCCGCCTCTTCGAGCGCCTGCACGGGCTCGAGGCCGGGCCCGACCTCGACGACCGGGCCCTCTTCGATTTCGGCGCGACGCACGGGCGGCTGACGCTCGCGTTGCGCGGCTTCTTCCATCCGGCGGCCGGCAGCCGGAAGCTCCTCTGGGATCTCGCTCACGCGGCCGACCTGCGCCCCCACCTCTCGGCGATCGCGGATGCGCCGCGGCGCCGGCTGGTCGAGCACGTCCTCGACCGCTACGACGAGCGCGTGGCGCCACGCTGGCCGGCACTCCGCGCGCAGGTCGTGCACGGGGATCTCAACCGCGACAACGTCCTCGTCGACGAGCGGGGCCGGATCGCCGCGATCGTCGACTTCGGCGACATCGGCTTCAGCTCGATCGTCGGGGACTTCGCGATCGGCGTCTCGTCGCTGCTGCGCGGCCGCTCGGGCGACGACGCCTTCCGCGTAGCGCGGATCGCAACCGACGGCTTTCAGTCACGCCTGCCCCTCGAGCCGCTGGAGCTCGACCTCCTCGGCGACCTCGTCGCCGCGCGCCTGGCAGCGGTCGTCACGATCAGCGCCTGGCGCGTCTCACGCTACCCCGAGAACGCCGCTTACATCCAGGCCTGGGACGACGAGTCCTGTCAGCTGCTCGAGCTGTTCGACGCCGTCGGTGCGGACGAGGTCACGCGCGCGCTCGGCGGGACGCCACCGCCTGCGCCCTCGCGCGAGCTGGTGCGGCGCCGCGGCGAGGTGCTCGGGCCGGCGCTGACCGACCTCACCTACCGCGAGCCCGTGCACGTCGTCCGGGGCGAAGGCGTCTGGCTCTTCGACGCCGAGGCGAGACGGCTGCTCGACGCCTACAACAACGTCCCCGTCGTCGGCCATTGCCACCCGCGCGTGACCGAGGCTGTCGTCCGGCAGACGCGGCTGCTGAACACGCATGCGCGGTACCTCTACGAGCCGCTGATCGAGCTCGCGGAGCGCCTGACCGCGTCCATGCCGACGGACTCCGGTCTCGACACGGTGATGCTCGTCAACTCCGGCAGCGAGGCGAACGAGCTCGCGTGGCGGTTCGCGCTCGCAGCGACGGGCGGGCGGGGCGCGATCGTCACCGAGCACGCCTACCACGGCGTCACGACGACGATCGCGGACCTGTCGCCGGAGGAGTGGCCCACCGGTTACGCGCCCGCGAACGTCGCGACGATTCCCCCGCCCGGCGACGGCATCTCCGCCGAGGCGGAGATGCGAGCCGCGGTCGCGCGCCTGGATGAGCGCGGCGTCCGGCTCGCGGCGACGTTCGTCGACAGCGCCTTCACGAGCGACGGCGTGCGGATCCCCTCGCGGGAGGAGGTGGCGGCCCTCGTGCGGGAGACGCACGCCGCGGGCGGCCTGTTTGTGGCCGACGAGATACAGGCGGGCCACGGCCGCACCGGCGACAACCTGTGGTCGTTCGCGCACTTCGGGATCACGCCGGACGTGGTCACGCTCGGGAAGCCGATGGGGAACGGCTATCCGGTCGCCGCCGTGATCACGCGCCGCGAGATCGCCGAGTCGCTCGCGGAGACGACACGCGTGTTCAGCACGTTCGGGGGCAACCCGGTGGCGGCCCAGGCGGCGTTGGCCGTGCTCGAGGTGATCGAGGATGAGCGGCTCGTCGAGCACGCCGGCCGCGTCGGGGCTCAGTTGCTTCGCGGGCTCGAGGCGCTTGGCGGTTCGGCGCCCGCGATCGTGGAGGTTCGCGGGCGAGGCTTGATGGTCGGGGTCGAGCTCGAGTCGGCCGAGCTCGCGGACCGGGCCGTCAATCAGCTGCGGGACGAGGGAATTCTCATCGGCCGCACGGGCAGGAACGAGAACGTCCTCAAGATCCGGCCGCCGCTCGTCTTCCAGGACGAGCACGCCGACATGGTCGTCGACGCCGTCGCGCGGGCTCTCCGCGGCTGAGACCGGCGATCAGCTCGCTCGCACCTGGACATTTCCCTGGACATCCCACGGACCGAACCGAGGCAGGTTCGGGCTGTTGCAGAAGGCCTCGTTCGCGGCCTCGTCGCCGAAGCCGATGAGGCTCGACCGATCGGGCGGCGAGCTTGCGCCCTCGCCGTTGTCGAAGACCTGAAACCAGGCGAACGAGCCCGGCGGCAGGGTCGGGTCGTTGCTCACCTTGATGACGCCGCCGATCTTCGCGCGGTTGCCGAACACGTTCATGCACGTCACGTCGACGTTGAAGTCGAACGACTGGCCGCCCGCGAGCTGGTGATACTCGAACTCGCCGCTGACGCTACCGTCGGCGTACTCGCGGGCATTGAACGCAAGCGGCTGGTTGACGACCTCGATGCCGAAGACGTTCGGCAGCGGGATCGTCCAGTGGACGCCGCCGCTGGCGGACTCGACGACCGGGTTCGAGGGCTGTCCCGCCGCGACCGGGATCGCGAGCAGGCCGGCAAGGCTGACAAGCGCGAGCGCTGTACGCACGTGCATCGGTTCCTCCTTTGGGTTCGGTCGCAGTCTCGGCCGCGGCCGCGCCGCCGTCTTGAACGCGCGTTACCCGTCTTGGAACGTCTGCTCGCGGTACCTCGCCGGCGTCGTGCCGATGTGCTGCTTGAACGCCCGCGTGAAATGGCTCTGATCGGCGAAGCCTGCCTCGGCGGCGATCGTCGCCAGGGGGAGGTCGGTGCGGGCGAGCTCCGCCGCGGCCCCTGCGAGTCGCAGCCGCCGGCCGTACTCGCCTACCGAGAGGCCGAAATGGGTGCGGAACGTGCGAGCGAGATGCGCGGGACGAACGCCGACCGCCTCCGCCAGCTCGCCGAGGCCGACGTGCGTGTCGAGGCGCCCCCGTAGCAGCTCTTCCGCCTCGCGCAGCCACGCCGGCGGCCTGGAGCGCGGCCGTTCGGCCGCTGACTCCCGCGCCGTCGCCGCCAGCAGCTCGAGCGCGCATCCCTCGACCGCGAGCGGCGCCGCCACGTCGGTCGCGCGGAGCTCGCGGGCGATCCGCCACGCCAGCCAGCTCGCCGCCCGGCCGTTCAGCTCGGCGAGGTCGTCGAGGCGGAACCGCCCGGATGCCCGTTGCGGCCGAACGACGAGGACCCGCGCGCCGTCGGAGCCGAACCGCGCGCCGTGGGTCGCTCCCTGCGGCATCGTCAGCGCAGACGTCGCGGTGAGCTCGATCGTGCGCCGCGGAAACGACTTCACGAGCGCCCCCTCGAGCACGACGGCGACGTACGGCAGCTCGGGGTCGAACGGCGGCTGAGCGTACGCGCGCGGGAAGCGAAGCTCCGACACGGTGAAGCCGTTCAGCTCGGCGGAGGTGACGCCGACGCCGTCCTCGTCGTAAACCGAGGCGAAGCCCGCGCCCATGAACGTTAGGACCGGGCTCCGCCGCCGTTGTTAGGGGCTGAGTGGCCGCCGGCTCAGCTCATGCTGGCCATCGCCGCCTTGGCCCGTTCCGCCATCTCCTCGGGCGGAATCTCCTCGACGCGCGTGGCGATGCTCCAGACGTGGCCAAAGGGGTCGGTGACGCTGCCGAAGCGGTCGCCCCAGAACATGTCCTCGACCGGCATCGCGATCGTGCCGCCCGCGTCGACCACCTGCTGCACGACCTCGTCGACGTCGTCGACGTAGACGTACAGGCCGCCGCTGATGCCTCCGAGCTCCTTCGGCGGCGTGAACTGCGATTGCGGCATCGGGTCGCCGAACATCAGGATCGAGTCGCCGATCTCGAGCTCGACGTGAGCGATCTTCCCGCCGGGGCCGGGGATGCGATCTCGCTCCTTGGCGCCGAAGGCGCGCTTGTAGAACTCGATCGCCTGCTCCGCGTGGTCGACCGCAATGTGCGCGTTGAGGGTGTGGTAGCCCTCGGGAATCGGCTTCGCCGGCATCGGTCTCCCTCCAATCGGGTCGGTGGGCGAGGTGCAGTTCGGTCCTACCCAGGGACGCGCGCTCCAACCCACCCCGAAACGCGGTAAAACAGGACCGACGCGACAGGGCTCAGAGGAGGCAAGCAGATGGACGCTCACAAAGGCGACGGCATCGTCTTCGAGTCGGAGCGGGCAGGCCAGCCGGCGCACCGCGGCGTGATCGAGGAGGTGCTCCGAGAACAGCCGCCGTGCTTCCGCGTGCGCTGGGAAGACGGCCACGAGAGCATCGTCACGCCGGCCGCGGGCGCCGCCTGGATCGAGCCGGAGCAGCAGCCGGCCAAACGCTAGGAGGGTTTGGCGGAATACCGCTCGTCGCCGGGGTGCGATGCTCGTTCCCAGGCAAGGACGCAGGGAGCGTCCATATCCGTAGATATGGGCGACCGAGGACGCCGCCTGGGGGCGAGCAGCGCGGCCCGGCGGCACAGACTGCA
>JBKPOY010000084.1:0-13414 GCA_046733295.1 Actinomycetota bacterium | reverse complement strand
CTCCTCCTGCTCGAAATCCGGGTCGACCGGCCAGCCGTGCGGGCAGCGCTCGGGGTGGCCGAGCTTCTCCTCGATCCGCTCGACCATGTCGTCCGAGAACGTGTCCCCGAGCTCGTCCGCATAGACGTGCGCCTCGGCAGCCGTGTAGCCCATGAAGTCGGTGAGCAGGCGCTCGATGATCCGGTGCTTGCGGACGACCTTCTCGGCGCGCTCTCGGCCCGGCTTGGTCAAAATCGCCTCCTTGTGCTCGCCGCGCTCGACGAGGCCGTCGCGCTCGAGGCGCTTCAGCATCTCGCCGGCCGACGCGCGCGAGACGCCCAGCATCTCCGCCACGCGCGACGCGAGCGTCGGCGACCCGGTCGCCTGGGGCCGGTACTCGCCGATCGGGAAGGCGAGGAAGTAGATCGTCTCCAGGTACTCGTCGACCGAATGACCCTGTGCCATGGCGTCGTCACTGTACTCCGAGCTTCTTGTAAGGTGGCCCTTACAACAGATGTCGACCAGCCAGACATTGCTGCTCGGCGCCATCGCCGGCGTCACCATCTTCCTCGGTCTGCCGATGGGGCGCGTCCAGGGCGTGTCCGCCGGCGTCAAGGCATTCCTGGCGGCGACGGCGACCGGGATCCTGCTTTTCTTGTTCTGGGACGTCGTCGTCGAGGCGATCGAACCTGTCGAGGAGGCGCTCGACGACAAGGCCTGGGGCCACTTCGCGGGTGTGTCGGCGATCGCGCTCGGCGGCTTCATCGCCGGCTTCATGGGGCTCGTCTACTACGACGCCTGGATGAAGCGCCGGCAGCGGAAGGCGATGCTCGGGCCCGGCGCCGCGTCGGCGGCGGAGTTCATCCGCTCCCACGAAGGTCTCACGGCGGCGCAGTGGCTCGCCGTGCTGATCGCGACTGGAATCGGCCTGCACAACTTCTCGGAGGGCCTGGCGATCGGCCAGTCGGCCGCGCAGGACCTGACGAGCCTCGCGCTCGTGCTGGTGATCGGCTTCGCGCTTCACAACGCGACCGAGGGCTTCGGCATCGTCGGCCCGCTCACGGGTGATGCGGAGCCGCCGAGCTGGCGCTTTCTCGCGCTGCTGGGCCTGATCGGTGGCGGCCCGACCTTCATCGGCACCGTGGTCGGCTACTCGTGGACGAGCGAGAACCTCGCGATCGCGTTCTTCACGCTCGCGGCGGGCTCGATCCTCTACGTCGTGATCGAGCTCCTGAACGTCTGCCGGACGTTCAGCTCGAAGATCATGACCGGCTGGGGCATCACCCTCGGCCTCGTGCTGGGCTTCGGAACGGACTTCGTCCTCCACGCCGCCGGCGTCTAGCCGAGCCTCCACCGGCCGCGTCTGCAGCGGCCTAGCCCCGACGTCGGACACCGTTACGGAAACGTGACGAACTTTCCCCAACGCCACAGCCGAAGCGGGGTTCGGACCGCCTCCCCCGGTGTCGGACACCGTGACTGGACTCGCACCGCCCCGCGGCAGAACGCAGGCCGGGCCGGCGGCTAGGCTCGCTGCGTTGGCCCGCTACGCGACCGTCTACCCGCTCGTCACGACCCGCGCGCTGGCGCGGCCGTTCACGTACGAGCTGACGAACGGCGCCTCGAAAGGGGCCGTCGTCTCGGTGCCGCTCGGGCGCTCGCGGCGGCGTGGCGTGGTGGTCGAGCTCGTCGACCGCGCGCCGGAGGGGGTCACGCCGGTGCCGATCGACGCCGTCGTGGACGAGCTGCCGCCTGCGCTTGTCGACCTCGCGCTCTGGGTGGCCGAGTACTACGGCTCGACGCCCGGTCGCGCGCTCGAGCTGATCGCCCCCGTAAAGCGCAAGCGCCGCAAGGAGCAGCCGCCGCCGGGTGAACGCCGGCAGCTCGCCGACGCGGCACCCGCGCCGCCCGACCTCACGCCCGAGCAACGCGCGGCGCTCGAGCGCATCACGGCGGCGCTCGAAAACGGCGGCGCCCACGTCCTCCTCTACGGCGAGACCGGCAGCGGGAAGACCGAGGTCTACCTCCAGGCCTGCGCCGCCGCCCTCGCGCGCGGGCGCACCGCGATCGTGCTCGTCCCCGAGATCGCGCTCACGCCGCAGACGCTCGGCCGGTTCCGCGCGCGCTTCGGCGAGTCGGTCGCGCTCCTGCACTCGGGCCTGACCGAGGCCGAGCGGCGCGACGAGCGAGAGCGGATCGCCGCGGGTGACGCGCGGGTCGTCGTCGGTGCCCGCTCGGCCGTCTTCGCGCCCCTGAGGGACGTCGGCGTCATCTGCGTGGACGAGGAGCACGACCCCTCGTACAAGCAGGAGTCCGACCCGCGCTACGACGCGCGCACGGTCGCCGCCAAACGCGCCTCGCTCGAAGGCGCCGTCGCGATTTACGGAAGCGCGACGCCGCGACCCGAGAGCTGGGAGCGCCTCGAGCGCCTCGAGCTGGGCGGCCGGCTCGGGGGGACGCTCCCGCCCGTCCGCGTCGTCGACCTGCGGCGCGAGGCCGGCTATCCGCTCTCCGCACCCCTGCTCACCGAGCTGGGCAAGATCGCGGAAAACGGCGGCAAGGCGATCCTGCTTCTCAACCGCCGCGGGGTTGCACCGGCGCTCCACTGCCGCGCCTGCGGGACGACGATCCGTTGCCCGGAGTGCGACGTCGCGCTCGTGCTCCACCGGGACGACCGCCTCCGCTGCCACCACTGCGGCCACGCGGAGCCGTTGCCCGAGGCCTGCCCGGCCTGCGCCTCCGTCGAGCTCGCGAGAATCGGCGCCGGCACGCAGAAGCTCGAGCGCGAGCTCGCCGAGCGTGTGCCCGAGCTGGAGCTGATCCGCCTCGACGCCGACACGACCCAGAGGCCGGAGGCCCTCGCAGCCGCCCTGCGCCGCTTCGCGGACACCGACCGCGCCGTCTTGTTGGGCACGCAGATGGTCGCGAAGGGTCATCACTTCGCCGGCGTCTCGCTCGCGGCGGTCATCGATGCGGACACCGGGCTCGGCGTCCCCGATTTCCGTGCGGACGAGCGGACGTTCCAGCTCCTGACCCAGCTCGCCGGACGGAGCGGCCGCGATGCGCCGGGCCGCGTGCTCGTCCAGACGTTCCAGCCCGACGCACGCCCGGTCGAGCTGGCGGCACGCCACGACGTCCCGCGCTTCCTCCAGGGCGAGCTCGACCGCCGGCGGGAGCTCGGCTACCCGCCCTATCGGCACCTCGTCCGGATCCTCGTCACCGGGCCCGAGCTCGAGCCAGCGCTCACCGTGCTCCAGGAGCTCCGCACCGGCCTCGCGGACGCGGACGTGCTCGGCCCGGCACCGCTGTTTCGGCTTCGCGGCCGCTATCGCGCCCAGCTCGTCGCGAAGACGGACGAGCCGCGGCGCCTCGCGCGCAGCGCCGGCAAGCTCCTGGCGGCCGCCGCGCCGGCGATGCGCCGCGCCGGCCTCACCGCCGTCGTCGACGTCGACCCGCAAAGCCTTTGAGTCCCTACACTCAGGCCATGGCGGAGGAGCAGGAAGAGGCACGCCAAGAACCGCTCGATCCGGAGCGCGAAGCGCGCCGGCGCCTCGCCCTGGCCCAGATCCGCCAGTACCCGGACCCCGTCCTGCGGATGCGGGCCAGGGAGGTCGAGAGCTTCGACGACGACCTGCGCGGCCTGGCCGAGCGGATGACGAAGCTGATGCAGGACGCGAACGGCGTCGGCCTCGCCGCCACGCAGGTGGGAACGCTCCAGCGCCTGTTCGTCCTCCAGGCCCACGCCGAGGACGAGCCGCGCGCGATCGTCAACCCGGAGATCGTCGACCGCTCGGACGAGACATTCGGCGACGACGAGGGCTGCCTCTCCCTCCAGGGCGTGTCGGTGCCCGTCGAGCGCGCGCTCCGGGTGACGATCGCGGGGAAGGACGAGAACGGCGAGGACGTCCGGCTCGAGCTCGAGGAGCACGCCGCCCGCGTCGTGCAGCACGAGCTCGACCACCTCGACGGTGTCCTGATCATCGACCGCACCACCCAGGCTGCGCGGCGTGAGGCGCTCGGGATCCTGCGGCCCGTGCCGCTGCTCGGCGCGCCCGCCTAGGTGGCACGACTCGCCGTCGCAGCGACGGCGCCGTTCGGGGCCGACGTGCTCGAGCGCCTTGCCGGCCGCCACGAGGTCCGGTATTTGCTGACGAGGCCCGACCGGCCGCGAGGTCGAGGCCGTCGGGTCGCGCCGTCCCCGGCGAAGGAAGCGGCGGAGACGCTCGGCATCCCGGTCGTCCAGCCGGAGCGCCTCGACGATTTCGACCCGGAGGCCGAGACGATCGTCGTCGTCGCATACGGCGTCCTCGTCCCGGCGGTGGTGCTCGAGCGCGCCCGCTGGCTCAACGTCCACCCGTCGCTGCTGCCGCGCTGGCGCGGGGCCGCCCCGGTGGAGCGTTCGCTGATGGCGGGCGACGAGGTGACCGGCGTGACGATCATCGAGCTCGTGGAGGCGCTCGACGCGGGCCCGGTCGCGGCGCAGCGGGCATTCGACATCGCCCCCGACGACGATGCCGGCGCGGTCTTCGCGCGCGCCGCGGACCTCGCGCCCGACCTGATCGACGAGGCGCTGGACACGACCCGGGTGGCCCCCCAGGCGAGCGACGGCGTCACGTACGCCGAGAAGATCACGAGCGCCGACCGCGAGCTCGACTGGGCGCGGCCGCCCGAGGAGCTGCACAACCGGATCCGCGCCCTCTCTCCGCATATCGGCGCGCGCGGCGAGGTCGACGGGCGGCGGCTGATCGTCTGGCGCTCGCGCATGGCCGGCGGCGAGCTCGAGCTGCTCGAGGTGCAACCCGAGGGCCGCCGCCGCATGAGCTACGAGGAGTACCTGCGCGGGCTGAGGTGAGCGTTTCCCCCGCGAGACGCGCGGCCTTCGACACCGTCCTGCGCGTGTTCGAGCAGGAGGCATACGCCGACCGGGCCTTCCGCACCGCCGTCGAGCGGCTCGACGCGCGCGATCGCGCCCTCGCGCAAAGGCTCGCCTACGGGACGATCCAGCGCGTCCGCACGCTCGACCACGCGATCGACGAGCTCGGCCGTCGCCCGACGCGCAAGCTCGACGCGCCGGTTCGCGCGGCGCTTCGCCTCGGCGCGTACGAGCTCGGCTTCCTGGAAACGCCCCCGCACGCCGCCGTCAACGAGTCCGTGGAGCTGGTGCGCGTAGCCGGCCTCGAGCGTGCGGTCGCCTTCACGAACGCTGTCCTCCGGAGGCTCACGGAAGGGATTGCGGCGCTACTCGACTCGCTGCCCGAAGGCGCGCTCAAGCACTCGTACCCGGATTGGATCGAGCAGGTCTGGACGAGAGATCTGGGTATCGAGCAGGCGCGGGCCTTGATGCGCGCGCAGAACGAGCCGTTCGAGACGGTCGTGAGGGTGGTCCGCGGCGAGATCGACGGCGAGCCGACCGACATCCCGGGCGCCTACCGCGTCGAGCGCGTCGACGAAGCGGCGCTCGCGGACGGACGGATCTGGCCGCAGAGCCGCGGCTCTCAGCTCGCCGGCCTGGTCGTCGGCGCGCAGCCCGGGGAGCGGATTCTCGACCTCTGCGCGGCGCCGGGCGGCAAGGCCACCCAGCTCGCCGGCGAGGTCACCGCGGTCGAGATCCATCCGGGCCGCGCCCGCGAGCTCGAGCAGAACGCGCGCAGACTGGGCGCCGCGAACGTGACGGTCGTCTGCGCCGACGCGCTCGCGCTGCCGGAGACGCTGGTGGACTTCGACCGCGTGCTCGTCGACGCGCCCTGCTCGGGCCTCGGCGTCCTCGCCTCGCGCCCGGACCTGCGCTGGCGCGCGAAACCGTTGCCCGACCTGCAGCGTGACCTCCTGCGCGTCGCCGCCGGGCGGGTGAAGCCGGGCGGGACGATCGTCTACTCGGTCTGCACGATCAACGCCGACGAGAACAAGGCCGTCGTCGACGCTGCGGCGCTCGAGCCGGAGTCGCTCGCCGGCACGTGGCCGCAATTCGCGCACCCCGAGCGCCCGGAGTTTCTGCTGACGCTGCCGCACCGCGACCGCACGGCCGGCTTCTTCATCGCCCGCCTCCGTTCGTAGACTCCGGCCGTGCCGTGGGCGGACTGGATCCGGACCGTCGAGGTCGAGCCGTCGCTCTACGCGGCCGACTTCTCCCGGCTCGGCGAGCAGATCGGGATCCTCATGCGGGCGGGGGCCCGAATCTTCCACTTCGACGTCGGCGACGGCTACTTCGTTCCGCCGATCACGACCGGCCCGATCGTGCTCGAGTCGATCGCGCCGCAAATCCACGACGCCGGCGGCGTCGTCGACTGCCACCTGATGATCTTCCAGCCCGAACGCCACTTCGCGGCGTTCAAGCAGGCTGGAGCGGACAGCGTGACCGTCCACTTCGAAGCGTGCGAGAACCTGGCGGAGGTCGTGGGCGCGGCGCGCGAGCTCGAGCTGCAGGTCGGGGTCGCGTTCAACCCCAAGACCGAGGTCGCGGCTGCGGCCGCGGCGGCGAACCAGGTCGGCGCCGACATCATCCTCTGCATGAGCATCCACCCCGGCTATTCCGGGCAGGAGTTCATGCCCGAAGCGATCGACCGGGTGCGGGAGCTTCACGGCCTGGTCCGGCCGGGTGTCCACATTCAGGTCGACGGCGGCATCTCGGACGAGAACGTCCGGGACGTGCAGACGGCCGGCGCAACCCTGTTCGTCGCCGGCACCTCGATCTTCGGCCGCGAGGACCTGCCGCGGGCATATCGGCGCCTGGTACAAGCCCTGACGTGAACTACCTGGAACGGGCGCTCGAACTCGCCGAGCGCGGCCGCCGCACCACGCGCCCGAATCCCGTCGTCGGCGCGGTCGTCGTCGCGGGCGACGAGATCGTCGGCGAGGGCTGGCACGAGCGCAAGGGCGAGCCGCACGCCGAGGTCCACGCGCTCGCCGCGGCCGCAGAGAGGGCCCGCGGCGCGACGCTCTACGTCACGCTCGAGCCCTGCGCGAGCTGGGGGTCGACGCCCCCCTGCGCCGCCGCGATCGTCGAGGCGGGGATCGCGCGGGTGGTGATCGGGACGCGCGACCCGAACCCGGCCGCGGCGGGAGGGCTCGAGCAGCTGATCGCGGCCGGGATCGAGGTCGAGCGGGCCGACGATGACCTCGCGTTCCTCGCCCGGCAGCAGAACGAGGCGTGGCGTACGTGGGTCACGCAGGCCCGGCCGTTCGTCACGTACAAGGCCGCCGTCACCCTCGACGGACGAACCGTCCTGCCCGGCTCGCGCTGGATCTCCGGCGAGGAAAGCCGCAGGCTCGTGCACGAGCTCCGCGCGGCCTCCGACGCGGTGGCGGTCGGGATGGGCACCGCCAGGGCCGACCGGCCCGAGCTGACGGCGCGAGACGTCGGGGCCGAACGGCAGCCGCGGCGGCTCGTCTTCGGCAGCGGGCCGCTGCCCGCGGGGCTGGACCTGGAGCTCCTCGAGGGGCCGCTGGAGGCCGAGCTGCAGGCCCTTGGCGAGCAGGGGGTCCAGTCGCTGCTGCTCGAGGGCGGATCCACGCTCGCGACGGCCTTCCTGCGCGCCGACCTGATCGACAAGCTGGCCGTGTTCGTCGCGCCCCGCCTCTCGGGCAGCGGCCCGACGCTGTTCGGCGGCCTCGACGCTTCGATCCGGTTGCACGGTTTCGAGGCCCGGCCCGTTGGAGAAGATGTGTTTTTCAACGCATATGTCCATGAACCCTGAGATCACCCGCGAGGACGACCGGATCGTCAACACGATCTCGCGCTGGCTCGCGCGCCACATCTCCGACGACGAGCTCCGCGCCGAGCTCGATCGCGCGCACGTGGACGAGCTCGAGCCGGATCAGGCGGAAGCCGTGGTCGAGCTGCGGCACGAGCTCGACGCCGGCGGGGAGCGCGCCGGGCTCGAGATGGTCGCGCGCGAGACGGTCGAGTCCGTCGCGCTCGGCGGCTAGCCGACTTCGCCGCCCGTACACTCACCACGGGCGAAATGAGAGGGAGTCGCTTCCGGCTCGGGGCCGTCGTCTTCATCACGGGCGCCTCCGCGCTCGCGACCGAGATCGCGGCCTCGCGGCTCGTCGCGCCGTACTTCGGCAGCTCCACCGCCGTCTGGGCGAACGTGATCGGGCTGATCCTGCTCTTTCTCGCCGTGGGCTATTTCGCCGGCGGCCGGCTCGCCGATCGCCGGCCCGAGCCCGCCCTGCTCGCCTTCCTCGTCGTTCTCGCCGCCGTCTTCATCGCTGCGACCCCGTTTGCGGCGCGTCCGATCCTGCGGACGGCGCTCGACGCCTTCGACTCGGTCTCGGTGGTGACCGTCGTCGGCTCGTTCCTGGGGGTGCTCGCGCTCTTTGCGATCCCCGTGACGTTGCTCGGCGCCGTCTCGCCGTTCGCGATTCGCCTCAGTCTCGAGGACGTCTCGAGCGCCGGGACGGTCGCGGGGCGCCTCTACGCGCTCTCGACGGCCGGGAGCATCTTCGGCACATTCGCGGCAGCCCTGGTCGGAATCCCGCTCCTCGGCACCCAGCGGACGCTCGAGCTGACGGCGGTCGCGCTCGCGGCCTCCGCGCCGCTTCTCCTCGGTCGCCGCTGGATCCTCGTCCCCGCCGCGGCGGCCCTGCTTCTGCTGATCCCGGCCGGTTCCGTGAAGGCCGGCACCGGCGTCCTCTACGAGGCGGAATCGCCCTACCAGTACATCCGGGTCGTCGACGAGGAGGACGGCTCACGCGTGCTCGAGCTGAACGAGGGCGTGGTGCGCCACTCGCTCTGGCGGCGGGACACGGTGCTCACGGGCGGCTACTGGGATCTGTTCCTGGTGGTTCCGAGGCTCCTGGCGCGGCCGCCGGTCTCGATGCTCGTCGTCGGCAACTCGGGCGGGACGATCGCCCGGGCGTTCGGCCGTTTCTATCCGGGCGTCTCGATCGAGGGCGTCGAAATCGACGCCAGGGTCAGCGAGGTCGGCCGCCGCTATTTCGGGCTCGGCGACAACAAGCGCCTGCGCGTGGCAACGGCGGACGGGCGCGTCTTCCTCGAGCTGACACGCAAGCGGTACGACATCGTCGTCGTCGACGCCTACCGCCAGCCGTACATCCCGTTCCAGCTGGCGACGCGGGAGTTCTTCGAGCTTGCGCGCGAGCACCTGCGTCCGGGCGGCGTCCTCGCGCTGAACGTGGCGACGGGGCCGGGTGGGCGGCAGCTCTCGCGGGCGCTCGGCAGCACGGTTCTGGCGGCATTCCCGCAGGCGTGGCGCTGGCGCGCGATGAAGTACAACGAGCTGATGCTCGGGCTCGACAGTCCCGCCGACCGAGCCGCCCTGCTCGCACGGAGCCGCGGCGTCGCGCGGCCGCTGCGCCCGTTGCTGCCACTGCTACGCACCCGGCTGGAGCCGGTCGAGGCGGTCACCGAGCCGCTCACGGACGACCGCGCCCCGGTCGAATGGCTGACGGACGAGCTGATCCTGGCGCAGATCCGGCGGGGCGGGATCGGAGACGACGTGCTCCCGACGGAGCCGTAGGCTTCCCGCCGTGTTCACGGGGATCGTGCAGGAGCGCGGCCGCGTCTCGTCGTGGCGGGACGGTCGCCTCGTCGTCGAGACCGGCGTTGCGGCGGGGATCGGCGACTCGGTCTCGATCGACGGCGTCTGCCTGACGGTCACCGAGCACGGCAACGGGCGGCTCGCGTTCGACGTGATGCCGGAGACGCTTGACCGCGCCAAGCGCTTCGGCGCGGACGTGAACGTCGAGCCCGCGCTGCGGGTGGGCGACCCGCTCGGCGGCCATTACGTCCAGGGGCACGTGGACGGGGTCGGCCGGGTGGCCGCGAACGAGCCGGAGGGGGACGGTCGCCGGCTGAGGGTCGAGGCCCCAGCCGAGATCCTGCGCTACTGCGTCGAGAAAGGCTCGATCGCGGTCGACGGAGTGGCGCTGACGATCACGGGTTTCGACGACGCGGCTTTCGAGGTCGCCCTCGTGCAGCACACGCTCGAGGCGACGACGCTCGGCGCTCTCGAGGCGGGCGGCGAGGTCAACCTCGAGGTCGACGTGCTCGCGAAGTACGTCGAGCGGCTGGCAGCGCGATGAGGCTCGAGCAGCTCTACCGGATTCGCTTCACGTACCCGGAGCACCACTACGTGCGCGCCCCGAGCTTCCTCGGCGCGTTCTTCGCCACGGGGCGCTGCGAAGGAGCTCTCACCGGTCGCTTTCGCGGGATGAACCACCCGAGCATGCTGCCGGGCGATCTCTACGTGCCGAGCTTCCAGGGCGTGATCGAGACCGACGACGGGGCGACGATCGGCTTCGACCTCGACGGCTTCGGCCGGCCACGGGAATACGGGCGCGAGGTCGTTGCCAGGATCGTCCATTCGACCGAGGACGAGCGCTATGCCCGGCTGAACGACGCGCTCTGCGTCGTGGCGGGCGAGGCGCGTGAGAAGGAGATCACGCTCGAGGTCGCGGAGCTGATCTGGGAGCCCGTGGAATGACCGACGGTACGATCCGTCCCGTGGCGACTCGAATCGAGAGGCAGGCGCCGTTCGCGACGATCGAAGAGGCGATCGAAGACGTCCGCCAGGGCAAGTTCGTGGTCGTCGTGGACGCGGCCGATCGCGAGAACGAGGGCGATCTGACGATCGCGGCCCAGTTCGCGACCCCCGAGGCGATCAACTTCATGGCAACCCACGGCCGCGGCCTGGTCTGCCTGTGCCTCACCGAGGACCGTTGCGACGAGCTCGGCCTCGCGCCGATGACCGATCGCAACGAGACGCCGTTCGGCACTGCCTTCACGGTCTCGATCGAGGCGCGGGAGGGGATCGCGACGGGCATCTCCGCACACGACCGCTCGCGGACGATCCAGGTCGCGATCGACCGGACGAAGGGGCCGAACGACGTCGTTCGGCCCGGCCACGTCTTCCCGCTCCGCGCCCGCGACGGCGGTGTTCTCCAGCGCGCCGGGCAGACCGAGGCGGCCGTGGATCTGGCCCGCCTCGCCGGCCTGATCCCCGCCGGGGTCGTCTGCGAGATCATGAACGAGGACGGGACGATGGCCCGCGTCGACGACCTGGTCCCGTACTGCGAGGAGCACGGGCTGAAGATGGTCACCGTCGCCGACCTGATCGAGTACCGGCGGCGCCACGAGAAGCTCGTGGAGCGGACGACCGCCGTCCGGCTGCCGACGGCCTACGGCGAGTTCACGGCGATCGCCTTCCGTGAGACGCTGACCGGCAAGCACCACGTCGCACTCGTCAAGGGCGATGTCGCCGGCGCGCACGACGTCCTCGTCCGCGTCCATTCCGAGTGCCTCACGGGAGACGTCTTCCACTCGCTGCGGTGCGACTGCGGAGAACAGCTCGAGCAGGCGCTGCTGCAGATCTCCAACGAGGACCGCGGCGTGCTGCTCTACATGGCCCAGGAGGGGCGGGGCATCGGCCTCCTCAACAAGCTGAAGGCCTACGAGCTTCAGGAGAACGGCCTCGACACCGTGGAGGCGAACCTCGAGCTCGGCTTCCCGGCCGACGCGCGGGACTGGGGGATCGGCAACCAGATCCTCGCCGACCTCGGCCTGACGACGATCCGGATCCTGACGAACAACCCGAAGAAGATCAGCGGCCTCGAGGGCTACGGGCTGACAGTGTCGGAGCAGGTGCCGATCGAGGTGCCGCCGAACGCCGAGAACCGCCGCTACCTGGTTGCGAAGCGCGACAAGCTCGCGCATCGCCTCCACCACCAGGATCTCCGCTTCGACGACCCGGAGGCAGCTTCGTGAGCGAGCGCTGGCCCGGCGAGGACCGGCTCGCGGCTGCGGAGGAGCAGGAGCTCGGCCCGGAGGTCCCCGAGGAGGAGGTCGACGCGGAGCCCGGCGAGGAGGAGCTCGCCGAGGCCGAGGCCGAGGCCGATGCCGAGGGCGACGTCGAGGGCGAGCCGGCGCCGGCGGAGGAGCAGCTGGACGACCGCAGGGACGGGGACGAGCCTGCGGCACCGGACGAGCTGGACGACGCGCCGGCCGAAGAGGACGAGCTGCCGCGCCAGCGGGAACCGGATCACGCCCCCGGGGGGCTCTCGATCCCGGACGGCTACAACGTCGTCTACGGCAACGCAGACGGCGGCAGGCGCGCCGTCGGGATCGTCGTCAGCAAGTTCAACGGCGACGTCACGAATCGTCTCCTCGAGGCGGCTCTCGACGAGCTCGAGTCCTCGGGAGTCGCGCGGGAGGCGATCACGATCGTCTCGGTCCCCGGCGCCTTCGAGCTCCCGCTCGGGGCGATGGCGCTCGCCAAGACCCGCCGCTACGCCTGCGTGGTCGCGCTCGGCTGCGTGATCAAGGGCGAGACTCCCCACTTCGACTACGTCGCGGGCGAGGCGGCGAGCGGCCTCCAGCTCGCGGCGCTCGAAACGGGCATCCCGGTTTCGTTCGGGGTGCTGACGCTCGAGACGGCCGACCAGGCCGACGACCGAGTCGGCAAGGGCGCCGAGGCGGTTCGCAGCGCTCTCGAGATGGCCGATCTCTTCGCGCGGCTGCGAACAGCTGCCGCCGCCCCGTAGCTAGACTGCCGCGGCTGTGTCCAAGATCTGCGCCGTCTGCGGGAAGAAACCGTCCTTCGGTCACAACCGGAGCCATTCGATGGTGGCCACGAAGCGCCGTTTCAACCCGAACCTCCAGCGCGTCCGCGTGCTGCTCGACGGCAAGGCGACGCGCGCCTACGTCTGCACGCGGTGCCTCAAGAGCAACAAGGTCCAGAAGGCCCTCTAGCAACCGCTCCCGTCGCGGAGGGCGTCTAACGGCCTGATGGAGCGGGCTGAACCAGAGCTCTCGTCGTCGCTCGGCCGAATCACGATCTCGCCCGGCGTGATCGCGCAGATCGTCGCCCACACGACGGCACGCTGCTACGGCGTCGTCGGGATGGCCGGCGGCCCGAAGGCCCGGGTGGGCCGGTTTCTGCCGCGAAGCCGTGCGACGCAGGGAATCGCGGTCTCCGGCAACGGCGACGGCATCGCGCTCGACCTCCACGTCGTCGTCGAGTACGGGTTGAACCTCACGGAGGTCGCCGCGACGATTCGCTCACAGGTGCAATACGAGGTCGAGCGCCTGACCGGACTGCCGGTCTCCTCGGTCGACGTCCACATCCAGGACGTCCGGCAATCGGCGTGAGCGACCGCGAGAAGCTGCTCGGGCTGCTGCGCGGAGCCGTGGCGGCGCTCGAGCGGAGCCGCCAGCGGATCGACGACCTGAACGTGTACCCGGTGCCCGACGGGGACACCGGCACGAACCTGCTGCTGACGGCGAGGTCGGTGCTCGAGGCGATCGAGAAGAGCGACGAGCTCGAGCCGGGCGGGCTGGCCCGCGCGACGAGTCGGGCGGCGCTGATGGGTGCCCGCGGCAACTCCGGCGTGATCCTCTCCCAGATCGTCCGCGGGGCGGCCGAGGCGCTGGCCGGCGAGGAGGGGCCGGTCGACGGCGCCGCGGCCGCGCGGGCCC
>JBKPOY010000083.1:0-11473 GCA_046733295.1 Actinomycetota bacterium | reverse complement strand
CCGAATAGTCGTGGCGGCGCAGGTAGCCGAGCAGCAGCTCGATGGCGATCAGCCCCGTGCCCGCAGCCGCCAGAGTCCCGACCAAAAAGGGGCCGGCCGAGCCGGCGGGGAGGCTTTCGAGCAGGACGTGCTTGACGCCCTTGTAGAGGACGGCACCGAAGACGACGGGGATCAGGAGCAGGAACGAGAAACGCGCCGCCGCGTCCCGGTCGAGCCCGGCGAAGCGGCCGGTCGTGATCGTGATCCCGGAGCGGGAGACGCCGGGCATCAGGGCGAGGATCTGCGAGACCCCCACGGCGAAGGCGGTCCCGAAGCGAAGGTCGGCGATGCGCCGACGCTCGGGCTGCCTGTCGGCGATCCAGAGCAGGATGGCGAAGAGAGCGAGGAAGATCGCGATCTGCCAGGGCTGACCGAGGTGCTTCTCGATCACGCTCTCGCCGAGGGCGCCCGCAATCGCCGCGGGAATCGTCGCCGCGAAGACGTACCACGCGACCCGCTCGTCCGGCGTCGAGATCGAACGGCGCCGCACAGAGACGACCCACGCCTTCACGTAGCCGACGACATCAGTCCAGAAGTACGCGACGACCGCGACGAGCGTCCCGAGGTGCAGCGCGACGTCGAAGGTCTTGTTGAACGCCTCGTGCGTCTCGAGGTAATGCCAGTCGAAAAGCCACGGCACGAGAATCAGATGGCCTGAAGACGAGATTGGCAGCAGCTCCGTCAGGCCCTGCGTGACCCCGAGGACGAAGGCCTGCCAGTCGGAGAGACGGCCGGCCCGCTCGCCGACGTCCGCCAACGCCAGGACGGCGGCGATCAGAAGAAGGAGCGCGGCGATGCCGTAGAGGGTGCGGCGCGCGCCCAGACTCCGGCGCGGCTCGCCGGCCGCCGATACCGCTGCCGAGTCCGTCACGAAGGATGCGAGGCGTCGGTGAACTCGCGGAACTCGCCGGTGACGAGGTAGGCCGTCTGCTCGCCGATGTCCACGGCGTGGTCGCCGATCCGCTCGAGACAGCGGGAGACGATGATCATCCGCAGGCCCCATTCGCGCTTCGAGACGTCGCCGCCGAGATCGAGCACCCGCTCGACGGCCCGCCGGTTCGCGCGGTCGATCAGCTCGTCGAGCTCGACGAGCGACGAGGCGCCTTCGAGGTCGCGGCGCTGGAACGATGTGAGAGCGACGCGGATCATCTCTTCGGCCCTCTGCCCCATCTCCTCGAACGCCTGCACGAGGTTCTCGTCCGGCTCGACGTCGGAGACGAGCTTGGTCAGCTTCGCGATCGTGACGCAGTAGTCGCCCATTCGCTCGAGATGAAGGTTCGCGTGCAGCATCGCGAGCACGAGCCGTAGGTCGACGGCGACGGGCGTCTGGCGCGCGAGCAAAGACTGGATGCCGTCCTGGATCTCGAAGTAGCGGCTGTCCACCTCGTCGTCGAAGGCGATCACCTCGTCGGCGAGCTCCGAGTCGGCCTGCTCGACGGCGTTCACGGCCGCCCGCAGCGCGCGGAGGACGTAGTCGCCTTCTTCCTGGAGGGACGCCTCGACCTGTTCGAGCTCCTCCTGGAAGGTGATCCGCATGTCGGTCATCGTAGTGTCGATCCCCTGCCGCCTCGCCAGAGCCGTCGCAAGCGACCGCCGTGGTCTCGCCGGCATCGTACTGACCTAGCCGAAGCGGCCCGTCACGTACCCCTCCGTGCGCTTGTCGGCGGGCTGCGTGAAGATCTTGGGCGTCTCGTCGTACTCCACCAGGACGCCGTGGCCGCCGCTTTCCGTCCGTTCGAGGGTGAAGAACGCCGTCATGTCGGCGACGCGAGCAGCCTGCTGCATGTTGTGCGTGACGATCAGGAGCGTGTAGTCGTTCTTCAGCTCGTGGATCAGATCCTCGATCCGCGAGGTCGCGATCGGATCAAGCGCCGAGGCAGGCTCGTCGAGCAGGATCACGTCGGGCTCGACCGCCAGCGCCCGGGCGATGCAGAGCCGCTGCTGCTGACCCCCGGAGAGCCCGAGGGCGCCCTTCTTGAGCCGATCCTTGACCTCGTCCCAGAGCGCCGCCTGCGTCAGGGCTCGCTCGACGCGGCCGTCGAGGTCGTCGCGCATCCCCAGCACCCGCAGGCCCCAGGCGACGTTGTCGTAGATCGACTTGGGGAACGGGTTCGGCTTCTGGAAGACCATGCCGATCCGGCGACGCACCTCCACCGGGTCGACCTCGTCCGCGTAGATGTCCTGGCCGTGGTAGAGCGCCTGGCCCTCCACGCGGGCACTCGGAATCAGGTCGTTCATGCGGTTCAACGACCGGAGGAAGGTGCTCTTGCCGCATCCCGACGGCCCGATGATCGCCGTCACGAGATTGCGATAGATCGACAGGTCGACCCCGGCCACGGCCTGGGATTTCCCGTAGCTGACGGTCAGGTCGCGCGTCTCGAAGACGGCCTCGCGGCCGGCGGCGCTCAGCGGCGCCTCGCGGGGCTGAGCGATCTCGATCGGCGCCACTGCATTCATCGTATCCACCTCCGTGGTCATCGCTCCAGCTTCCTCCGACTGCGGATCAGGAGCGCTCGCGCGATCAGACTCGTGAACAGAACGAACGTGATCAGGACCAGCGCCAGCGCCCAGGCGCGCGCGTGATCCGCCGGGTCCGGGGACTCGGACAGCTGGAAGATCGCCAGAGGGATCGTCAACAGTGGCTCATTCGGGTTCCAGCTGACCACGTTCGCGGCGATCGCGGTCGTGAACAGGAGCGGCGCCGTCTCGCCTGCGGCGCGGGCGACCGCGAGCACCGTCCCGGTGAGGATGCCGCCGAAGCTCGTGGGCAGTACGACCCCGAGCACCGTGCGCCAGCGGCTCGCGCCGAGCGCGAGCGCCCCTTCGCGGAGGGTCTCCGGAACGAGCGCAAGCACCTCCTGCGTCGCGCGGGAGACGAGCGGGAGCATGATGATCGCCAGCGCGAACGAGCCCTTCCAGGCCGCCTGGCCGCTCCCGAGCACGAGCAGGCCGTAGACGAAGATGCCGATGATGATCGAGGGCAGCCCGTTGAGGATGTCCAGGACGAGCCGAGACAGGTCGGCGATCCTCGGCCGCGCGAACTCGCTGACGTAGAGCGCGATCAGGATCCCGACCGGCAACGCCATTGCCGTGGCGAGCGCGACGATGACGAGGCTCCCCACGAGGACGTTGGCGACTCCGCCGCCTGTCTCGCCGAAGGTCGCGGCCGTCTTCGTGAAGAAGTTCCAGTCGAGCGCGCTCACACCGCGCCGGAAGACCGAGACGATCACGATCGCGAGCACGGCGACGGCGGCGAGCGAAGCGATCGTCGCCAGCGCCTCCATGGCGAGGTTGACGAGCTTGCGCCGCCTCGTGCGGCCGCTCGGGCGGAGGTCCAACCGCGCCGCGTCGGCCGCCATCAGTCGGCTCCGAGCCGCTCGTAGGAGAAGCGCCGGACGATCACCTGCGCCGCGAGGTTCACCACGAGCGAGATCACCAGGAGAACCGCGGCCAGGTAGACGAGCGCGGAGATCTGCAGGTTCGTGGCCGCTCCCTGGTACTGCCCCGCGATCCTGCTCGCGAGCGTGTCGCCCGTCACGAAGAGCGACCAGTGGATGCCGTGGCCCGCGCCGATCACCTGGGTGACGGCGATCGCCTCGCCGACCGCACGTCCCAGCCCGAGGATCAGCGCCGCGCTGACGCCGCTGCGCGTGTAGGGCAGGATGACCCCCCGCACCATCTCCCACCGGGTCGCGCCGAGAGCGAGCGCGCCCTCCTCGAGCTCCGTGGGCACGCTGATGAAGAGCTCGCGGCAGATGCTCGAGCAGATCGGGACGATCATGATCGTGAGGATGAGAACTGCGACGAGGATGCCGGCGTTCTGCGGCGTCCCCGAGAAGAACGGGATGAAGCCGAGATGATCGTGGAGGAAGGGTCCCAGGTGCTCGCCGACGAACGGTCCGAGGACGAGGATCCCCCAGAGGCCGAGCACGACGCTCGGGATCGCCGCGAGCATCTCGACGAGTGACGCGACGAGCCAGCGGACGCCGTTCGGCGCGAGCTCGCTGAGGTAGAGCCCGATCGCGATCGAGATCGGCGCGGCGATCAGCAGAGCCAGGAACGACGTGATCGCCGTGCCCCAGATCAGGTCGAGCGCGCCGTAGACGTTTTTCTGGACGTCCCAGCCCTGGCTGGTGATGAAGTCGAGGCCGTATTTCGAGATCGCCGGCTGGGCGACGTCGAAGATCTTCCAGGCGATCGCGCCGAGGAGTACGAACGACGCCAGCGTCGCGGCCGCCGTCAGGCCGTAGAGCGCCCAGTCGCCGATCCGGTCGCCGATCCGTCGGCGCACAGGCAGCGGCTGGGCTGCTGACGGAACCGCGCTCACGCGCGCGGACACTAATCGCCTCTTCGGCTGATTCCTGTGCCGTTCACCGGACCGTCACCAGTCGGTAACCATGTTTCAGCCCATGGTCCGGCGCGCCCGCTCGATGCTTCGGGCGTCATCGAGGACAAGGAGTAAAAGAGGTGTCAAGGAAGACAGTCATCGCGGCTGCGCTTGCGGCCGCAACGCTCGCGTTTGGCGCGAGCTTCGCCTCGGCGAGTAGCTCGTCGGGGAGCCTCAAGGGTGCCGGAAGCTCCTTTGTTTTCCCGCTCGTCTCGCAATGGCAGGCGAACTACAAGAAGGCACAGATCACCTACGGCTCAGTCGGCAGCGGCGCGGGCATCGCGGCGATCACGGCCCGCACGGTCGACTTCGGGGCCAGCGACGCACCGCTGACGAAGGATCAGGCAGCGGCCTGCAAGGGCTGCCAGCAGATCCCGTGGGCCCTCTCGGCCACGTCGATTCCCTACAACGTCCCCGGCGTCGGCTACGGCCTGAAGCTCACCGGCCTGCTGCTGGCGAACATCTACCTCGGCAAGATCAAGCGCTGGAACGACAGCCGGATCAAGAAGATCAACCCGGGCGTGAAGCTGCCGGACATGAAGATCACCCCGGTCTTCCGCAGCGACTCGAGCGGCACATCCTGGAACTTCACCGACTACCTCTCGAGCGTCAGCAAGGAGTGGAAGAGCAAGGTCGGGGTCGGCACCCAGCCGAACTTCCCCACCGGCGTCGGTGGACGCGGTAGTTCCGGCATGGCAGGCGCGGTCTCCCGGACCGACGGCGGCATCGGCTACGTCGACGTCGCGTACTCGCTGAAGAACGGCCTCAAGTTCGCGAAGGTCAAGAACAGGGCCGGGAAGTTCCAGCTGCCCGGCCTGCGCGGGATCGCAGCCGCTGCGGCGACGATCAAGCGTGTGCCGAGAAGCGGCGAGCTCTCGATCGTGAACCCACCGAGGTCGCAGCCGAAGGCTTACCCGATCTGCACGTTCACGTACGTCATCACCCCGCTGAAGGCGAGCAAGGCCTCGACGCTGAAGCAGTTCGTCAGTTGGGCGATCACGAGCGGTCAGCAGTACGGCCCCTCGCTGAAGTTCTACCCCCTGCCGAAGGTCGTCAGGGCCGCGGATCGGGCGATGATCCGCCGGATCCACTCGTAGCGTTCATGACGGAAAGAGGCAGCGGATCGCGAGCCCCCGACCGGGGCCGCCCGCTGCCTCGATCCGACCGCCGGCGGACTCGACTACGTGCTTGACGATCGCGAGGCCGAGGCCGCTTCCGCGCGTGACCCGCGCTCGGTCGGCCCGGTAGAAGCGCTCGAAGATCCTCGGCAGGTCGGCTTCGTCGACGCCGGCGCCGTCGTCGGCCATCGCGAGCAGCCGGTCGCCGTTCTCGTGCCGCAGCGTCAGCACCGCCGTCGCGCCCTCGCCTGCGTGGCGGAGCGCGTTCTCGGTCAGGTTCTCGACGACGATCCGGAGCATTCGCGCCCGCACGGGCAGCTCGAGCTCCTCGTCCTGGATCTCGAGCCTCAGGGCGACGCCGGCCCGCTCCGACCGCTCGTCGAGCTCGGAGACGATCTCGCGCAGCAGCGGAGCGGCCTCGGTCGAGCCGAGCGAGACGACCTCGCGGCCGGTCTCGAGCTCGCTGAGGAAGAGCACGTCGTCGATGAGCTCGTCCATCAGTTCGACCTCCGCGCGGGCCTGCTCGAGCGCGGCGGCCGGGTCCCCGCCGGGAAGGCTCGCGCTCTCGATCAGGGCGAGCAGCCGGGCGAGTGGAGTCCGCAGCTCGTGCGAGACCGCTGCGGTGAAACCGATCCGGAGGTCGCGATATGGGTCTCGAGCCACTGCTCAATAAGGTAAGTGCGATGGCCAAGGTCCTGATCGTCGAAGACGACGAGCTGATCGCCTCGGGCATGGCGCAGCACCTCTCGACCGCCGGCTTCGACCCCGTCACGGTCGGACGCGGGGAGATCGGCCTCGCCCGCGTCCGCTACGAGGCGCCGGACGTGGTGGTGCTCGACCTGATGCTTCCCGGGCTCGACGGCTGGAGCCTGATCGAGTCGGTGCGGGCCGAGGGGATCGGAACCCCGATCATCGTCGTCAGCGCCCGCGGTACCGAGCACGACCGCGTGCACGCACTCGAGATCGGCGCCGACGACTACCTCGTCAAGCCGTTCTCGATGAAGGAGCTCGTGGCCCGCGTCCAGGCGGCGGCGCGCCGGGGCGTGCGGGCGCAGCCGGAGCAGCGCGGCGAGGCGATCGAGATCGAGGAGCTGCGAATCGACCCTCGCGAGGTGCAGGCGTACGTCGACGGCACGAGCGCCGGGCTCACCCCGACCGAGTTCCGGCTCCTCTACGCGCTCGCGCTGGAGCAGGGCCGGGTCGCCACGCGCGACGAGCTGCTGCAGAAGATCTGGGGCCGGCGGGAAACCCATCGCGACCGGACGGTCGATGTCTTCGTCCGTCGACTCCGCGACAAGATCGACCGCGCCTCCTCCACCCACGCCTTCATCCACACGCGGTACGGGGTCGGCTACAAGCTCGAGGCCGTCCCCAAGACCGAGCTCAGCGCCTGAGCCAGCGGCGCTTGCGTAACGGCCGCTCGGGGATCTCCGTGCCGGCGAGCATCGCCGCCGGCACATCCCAGGTCAGCCAGCGCGCGAGCGCGTCGTCGCCGACCGCCTCGGCCGCGGCCTTCATGCCGACGGCGCGAATGGTGGGCGCGTGAGCGTCGCTCGCGATCAGATGCGCCAGCTCGAGCTCGAGAATTCGGGCGCTTGCGGCGCGCGGCTTCCGGCCTAGTCGGCCGTCGATTGAGGCTGCGGTGAGCTGCACGAGCGTGCCGGACCGTACGAGCGGCGCGAGACGCCCTGTCGGATCGGCCTGCACCTCGGCGTTCCGCTCGGGATGGGCGAGCACGGGCGTGAAACCCGCCGTGTGGAGCCGGAACAGCTGCGCCTCCAGGTCGAGCGGCCAACCGAAGTAGGGCGTCTCGACGAGCAGGTGGTTCGCGCTGCCGCCGAGGCCGAACCTGCGGAGGTCGTCAGGCGCGAGTTCGAGCCGGTCGAGAGCGAGCTCGCCCCCGGGCCGGAGCTCGAGCGGGATTTCCGCGTCCGCGAGCTCGCCGCGCAGCCGTTCGACCGCCGTCTCCATCTCGTCGGGCGTGGTCGGGTAGTCGTCCCGGACATGCGGCGTCGCGGCCATCAGCTGGATCCCGTCGTCCACCGCGGCGCGCGCGAGCTCAAGCGCCCCCTCGAGCGACTGCGGCCCGTCGTCCAGCCCCGGAAGGATGTGCGAGTGCAGATCGATCATCGTTCCGCGGTACGATTCTCGTTGAGATGCGCACGATGAAGGCGATTCACGACGGGACGTGCTCGGTCGCCGCGTGCGCCGAGATCATCGGTGCAAAGTGGACGGCGCTGCTCGTCCACGACCTGTCGGAGGGGCCGCGGCGCTTCTCCGAGCTCGAGCACTCGTGCGCAGGGATCAGCCCGCGGACACTTTCGGAGCGCCTGCGCGCGCTCGAGGACGAGGGGATCGTCGAGCGGCGCAGCTACGCCGAGTCGCCGCCGCGCGTCGAGTACGAGCTCACGGCGAAAGGACAGGCGCTCCTGCCGATCATCGGCGAGATGCGCCGCTTCGGGCACGCGTGGCTCGTCGAGGGCGAGCCCGCGGTCGTCTAGCCGAGCGCCCCGAAGCTCTTGTAGAGCTCCTGCGCGGCTTTCGTGCCGAGCGGGACGTAGTCGACGAGCACGTTCTCGTTCGGCGAGTGGATGTTGGAGTCCGGGAGCGCGAAGCCGGTCAGGATCGTCGGGATGCCCTTGTCGGCGAGCGCCGGGACGATCGGCAGCGTGCCGCCGGAGCGGACGAGCAGCGGCCTCGTGCCGAGGGCGCGCTCGAAGGCCTCGACGCCGAGCTGGACCGCGGGCGAGTCGGGATCGACGAGACCGGGTCGCGCCGAGGACAGGCGTGTGAGCTCGAGGTCGGCGCCCTCCGGGGCGGCCTCGCGGAGCAACCGCTCGACCTCGGGAGCGATCTGCTCGGGATCCTGCCCGGGAGCCAGCCGAATCGACAGGTTCGCGTGCGCCTCGATCGGCAGGACGGTCTTCTGGAGGTGCGGCGAGCCGCCCTCGATGCCGTTCACGTCCACCGCCGGCTCGGCGAACGTCCGCAGGTAGAACTCCTCGGCCCCCCTCGGATCCATCTGGCGCGCCCCCTGGCCGGCGAGCTCCTCCGCGCCCGGGGTGAGCTCGGCCCAGCCTTGCAGCTCCTCTTCGGTGGGGTCGGCAATCCCGGCGCGAAGCGGCTCCGGCAGGCGTCCGTTCGTCGCGATCACCGCCTGCAGCGCCTGCACGAGCGCGTGCATCGCGTTGAGGGCGGCGCCGCCGTACACGCCCGAGTGGAGGTCCCGCTCGCCGGTGCGGACGCGCAGGTGGAAGTAGACGAGGCCGCGGGTGGAGAGGTTGAACAGCGGCACGCCCGGGCGGAGCATCGCGCTGTCGTAGATCACGCACGCGTCGCCCCCGCGCTCGTCCTGCTCCAGGAAGTCGACGATCGAGTGGCCCCCCGTCTCCTCCTCGCCGTCGCAGCAGAAGCGGAGGTTGACCGGCAGCGCGTCCCCGCGCGCGAGCTCCTCGGCCGCCTTGAGCAGCATGTAGAGCTGGCCCTTGTCGTCGGCGATTCCGCGCGCGTAGAGGCGGTCGCCGCGGACGGTTGCCTCGTACGGGTCGGACTCCCAGAGCTCGAGCGGCGCCGGCGGCTGGACGTCGAAGTGCCCGTAGCAGATGACCGTGGGCGCGTCCCCGTCCCGGGACGACGCGCGGATCTCACCGAGCGCGAGCGGGTGGCCGTCCCAGTCGCGCAGCTCCGCCGCGCCTCCGGCGCGGCGGATGAACTCGCATACCCATTCGCCGGCGCGCGCGACGTCGGCCGTGCGCTCGACGTCCGCGCTGACGCTCGGAATGCGGATGAACTCGGAGAGCTCGTCGAGCCATGCCTGCTCCACGGCGCGGCAGTCTAGGGGGCGAGGCGCGGTGGCAGTTCGATAACCGTGTCCGACACCGCGCGAATCGCCGCGGCATGCAGGGGTTTGGGGACGGCTCGTGACGGTTTCGTAACGGTGTCCGACGTGAGGACTGGGCTGCCGCAGCCGTGTCGGACGAGGGCTCGCCTCGAACGCGGCGGGCTTGATGCGCTACGAGCTACGCCGCGACGTCTTTGAGGACCTGCGCGTCGGCCAGGGCCCGGAGCTTCTTCAGGCTCTGGTTCTCGATCTGCCGGATCCGCTCGCGCGTGACGTTGAACGTCCGGCCGACCTCGTCGAGGGTGCGCGGGTGCTCGCCGTCGAGCCCGTACCGCAACTCGAGGACGCGGCGCTCTCGAGGTGAGAGGCTGCCGAGAACCCGGCGGAGCGCCGCCTTGCGCAGCTCCTCCTCCGCGACCTCGTCGGGAAGAGCCTCGTTCTCGTCGCAGAGGAAGTGCCCGAACTCGGACTCCTCCTCGTCCCCGACCGGCTTCTCGAGCGACACGGGCGCCTGCGAGCTACGCCGGATCGACTCGACCTCTTCCGTCTCGAGCTCGAGCTCGGCACCGATCTCCGCGGCAAGCGGCTCGCGGCCGAGCTCGGCGCGGAGCTTGCGCTCCGTCCGGACGATCTTGTTCAGCTTCTCGACGATGTGGACGGGCATGCGGATCGTCCGGGCCTTGTCGGCGAGCGCGCGCGCGACAGCCTGGCGGATCCACCACGTCGCGTAGGTCGAGAACTTGAATCCCTTCCGGTGGTCGAACTTCTCGGCCGCCCGGACGAGGCCGATCGTCCCCTCCTGGATCAGATCCAGGAACGGGAGGCCCTGATTGCGATACTTCTTCGCGATCGAGACGACGAGGCGCAGGTTGGCCTCGACCATCTCCTGCTTTGCGCGGTGGTCGCCGCGCTCGATCCGCTTCGCGAGCTCGACCTCCTGAGCTGCCGTGAGGAGGTCGACTTTGCCCACGTCCTTCAGGAAGAGCTGCAGCGAGTCGGTCGAGATCTCCCGCGCCGCCTCGGGTTCCGGCTCGTTGGACTCCTCCTCCGACGCCGCGTCGACGACCTCGATGTGCAGTTCTTCGAGCGCCTGGTAGAAGTCGTCGATCTGAGCGGCTTCGAGCTCCAGCTCGTCGAGAGCGAGGGCGATGTCGGCCGAGCTCAGCGATCCCGTCTGCCGCGCCGAATCCAACAGGCCCTTTGCCTCGTCCGTCTCGAGCAGCTGGGCGACTGTCGTCGGACGTGCCTTCTCGGCTTGTGCGCTCAAGGCTCCCCTCCCCGCAAATCCCCTAGCTCACGTTACTGGGCTTTGACCGGCGGTCAATCCCGTCATTCGAATTGCGGCACTGTTGCAGAGGATTCGGGCGGGCGCCATAGGCCGAACGGCCCTAATTTTCGTCACTGGGTCCTAATACTCAGGAGCTGCGAGGCCGTCCTCCCGAGCGGCGTTTGGGGCCCGGCGCGGCGCGCCAGGCGAAGCTGCCGTCGCGCCTCGTCCAACTGGCCGATCCAGAGAAGCAGCTCCCCGAGGTGGTAGCGCACGGTCTGTCGGTGCGGGAAACGCCGTGCGAGCGGCCCCAGTTCCGAGAACGCGCGGGCCGGGTCGGCCTTCGTGAACCGGCCGACGGCGGCCGCGGTGAGCGCTTCGGCGTCCCGCGGCGCCAGCCGCGCGGCGGCCGAGAACTGGCGCTCGGCCGAGACGGGCCTTCCGATCCTCTGGAGCGCAGCCCCGTACAGGAGCTTCGCCCGGACGTCGCCCGAGCCGGCTCCGCGCCGGTACGCCGTCAGGCGGAGCGCCGGCGGAAGCTCGTCGATCGCGCGCGGGGCCGCAAAGCTCGTCACGAACAGCGGCCTGCCCGGGGCGTACCTCGGAAACAGCAGGCTCTCGGCTTGCACCGCCGACTCGGTGTCGGGGTCGCGCGCGAGCGCCCGCCGCCAGGCCGACCGGGCCGCGTCGGGCCGTCCAAGGGCGACGCGCGCGAGCCCGAGGTGGAGGAGGACGAGCGCGCTGTCCGGGTGCCGGGCGGCGAGCCGCTCGAGCCGCTCGACGCTGCCCCTGGGCCAGGCCGCCAGCGCCGACCCCACGGC
>JBKPOY010000082.1:0-9401 GCA_046733295.1 Actinomycetota bacterium | reverse complement strand
GTGGCGTAGCCCTTGCCCGAGCGGCCGATGACGTCGTTGCCCTGGATGTCGTCGCACGCCCGCACGCAGCGGTCGCAGAGGATGCAGGCGTCGTGATTGACCGCGATCACGGGGTTGGAGAAGTCCTCGCCGCGCCCGCGGCCCCGCGGGAGATCGTCCTGGCTGACTCCGTACCGGTGCACGAGGACGAGCAGCTCGTTGTCCGCAGTCGTCGTTTCCTTGGGGTCCTCTTCAGGCGGAGGCTGGTCGACCAGCAGCAGCCGCGTGAGCATCGCGCGCTGGCGCTCGACCTGCTCGGTGGCGGTCTTGACTTCCATGCCCTCCTCGCATGGCCGCACGCATGCCGGGGCCAGCACGCGGGCGCCGATGTCGACCACGCACACGCGGCACACGCCGACCGGGTCGTAGCGCTCGTCGTGGCACAGGACGGGAATCTCGATGCCCATGTCCTTCGCCGCGTCCCAGATCGTCGTCCCCTCGGGGACGGTGACTTCGTGACCGTCGATCGTCAGGGTCACGGTCCGGGGGTCAGTGGATGCCGGGCTGGTGATCGCCACGATCGGTCACATTCTCCTCAGATGGGGTTCACCGTGCACGCACCTACATGTACCCCTTCCCACCCATCGCTAGCACGGGAATCGGCCGCCGAGGGTGGATCCAGTCGGGGGCGTCACCCCCGACTCGACGTTGTGCCGGTAGCGCTTGGGAAAACGCCGGGAGGTAGCTAACCTTTGGTAAGCGGGACTGACCCACGCTTCGACTCAGAACGGTACTCAAGGACTCTAGACATGAAGACACTCAACGCGAACACGCCGTTCTCCGGCGGTCCGAAGGGGGCGCTGTCCTCACGCGGCGCCGAGTCGGCCGAGCGGGCGCTCAAGCGCCTGTGGGCCGCCCTTCGCCGCTAGGACCTGCGCGCCGGCCGGCCCACACGGCCGGCCGGCCGCTTAGGACTGTGCGTCGGTCAGGCGGGCTGAGCTCCGCGACCCGCCCCCGCCCAAGAACGAGGCCACCAGCACGATGAGTCCCCCCGCAAGCAGATCCACTGTGCCGGCCGTCGCCTAGGCGAACAGGAACGCCGCCGCCAAGACGACATAGAGGGCGAGCAGCATCAGCCCCTCGAACCAGGTCGACTGGCCCTCGCCAGTGATGTGGCTGACGATGATGACCGCCAGCAGGAGGGCGCCGACTTCGAAGCCGTTGAACACGAGTGCGAGCGGCTCCGGTCCAACGAAGAAAGAGAGGACGACCAGGAGCGGACCAACGAACAGTGCAACCTGGGCGGCCGAGCCAACGGCGATATTGACGGCCAGGTCCATCTTGTCCTTCGCGGCGACGTACACGGCCACCCAGTGCTCGGCGGCGTTCCCCACGATCGCAACGATCACCGCGCCGATGAAGAACTCGGTCAGCCCGACGGACTCGGCCGTTTCGGCAATCGAGCCAACGAGGATCTCCGACATAATGCCGACGGCGAGGCCCGCGACTGCAAGCAGGCCGACCGAGCGCCGAACGCTCCACGGTTCGCTGTCCGGCTCGCCCTCGTCGGGTGGATTGAACAGATCGCGGTGCGTGACGAGCGAGAACCACAACCCGCCGGCGTAGCTAATCAGCAGAACGATCGCCACTGTCAGCGAGAGCCCCTCGACTGGGTGGGCGAAGCCGACCAGCTCCGCGCCGGGAGAGGGCAGGGCGCCTCCCTTGACGAGCTGGAAGACGGCGGGCATGACGAGGGCCGCCGACGCAAGTATCAGCATCGTCGCCTGAGATCTCGCGGCCGTCGCGTTGAACAACTGCCGCTCGCGCCGTAGGCCTCCAACCAGCATGGACATGCCGAGGACCAGCAGCACGTTGCTGAGCACCGAGCCGATGATCGACGCCTTGACAACCTCGTGCAGTCCCTCGCGGAGCGCGAAGAACGCGATCAGCAGCTCCGGCAGGTTCCCGAACGTCACGTTGAGCAGACCGCCAATGCCCGGGCCGGCCCGATCGGCCAGCTCCTCGGTCGCCCTCCCCATGAGGGCCGCGGTCGGGATCACTCCAATCGCGGAAGTGCTGAAGATCAGCGCCGAGCCGGCGTGCGCGAACTGGAGCGCGACGGCGATCGGGATGAACGGGACGAGCACGTAGGGCCAGCCCTCCCCGCTCAGCAGGAACGCGGTCAGCCCACGGCGGCGGCGGGGCCCCGTCGAAGGGTAGGCACGATCATCGACGTCGGGCACCACCTTCCTTAGTCGTCGAGGCTCTCGACAACGATCTCCGACACCTCGGTGGGCGTGCGCCCGACTCGTACGCCGGCGGCCTCCAGCGCCTCGGCCTTGGCCGCCGCAGTGCCCTTGGACCCGGACACGATCGCCCCGGCGTGGCCCATGGTCTTTCCGGCTGGCGCAGTGAAGCCGGCGATGTACGCGACCACCGGCTTCGAGACGTTGTCGGCGATGAACTCCGCCGCCTCCTCCTCCGCCGAGCCGCCTATCTCGCCGCTCATCACCATGAGCTCGGTCTCCGGGTCGGCCTCGAACAGCTCGAGCACGTCGATAAAGCTCTGGCCGGGGACCGGGTCGCCGCCGATGCCCACGATCGACGAGTTGCCGAACCCGCGCTGGGCGAGCTCGTTACCGATCTGGTAGGTCAGCGTGCCCGAGCGCGATACGACGCCGACGTTGCCCTCCTGGAAGAAGTCGGCCGGGATGATCCCGACGTTGGCCTTGCCCGGCGACAGCACGCCCGGGCAGTTCGGGCCGATCAGCCGCACGTCGCCGAGCCGGTCCAGGTGGGTACTCACGCGCAGCTCGTCGTGCGCCGGAATACCCTCGGTGATGGCGACGATCGTGCGGATCCCGGCTGCGGCGGCCTCGAGGATCGAGTCAGCGGCGAAGCGTGCTGGCACAAACACCATCGCGGCGTTGGCGTCCGTTTCCTCGACCGCCTGGCGAAAGGAGTCGAATACGGGAATGCCGTCGACCTGCTGACCGGCCTTGCCGGGCGTCACGCCGGACACCACATTCGTGCCGTAGCGCTTGTTGTTGAGCGCGTGGAAGGTGCCCTCACGCCCGGTGACCCCAGACACGCACAGGCGCGTCTCGCGGTCGACGAGGATGCTCATCGCGCCTGAAGGGTCGGGCTGGCCGCGGCGAGCGCGACCACTCGCTCCGCCGCCTCGAGCATCGTCGCCTCGACCTCGAGGTTGGGCAGCTGGGCGTCGGCCAGCAGCCGGCGCCCCTCCTCGTCGTTCGTCCCGTCGAGGCGTACCACGAAAGGCACCTGGGGCCGCACCTGCTCGAAGGCTTCGATCAGTCCCTTGGCCACCTCGTCGCAGCGGGTGATCCCACCGAAGATGTTGAACAGCACCGCCTTGACCTTCTCGTTCGAGAGGATCACCTCGACCGCGGCGACGATCGCGTCTGCCTTGGAGCCGCCCCCGGCGTCGAGGAAGTTGGCCGGACGGCCGCCGGCCTGGGCCACCACGTCGAGCGTCGACATCACGAGTCCCGCCCCGTTGCCGAGGATGCCGATGTCCCCGTCGAGCTTGACGTAGATGAGGCCGCGCTCCTTGGCCATCTGCTCCTGCGGATCCTCAGCCGAGGGGTTGCGAAGCGCGGCGTTGTCCGGGTGACGGAACAGCGCGTTGCCGTCGAGCGTCACCTTGGCGTCGAGCGCGCGAAGCTCCCGATCGGGAGTGACGATCAGCGGATTGACCTCGATCAGCATCGCGTCCTCGGCCACGAACGTCTCGTACAGCTTCGCCAACATTGCGGTGAGCGGCCGCACGAGGTCGCCGTCGACGCCGGCCTCGAATGCAAGCCAGCGCCCGTGGAACTCCTGATAGCCGAGCAGGGGGTCGACGTGCAGGCTGGCGATCGCGTCCGGGTCCTCCTCGGCGACCTGCTCGATGTCCATGCCGCCCTTGGTCGAGAGCATGATCAGCGGCGCCCTGGCGCTGCGATCGAAGACGATCGACGCGTAGTACTCGGCCTCGATCTCCGACGCCTCCTCGATCCACACCTCATGCACGCGCAAGCCGCGGATGTCCATGCCCAGGATCGCGTCGGCGTGCTGGCGCGCCTCCTCCCGCCCATTGGCCACCTTGATCCCGCCGAGCTTGCCGCGTCCGCCGATCTGCACCTGGGCCTTCACAACGCACGGGTAGCCGATCGCATCGGCCGCGGTCACGGCCTCCTCGACGGTTTCGGCCGGACGCCCGGATGGCACCGGGACGCCGTGCCTGGCGAACACCTGCTTTCCCTGGTACTCGAGCAGGTCCATGTGGTCTCCTTACCGGCGCTTTGCGCGGCGCGCCTGCGCGCGTGCCCGCCGCCGCTCCTTCTCCTCCTCGGCAGCGACCGCGTAGTTGAGTTGCACCCGGACGAAGTGATCCGCTACAGGGTTCCTCTCACGGATGTGGAACCACCACCGCGCCGCGAAGTTCTCGTGCAGCCACCAGAAGCCGATGGCGAACGGGACGGCCACGAGCACCTGATAGGCGACGAAGGCTGCCCAGCCATGCGGCACCGCCACCGAGTCGCCGGCGACGAGGTCCGTGATCGCGGCGTGGGCCACGCGGATCGGCGGGAACGCGATCGCCCACAGGAGCGCCGCCGGCGCCAGCGTGCCCAGTGGGAACTTGCCCGTGGCGAGCAGCAGCTCGTAGACCGCCCCCACCAACGCGAGCGGCAGCGCCAGACCGAGCCCAATCACCACCACGACAACGGGGGAGAGGCCGCCGGCCGCGGCCAGCCCCCCCGCGATCAAGCCGCCGATGAGCCCGATGAGCGCCCCCGGTAGAGACATCTCCAGCACCTGGGACCAGCTGAGGATGCCCCAGGGCGTGGCGAGCGGCCCCTCCTCGGACGACAGCGCCATTGGTCGTGCTACTCGGAACACCCCCATCAGCCGAGGTCGGTCACTCCGAACTTGATTGTGCTGTACAGGAGCAGGCCGATGTAGGCGAGCCCGCCGAATATCAGCACGATGGTGACCCACCACCCTGGCTGGAGCTTCTTCGGCAGCAGCATCCGGTTCGCCGCCGCCAGTGTCAGGCAGTACGCCCCCATGATGAACGTGGACATGAACGCGAGAATGTTCAGGATCCCCTCCGGCCCGTCGACCGGGCCGAACAGGATGATCGCGATCCCGAAGGCGATCACGCCCCATAGGAAGAACGCGTACAGGTACGAGATCTTGAACCGCCTCGCGCCCGGCATGAAGTAGTACGTCATGTCCGACTGACCTCGGGCGAACGCGTCGAAAAGGCCCACGCTTGCCTTCCAGCCGACCAGCGAGATGAAACAGAAGAACAGCGTGCCGATGATCTCGGCCTTGTCGGCGAACGCGTCGCGCATGGCGAGCAGCGCCGTGTCGCGCTCCCCGTTGATTAGCTGGTCCTTCGCCTCGGTGCTGACCTCCGCGGCGTGCATGGCCATGACCGTGAAGATGATCGTGACCAGCATCGTGATGCCGAAGAACAGCAGCAGCGCGTCGTAGCGAACCCACTTGCGCCACTCCTGCCACTTGCTCCACTCCTGCGGGTCGTCGACGTCGAACATCGAGCCCGTCTCGGGAATTGTCTCCTCCTCACCGGCGTGGAGCAGACCGCGCACGCGCGGCATGTGGACGCCCATGCCCGCGCCCTTGTCGCGCAGCCACAGGGTGTACCACATCTGCTGCATCCCGGACGGTCCCGCGAACGCGATGGCGCCCACGACGAGCGGGAACCACGCTTCCGTCACCGCTGCGTGCGGGATCCCATAGTCGACGCGCACCAGGCCGACCAGCACGTCGCCGAGGTCGGCGAGGCTGCCGACGAAGGCCGCGGTGATCGCTGAGCCGATCACGAGCACGCCGACCAAGAACGTAAGGACCGCCTCGACGATGTTGTAGACGAACTTCGCCAGCGTGAACATCACGCCGATGATCACCAGCCCGATGGAGGCCGACAGCTGCCACGAAATGCCGGTCAACTCCTCGAATGCGTCGGCGCCGGTGGAGATATGCCCGGGCCAGATGTAGACCGCGATCGCCAAAAGGAAGAACAGCCACATGAGTGGCTGGAAGAGCCGCGCCGCGCCGAAGAAGATCGACTCCCCGGTCGCCATCGCGTAACGGGCCATCTCCAGCATGACGACCGTCTGCACCAGCACGCCGACCAGGAACAGCCAGCGGATGTTCGGGCCGAACACGATCACCAGGCGCGGCCATAGGAACGTCTCGCCCAGCCCGACGCCGAGCGCGACGAGGATCATCGCGGGCCCGACGATGTGCGCGGCCTGCGGCGCCTGGGGCAACTTTCGGATCGGCATCGGCGGCAGCCGGCCGGCGCTCCATGTGCGCTCTGCACCAGTCTCGTCGACGGTGACCGCACCGGGGCCGCGGGTGTCTCCAACTTCCATGAGAACTCCTCCTCCTCCTCCGCTACTCCCTCAGCAGATGACGATCCTCATCCTTTGTCCAGCAGCCCCGCCATCCGCGCCCAGCGGTACTTGGCCGCCAGCACCTCCACCGGCGTCTCCGTGGTGTAGGGATACGCCGGGATCCCGTGCTCGAACAGGTACTCGGACGCCTCCTCCACCTCCACGTCACCGGCGAGCGAGGCCACCACCGGCTTGTCGATTCCCTTCTGCCGGTACTCCTCGACCACCTCCGAGCAGACCTTCGCGAAGACCATGGGCGGCGTCACGATCGTGTGCCAGTAGCCGAGCACGAGGGCGTGGATGCGCTCCTCCTCCAGCCCTAGCGCGATCGTCTTCTTGTACGTCTCGGGGGGCTCGCCCCCCGTGATGTCTACGGGGTTGCCGGCGGCGCCGAAGGGCGGGATGAACTCCATGAACGCCTCGTTGAGGTCGTCCGGCATCTCCATCAGCTTGAGGCCATTGTTGAAGCAGGCGTCCGAGAGCAGCACTCCTGAGCCCCCCGCGCCCGTGATGATCACTACGTTCTCGCCCGCGGGAGTCGGCAGAATCGGCAGGCAGCGGGCGAACTGGAGCAGCTCCTGTAGCCCGCGCGCCCTGACGACGCCGGCCTCGCGGAGAATGTCCTCGTAGACCTTGTCGTCGCCTGCGAGCGCCGCCGTGTGTGAGGCGGCAGCCTTCGTGCCGGCCGGCGTCGCGCCGGCCTTGAGCACGACGATCGGTTTCTTCTGCGACACGCGCTGGGCCACGTCGACGAACGCGCGCCCGTCTTTCAAGTCCTCCATATGCAGGGCGACGCAGTTCGTGGCCTCGTCCTGCTCGAAGAACGTGAGCAGGTCGTCCTCGTCGATGTCCGCCTTGTTGCCGAGTCCTACGATCGCCGACACGCCGAGCTTCGAGGTGCGGCTGAAGCCGAGGATGGCCATGCCGATGCCGCCGCTCTGCGACGCAAGCGCTACGGGCCCCTTAACGTCATAGGGGGTCGTGAAGGCCGCGCTCATGTTGCCCGGCGTGTAGTACACGCCGTAGATGTTCGGGCCGATGAAGCGGACCCCGGCCTCGCGCGCCTTCTGCTGGAGCTCCTTCTGCAGCTCCTCCTCGCCGGTCTCGGCGAAGCCCGACGGGATCAGCACCGCGGCCTTGATGCCCTTTTGGCCCACCTTGGTGAGCGTGTCCGGCACGAACTTGGCCGGGATGCAGAACACAGCGACGTCGACGCCGTCCGGCAGGTCGTCGACGTCGGCGTAGACCTTCTTGCCAAGGATCTCGTCCGACTTCGGGTTGATCGGGTAGATCTCGCCCTCAAACCCGCCGTTGACGAGGTTCTTCATCACGGAGTTGCCGATCTTCCCCTCGGAGCCCGAGGCGCCCACGACCGCGATCGCCCCCGGCTGCATCAGGGCCGTCATCGTCTCCAGGATCTCCTCCTGCGAGTACCGGGGCGGTGTCGTGTCGGTCTCCTCGAACGACACGACGAAGCGGGCGTCCACCGCCGTGGCTCCGTCCTCGCGGGCGAGCACCGGATTGAGGTCGACCTCGGTGATCTCCTCGAAGTCGGTCACGAGCCGCGAGACCGCCTCGATCATCGCGGCCAGCGCCGCGCGGTCCACGCCGGCGCCGCCACGCACGCCCTTCAGCACCTCGGCCGCGCGGATGCCGTCCACCATCTCGGCGGCGTCCTCGGCCGACGTCGGGGCGAGCCGGAACGTCACGTCGCGGAGCACCTCGACGAGCACGCCACCGATGCCGAACGTCATCACCGGTCCGAACGACGGATCGGTGACCGCGCCGATGAGCACCTCCTGGCCCTCGGACAGCATCTGCTGCACCTGGACGCCGGTGATGTCCGCGTCGGACTTGTAGGCCTTGGCGTTCTCGACGATCGACTCGTAGCCCGACGAGACCTCGTCGGAGCCCTTGAGACCGACGAGCACGCCCTTGGCCTCCGTCTTGTGGAGGATGTCGGGCGAGACGATCTTCAGGACGACCGGGTAGCCGATCTCCTCCGCGAGGCTCACGGCCTCCTCCGCGGAGGTGGCCAAGCCCTCCTGCGGCACCTCGATGCCATAGGCGTCACAGACCCGCTTGGCTTCAGGCGCGCTCAGGGCGGTGCGGCCCTCGGCGCGGACTGCGTCCAGGACCTCCCGAACCGCTCCCTGGTCGGTGGCGCTGCCCCGGGCTTCTGTCATCGTCGACTGCATCAGACGGCTCCAGCCGCGCTCAAGCGCTCGAGCTCGCCCTCTTGGATGTCGAGCAGCTCCTCCAGGATCTCGGCGCTGTGCTCCCCGAGCAGCGGCGAGCGCTCGACCTCCACCGGCGAGTCCGACAGCGTGAACGGGCACCCGACCGTTGAATACGTACCGCGATCGGGATGGTCGACGTCGACGATCAGTCCCTCGGCCCGCAGCCCCTCGTCCTCGATCAGGTCCTTGGTGCTGAGCACCGGCCCGCACGGGACGTTGATCGAGTTGAGCTCCTCGAACGCCTCCCACTTCGTCCGCTGGATCGTCCACTTCTCGATCACGTCGAAGATGTCCTGCAAGTGGGGCAGGCGCGCCTCGGGCGTGGCGTAGTCGGGGTTCTCGATCAGATCGGGCCGGCCGATTTTGTGCATCAGCGGCTCCCAGACTGGGGGCTGGATGACGACGTACAGCCAGGCGTTCGCGCCCTTCTCCGTCGTCGGCTTGCAGCGCACGGCCCACCCGGGCTGCCCGCCGCCGGACGCGTTGCCGGAGCGCGGGACGAAGTCACCGAACTCCTTGTTCGGGTACTCCGCCAGCGGTCCGTGCGTGAGCCGCTGCTGGTCGCGGATCTTCACGCGGCAGAGGTTGAGGATGCCCGCGCGCATCGAGATCTGCACGCGCTGGCCGCGCCCGGTGTGCGTGCGCTGGTAGAGGGCGGCGCAGATCGCCCCGAACAGGTGGACGGCGTTACCCGAGTCCCCGATCTGGGCGCCGGTCGCGACCGGCGGCCCGTCCTCGAAGCCGGTGGTGC
>JBKPOY010000081.1:0-11441 GCA_046733295.1 Actinomycetota bacterium | reverse complement strand
GAACCGGGGCGCCTGAATCTCCGAATCAGGACGTATGAATGCGGCGGAGACCCAGATGGTTCTCGAGACGGAGGCGGAGCGGATCGAGCAGTGGCGCGCCGAGGAGCTCGAGCGCGCCGGTTACCCGGTTCGCGACGCCGCGCGGCTCGCGGCCCGGCCCGATGTCGACCTGCACCTGGCGACCGATCTGATCTCGCAGGGCTGCCCGGTTCCGGTCGCGCTCCAGATCCTCCTGTAGTTCAGAACGGGCAGGCTTTCGCGGCTCGCGGCAGAATGTCGCGCCGGTGACAACGCTGCTCGCCTCGATCCCGTCGCCGGGTTCCGGCGTCTTTCACATCTTCGGCCGCGAGATCCATCTCTACGGCCTGATGCTGCTGCTCGCGATCGTCGCGTGCATCTGGCTGACGTGGGTGCGCTGGAAGCGGTGGGGCGGCGATCCCGACCTCGTGCTGCGCGTCGCCGTCTGGGGCGTCGCGGCCGGCATCGTCGGCGCGCGCCTCTACCACGACGTCACCAGCTGGAACGAGGTGCCCGACAAGTGGTGGGGGCCGTTCGCGGTTTGGGAGGGAGGGCTCGGTGTCTGGGGCGGGATCCTGTTCGGCTGCCTCGTCGGCGCCTGGGTCGTCCACCGCTCCGGCGCGAGCGTCCTCCTGTTCATGGACGCAGTGGCGCCGGGCCTCCTGCTCGCGCAGGGCATAGGCCGCTGGGGCAACTACTGGAACCAGGAGCTCTACGGTAAGCCGACGAGCCTGCCCTGGGGCCTGGAGATCGACTTCGAGCACCGCGTCGGCAACTACCTCCAGTACACGACCTTCCACCCGACGTTCCTCTACGAGTTCATCTACGACGTCATCGGCGTGCTGATCCTGCTCTGGGTCGGGTCGCGGTTCCGGATCCGGCCGCCCGGGCTGTTCGCGCTCTACGTCTCCTACTACTGCTTCGGACGCTTCTTCGAGGAGCTGCTGCGGATCGACCCCGCGCACGAGTTCCTCGGGCTGCGGATCAACGCCTGGGTCTCGATCGTCGTCTTCATCGTCTCGACCGCCTTCTTCATCTGGTGGCAGTTCATCCGCGACGAGCCTGCGGAGGGCGAGCCGGCGCGAGGGCGCGCCGCCCCGCCGCCGGGACCGGCCATGGCCGTGCCCAAGGGGCGCGTCCGGTAACGCCACTAGGCTGCCGCCCGTGATCGTGCGCGAGCTCGACCTGGACCTCGACGCGTTCGAGGGGCCTTTCGACCTGCTGTTGACGCTCGTTCTCCGCGAGGAGCTCGAGCTCGCCGAGGTCGACGTCGCCGAGATCGTGCTCGAGTTCTGCTCGCGGCTCGAGGATCAGGGACGGCTGGATCTCGACGCGTGCGGCGAGTTCCTCGTGCTCGTCGCGGCGCTGCTCGAGCTGAAGGCCCGCGGGCTCTTCCCCGAGGAGGACCTCGAGCTCTCCGAGCTGGAGCCCGAGGAGGCGGCCGAGGAGCTGGCGCGCCGGCTCGCGGAGTACCGGCGGATGAAGGAGGCGGCCGCCTGGCTGGCCGAGAGGCTCGAGGGCGAGAGCAACCGCTTCTTCCGGCTCGGGCCCGCGCCGCTGGCGCCCCGGCCCGAACGCCGGCTGGCGCCGCAGGAGCCCGAGAAGCTCGGCGCCGCGCTCCGGCTGCTCGCGGTCGAGCCGCCCTCGCTGTCGCTGCAGCACATGGCGCTGCGCTTTCCGCCGGTCTCGCAGTTTCTCGAGCGCTTCCGGGCCGTGCTCGCGCGGCGGCGCCGGTTCGACTTCGAGACCGAGGTCGGCGGGCTCTCGCGCGTCGACGCGGCGGTCGCGTTTCTCGCGCTGCTCGAGCTCCGGAAGACCGGTGAGATCTCGCTGGAGCAGGCGGCGCCGTTCGCGCCGATCAGGGTTGCGCGCGCCGACGTCGAACAGGAACGGGAATGGATCGCCCGCTCCGCCTGATCGCGACCAATCCGGTCGACCGGCTCGCCCGCACGGTCGAGGCGCTGCTGGTCGTGGCCTCGCAGCCGCTCGCGGTGGCCGAGCTCGCCGAGGCTGCGGCCGACGATGCCGAGCGGGTCGAGACCGCCCTCCGGCTGCTCTCGGAGCGCTACCGCGAGGGTCGCAGCGGCATCGTGCTGGAGCACGTGGCCGGCGGCTGGGCCTTCCGCGCCTCGCGTGAGGCGGCGGAGGCCTGTGGGCGCCTCTTCGAGCGGCCGGTCGAGCGAGGTCTGTCGGCAGCGGCGCTGGAGACCCTCGCGATCGTTGCCTACCTGGGGCCGTGCAGGCGGCCGGACATCGCCCGCATCCGCGGCGTTGCGGCCGACTCCGTCGTTGCGGGGCTCGTCGAGCGCGGCCTGATCGCGGAGGCCGGGCGCGAGGACGAGGCCGGCGCGATCCGCTACCGGACGACGCCGCTCTTCGAACGGGTCTTCGGGCTCGAGTCACTCTCTGCGCTGCCGCGGCTCGACGACCTGGGCGGCGAGGCGGACGAGATCCGCGCCCGGCTCGAAGCGGTCGCGGAGAAGCGCCCCGCTTAGTAGGAGGGTTCGGCGAAATACAGTCTGTGCCGCCGGGCCGCGCTGCTCGCCCCCAGGCGGCGTCCTCAGTCGCGCCAATAGCTTCCTGCTATTGACGCTCCCTGCATCCTTGCCTGGGAACGAGCATCGCACCCCGGCGACGAGCGGTATTCCGCCAAACCCTCCTCGACAGGCGCCTGCCGGAAGGGCGGACGCCTGTCGGAGACGATGCTTACTTCGGAACCGGGAAGGTGACGACGCTCCGGTTTCCGTCGCGGTCGACCGCGCGGACGCCGAAGAGGAAGTTGTCCTTGGTGATCCCCTTCACGGTGTAGCTGGTGACGTTGCCGACGTCGATCCTGTGTGACCAGTACGGCTCCGTCGTGTCGCGGTAGACGATCTCGTAGCCGGCGAGATCGGGCTCGGTGTTCGCCTGCCACTCGAGCGTGGTGTCGACGGTCAGCGTCCCGGCCTCGACCTTGACAGCCTTCGGGGCGGCGGGCCCGTCCGCGAGGGCCGCCAGGGCGGCCCCGTTGACGCGGGCCACGTTCGCCGTGTAGCGGAAGTCGACGAACTGAGGCAGGTCACCGAACTGGACGCCGTTCTCGACGCGCACGTTTTGGTGCTCGTGGCGGTAGTCCTCGTTCGGCTCGGTGAGCCGGACCGCCGGATACCGCTGGTCGAGGAACGGCAGATGGTCGCTGCCGCGTAGGAAGCGATCGCGGCGGTAGATGATCCAGACATTGATCTTCGGCACCGCCGACTGGGCCGCCTCACGGATGAATCGCGCGAGCTCCCGCGGCGGGGTGTCGTTCTCGCCGCCCATCGTGCGCCGGATCGTCGCCTCCTGAGGGGTCTCGTTCGCCGGCGGGCCCTCTGCGAACAGCCGCACGTTGTGACGGTCACGCACGCCGTTCATCCCGAGGCTGCTGCCGATGATGTCGTTCGAGAACATCCCGGCGATGTTGAGGTTCGCGGCCTTGGCCTGCGCTGCGAAGTACGTCGAGCCGAACACCCCCTGCTCCTCGCCGGCGAACGCAGCGAAGATGATCGTCGCGTCGAACGAGTGCTTCGACATGACCCGCGCGAGCTCGAGCACGGCCGCAACACCCGATGCATCGTCGTCGGCGCCCGGCGCGTCGCAGGTGAAGTCGAGCACGTCGGTGCAGCGCGAGTCGATATGGCCGCTGACGAGGTAGATCCGGTCGGCCGACTCCGGCTGTTGCCCGTGCAGGGTCGCGATCACGTTCGTGATCGGCGTCGGCTGGGGCACGCGCGGCCCCGGCGGCTGGATGAAGGTCTGCTTCTCGACGGTCAGCCGGCCGTCCGAGGCGGCCGCGTACTGCTGGAACTGGTCGTAGATCCAGTTGGTGGCCGCACCGATGCCGCGATTCGGATCGGTCTGCGACGACAGCGTGTGCCTCGTCCCGAATGCGGCGAGCGTCCGGATCGAGTGCTCGATGTTGCCGGCGCGGATCTGCTTGAGCATGTGCCGCGTCTCGGGCGAGACGGGCGGGCCGTTTCCGTGCCCGCTGCCTCGCGCGGAGCTCGTGGCGAGCGCCAGACCCGTCGCGGCGGCGACGATTCCGGCGCACGCGAGCGCGAGCACGGCAAAGCGCAGCTTTCTCATGAGTCCTCCTCCCGCTGCGTTACCTGGCGTCAAGGCCGCTACCCGCCGGGGTGGACTTCTATGCGTCCGCTACAGCTTGCGGACGATCTCCTCCGCTTCCTCACGGGTGAACGCGCGCAGCGTCTCGGTGTGCTCGGCGCCGTGGCGCTGGAGCTTCATCATCACCTCGGCCGCGGTCTCGTCGTCCGGCGCCTCGAAGATCTCGACGACGTCGTAACGGCCGAGGGTGACGTAGACGCCCACGAGCCGGCCGCCCGCGTCCGAGATGATCCGCTCGCCGTCCTCGACCCGCTCACGCCAGGCGGGCAGCCCCGCGACGCCCTGCGACGTCCAGCGCATCAGCGTCACGTAGTGCGGCACGCCCGCAATCATGCACCGAATGCGCCTGAACGCCTACCTCGCCCGGGCCGGGGTCGCTTCACGGCGCAAAGCGGACGAGCTCATCAAAGCCGGCCGCGTGACGGTCAACGGCGCGCGCGGCGAGCTCAACACGTTTGTGGAGCGCCGCGACCGCGTCGAGGTCGACGGCGAGCCGGTCGCCAAGCAGGCGCTCGCCTACGTGCTGCTGAACAAGCCGGCCGGCGTCGTCACGACCGCGAGCGACCCGCATGGGCGGCCGACGGTCGTCGAGCTCGTCGCGGGGCACGGGACGCGACTCGTGCCGGTCGGCAGGCTCGATGCCGACACGACCGGCGCGCTGCTCCTCACGAACGACGGCGACCTCGCGCACCGGCTCGCCCACCCGCGCTACGAGGTGGAGAAGGTCTACGAGGCCGAGGTGGAGGGCGAGCCGGACGGACAGGCGCTCGCGCGGCTCGAGAGCGGGATCGAGCTCGAGGACGGGCCGACCGCGCCGGCCCGGGCGCGGCTGCTCGCACCCTCGCGCGTCGAGCTGTCGATCCACGAGGGCCGCACGCACCAGGTGAAGCGGATGCTTGCAGCGGTCGGGCACACGGTTCGGCGGTTGCACCGGAGCCGCTACGCCGGCCTGACCGTCGCCGGGCTCGAGCCGGGCGCCTGGCGCGAGCTGAGCGACGAGGAGATCGGGAGACTGCGGGCGTGAAGGCGACCGCGCTCGCTCTGCTCGTCACGCTCGCGGCCGTCGCTGCGCCCGTGGCCACTGCTCACCGCGGCCAGCACGTCGAGGGGTATACGTCCACGCTGTCCGGGCTCGAGCCGAACGTGCTCGGGATCTTCGTGAACGTGATCGGCGGCGACGACCGCCTGCGACTCGCGAACTACAGCGGCGAACAGATCCTCGTGCTCGGCTACGCCGGCGAGCCGTATCTCCGCTTCGAGAAGAAGGGCGTGTACGAGAACTTTCGCTCGCCGAACGCGTACCTCGACCGCTTCCGCTATCCGCCCGGCGAGGCTCCCACTACCGCCGATCCCAGGGCGCCGCCCCGCTGGGTGAAGGTCGCCGACGGGACGACCTTCGAGTGGCACGACCACCGGATCCACTGGCGCTCCCACGACCCGCCGCCCGCAGTGAAGGACGAGCCGGACAAGGTTCATCTCCTCTTCAACTGGCGCGTTCCGGGGCGCGCCGAGGGAAAGCCGTTCCTGGTCAAGGGCTTCCTCGGCTACTCACCGCCTCCGAAGACGGATGACGACCGCGGCTGGGTGGTGCCGACCGCCGCCGGCGTCGGCGCGGCCGCGCTTGCAGCGCTGGGAGTCGGGCTGTGGGCCCGCCGCGCGAGGCGGCGGGCCCACTAGCTCGGTCCTACGGAGACGGAACCAGCGTCGGGCAGTTCGGCGCCGCGGCGCCGTTCGAGTCCGCGCAGTTGATCCGGCCGTTCGGGAACGCCTTCACGGTCGGGTTGAGCGGCGAGTTCGCCGTCACGTAGTCGGCGACGACCTGATCCATGATGTCCTGCGTCGTGATGCGCGGGGTCAACACGGGGTACCCGTCGCCGCCGGCGGCCATGAAGTCGTTCTCGGCGATCTTGTAGTTCGTCGCCGAGGTCAGGTCGACCGGCGTCGCCGTGCAGTTCCCGGCTGCGTCCGCGGTCACCGCCGAGGTGACGCGGCTGCCGGCCGGCAGGGCGATGTCGTACGTGAAGCACAGGCCCGAGACCTGCGGGAACCGACCCTGGGCGGCCGGCATCGGGCCGACGCCGTTCTCGAGCATCGCCTTCAGCTCGGCGCCGCTCACCGTCACGGTGACGACGATGTTCCCGAACGGAAGCACGCCCAGCACCTGGCCTCGCGTGATCGGGTACGGCGGCGGCGTGAAGGGGGCGCAGAAGTCCCCCGAGATGTCGGTTGTCGGGCAGGTGAGGTCGGCCCTGAGACCGCCGGAGTTCGTGATCGCGAACTGAACGCCGGTCGGCGCGTACTTCGTCCGCATCGCGTCCGTGGTCACGTTGCCGATCAGCGATTCGCAGAGACGTCCGTCACTGCGACCGCACTGATCGGCCCGCGGGATCACCTTCGTGGCGCTGCCGATCACGGTGCCGAGGATCGGGGCGAGCTCGGCGATGAGAGCGTCCAGCTTGGCCTGGATCGCGGCGTCCGGAGTGAACCCGATGTTCCACGGCTTGTGGAAGTCCGCGGTCTTGTAGACGACTCCGTGATCGTCGAACACGAGGCGGACCCGCGTGAAGCGGATGCCCTTGCTCAGGTTCTCCGTCGTCAGCACGCCGTTCGGCCGCGTCGTCAGGACCTGGAAGTTCGTGTGGTCGCCGATCACGGCGTCGACGTTGGTGACGTTGTCCGCCAGGTCGACGAGCGGCCCGGTGGGGTTCGTGAGCGTTCCCTCCGTGGCCCCGAGATGGCCCATGGCGACGATGCCGTCCGTCTTCTTCGCGAGCCTTGCCGCCTCGGCGTTTACGGCGGCGGTGGAGTTCGTGACGTGGAACGGCACGAGCCCGGCCGGGTTGATCAGCGTCGGCAGGTCGTCGTTCGAGAAGCCGACCATCGCGAGGCTCACGTCACCGAAGCGGAACACCTTCGACGGCGACCACTCCGGCGGCGTCTTGCCCGCCGCGTCGACGACGTTCGACGAGACGTACGGGAAGCCCGCGAGCGGAATCAGCGTGTGCCTCAGGTAGTCCTGGCCGCGGTCGAAGTTGTGGTTGCCGAGGCCGTCGATGTCGATGCCCATCATCGTCATGATCTCGGGCGTCGGCCTGTCGCCGAAGAACGCCGAGATCGGGGGAGTCGCGCCGACCGAGTCCCCGGCCGCCATCTCGATCACGTTCGGCCCGCCGCGCTTTCGCCAGCCGTGCTGGTCGGCCTTGGACAGCGCCGCTTCGGCCTCGTACACCTCGAACCACTTCTTCAGGAACGCCGAGCCGCCGATCGCGAAAGTCGGCCCGAGGGTGTCGGACGCCTCCGCGAGCGGAGTCAGCTGGCCGTGGTAGTCGCTGATGTCGAGGATCGTCACCTCGGTCAGCTTGTCGCCATGGAAGATGTTGTAGAGGATCCGGCCGCGGGCGTTCTGCGGGCCGGGAATCCCCATCAGGGCGGCGATCGTCGGCGCGACATCGACCGCACGGATGCCACGGATGCCGTGGCCGCGGTGCTTCACGCCGGGCCCCGCCAGCACGAACGTCGCGTGCATGTTGATGTTGTGCGCGAGGTCGACGAAGTCCGGCAGGTAGCCGTGCTGCCCGAAGAAGTGCGACAGCGCGATCGCCTGGTTGTTCGTGCCGGCGTCCGACTGGTAGGGCGGGTACGTGACGACGACGACGTCGCCACTGCGGTTCGGGTGCAGGGAGTCGGAGCCGTCGACGTTGCGCAGCTCCTCCTTCTTCATGATCCGCTGGATCACCCGCGCCCCGGGGTTCGCCGGGTCGGTCAAGGACTGGAAGGCATTGATCGCCGCCGTCCGGACCGCCTCATAGGTGATCCCGGCCGGAAGCGTCTGGTTGACGTAGATCTGGATCGTGCCACCCGCCCAGCAGGCCTTCGCGATATCCGTCAGCGCGGCGCTGCAGTTCGCGGCGTTCGCGTTGCTCGCGTGCAGCGAGACGTCGGTGTTGGTGACCGTGTTGTGCACGGTCGCCGAGTTCAGCACCTTGTTCGCGTTCACCGCGTACCACTGCGGCGCGAAGCCGTGGTCGGAGCCGGCGAAGGTGGTCGGGTTGCCGCCCATCAGCTTGCGGGCGAACCCGAGCTTCTCGTCGGCGTCCTCGTAGGCGCTGCGGATGTAGCCCTCGCGGATAGCGACGCGATGCGCCGTGCCGCGGCCCGTGCACTGGACGTCGTCGAACTTCGGATTGACGTCGTAGCACGGGTTCGGGCCGTCGACCCCGTTCGGCGTGACGAGGGCCATGAACTGGTGCGAGACCTCGTCCGTGAACGGGTAGCCCACCATTGCGAGGTCGGTGTCGGGCTGCAGTGTCCCGAGGATGTACTCGATCACCTGGAGGCTGTACGCGCGCTCGAGGTCGCGGCCCTGCTGGATGTACGTGTCCTCGTCGATGACGCCGCCCTCTTCGGGGGCGAAGTCGGCCGCCGACCAGGGCAGCAGGTTGTTGGCGATGTAGGCCTCGAGCGGATCCTCGCCCGCGAGGTGCGGCAACACGGCGCACGCGGCGGTGCGGCAGGTCGCAGCGGCCCGCGCGATCGAGGTCGCGTAGAGCTTGAAGTTCGACAGGTCGGGCGAGAGCGAGATCAGCTTGATGTAGTGCCCGGCGAGCTGGCCCGCCCGGGTGCCGATCAGCGTCACCTTGAGGCCCTTGAAGTCGCCGACCGCGAGGTCGAGCGCGCCCGACGATCCGTCCTTGCCGTTCGACGCGACGACGGCGTGGTCGTACGCGGCCGTTCCGTCGACCTTCGAGTCGTAGAAGTAGACGTTGTAGGTCCGGCTCGGGTTCGAGGCGTTCGTGGACGGAACCGACCAGGTCGACTCCTTGGGCGCGGCCGCGGGGTCACCCGTCGGCACGCCGGTCCAGCCGGTGGCCGGCGCGATCGTCCCGACCTGGTAGTTCGTCCCGAAGGCGGCTGCGCCGGCCTGCTCGGTCGCGTTCAACTGGCCGACGAGGACGCCTCGGTTCGAGTAGAACGTCGCGAAGTCGACCGTGGGCCCGTTGATGTTCGCGGGGATGCCGCCGACCCAGTCGATCTGGGCGACCTTCTTGCCCGCGCGCTCGGCGGCGGCCGCGATCGTGTCCGCCTGGAGCACGCCCGGCGCCGAGAACGACGTGCGGTTCGTGAAGGCGTCGCCCTGGCGGAAGAAGGTGTTGTTCGTCGAGCCATGCTCGGCCGGGTACGCGCCGGTCGCCATCGTGTACCAGCCGACGCCGGTGTTGGGCGGGAAGGCCTGGATCATCCCGTTCCGGCCATGGACGCCCTTCTGCATCAGCTTCTTGTAGGTGGGCATGAAGCCGTGACGCGCGTAACGGCGCATCAGGTCGGGCCGCATGCCGTCCGAGGAGAACATGACTACTCGGTCTGCGGAGCCGATGCTGCTGTGCTTCTTGTGACCCCATGCCGACGCGGATCCCGCTGTCAGGATCAGCGCGAAGCACGCGAATGCCGTCAAGGCCGGCTTCAGCCGGCGATACCGTCGAATCATCGAGAGCCCTCTCTTTCCCTTCCCCGTTTGACCGGGGCAGGGTATCGCACTCTCGATCAGGCTTCCACAGCGGTTGGAGAGCCTGGAATTACCCGGCCTACGTGCCGGCGAAGCCCAACCGGTGGTACATCTGCTCCAGCGTCGGTGCCGACGCGGCGCGGGCTTTGCCGGCGCCGTGGGCGAGCAGGCGCTCGAGCTGCGGCGCGTCCGCACGCAGCTCCTCGTAGCGGGTGCGGATCGGGTCAAGCAGCTCGACCACGGCCTCGGCCACGTCGGTCTTGAAGCGGCCGTAGCCGCCGCTGTCGTAGCGGGACTCGAGCTCGGGGATCGGCTCGCCGGTCGCCACCGACATGATCTCGAGCAGGTTCGAGATGCCGGGCTTGGCCTCCGGGTCGTAGCGGACGTCGCTGCCGGAGTCGGTGACGGCTGACTTGAGCTTCTTCCGCACCGTCTCGGGCGGGTCGGTGATCAGCACCTTTCCCTGCGGCTGGCTGTCGGTGGTCGACATCTTCCGCTCGGGCTCCTGCAGGTCCATGATCCGGCCGCCCGTCTCGGGGAAGCGGCCCTCGGGCAGCTTGAACGTCTCGCCGTACCGGCTGTTGAAGCGCTCGGCGACGTCGCGGGCGAGCTCGAGATGCTGCCGCTGGTCGTCGCCGATCGGGACGACGTCGGTCTGGTAGAGCAGGATGTCGCCGGCCATCAGCACCGGGTAGGTGAAGAGCCCGGCGCTGACGAACTTCTGGCGCTCGCTCTTTTCTTTGAATTGCGTCATGCGCCCGAGCTGGCCGTAGCTCGTCACGGCGCTCAGCAACCAGGCCGCCTCGGCGTGCGCCGTGACGTGGCTCTGGACGAAGACGGTCGAGCGGTCGGGGTCGAGGCCGGTCGCGAAGAGCATCGCGGCGAGGTCGAGCGTCGACTCGCGGAGCTCCTGCGGCTCGTACGAGGTGGTGATCGAGTGCAGGTCGACGATGCAGAAGAAGGCCTCGCCGACCTCCTGCGTCGCCGCGTACTGGCGGAACCCGCCCGAGTAGTTGCCGAAGTGCTTATCGCCGGTCGGCTGGATGCCGCTGAAGATGCGCATTTTCCCGACTTCAGTATCGCAACTACATTTTCGGAGGACATGGCCGGCAACGGGTCACCGGAACTGCTGATCGTGATGGGCGCCGGCGCGACCGCGGACCAGATGGAGCACGTGCTCGCGCGGCTGCAAGAGGCCGGCGTTTCGGCGCGGGTGCAGCGCGGGCGCGAGGCAACGGTGATCGGCGCGATCGGCGAGCGCGAGCTGCTCGCGACGCTGCCGCTGGAGGGCTATCCGGGCGTCGAGCAGGTGCTGCCGATCCTGAAGCCCTACAAGCTGGTCGCCCGCGAGCTTGCCCCGGACCCGACGGTGATCGAGGTCGACGGGCGGCGGATCGGCGACGGCTACTTCGGGCTGATCGCCGGCCCCTGCACGGTGGAGTACCGGGAGCAGACGCTGGAGACGGCGCGCGCGGTGGCGGATGCGGGCGCGACCATGCTGCGGGGCGGGGCGTTCAAGCCGCGCACCTCGCCGTACACGTTCCAGGGACTCGGCGACGACGCGCTGGCGATCCTGCAGGAGGCGCGCGACGAGACCGGGCTGCCGGTCGTCACCGAGCTGATGGACCCGCGGCACGTGGAGGCGGTGCTCGAAGCGGCCGACGTGATCCAGATCGGGGCGCGGAACATGCAGAATTTCCTGCTGCTGGCCGAGGTGGGGCGGGCGGACAAGCCGGTGCTGCTGAAGCGCGGGCCGTCGGCGTCGGTCGAGGAGCTG
>JBKPOY010000080.1:0-14518 GCA_046733295.1 Actinomycetota bacterium | reverse complement strand
GTCCGCGCGGCGGCCGACTGCCCGGCGATCGACGTCTACCGCCAGGCGTTGTACAACTTCCTGACGGGCACATCGACGACGGAACCGACGGCGCCGGCGCCGAACAACGTCTGTCCGGCGACTTTCGGGAACACCGACATCTTCGGAGGGTCGTACGCCGACCCAACGTTGCCGTAATCAGCAGGTAATGGGAGGGGGCGCAGCTGCGCCCCCTCCCACCTTCGGCTAGGGAACTACCTGCTCGACGACGGTAAAGGAGTGGCGATGTTGGATCACGTCGGGTTCGCGGTTCGCGACTACCAGCGAAGCAAGGCCTTCTACGCGCAGGCCCTCGCGCCGCTCGGTCTGACGCTCCTTCTGGAACCTTCTGGAAAGGCAGCGGGATTCGGTAAGGCCGGAAAAGCGTCGTTTTGGATCGAGGCGACGGGCGAACCGGTACGCGGTCGGCTTCACATCGCACTGACAGCGGACACGCGTGAGCAAGTGGACGAATTTCACGCGGCGGCGATTGCGGCGGGAGGGACTGACAACGGTGCGCCCGGTGTGAGAGAGGTCTACCACCCCGACTATTACGGCGGCTACGTCCTCGATCCCGACGGCAACAACATCGAGGCGGTCTGCCACCAGCCTGGCTAGGAAGCGCCCCGGAGGCAAGCCAGGAGGTCCGTAGCGGGCCGTGAGCGTTTTCTCGTCGACTTCACGAAGAGCGGCAAGACCTACGACGTGGTCTTCGCCGCGATGGGCAAGCACTTGTTCCGCCGCCGCCGATGCTCGCTGACGCCCGGCGGGATCTACTTCACGGTCGACCTCGGGTTCATGTACCACGTGCCGCTTCTTGCCCTCGGCACGCGCTTGGTCGGGAGCTGCCGCCGCAGGGGGCCACGCCGGCAGGCCGCTTCGCGCCTCCAGGCAAGAGGCCGGCGTTCGAGGTTCGAGGGAGACCCGCTCTTTCTGGGCGCCCCGCGGTGCCCCGGCGACCTTTCTACCTCGCGGCAGGCACCGGAGGTGCTTCGCGGATCGGCTCGGGCTCGGTGGCGACGGCGACCCGTGGTAGCCATTCGAGCCAGCCGGGGAGGTACCAGTTCCAGTCGCCGAGCAGCTTCATGCTCGCGGGGAGCAAGACCGCCCGGATGATCGTTGCGTCGATCAACACGGCGGCGGCCAAACCCACGCCGAACTGCTTCAGCAGGTCAAAGGACAGGGTGATGAAGACCGAGAAGACAAGGACCATCACGATCGCGGCGCTGGTCACCACGCCGGCTGTGGTCTTGATCCCGTGCTCGACCGCCTCGTCCGTCGACATGCCGTGATCGACGCCCTCGCGGATGCGGCTGATGATGAAGACGTGGTAGTCCATCGACAGTCCGAACAGGATCACGAACAGGAACATCGGCATGAACGACTCGATCCCGCCCGACGAGGCGCCGATCAAGCCGCGCCCGACGCCGTCCTGGAAGACGAGCACGAGGATCCCGTAGGCGGCAGCGACCGAGAGCGCGTTGAGTGCGATCGCCTTCACCGCGATCACGATCGAGCGGAAGGCGAGCAGCATAAGCACGAAGGTCAGCGCGAACACGAAGGCGAACACGTAGGGCGTCCGCTGCCGGAACTGGTGCTCGAAGTCGATCGAGCTCGCCGTCATCCCTCCGACGCCGGTGGTCACGTCCGGAATCCTCCCGACAGTCGCCGGCACGAGGTCGTCGCGGAGCGAGTGGACAGCGTGCTTCGACGCTGAGTTCGTGCCGTTCCCCGCGATCGGAATCGAGATCAGGGCGACGGTGCCCGCGCTGTTGACGTCGACCTCAATCGGCCGGAACATCTCCCCGGTCGCGAGCGCCCGTCGCCTTAGCTCCTGGATCGCACTCCGGGCTGCGCCCGAGCGGACATCGGGGGCCTCGACCAGAACCTGTGCAGCCAGGGCATCGCCCGGGAATGCCTTCTGGATCTTGTCGTAAGTCCTGATGACCGCGAGCGACCGTGGGTACGACTCAATGCTGTTCTGCGTCGTCTGCAGCCGAAGCGCCGGCACGGCGAGCGCGATCAGGACGCCGGCTGCCAGGATCCCTGAGACGAGCGGCCGCCGCAGGACCCGCCCGACGATTGCGCCCCAGAAGCGGCTCTCGCCGACGCGCTGATCGGGACCGGGGAGAAACGGCACCCGGCCCTTGTTCACGCGGTCCCCAAGCTTCGACAGCAGTGCCGGCAACACGGTCAGCGATCCGATCACGGAAGTCGCTACGACGAGCATCGTCGCCGCGGCGAAGCCCTCAAAGGTCTTGTCGCCACTGATGAACATCCCGGCCATCGCGACGATCACCGTGAACCCCGAGATCAGGACGGAGCGGCCCGACGTCGCGGCTGCAGCCTCGATCGAAGCGCACTCAGTGCGTCCGGCCGCCCGCTCCTCGCGAGCCCGCTTGAGGTAGAACATCGAGTAGTCGACCCCGACGGCGAGCCCGATCAGCAGAACGACTGCGTTCACCGCATCGTCCATCGGCAACACCTTGCTCGGCAAGGCCAGCAGCCCGATTGCAGCCAGGACCGACGTCAGGGCGAGCAGGAGCGGGATGCCGGCCGCAACTAGGGCCCCGAACGTCAGCAGCAGGATCACTAAGGTCACCGGGAGCGAGAGAAGGCCAGCCTTCAGCAGATCCTTGCCGAACTGGTCGCTGATCCCCTTGTTCACGCTTCCACCGCCGAATTCCTCGATCGTGAACTGAGGATGCGCGCTTTGGGCGTCCGCGACCGTCGCCAGGATCGGCGCGACCTTGTCCGCAGCGTCCTCGGACTTGCCGCGGATGTCGAACTGGACCAGCGCCGAGTGTCCGTCGCTCGAGATCCGTCCGGCGTTGCCCGCCGCGAACGGCGACTCGACGTTGGTGACGTTCGGCTGAGCGTCCAGCCGCCGGGTCACCTCTCGCACGGCGGCATGAAATCCTGCGCTCGTCGCCGTCAGCGAGGAGCTCTGAACGAGCACGAGCTCCTTCGCCGGCTGCTCGAACTCGTCGTTCAGGATCTGCTGGACCCGGCCGGACTCACCAGGTCCCGGTTCGTTCACCGACAGCGAATTCGTCCCGAGAAGAGTGCCCAACGCGAATGCCGCAAGGACGAACCCGAGCCAGGCAAAGACGGCCGTCTTCCAGTGCCTCGCGCTCCAACGACCTGCCCGGGCAGCCAAGTTCTCCCTGTGGACAGAGCCGGCCACAGTTGCCTCCCCAACCCTCGCGGTCGGCGGCGACGATACGCCTCGGTGGCCCACCTGGTCAAGAAATTCGAAGGCTCCGGCGCATCGCCTCCGCGCGCGTCAGTCGAGACAACGGACGCCCCGGTTAGCCGGGGGTTCCAGGTGGGCCGGGCAGGGATCGAACCTGCGACCTTGGGATTAAAAGTCCCCTGCTCTACCAACTGAGCTACCGGCCCCAGCCGCTATTGAAGCGAAGAAGATGCCACGGGCACCCGTTTCCGTACTGCGGCTAAATCGTGGGCTTGGCGGCGGGGGCCTCCAGCTTCGGCTCGGCGTCCGGTCCAGAGCGCGTTCCGGCGCCCTCGACGTCCAGGTGCGGAAGGATGCGGTCGAGCCAGCCCGGTACCCACCAGCTTCCTTTGCCGGCGAGGACGAGCACCGCGGGAGCGAAGATGAGCACGGTCATGGCGGCGAGGGCCACGCCTACCGAGAGTCCGACGCCGAACTGCTTCACGGTCGGGTCCCCGTTCAGGATGAAGCTGCCGAAGACGGCGATCATGATCAGCGCCGCCGCGACGATCACTCGGGCTCCGGCAGCCAGCCCTCGCCGGATCGCGTCCCGATCACTCTCCGCATCGGTGCGGTGCTGCTCGATCTGGCTGATCAGGAAGACCTGGTAGTCCATCGAAAGCCCGAACAACACCGTGAACATCATCAAGGGCACGTAGCTCGCGATCGGGTCGGTCCCGCTCGCCGTGTCGAGCCCGACGAGGCCCAGCCCCCACCCCCACTGGAAAACGGCGGTGAGCACGCCGAACGCCGCCGTGACCGAGAGCACGTTCGCGACGGCCGCCTGAACGGCGAAGAGGAACGAGCGGAAGGCCGTGAGGAGGATGCAGAAGCTCAGCCCGATCACAACCGCGATTACAAGGAGCAGCCTCGAGGAGATCCCGGAGGCGAGATCGACGTAGCTCGCGGTCTGGCCGCCGACAAAAGCTTCGACGTCGGTGCCGTCGGTCGCCTGCGGGATGGTGTACGTCCGAAGCGTCTCGACGAGGTCGGCGGTCTCGGTCGCTGCGGGGGCGGTGATCGCGATCACGGTGAAGGTCGCCGCGTCGCCGGCTTTGTTGATCCGCGGTGGTGAGACGCCCTTGACGCCTTCCGTCGCGGCGAGCGCGTCCTGGAGGTTGACGAGCCGAGAATCGGTTCCGCGGGCATCCCCTCCGGCCTTGGTGAGCTCGTTGGTCAGATCGGTCTTGAGCTGCTCGGCCTGTTGCTGCTGACTCTGCGCCGATTGCTGCTGTCCCTGGAGCTTCACCTGCTGGGTCTGCAGGTTCGCCGCCTGCGTCTGCAGGTTCGCACCCTGGGTCTGCAGCTTCGCCGCCTGGACCTGGAGGGCGGATGCCTGCTGGATCAGCGCTTGTTTCTCCTTGACGAGCGCGACGGCGTCCGTCGCCAGGGCGGCCGCCTGGCCGGCCAGCGCGATCGCGCGGTTGGCAATATCGACCTCTTTCTCTCGGAGGCTTTTTGCCTGCACGAGCAGCGCCTGCGACTGCTCGCGGTTCGCCTGCTCTTGCTGGACGAGTTTGTCGAGCTGTCGCTCGAGGCGGGTCTCCTCGTCCTGCAGCTTGCGGAGCTTGGCTTGCAGCTTCGCTTTCTGACTGGGGCTCCTAGTCCGACTCAGCTGCGCCTCCACTTTCCGCTGATCGGCCTGGTTCTTCGCGAGTCGGCGTACGACGGACGTCAGCTGCTTGGTTACCTTCGCGCCTTGCTTGACGATCCCGCGGGCCTGGGAGCCGGTCGTAACGATCTGCTTCGTCAAGGCGACCTGGTCCGACTCGAGTCGGTTTGCCGTCGCCTGGAGCTGCGCTTGCTGCTGTGAGTCGGATTTCGCCTGGCTCTCGAGACTCGCCTGCTGGCTCTCAAGGCTTCCCCGCTGCTGCTCGAGCTGGCGCTGCTGCTGCTCGAGGTTCTGCTGCTGACGCGTGAGCGCGCTCGCCTGGTCGGTCAGCCGCTGCTGTTCGCTCTTCCCCTGCTTCTGCTCCTGCTCGAGCTGTTGCTGCAGGCTCTTTGCCTGCTTCTCCTGGCTGGTGTACTCGCTGCTCGGCTTCGGCGGGGTGCCGAGCTTGGTCGCCACAAGCAACGGTCCGTTGTAGCCGGGGCCGAAACCCTCGGCCATGAGGTCGTAGGCCTGCCGTTCGGTCGTCGTCTTCGGCGTGGCGCCCACATCCTCCTGGCCGAGGTCGAGCGAGAAGAACGGGACGATCAAGGGGATCAGGATCGCGAGGGCGCCGGCAATCGCCCACCAGGGGCGCGAGGTCGCGAGGCGCCCCCAGGCGCCCCAGAAGCCGCCGTCCGGATCCCTGGGCTTGGGCCGCAGGAATGCCGGGATGCGAGCGGCCTCGATATGCCGGCCGACGACCGCCAGAACCGCCGGGAGAAGCGTGATCGCCGCGAGCACGGCGGTCACGACGGCGACGGCAGACGAGTAACCGAGCGATGTGACCAGCGGGATCCCGGCGACGAGGAGCGTCAGCAGCGCGATGACGACTGTGGTGCCGGCGAAGACGATCGCGCTGCCCGAGGTGGAGACCGCCAACGCGATCGATTCGTCCACCGCCATTCCACGTTTCCGGTTCGCCCGGTGACGGCTGACGAGAAAGAGCGCGTAGTCGATGCCGACACCGAGTCCGATCATCGTCGCGAGCGTGGGGGCGATCGAAGGGACGGTGGCCAGATGGCCGAGGAGGACGATCAGGGAGAGACCGGCGCCGAGGCCGAACACCGCCGAGACGATCGGAAGCCCCATCGCGACGAGAGTCCCGAACGTGAAGGCGAGGATGATCATGGCCGCGATCAAGCCGACCACCTCACTGCTCTCCGTCGCCGGCTCCGAGAGCTCGGTCCCGACGGCGCCGCCGACGGCGACCTCCAGTCCGGCCCGCACGCCCGGATCGCCTGCGTCGAGCACGTTCTGGGAGATCTGCTCCGTGAGCTCGTCGCCGCTGACGTCGAGCAGGACCGGAATGAAGGCGGTCTGCTCGTCCTTGCTGATCTGGGCAGTGCCGCGCTGGCTAAAAGGGTTGACCGCGCTCGCGACGTGCGCCAGCTTCTTGACCTTCGCGTACGAGGACTCGATCGCTTGCTTCGCGTTCCCTTCGGTGACCTTGCCCGCGCGTGCGTGGAAGACGAGCGGATTGCTGCCGTTCTGCTGGGGTGGGAAGCGGGCGGCGAGCAGGTCGGTTGCCGCCTGGCTGTCGGTCCCGGGCAGGCGCAGGTTGTTGCTCGTGTTGCTGCCGACGCTCTGCGCGAGGCCGACGAGCAGGGCCACGACGATGATCCAGGCAGCGAGGACGACCCATTTCCTACGGGCCGTGAACATCCCGAGCCGGTAAAGAACCTGAGCCACGTCGTTAGCGAAGGGGACGGGGACTCGCGACCTGCCCTCTGGCCGCCGAGTCTAGTGCGCCCGCGCGAGGGCGTCTAGATGCGCGCCGGCCGGCTCCGCCGGCGCGGATGGGCCGTCAGGCGCTGCTGCTCAAGCGCCAGAGATCGCCGTTTTCGTGGCAGATCCAGACGTCTCCGGCGACCTGGGCGACCGCGATCGGGCCGTCCCAGACGGCGAACGTCTTCCGCACCAAGTTCGTGGCGGGGTTGACGATCGAGACCGTGTCGTCGTCGATGTTCGGCACCCAGAGCTCGCCGTTCACCCAGGCTGAGGCGAGGGGGTTGCGGCCGACCGCGATCACGGCCTTGACGGCCAAGGTCGCCGGGTCCATGCGCGTGACCTTGCCGTCCTCGCTCGCGACCCAAAGCGAGTCGGGGGAGGCCGTGATCCAGTCGGCCGCGGGGACGGAGGAGCGGGCGGTGACATGGTTGCGTGCGTCCACGCGGTTCTTGCGCGGGCTGATCTTGCTGACGGTGCCCTCGGTTCTCGTTCGAGACCCATGCCGCCCCGCCGCCGAAGGCGGTGTCGTAGGGGCTGATCCCGACCGTGATCCGTTTGAGCACCTTCCGCGTTCGTGGATTTGATCCGGATCACCGTGCTGGTGAACGAGCTCGCGACCCAGAGGCTCCTGGACCCGTAGGCGATTCCGGGCGGACGCGACCCGGCGCGGATGCACGCGTCGTCCGCAAGGCGCGGCCATGCTTCCGCGCCTACGCCGAGGCCGTCGAAGCGCGGCTCGGCAAGCGCGGCGTCGCGCAGGTGCGGGACGAGCTCGCCGGTCTTCGCGATGCGATCGACGCCGAGGTCGCCGCACGTGCCAAGTAACAGACTGTTACTTGGTTCGGTCTCGGGTCACAGACGATGACGGCGAGGGGCAGTGCCCCCGACGGGATTCGAACCCGTGCTACAGCCTTGAAAGGGCTGTGACCTAGGCCGCTAGTCGACGGGGGCGGCCGGGCAAGGATAGCCGCGGGTCGCGGCTAAGCTTCGAGGCCCCGGGCGGTTAGCTCAGCTGGGAGAGCGCCTGCCTTACAAGCAGGAGGGCGCAGGTTCGAGCCCTGCACCGCCCACTCTCATGTTTTCGCTGCAAACAGGGCGCTTTCGGTGAGCTCAGTGGAGCAGCATTCGAGATCCGAGCACGGCCTTGTCTCCAAGCTGGGTTTGCGCAAGCTGAAGGCGGATCAACTGCTCAAGCTCTTCACGAAGGCTCATCTATCCCCCATCCGTCGTAAGAGGCGAGCTTGACACGCGGGCGCTCTCGGCTGATCGCCCCCGTTCCGCGGACGGGGGCGTCCTGTGCTCATCCGCACCAGGTTCCCCGCTCTTTGCGGTCAGGGCGAGCTTCAACCTCTAGTAACCATCCTTCCGTTGGGGGAGAGTGGAAACACGCGGCCCGTCTGGTGCCCCCGAGGTTTCGACTCTCCCCTCAGTTCCCTCCCGAGTCGGCATTTCTCCGGTACTAAATCACCCCGGTCGCCTGACGCCGCAGTCGGGTGGCCGGGGGATGGGCCGGTCGCTAATGATCGCCGGTAGAACGCTCGCTACGTTTCGGCGGCTACTCCGCCCGGCGCATCGCCCGATAAACCGCGTCCCAATGCGCCGAGACTTCTTCTAAGGCGCGCGCTGTTGTTGCGGCAGCTGCCTCCAGGCGCTGGATCACGGTTTCGACCTCCTTGACGCGCGTCTCAAGGTCGACGACCTTCCCCCCGAGCTTCTCGAGCTCTTGGGCAATCAGTTCGCTCTCGCTGGATGCGGCCATCCCGTTCGATGTTCCCCGTTTCGGCTAATCGCCAAGCGCCAGGCTATGCGTCCTGCTCATTCGTGACAACGACGCTGACCAACCGCCGGTGCTGGTCGTTGAGGACACGGCCTGCGACTAATCGCCGTTACGAAACTCGGACTTTGGAAGGTAGTTGTCGAAGTGGGCATTTGATGGCGCGCGATCTGTGGTACAAGAATGCTGCGCCTTGACCTCGCGCTGGAACCGAGAATTTGGGGAAAGCTCGGTTTCTTCTCTTGGAATAGACGCCGTACGATGAGCCGCCCGGGCGCGGCGCACGGTTCTGCGGGCCGTGACCGCGACCGGCGGCTTCCTGATTGCCGCATTCGCTAACTGTCTTCGCCGCTCCGCCCTAGGCGAGGGGATTCTCCCGGCCGCGACGCGGTACCCGCAGAGGCGGCAGACAGGAGCTGCGGTTTTAATCTTCTCCCAGCAACCGGGACAGAGGCTCACCGCGTCTGGCGAGAGCCAACGGCAGGGTCAGGGCCGCTAGCCCTCGGCAGAAAGCCCCCGGTGCCGGTCACGTTCCCGAGACCGCGCCGCGCCGGCGGCTCTCATCGAGCAGCGTCTATTCCAGGAGGAGGAACCGAGCGTGGAGCAGCTTGGATTCCAGCGCGAGGTCAAGGCGCAGGCCCCTTCTACCAAATCGTTCCAGTAAGCACAAATCCACGTCGGAACGAGCTATCCTTGAAGCCAGCGCGCTCGTCCTGTCAACGCCGTTCTCCTCGGGCCCAGGGTTTTGCCCCTAAGCGCATCTTTCGCAAACGGCGCGAAGGGATGGAGCCGTGGCCGACAGTTTCGAAACAATCGACGGGGACGTCCGGTCGAGTGATGGCGTTCCAGCAACGACCGAGGTTGTCGCCGAGATCAGGCGGCTGACCCTTTACTCTGATGCACAGGAGCGAAAGGTCAGGGAGCTCGAGAAAACCGTCAGCGAACTCCAGTTCGCGCTCGACGCGCGAGTGGTGATCGAGCGCGCGATCGGAATGCTCGCCGAGCGGTTCGACCTCCCGATCGCCGACGCGTTCGAACTACTCCGTTCGGCAGCGCGCAACAGCCGTCGACAAGTGAGGGCCCTCGCGCGGGAGATAATCGAGTCCCCCGGATCGACGCCCGCTGAGATCACCGACGTCCGTCGCGGGCGGTGAAGAAGACGGCGAACGACTGGTCGGTGACCCTGATCGGAACGGCCGCCTGGAGGCCCTGCTCGTGCATCAGATCCCCGGATTTTAGGTGGCGCCGGGACGGGGTAACAGCGCACGGCCCCGTCCTCCCCGAAAGCGGCACGAACAAGCAGCGAGGCGCCGCTGACAGCACGGCGCCTCGGTTGCTTCCGAAACGAGCAGCCGCTTTATGACGTCACGAAGGCCGGTGGCAGAGAAGTGGCTCCGGCCAGCGGGCGTACCGCGAAGGGGAGGCATCGCCGGGACGCCTCCCCTCGCGAAGTCGTTGTCTAGGGAGTGCAGCTCAGAGCCGGGTTGAACGGAGCGAACAACCCACTCGGGTTCGTCTTCCAGATCCAGACGTGCAGGTCGTAATGGACAGGCATCGTCGGATTGTGCCCGGGCATCGGGCCGTCGAACGGATGACCGAGAACCGAAGGGCGGTCGGCGTCCGTCGCCAGGTCGCCGTCGGCGTCGGCCTTCCAGTACTCGACCCCGACGAGCCGTAGTTTGCCGTTCGCCTTCGGAACGTAGAGCAGGATCTCGGGCCGCAGCGCGTTGATGCCCGGGTCGGCCATCCGCGCGGCGTTGACCGCGTGGATGCCCATCGTGCCGTCGGGCGAGGCCACGCAGGGCTCACCGGCGACCGAGTAACCAGCCCTCAGAGCCTGTTTGAACGAGTGATAACGCGCGGTCGCCGCCTTCACCGACTGCAGCTCCCGCTGCAGCGTCGTCCGGTGTGCCTTCGACGGCGGCGTGCGGGGTGGTTGCTGTTTCGCGCTCGCTGAGACGGACGCAATGACAGGGATCGCGGCGGCCGCAGCAAGGGCGATGAGAACGCGCTTCATAATCCCTCCTTCCGCGGGGTGGTCCAGTAGACGCAAGTCGTCGCAGAATCTTGGGGTGGGGCGCTGCCCGAGGCCGCTTGCGCTGAATGTTGCTGGCTTGCCGCAAGGCCAAGTTCGCTCCGCCCCGGCTTACAGCGCGCTCGGCGTCCAGGCCGGAAAAGCAGAGGCAGAGAAACGCCCCGGAGACAAGCCACGAGGCAAGCCAAAGCTGGGCGTTTCTCGTCCTCGGCTGGGAGGCTCTGACTTTTCGGCGATGACCGGTGGTCGGAGCACGGTTTCGCGGTCTGCTCCGGCGGAAGGAGAAGGTTCAGATGGATCGAGAGGCACGGCTGATCGAGAACCAGGAGGTGTTCCGAACCGCGAACGAGCGCCTGCGGGACACGGTGGAGGATCGGCTGACGGCCACGGACGTTGTGCCGTTCCTCTGTGAGTGTGCGGACGAGTCGTGCATGGGCCGAGTCGATCTGACGCTTGCGGATTACCGCAGTGTTCGCTCGCACGAACGTCGCTTCGCGATGCTGAGCGGCCACCGTCGGACGCCCGGCGAGGAAGTCATCGAACAACGAGACGGCTACGACATCACCGAGAAACCGAAGTGATGGATCGAAACGAACGACTCGCCCGCAACGAAACGATCTTCCGTGAGGTCAACGAGCGGATCGAAGAGTTGACGCGCGAGGGCGAGTCCCTCGCGCTCCTGTGCGAGTGCGGCAATCCGGATTGCCAGGAACCCCTGAGAGTTGCGATCACCGAGTACGAGGGCGTTCGGCAAGAGCCGACCGACTTCCTCGTTGCTCCCGGCCACGTCATCCCGGAGATCGAGAAAGTCGTCAGCGGCACAGAGCGATTCGACGTCGTCAGGAAGCTTGCCGGCGAGGGAGAACTCGCGCGGGAAACAGACCCTCGCAGGTAGCTGCTCAAGCCCCGACTGAGCTTTGCCAGCGTCGGGCCGAGGACGACGCGGCTCTCCATGTTTAGGGCCGCTGCAAAGAGAAAGACCGGTCGTTCTCGTCAAGCTGCGGCCCGCGTGAGGGCCGCTGGAGGAAGGGGTCCGATGACCAACGTTACGGCCGAACAGGCCAAGCAGGATCAGGCGTCCGAATCGTCGACGGAGCAGGCGCGCGAAACCGTCGAAGGCACGGTCGGCCAGGTGCAGGAGCAGGCGCAGCAGGTTCGCGGACAGGCGCGCGAGCGCATCAGCGAGCAGCTCAACACCCGCACAAACCGCGCCGGCGATCAGATTCGCGAGACGGCCGACGCGCTTCGGCAGACCGGGCGCACGATGCGCGACCAGGGAAAGGAAGGCCCGGCAGCGATGATCGACCGCGCCGCCGGCCAGGCCGAGCGGCTGGGGTCGTATCTGAGCGAGGCGGATGGAGACCGCCTGCTCCGCGACGTCGAGCGGTTCGCTCGACGTCAGCCGTGGGTCGTGACCGCCGGCGGTCTTGTCGCCGGATTCTTCGCGTCGCGGTTCCTGAAGGCGTCGAGCGTAGGCCGGTACGACAGCGGCGATGCGATGTACTCGACGGGGTCGCCGCAGCAGGCGCCGCAGCCCGCGCTTCCGAGCCCGTCCGCGGACGATCTCCACAGCGAAGGGGGAGGTCCGGTTGTCGGCCGTCGATAACAGTCAAGGGGCGCTTCGCGAGCAGCCCATCCCCGAGCTCCTCAAGCAGCTGGCAAACGAGACGACGGCACTTGTCCGGCAGGAGCTCGACCTCGCGAAAGCCGAAATGCGCGAGAAGGGTCGCAAGGCAGGCCCCGGCCTCGGCATGTGGGGCGCCGCGGGCTTCGTGGCCCTGTGTGCACTCGGCGCATTGACGGCCTTCTTCATCCTCGCACTGGACGGGGCGGTGCCGAACTGGCTCGCCGCACTGATCGTCGCGGCCGTCTACGGCGCCATCGCCGGGTTCCTGTACACGCAAGGCAAGCAGCGCGTTGACGAGGCGGGCTCGCCTGTCCCCGAGCAAACGGTTCAGTCAGTAAAGGAGGACGTGCAATGGGCGAAACACCAGACGCAATCCGTGAAGAAATAGAGGAGACGCGCGAGCGCATGGGCGAGACCGCCGAGGCACTCGCCTACAAGGCCGACGTCAAGTCGCGCGTGAAGGACACGGTCGGCGAGAAGAAAAATTCCATCGTCGGCGCCGTCTCGGGGGCCAAGGACTCGATCGTCGGCGGAGCCGATTCCATGGTCTCGCGCGTCACAGGCGCGGTGCCGGAGGGCCGCCAGGTGAAAAGCGGCGCACAGAAGGTCGGCATCTCGACACAGAACCCGCTCGGAATGGCGATCGCCGGTGTCGCGGCCGGCTTCATCGTCGGGACGCTGCTTCCCTCCACGCGTATCGAGGATGAGCGTATGGGCGAGATGTCGGACCAGGTCGTCGACAAGGCGAAACAGGCCGGTCAGGAGGTTGCCCAGGAAGCCGTGCAGAGCGCAAAGCAGACGGTGCAAGAGCGCGGTTCGGAGCAGACTCAGGAACTGGCCTCGAGCCTGCGCGAACAGGCCGGCCAGACGACTTCAGGGGCGTAGTACACCAACGGTGGCGGCGCCGACGCGCCGCCACCGTACGCTCTATGCCATGCCAGCGCTCTGGCGGGCGGGGCCGAGGCGTTGACGCCGACGTTCACCCGGAGAGCGAGTCGGAGCTAGTTCGTCTGCGCGGACGCTCCAAGCGCACGCCAACCAGCCGGAACGGCCCCACTGGAATGCGACCCAGGAGCGAGCACGCAAAGACCAGCGTCTTCGTGCGGCGGACCTTCACCGGCGCGTCGTGGATGCGGCGGCGACCAACCCCAAGCTGACTGACGGGTCAATCAAGTTTCGTCCGCCACAAGGAGCGGAGATCAAGTGAGGGGGTTGGCTGTGCGGCGGCCGACCCCCAACACAGTGAGCACGGACTGTCCAGATCCACCCGCGCTTAGCTTGACCACTCTTGAAAGCGCTTAAATTTCCTCGTTCTCGTCTTCGATCTCGATCTCAACACCGGCATCGCCATCGTGGTCGGCGCTTTCCTGGTTGTCGGGTTCGGTTCCTTCGGCGTGCGTTTTCTGCTTCGCCGCAAACGGAGCGGTGTGGCGGGCGAGCTCGGCCTCGATATCGAGTCGGCGCAGGAAGAAGTGCATCGGGGCGAGGAAGTCGAAGCCCTGGTCAGCATCTCCCGCCTCGAGGGGCTGGCGAACGTAGAGGTAGGAATCGTCTGTACCGAGTACTTCTACGAGGAAGACTCATGGACGGATAGCGAGGGTCAGACGCACACCTCCACCAAGACCACCGAAGCCGTCGGTCACGAAGCCTGGCTTCCCGTCGAGAACGCTCCTGGTGTACAGAGCGCTCGCTTCACCGTTCCTCAGGACGCGCCGGCTTCGGCCCCGGGCATGTTCAAGTGGGAGGTCATCGCCAGGGCGCGCCGGCGCCGACGGCTGGACGCGGTGGCAAGGCGCGAGTTTTCCGTTCTTCCGTGAGCGTGCAACCGGGCCACCTCGTCGATTTCTGCCCGGTGTGAGGTGAGGCGGGGTCGCCTCACCTCACACACCGAAGTGTCTTAGGGCTCGATCCGCCAGACCGCACCGTTGCCCGCCGACGCCCCATTGACGGAGACGTATAGGGCTCCGTCCGCCCCGAGGAGGAGGCCGGTCGCGCGGGGCAGGCCGCCGGCGACCAGCGTGGATGTGCCGCCGCCGCCCGGCGGCACCCGCCAGATCGCGCCCGGGCCTGCGAACGGGAACGGGATGCCGGGAATCGCCGAACCGTGCTGGAGCACGTACAGCGACCCGTCGGGTCCGAACGCGAGGTCGGTCAGCGCGCTCAGGTTCCACGCATAGAGCGCCGGAGCCTGGCCCGGAACGACGCGATAGACCGAAGCAGTGCCTGCCGTGAACGGAAAGCCGGTCAGGGTCGAGACGTAGTACGCGCCGTCAGGGCCGACCACGACACCTGTCGGCACCGCGTCACGAGGCCCGACCGGACCCGGCACCGGCGCCTTCGGAAACGTCGCGACCGTCGTCAGGTCGCCATTTGCGGACACGTCGACCAGCGAGTTGCCGCCCGCGTCTGTAGCGAGGCGATGGCCGGGCAGCGCGAGCAGCCCGTAGGGG
>JBKPOY010000079.1:0-10726 GCA_046733295.1 Actinomycetota bacterium | reverse complement strand
GTGTCGCCCAGCAGCTCGCCACATTCCTTCGCACCCTCCACGACTGCGCCCCGGCGGAGAGCATGCCGGTCGACCCGAACGGCCGCTCGGACATGAGGTCGCGCGTTCCGAGGACTCGCGAGGAGCTCGCCGGGCTCGAACAGGCCGGGCTCTGGGCCCCTCCGCCCCACCTCGACGGGCTGCTCGCGGCCGCGGAGCGGCTCCCGCCGATCGAGCCCGTGGCGGTTACGCACGGCGACCTCCACATCCGCCAGGTGCTCGCGGACGAGGAGGGCCTGACCGGAGTCGTCGACTGGGTCGACCTCGGCCGTAGCGATCCCGCGATCGACCTGTCGCTCTACTGGAGCCTCTTCGACGAGCCGGAGCGCGCGGAGTTCCGGGCCGTCTACGGCGAGATCACCGACGAGCAGCTTCTGCGCGCGCGCGTTCTCGCACTCTGGCTCAACTGCGTGCTCACCCGTTACGGTCGCACGGAAGGATTCGCTGCACTCGAGCGAGCCGCCGTCGCCGGTCTCGACCGGACCGCCGGCCACGCATAAGCTTGGCCGGGTGCGCCTCGGCCTGATCTCGGACCTCCACGGCAACCCCATCGCGCTCGAAACGGTCCTCCTCGAGCTTGCCGCGGAAGGGGTCGACCGAATCGTCTGCCTCGGCGACGTCGCGCCCGGTCCCGAGCCGGTCGAGACGATCCGCCTCCTACGCGCGAGCGGGGCGGACGTCGTCGGCGGCAACTGGGACCAGTGGCTGCTCGACGAGGTCCCCGCGCTGACAGGCGAGGACGGGCCCAAGCTGACCGAGCAGGGTCGCTGGTGGTCGGCGCGGCTCGGCGACGCGGAGCACCGCTACCTGGCACAGCTGCCGGCGACCGTCGAGGTCGAGCTGGACGGCGAGCGCGCGCTCTGCGTCCACGGCTCCCCTCGCTCGGCGACGGAGGACATCTGGGCCGGGACCCCGGATGCCGACCTGGCCGCCATGCTGGACGGCGTGGACGCGAGCGTCGTGGCGACGGGGCACACCCACGTCCAGCTGGTTCGCGTCCACGGGACGACGGTTGTTGTCAACCCGGGCAGTGTCGGCCTGCCGTTCAACAGCTGGCCTCCGAACGGCCGGATCCGGATGTCTCCCTGGGCCGAATACGCGATCGTGAGCGCGGACCGAGGGCGGATCTCGACCGAGCTCAGGCGCACGGGCTATGACGTCGGAGCTCTGCTCGACCGCGTGCTCCGAAGCGACATGCCCCACGCACGCTGGTGGGTGGATGGCTGGCTTGCTCCGGCCCCGGCGGAGGCGTAACGAAACACGCTTTTGCGAGACTGTTCAGCGTGACCAAAGTTCAGAAAACAGAACAGCAGTGGCGGTCGGAACTGACGCCCGAGCAGTACAGGATTCTGCGGGAGAAGGGCACCGAAGCGCCCTTTTCGGGTGAGTACGACCACACCTTCGAGCCCGGCACGTACCGCTGCGCCGGCTGCGGCGTCGAGCTCTTCGCCTCGGAGACGAAGTACGACTCCGGCTGCGGTTGGCCGGCGTTCTACGCACCGGCCGCGGAGGAAGCGATCGACGAGGAGACCGACGTCAGCTACGGGATGATCCGCACCGAGGTGATGTGCGCGAACTGCGGCGGCCATCTCGGCCACGTGTTCCCCGACGGCCCCGCTCCGACGGGTCAGCGTTACTGCATCAACTCGGCGGCACTGAAACTGGAGGAGGCGTAGTGGAGAGGAAGGCAACGTTCGGAGCAGGGTGCTTCTGGGGCGTCGAGGCGGCGTTTCGGCAGCTCGACGGCGTTACGAGGACCGAGGTCGGCTACGAAGGTGGCAATCTCGAGAACCCGACCTACGAGGATGTGTGCTCACACACGACCGGCCACGCCGAGGTCGTCGAGGTGACCTACGACCCCGAGCAGATCTCGTACGAACAGCTCCTGGACGTCTTCTGGGGCAAGCACGACCCGACGCAACTCAACCGGCAGGGATGGGACATCGGCGATCAGTACCGCTCGGTGGTCTTCTTCCACGACGAGGAGCAGCAGGAAATCGCGCTTCGCTCGAAGGCTGAGCAGCAAACGAAGCACTCCGGCCGTGTCGTGACTGTCGTGGAGCCCGCGCAGACGTTCTACCCCGCCGAGGACTACCACCAGCAGTACCTCGAGAAGCGGGGCCGGTCGAGCTGCACGCCGGCTCTCCGCGCGACCGCCTGAAGGCGCTCGCTTGCAGCGATTTCCTAACAAGCTCGCGTAGGTCCCGTAACAACTCCGTCGTACTGTCGCGGCATGAAGCTGATCGTCTCTGTCGCGGCAGTGCTGGCGGGGGTGACGGCCGCGGGCAGCACGGCGGCTCCCGAGAGCGGGCTCGGCAGCCCACGGACGCTGGTCACCACGCGGACGCCGATCCGCCAGTTCGCGCAGGACGGCAACTGGGTCGCCTGGTCGACCTCGCTCAGGGCTTGCGGGGCGAGCCTGAGCATGTATTCGCTTCGCTCACACCGCCGGGTGACGATTCCGCACGCCCGGAGAGATGGCTTCGGCTGCGGCGCCTACGGCGGCCTCGCCCTGGCGCGCAATCGGGTGATGTGGATGGTCTTCACGGGCGCGGGCAACACCGAGCTCGACGTCGCGGTCATGACGGCCACGTTCTCGACCCGCAAGCCGCGCCGGGTGCAGGAGATGGCGATGGAGCGCGACGCCTACGAGGCGGAGCCTTCGGTCCCGCCGTTGGCCGGCAGAGGCAGCCTGCTCACCTTCTATCGGCACGAGGACGGAATCGGGGGTCCGCGCACCCACGCCGTCGAGCGCGTTGCGGGACGAAGCGCCAGGCGTGTGTTCAGGTTCGACGATCCACGGGCGCTCGCGGTCGACGGCGGCCGCGTCGCGGCCGTCCGGCGGCAGCTCGTCCGCGGTGACGCGTGCAACTGCAACTTCGATCCCGCGTGGTCGCCCGACGGGACGAAGGTCGCGCTCATCTCTGGCGAGCAGTGCTGCGTCGACGATGACGAGACGGCGGACCTCTACGTGATGAACGCCGACGGCACCGGGCGCATACGGATCACCTCCGACGCGCGCCCCAAGTACGGCGTCGCCTGGTCGCCCGACGGCACCAAGCTTGCGTACGGCTACTACGAGTCGAGCTACAGGCTCAAGCTGGCGATCGTGAACGCCGACGGCTCGGCGCGCCACGACGTGGGCGACGGAATCCGCCCCTCCTGGTCACCGGACGGGACGAAGCTCGCCTTCGACGACCAGCGGTACCACGTCCTCGTCGCGAATGCGGACGGTTCGGGAGCCCACCAGGTCGCGGCCGGCGTGCGGCCCGCGTGGTCGCCCGACGGCACCCGGATCGCCTACGACGACGCGCACGGCGCGCTGTTCACCGTCCGCGCGGACGGCGGCGATCCGCGTCGGGTCGCCGACGGGATGTCTGAGGCAGCCTGGTCGCCCGACGGCGCGAAGATCGCCGGAGCCGCCCACGACGGGATCTGGGTGGCCCGGGCCGACGGCAGCGGGCACATCCGTCTGCCGAACACCGAGCGGGGCGACGGCAACCCGAGCTGGTCGCCAGGCGGAACCGCGATCGCCTTCGACAGCCTGCGGAACGATCTCGACGGCAACGTCTACGCCGAGCCGGAGCTCTACTCGACGCCCGCCGGCGGCGGCGAGGTCAAGCCTCTCACCTACACCAAGCCCGACGAATGGACGAGCCCGCTGCAGGTGCGGAGCCTCTACGGGCGCCTGCTCTCCTCGTACACCGCGTTCGGCGAGCCGCTCGGCATCGCCCTCTCCGGCCGCTACGTGGCCACGCTCACACGCGCGGTGCACACCGGCGAGCTCGCGATCACGGTCGTGAACGCGGGGTCGGGCAAGCTGATCCGCACCTCGGTCGTCCAGTCGAGCGCGACAGGCTCGATCTCGGCCAGCGGCGGTAGGCTCGTCTACGCGGCCGGCCGCACCGTCCGCCTCCTCAACCTCGCTTCCGGAAAGTCGCATTTGCTCGCGTTCACGCGCGGCCCCGTCGTCGGCGCCGCGATCTCGGGCCGCCGCGTCACCTGGGCCGAACAGAGCGGCAAGGGCGGACGGATCCGGACGATCCTGCTTTCCCGCTAGCGTCCGGCGCGTGATCGTCCTGGTCGACGGGCAGAACGTCCGGCGTTCGCTGTGGCCGAACCTCTCGCCGGAGCGGCTCGTCGAGCTCCTGGCGTCCTGGGCGATGCGCGAAGGCGTGGCCGCGATCGCGATCTTCGACGGCCCGGCCCCGGATTCGGTGGAAGGGGTCGAGACCGTCGGCACCCGCCGCGAGTCCGCGGACGACTGGATCGCCCGCCGCGCCGCCGAGCTCGCGGAAGCGGGCGAGCCCTACACCCTCGTCACCTCCGACCGTGGCCTCCGCGACCGGGCGGGCGGCCGGGCGAACCGCGTGATCGGCGGCGGCTCGTTCGCGCGCGAGCTCGCGGCCTTGGGTTGACTACGGCCGCTCGTCTTCGATTGCTCGGCCGGTCTCGGGGTCGAACAGACGAAGCCGGGTGGTATCGACCACGAGCTCGATCCGCTCGCCCTCCTGCGCGTGGCTGCCTCGACCGATGCGGGCAGTCCAGAGGTTCCCTTTGTCCCTTGCCTGCGCCTCGGTCGCCTCGATCGCCTCCTTGCCAACCGCTGCGACCACGTCTTCGCCGCGCACCAATGGCCCACCCACGCCGAAATGGACGTAGATATCGGATCCCATGTCCTCTCGAATATCGACGACGGCCTCGAGCTTCCGTTCGGACGGAGCCTCGCCGGCAACCTTCACGTCCTCGATGTCCTCGGGACGGATGCCGAGGATGATGCGCTTGTCGAGAAAAGGCGAGAGCGACCGGGAATCCTCGAGCGCGAGCCTGTGTCGCCCGAACTCGGCCACGACGTCCCCGTTGGTTCTGCGAAGATCGGCGCCGACCAGGTTCATCGGCGGCGAGCCGATGAACTCAGCCACGAATAGGTTCGCCGGGCGCTCGTAAAGTCGGTGCGGCACGTCGACCTGCTGGAGCACCCCGTCGCGCATGACCGCCACGCGATCGCCGAGCGTCATCGCCTCGGTCTGGTCGTGCGTGACGTAGATCGTCGTCACACCGAGATCGCGTTGCAGGCGCGCTATCTCCGCACGCATCTCGACCCGCAGCTTCGCATCGAGGTTCGACAGCGGCTCGTCCATCAGGAACGCCTGCGGCTCGCGAACGATCGCCCGACCCATCGCCACCCGCTGGCGCTGCCCGCCGGAAAGCGTCCTCGGCCGCTTCTCCAGCGACTCCACGAGTCCGAGCACACTCGCCGCCTCTCCGACGCGCTCGCGGATCTTGACCTTCGGCGTCTTCCGCATTCGCAACGCGAATCCCATGTTCCCGGCCGCGGTCATGTGTGGATACAAGGCGTAGTTCTGGAAGATCATCGCGATATCCCGATCCTTGGGCGGCACCCTGTTGACGATTCGGTCGCCGATCACGACGCGGCCGGCCGTGATGTCCTCAAGCCCCGCGATCATCCGCAGGGCACTCGTCTTGCCGCAGCCGGAGGGACCAACTAGCACGGCGAATTCGCCGTCTCCGATCTCGAGGTGAAGCGAGTCGACGGCCTTGGTGCCGTCGGGATAGACCTTCGTCAACTGCTCGAGCTTGATCGCCGCCAAGGCGTGGTCACCTTCCAGGCGTTTATCGCTTGCAACTCTACTTCGTGTAGGATCGCCGCTTCTTGGCAGTCGCGGCGGAGGCCAGGCCGCAGACGCGGCGCTTCCGCGACCTCCTCGAGGATCGCCGCTTCCTCGCGCCCGCACTGATCAGTCCGGCTGTCGTCTTCCTCGTCCTGCTCGTGGGCGCCCCGCTCGTGCTGGCCGTCTACCTGGGCCTCACGGACGCGACCGCAGGTCACCTCACCGGCAAGTTCGTCTGGTTCCAAAACTTCACTGACGCCTGGCAGAACGACAACTTCCGCCGCGCCTTGCGGAACACCATCGTCTTCACGCTGGCTTCGCAGGCGATCGTCCTCCTGGGGGCGGGATTTCTGGCGCACGCTCTCGTGCGCCCCTTCCCGGGCCGCTGGTTCCTACGCATGCTCGTCCTGCTGCCCTGGGCGGCCCCGGTCGCTGTGTCGACAATCGGTTTCCTTTGGATATTCGACTCGCAGTTCAGCATCATCAACTGGACGCTGGTTCACGACATCTTGCCGGGTGGCGGCCAGCTCTATCTGTACCGGCCAGTGAACTGGTTCCTCGGCCTGATCGACGACCTGCCCTGGGTGCATACGGGCCAGGTCGACCGGCTCAATCCGCCCCAATGGCTCGGGCAGTCAACGCTCGCGATGCTCGCGATCATCTTCGTCCAGGCCTGGCGGATCCTGCCGTTCGCGACGGTGATCTTCATCGCCGGCCTCTCCTCGATCCCACCGGAGGTGAACGACGCCGCGAAGGTCGACGGCGCGACGGGCCTCCGCAAGTTCTGGCACGTGACGCTCCCCCTGCAACTTCCGATCGCGACCGTGGCGTTGCTGTTCGGGATCGTCTTCACCGCCACGGACATGACCGTCGTCTACATCCTCACGAGCGGCGGGCCGTTCAACAGCACGCATGTGCTGACGACCTGGGCCTACCAGACCGGAATCGTCTCGAGCAACCTTGGCGAGGGCGCAGCGATCTCGCTCTACTTGCTGCCAGTCCTGCTGATCGTGTCCGTCTTGATGCTGCGCTTCGCGCGCCGGGTAGAGGTGTCGTAGCCGTGTGGCAAACGCTGCGCGAACGCGGTGTCTCGTACCTGATCGTCGGGCCCTTCGCGATCGTGCTGGCGTTCCCGTTCTATTGGATGCTCCTCACCGCTTTCAAGACGAACGGAGACCTCTACAACCTCGACAACGTTCCCTTCACGTACCACCCGGCAGAGGCAGCCGTCGGCGAAAACCTCCCCTTCACGCACGATCACTGGTTGCCCCTCGGTTTTCAGCACGCGACGATGTCTCACGCGAGCTTCATCTTCAGCGACACCAACTACGTTCGCTGGCTCGTAAACACCGCGGTGGTGGGCGGGCTGGTCGTCTTGATCACGCTCGTGCTTGCGGTGCCGGCGGGTTACTCGCTAGCTCGATTGTCAGGGCGGTGGGGCCAAAGCGTCGGTGTCGGCATCTTCCTGACGTACCTCGTGCCGCCGACGCTCCTCTTCCTGCCACTCTCGCGCGTGATCTCGAAGCTCGGCCTTCAGGACCGGCTCTGGTCGCTCGTCCTCGTCTATCCCTCGTTCACCGTTCCGTTCGCGACGTGGCTGCTGATGGGCTTCTTCAGGACGATCCCGCTCGAACTCGAGGATGCGGCACTCGTGGACGGCTGCTCGCGTCTGAAGGCCCTCGCCCGTGTGATCTTGCCGGTCTCGATCCCCGGGATCCTGACGGTCGTCATCTTCTCGTTCTCGCTGTGCGTGAACGAGTTCGTCTACGCGATCACGTTTATCTCCGGATCGACGCAGCGGACGATCTCCGCCGGAGTGCCGACCGACCTGATCCGTGGAGACGTCTATTTCTGGCAGTCGCTGATGGCCGCGACCCTGATCCCGGCCATCCCGCTCGCCCTGCTCTACAACAGCTTCCTGAACCGGTTCATCGCAGGCTTCACAGGGGGTGCGTTCCGTTGAGAGACACACACGAAAGGAGGCGGAATGGCGCAGAAGGATGAGAACCTCGAGGATTTAGGGCTCTCGAAGAGCCTCACCCGTCGCGAGGTGCTTCGCCGGGGAATCGGCGGTTTCCTGATCGTCTACGGGGGCGCGCTGCCGAAGACGGCGGCGGCCGTGCCGAAGTACCGGCACCGGCAGTACAAGAACACGCTGAAAATCATCCAATGGAGCCACTTCGTGCCGGCCTACGACAAGTGGTTCGACGGCACCTACACCAAGAGGTGGGGTGACAGGCACGACACCGATGTCCAGGTCGACCATATCGCCCTCGCCCAACTGCCGGCCCGAGCCCAGGCCGAAGTCGCGGCTCAGAGCGGGCACGACATCTTCGGGCATCTGTCACCACAGGCCGGGCTCGAGGACCAGGTGATCAACCACAAGGAGATCGTCCAGGAGGTCTCGCGCAAGGTCGGCAAGGTCTCCAACCTCGGCCTCCACAGCTGTTACAACCCGAAGACGAAGAAGTGGCACGGGTTCCCCGAGAACTACGTGCCCGACCCTATTCACTTTCGCAAGGATCTCTGGAGCCAGGTCGGGCGCAAGCCGTCGACATGGGAAGACGTGCGCAAGGCCGCGCCGAAGCTCAAGGCGCTCGGGCATCCGGTCGGGCTCGGGATGTCGAACGAGCTCGACTCGAACATGTTGCTGATCGCCTTGATGCAGTGCTACGGCGCGTTCATCCAGACGAAGAACGCCCGCGTTGCGATCAACAGCAAGAACACGATCGAAGCGCTGAAGGTGATGCGCGACATCTACAAGCGCGGCATGACCAACGAGGTCTTCGCGTGGTCGGCGGCCTCGAACAACCAGGGCTACCTGTCCGGACGCCTCGGGCTCGCCGTCAACGCGATCTCGATCGCCCGCAGCGCCGAGGACGCCAACCCGACCCTCGCGAAGAACACCGCGATCGCACCGATCCCGCGCGGCCCCGTGCAGCGCCTCGGTCTCGAGCACGTGATGGGCGTCTACACGATCTGGAAGTTCACGAAGAACAAGGGGCTCGCGAAACGATTCATCGCCGACCTCGAAGTCAACTACCAGCAGGCGTTCAAGAACAGCAAGTACTACAACTTCCCCGCGTTCAGGGGCGCGGTGAAGAACTACAGGAAACAACTCCTGGCGGACCCACACACGCCGAAGGGCAAGTACGGCGTGCTCGATCTGATCGCCAGGAAGTACACGACCAACCTCGGCTACCCCGGCTTTTCCAACGCGGCCATCGACGAGATCTTCAACACCTGGCTGATCCCGCAGATGTTCGCGCAGGTGGCACAGGGCAAGATGACGCCGGCGGAGGCGGCGAAGGCCGCCGAGCACGACGCGAAGCGGATCTTCGCCAAGTGGAGGCGCCGCGGGAAGATCTAGCGTCGATCGGGCCCGGCCGCCGGCGCGGCCGGGCCCGACGTCAACGAGTTCCGATGCGTAAGCCGAGCAACCGCGGGAGCGAGGCGACGGCGCGGAGTGGCAGTGCAGCCTTGCGCCCTTCCTGCTCGGCCTCCTCCACGCGTAGGCCGGCCGCCCGGACGAGCCCGCCGCCGAGGCGCTTGAGCGGCTCGGGCGGTAACGGTCGCACGCCGCGGTTGACGAGCGGCAGACGGGTGAGCTCGTCGTCGACGCCGAGCGCGAGCCGCGCGAGGATCTGACCCCCGAGCCAGCTCGGCCCGACGCCGTTGCCCGAATAGCCGACGCCGTAGTGGACGCACGTGCCCGGAACGGTGCCGAAGAACGGGAAGTGATCGGCGGACACGTCGATGGGCCCACCCCATGCGCGCTCGACCCGCGCCTCGGCAAGGTTCGGCAAGAGGAAGCGCAGTCCCGCCACGGCCCGCTCGACCGAAGGCCGGTCGGCCGTGAACCGACCGTCGATCCGGCCGCCGAAGCCGATCGGGCCCGAGCCGCTCCCCATCAGCACCCGGCCGTCGTTCGTCGTCCGGAAGTAGTGCACGAACATCCGGCCGTCGATGATCGGCTCGCCGCCGGTCCAGCCGATCCGTTCGAGCAATTCGGGCACGGGCTCCGTGAGGACGACGAATGAGCCGAACACGGTGAGGCGACGCGCCAGCGGGCGCCAGCCCGCAGCCGCGGCGTTCGTCGCGACCACGACCTCGCGCGCACGGACCCGGCCGTACGGCGTCTCGAGCACGTTCGGCGATCCCCTGCGGAGACGGTCGACCGGCGTGTGCTCATGCAGCGAGATCCCGTCCTCAAGCGCAGCGGCCCGGAGCACCCGCGCGAGCCTGGCCGGTTGCACCGTCGCGCCGTCGCGGAACAGGGCGCCCCCGCGGAACCGGGGGGAGGAGCAGTGCTCGCGCACCCCGTCCGCGTCGAGGCGGACGGCCTCCTCGTCGGCGCCCAGTGCCCTCGCCGCGGCGACGGCATGCTCGACCTCGTCGTCCTGCGCCGACGAAACCGAGACCTTGAGCATCGGCGCCTCACGGAACCAGATGTCCGCTCCGCGGGCTTCTGCGAAGCCGCGCACATTCGGGACGATCGCCGACGAGGCCTCCGCCACCGCGAGGGCTCCGCCGTCGCCGAAGAGCTCACGCAGGCGCGCGAGCGACGACCAGTAGCCGTGGAGGAAACCGCCGTTCCTGCCGCTCGGCCCTTCGCCCGAGACCGCTGCCTCGAGGACGACCACGCGCGCCGTCGGCTCGCGCTCCCGAAGCGCCAGTGCCGTCCAGAGGCCGGTGTAGCCGGCCCCGACGATGGCGACATCGACGTCGAGCTCGCCGTCGAGCATCGGCTCGGGCTCGACCGGCGGCGCCTCGTCGAGCCACCACGGTGCTCCCGGCTCGATCAGTGCCGGATCCGGTCCCAGGCTTCTTGCAGCACGTCGCCGAGGATTCCGACCATCTCATCGAACTCGGCCTTGCCCGCGACGAGCGGCGGCGAGATCTGGATCACCGGGTCGCCACGGTCGTCTGCCCGGCAGATCAGGCCTCGCTCGAAGAGGGCCGGCGAGAGGAACCCGCGCAGGAGATCCTCCGACTCTTCGTCCGAGAAGCTCGCGCGTGTTTCCTTGTTCTTCACCAGCTCCAGGGCGTAGAAG
>JBKPOY010000078.1:0-16672 GCA_046733295.1 Actinomycetota bacterium | reverse complement strand
CAGCGCGACCTGGGGATCTCCCGGTCGGAGCTCGAGTGGACGGTCGCCGCCTACGCGCTCACATTCGCGTCGCTCCTCCTGACGGGGGGCAAGCTCGGCGACCTCCTGGGTCGCCGCTTGATCTTCACGATCGGCCTGTTCGTCTTCACCGCCTCCTCGCTCTTCTGCGGTCTCTCCTCGGGCGCAACCGAGCTGATCGCGGCGCGTTCGGTCCAGGGCGTCGGTGCGGCGCTGATGATGCCCGCGACCCTCTCGATCATCTCCGCCACCTTCGCCGCCCGCGAGCGCGGGATGGCGATCGGCATCTGGGCCGGCGTGTCGGCGATGGCGCTGGCAATCGGCCCCCTGCTCGGGGGCGTCATCACCGAGCACGTCTCCTGGAACTGGATTTTCTACGTCAACGTTCCGATCGGCGTCCTGGGCGTCGTCGCCTCGGTGCTCGTCGTGCCCGAGTCGCGCGACACCTCGCACGAGCAACGCCTGGACCTCCCCGGCCTCCTGGCCTCGGGAATCGGCCTGCTCGCTCTCGTCTACGCCCTGATCGAGGCGAACAACTACGGCTGGACGTCCGCGCGGATCCTCGGCCTCTTCGTCCTCGCCGCGGTTGCCCTGACGGTGTTCGTCCTGCTCGAGATGCACCAGCGCCTGCCGATGCTCGACCTGACGCTGTTCCGGAACGGCACCTTCGCCGGCGCGAACCTGGTCGCGATCCTGGTCACGCTCGCGATGTTCGGGATCTTCGTCTTCTTCCCGATCTACATGCAGACATTCCGCGGCTGGTCGCCGATCCAGGCCGGCGCCGCGCTGCTGCCCTGGACGCTGATGATCGTCGTCTTCGCCCCGATCGCCGGCAAGCTCTCCGATCGCGTCGGCTCGCGCTGGCTGATGGCCGGCGGAATGACCGTCGTCTCGATCTGCTGCCTCCTGCTCTCGACCGTGACGCTCCACTCGAGCTTCTGGCACATGCTCCCCGCCTTCATCCTCGGAGGCCTCGGGATGTCGTTCGTGATGACGCCGATGTCGGCCGCCGCCATGGGCGCGGTCTCGGTCGACAAGGCCGGGGTCGCCTCCGGCGTCCTGAACACGTTCCGCCAGGTCGGTGTCGCGCTGGGCATCGGGATCATGGGCGCGATCATCGCCGACCGAGCCTCCTCGGCCGTCCGCGGGGGGGCGAGCCCGCCGCAGGCGTTCGTCGACGGCCTGACGTTCGGCATGCGCGTCAGCGCGGCGATCTGCCTGGGCGCCGCGATCGCGGCGGCCGTGCTCGTTCGCAAGTACCGCCACGGCGACGCCACCCAGCCGCTGCCCGAGGCGGCGTGAACGCCACCCGCCCTCGCATGACGGCGGACGAGCGCCGCCGCTGCGTCCTCGGCGCCGCGTGCCGCGTGTTCTCGAAGTCGAGCTACCGCGGGGCGACGACCGCTGAGATCGCGCGTGAGAGCGGTGTCACAGAGCCGGTGCTCTACCGCCACTTCCCGTCCAAGCGCGACCTGTACCTGGCCTGCCTCGACGCCGGCTGGGAGCACGTGCGCCGCCTCTGGGAGGAGGCGCTCGCGAACGAGCCGGATCCGGCGATGCGCCTCGGGGCGATCGGCCGCGCGTACATCCACCATCAGCGGGTCGGCGAGAAGATCATGCTCGTCGACCTCTGGATCCAGGCCCTGACCGAGGCGGCCGAGGATCCGAAGATCCGCAAGTACATGCGCGACCAGGTCCGTGAGGTGCACGACTACGTCGCCGGGGTGATCAGGCGCTCCCAGGCGGCGGGCGGAATCCAAGAGGCCCGCGATCCGGACGCCGAGGCCTGGATCTTCATCTCGCTCGGGCTGCTCAGCACGATGGACCGGCGCCTCGGCACCGTCGGCGACGACCAGTTCGAGGGAGTGTTCGCGAGCCGCCGGAGCTGGATGGTCGGCGAGCGCGAGAATTGACTCCGGTTGCGGATGAATTGACTTGAGGAAAGGGAAAGGCCCCGGCTGCGGCTCCCGGGGCCCTTCCTATCTATTTAGCGGCTTAGAGGCGACGGCCCGGAGGCTATGACTCTGCGGCCCAGCCACGTCCTCCGGGCCATCCGTCGCCATTCTATGGCGCGCCCTCTGCAGTTCCGACCTGGCGTCCGGCGGCGCTGCAGAGTGGACTGACTATAGAGCCGGCCCCCGCCCTCGTCAAGTAGCTCGATCAAGTGATTCTGGAGATCCCCACTTGACCGCTTTTCTCTGCGGACATGCCCTTTTAGGGGGATGCCCGAACAGACCCACTTGCGTACTTGTGAAGTATGCAGTTGACTTCCCGTGAGGCTGTCATGGCTAAGGCTGCCGCAAACATCCGCAGCAACCGCTCAGGCGGCAACCGCCTGGGCGAGCGCCTGCGGCAGTTGCGGGTGGCCGCGGGCATGACGCAGACGGACCTGGCGGGCGATCGGTTCTCGAAGGAGTACGTCAGCCAGATCGAGCGCGGGAAGACACGCCCCACGCGCGAGAGCATCGAATGGCTCGCGCAGAAGCTGGGCGTGGACGCCAACTACCTCGAGCGCGGCGTCTCGGCCGACGAGCGCCGGCGCGTCGAGACGCTGCTCGCCCGGGCCGAGGCCCTAACGGAATCTCACCAGTACGACAACGCCGTCGAGGAGTTCGAGAACTGCAAGACGGCCGTGCTGGCGACGGGGGTCACCGAGCTCGAGGTTCGTCACCTCTTGGGCGAGGCGTGGGCGCGCATGGAGCGCGGCGAGGTCAAGCCGGGGATCGAGCTGCTGAACCGGGCGAGGATGCTCTCGGAGGCGCCCGAGTTCTCGGACGTCGACCGCGCGGACGTGTTCTTCCGGCTCGGCGTCTGCCGCTACCAGCTCTCCAGCATCGCCACGGCGATTGCCCTCCTGAACGAGGCGCTGACCCTCGCCGAGGGCTCGCAGCTGCCCTGTGACCTGCTTCGCGCCGACATCCTCGGCTGGCGCTCGCGCTGCTACCGGCGCCAGCGGGATCTCCAAGCAGCGCGCGAGGACGTCGAGCGCGCGCTCGAGCTCGCGCAGGCGCTCGACGATCCGCGCAAGACGGCGGATACGTATTTCCAGGCTTCTCTTGTCAGCGAGCGGATGGGGCACTGGGTCCTCGCGCGGAACTACGCTGAGCGCGCGAAGGGCTACTACGAGCAGCTCAACGACGAGCGGAACGTCGGCCGGCTGCTCAACAACCTCGGCGGCTTGAACTTCCAGCTGGGCAAGCCCGAGCAGGCCGTCGAGGACCTGAAGGACGCGTATCGCGTGCTGCTCGACAAGGGCAGCGAGGCGGAAGCCGCGAACGTCGTCGCATCACTCGCCCACGTGCATCTGATGACGGGCGAGGCGACGGCGGCCGAGGAGGAGGCACGTCACGCGCTCTCCCTGCTGGAGGACCGCGAGGACTTCCTCTTCGACGTGGCTCCGACCCAGCTCGTTCTGGGCCGGGCGCTCATGGAACAGGGGCGCTTGGACGAGGCGGAGGAGTACCTGCGCGCGTCCGATGCGAGCGCCGAGCAGCTCGAGTCCGTCAGCCACCGGGCAGCAGCCTGGATGGCTCGTGGAGACCTCGCCGCGAAGCGCGGCGAGGATCGGGCCGCAGCCAAGCTCTACCGCCAGGCGGCGGAGGCACTTCAGGACGTGCGGTTCTAGACCGAAGAAAGGAGGTGACTATGCACAAGACGCGCTTCATCTTTCTCATTTGCTCGCTCACTGCTGCTTCCTGGGCCTTCCCGGTCCTGGCGTACGCGAGGGTCAAGCACGGCTTCTCGTTCGGCGGCGGTAGCTGGTTCGACGGTCACTAGGCCCGCGCGAGGTTCCACCGCGTGGGGCCGAGCGCGGGCTCGGGGCTAGACTCGGGCCCGTGCGCGCCGTCCTAGTGGCCGTCTTCGTCGCGCTCTGTGCGACAGGCTGCGGGACCCACGAGCGGCCTGCGCGGCAGCCGGCCAACGGCTCCCTCCAGTCCCTCCTCGAGCGGCGGGGCGAGGATGTCGCAGCCGTTGCGGGCAGCTCCGACTTCTCAGTCGGTGACGTGCGCTACTCGTTCCTCGTCATCGGCGACGATGCACGTCCCGTCGAACGTCCGCGGGCGCTGGTGTGGGTCGCGCGTTCGCGCCACGACGCGCCCTTTCGGCGCGCGACCGCCGTGCTCGAGCCGATCGGCCCGCCAGGCGCAGGCGAAGAGGCGCTCGGGGGCGTGGGCGCGATCTATGTCGTGCACCTGCGCATCCCGCGGCCCGGCCGCTACTGGTTCGTGGCCGAGCCCGTCGGCGGCAAGCCGATCCAGGCCACCGGCACGATCGACGTCGCCCGGCGTTCGGTCTCGCCCCCCGTCGGTTCGCGGGCGCCGGATTCAGACACGCCTACGCTTGCCAGCACCCACGGGGCAACGGCGAAGCTGACCACGCGGGTCCCGCCCGACCGAGCGCTGCTCCGCTACTCGGTCGCGGGGTCCCTCGCCGCGCGCAAGCCGTTCGTCGTCACCTTCGCGACGCCCCGCTACTGCACGAGCCGCACGTGCGGTCCGGTCGTGGACGTCGTCGACGGCGTGCGGCGCCGGTTCGAGCGGCGGGGCATCCGCTTCATCCATGTCGAGGTCTTCGACCGAAACATTCCGTCGCGGGGCTACAACCGCTGGATGAGGCAGTGGCGCCTGAAAGGCGAGCCGTGGACCTTCGCCGTCGGTCGCGACGGACGGATCAAGGCGAAGTTCATGGGTTCCGTCTCGACCCAGGAGCTCGAGACCGCGGTCCGGCGGTTCCTGCTCTGACAAACCGGACATAGTGCGTTCGTGGGTGCGCGGGGACAGCGGCCGAGGCGGTCGTTCGAGGTCGCCCGGGTCGTGCGGCGGAGCAAGCTTTCGCGCGTCCTCCGAGAGGTCGGGGTCCGCGGCGAGCGTGAGGCGACGCAGAGTCCGCCGTCGAGTTCCGCCGGGGCCTGGAGGAGCTCGGGAGCACGTATGTGAAGCTCGGGCAGCTGCTGTCGTCACGGCCGGACCTGCTGCCGGACGTGTACGTCGACGAGCTGGCGAAGCTCGTCGACGATGCCCAGCCGGTGCCTTTCGAGCAGGTCGCGCGGACGATCGACGAGGAGCGCGTAGCCATGACGAAGCGCGCGGTTGGGCGGCCGCAGCGGCAAAGCCGCTACGGCCTCAAGGAGCATGGCAAGCGATGCCTCGGGCGAGCTCTAGCCGGCGCTCCGGAGCGTAGCCATGACGAAGCGGGCGTGTAGGCGGCCGCAGCGGCAAAGCCGCTAGGCCTCAAGGAGGCATCGCAAGCGATGCCTCGGGCGAGCTCTAGGCATGAGGTAGCGTTACTTCAGTTTCAAAAGTAATAGGAGGTGAGATGGCGGAGAACGGTTACGCGAAAGCGGTGCTGGTCACGACCGAGTGGCTGGCCGATCACCTGAACGACGACGACGTCGTCATCGCGGAGGTCGATGAGGACTTGAGTCTCTACGACGAGGGCCACATCGCCGGGGCAGTCAAGCTCCACTGGCGAGACGACCTGCAGGATCCGATCGAGCGCGACCTGATCGAGAGGCCGGCCTTCGAGCGGCTCATGAGTGAGCGCGGGATCTCCAACGACACGACGCTCGTGCTCTACGGCGACAAGAACAACTGGTTCGCCGCATACGCCTACTGGTACCTCAAGATCTACGGGCACGAGGACGTCCGCATACTCGACGGCGGGCGGACGAAGTGGGTGGACGAGGGCCGCGAGCTCACGACCGACGTCAGCGCTCCGAAGCAGGGCGACTACAAGGCAGCCGAACGCGACGAGTCGATCCGGACCTACCGGGACGCCGTCAAGCAAGGAATCGGCGCACAGGAGAAGGCGCTCGTGGATGTCCGCAGCCCGCAGGAGTTCTCGGGCGAGCTGGTCTCTCCGCCGGGCTACGAGCAGGAGGGGGCACAGCGCGGGGGCCACATCCCGACGGCGAAGTCGATTCCGTGGGCCCAGGCGGTGCGTGACGACGGCACCTTCAAGCCCGTGGACGAGCTCCGCGAGCTGTACGAGGGCAAAGGCGTGACCCCGGAGAAGGAGGTCACCGCCTACTGTCGCATCGGCGAAAGGAGCGCGCACACCTGGTTCGTGTTGCGTGAGCTGCTCGGCTACGAGACCGTCAAGAACTACGACGGCTCGTGGACGGAGTGGGGGAACCTCGTCGACGTGCCGATCGAGAAGGGCTAGCGAGCCCTGTGACGAACAACGCAGGAGTCTTTTCGGCTCCTCCTCTCCCCTGACAAAGCGGCGGCCTAGGCCGCCGCTTTTTGTCTCGCCGGCGGTTGCCGGGAACGGGAATAAGTCGAACCGGTGAAACGTCTCTGGACGAAAGGGACCGTGACGCTAAGGTCCCGGGACTCCGGGGGGAGCCATGGATCTCGAAGCCGCAACCGTCAAGCTCACCGACCTCGCCTCCTGCGGTGGCTGCGCCGCCAAGTACTCCGCCGCACGGCTGGAAAAGCTGCTGCAGGGTTTCGTGCCGGCCGAGGCCGAGAACCTGCTGGTGGGCCTCGCGCCCGCGGACGACGCGGCCGTCTACCGGCTCGACGACGAGCGGGCGCTGATCTTCACACTCGACTTCTTCCCGCCGGTCGTCGACGACGCCGCCGACTACGGCGCGATCGCAGCGACGAACGCTCTCAACGACGTCTTCGCGATGGGCGGCAACCCCTTGCTAGCGCTCTCGATCGCGGCCTTCCCCGAAGAGCTGCCAACGGAGATCCTGGCGCGGGTCTTCGCCGCAGCGGACGAGCAGGTGAGGGCCGCCGGCGCGCTCCTGGCCGGCGGGCACACGATTCGCGACGCGGAGCCGAAATACGGGCTTGCGGTCGTCGGCACCGTCCATCCCGACGCGATCTGGCCCAAGAACGGGGCCCGCCCGGGTGACGCGCTCTTCTTGACGAAACCGCTGGGAACCGGCCTGATCATGACCGGCTACAAGCAGCGGCTTTCCGGCTCGCAGCAGCTCGAGCGTGCGGTCGGGTGGATGCGCACCCTCAACAAGGACGCCGCGGACCTCCTGCGGGCGCGGACCCCCAACGCCGTTACCGACGTCACCGGCTTCGGCCTGTTCGGTCATGCTCACGAGGTGGCGGAACGGAGTGGAGCCGGCCTGGTGCTCGAGTGGGAGCGTCTGCCCGCGATCGACGGAGCGCTCGACCTCGCCCGCAAGGGCGTCCGGACGAGCGGTGATCCGCGGAACCGCGACTTCGCCGCGTCGCACGTTGCCGTCGACGGGGCGCCGGATGCGATCGTCGCGCTCGGCTTCGACCCGCAGACCGCGGGCGGCCTGCTCGTCTCGCTCCCGGCGGATCAGGGCGCATCCCTCGAGGCGGACTTCGCCGCTCGCAAGCTGTTCATCCGGAGGATCGGCCGCGTCGAGGCCGGCTCCGGAGTCGCCGTCGTCTAGAACCTCGTCGTGACGACGAGGCGCGGGATGATCCACGGGCGCTTCCAGCCCTTCCACAACGGGCACCTCGAGTACCTTCGCGGCGCCGCGGAGCGCTCGGACGAGGTCTGGATCGGGATCACGAATCCCGATCCGGCGCGCATCAAGCCGGAGGCCAGCGACCCGCTCCGCCACCTCCCCGAGTCGAACCCCTACTCCTATGCCGAGCGGTTGTTGATGGTCAAGGCCGCCGCGGCCGACCTGGGACTCGAGTCGGCGCGCGTGCACGTGATTCCGTTTCCGGTCAACGAGCCGGAGCTCTGGCCGGCCTATGTCCCGCCCGGGATCACCCAGTACGTCCGCCTCTTCTCCGCCTGGGGCGGCACCAAGCTCGACCGGCTGCGCGAGGCCGGGTACGAGGTAGTGATCCTCGACGAGGGCATCGAGAAGCAGCTCTCGGGGGCGGACGTTCGGGCTGCCCTGCGAAACGGCGGCGACTGGGCGTCTTTGGTGCCGTCGGGCGTCGCCCGCATTCTGCGTGGATTGAAACCTCTTTCCGCGTAAGAAGCGTGTAATTACGCCCGCAACTTTTCGCGGCTGTTTCCGTTTTAAGCAATGTCGAGACGCCAACAGAAGGGGTTAGGTGGTCATGAAAAAGCTTCTTTTGCCGCTTGTCGCCGTCGCGGCGCTCGTGGTCGGTGCGGCCCCGGCCACACCGTCGTCGACAGCGACGAAGACAGTGCTGATCAAGCGCTCAGCGTTCTCGCCCGCGACCGTGACGATCAAGACGGGGGACACGGTCAAGTGGACGAATACGGACACGCAGAACCATCAGGTCGTGTCCAACAACGGTTCGTTCGTCTCGCCGATCCTGGGGCCCGGCAAGTCGTACTCGCACCGTTTCAACGCTTCGGGGACCTACCGTTACCACGACGGCCTCAACGCCGCCGTCAAGGGTGTGGTGAAGGTCACCGGACCGCCACCGGCGGTCACGATCGGTGCCTCACTGCCGATCATCGTCTACGGCCAGGCCGTGACCCTCTCGGGCTCAATCTCGAGCGGCCTCGCCGACCAGAACGTGACGATCTACCAGCAGCCGTTCCCGCAGGCGTCGTTCGCACAGGTCACCACCGTGAAGACGACGACCGGCGGTGTTTGGCAGCTGATCCTCTCGCCCGCTCCGAAGATCCTGACGAACTATCAGGCTCGCTGGAACGGACGCACGAGCATCAACGTCATGGTGCAGGTTCGCCCTCGCATCAGGCTCTCGTACCGAAACGGGAAGTTCACGACGGCGGTCCAGGCGGCCACGTCCCACGCCGGACGCTCGGTCATGGTCCAGCGCCTTTCCCGGTTCGGCCAGTGGGTGACGTTGAAGAAGGTCCGCCTCGGCGGCAAGTCGAGCGCGGTCTTCCGGGTCAAGCTTCCGAAGGGCAAGTCCCGGGTCCGGGTCGCGATGTCCGTGAACCAGGCGGGCGCCGGCTACCTCGCCGGCTACAGCCCGACCCGAACAGTTCGGCGCCGCTAGGGGTCAGTGGCGCCGGAAGCAGCGCGAGCGGCCGCCATTCGGCGGCCGCTTGTGCGTTAGCGTCCGCGCGTGCTTCCGATCGTCCTCGTCCTCCTGGACGGGCTCGGCGACCGCGCTCACGACGTCCTCGACGGACGAACGGCAAACGAGGCCGCGACGACGCCCAACCTCGACGCGCTCGCCAAGCGGGGCTCGTGCGGCCTGCTGTACGCGGTCGGACCCGGTCGCGCACCCTCGAGCGAGGTTGCCCACTGGTCGATGCTGGGGTACGGCCCGAGCGAGTTTCCGGGTCGAGCGGTGTTCGAGGCGCTCGGGCGCGGTCAGGAGGTCAGCGCCGAGCACGTCTTCGCGTACGCGGCACTGCGGCCGGTGGAGCGCCGCGAGGACGGCTGGTGGATCACCGGCCGTCCCGATCCCGCGCGTGACGCGGACGAAGTGGCGAGACTCGTCGAGCGGTGCGACGGCATCGAGGTCGATGGCCTGACGTTTTCGCTCGAGCACGTCTGGCGCGGTGAGGCCGTCCTCCGCATCTCGGGGGGTGCCGACGACCGCGTCACGGACACGGATGCCTTCTTCCGGGCCTGGTATCCGCTGCTCCGTCCGCGGGCGGCCGCGCCCGAAGCCGAGCGCACCGCGCGCGCTTGCGAGACCTGGACGCGCGAGGTGATGCAGAGACTCAACGGCGAGCGCTTCAACGTGATCACGCTCAAGTGGTTCGGCCGCCCGAGACGGGTGCCCAGCTTCCTGGAGCGCCACGGAGTAACCGGAGCCTTCGTCGCGGAGTCCGCGTTCCTTCGCGGTCTCGGGTCCTCGCTTGGTCTGGAGCCGATCGACCGCGCCCTCGACCCCGCCCTTGCGCGGGAGCGTCTGGAGAGAGGCGACACGTTCGTCTACCTGCACGACAAGCGGACCGACGAGGCCGGTCACACCAAAGAACCCGACGTGAAGCGGCGGACGATCGAGGAGCTCGACGCCGAGCTCGGCGACCTGCCGACCGACGACGCCGTCGTCTGCGTCACCGGTGACCACGCCACTCCGCCCTCGCCGGACGTGATCCATTCGGGCGACCCGGTTCCGCTGCTCGTCGCGGGCCCGGGCGTGCGTGCGGACTCGGTGACGAGCTTCGGCGAGCTCGACTGCGCGCGGGGGATTCTGGGGCAGCTGCGCGGCGGCGACCTGATGCCGGTCCTGCTGAACGCGGCCGACCGGCCGCTCTTCCTCGGCTCCCGCCCGACGCCCGTCGAGGGTGCCGACGGCTACCCCGCGCGGGAGCTGCTCGAACCGCTCATTTGACGCGGCCCGGGGTAGGCTGACCCGCGTGCACGTCGAGTCCACGTCGGTCGCTGGGCGCGTGCGCGCGTTTGCATTCTCGCCCGCGTGGTTCCTGCGGCTGGCCGCGCTGGAGCTGTTCACACTCTGGCTGATCGTGGCCACCGGCGCGGCGGTCCGCCTCACGGACTCGGGCCTGGGGTGCGAGCACTGGCCGGGGTGCGAGGCCGGTCACCCGCTGCCTGCGAAGGACTACCACGCATTCATCGAGTTCGGCAATCGGCTTGTCGGGGGCGTCACGATCGTCCTGACGCTCGTCGTCGCGGTGGCGGCGTGGTGGACGCCACTCGGCAGGGGGGGCAGGCGGCTGGCGGTCGCGCTGTTCGTGGGAACTCTCGCGCAGGCGCCACTCGGGTATCTCGCCGTCCAGACCGACCTGCGCTGGCCTGTCGTCGCCGCGCACCTGCTCGTCTCGATGCTGCTGATTGCAGGTGCGGTCGTCCTCGTGTTCCTGGCCTACGAGCGCGTGGGGGGATCGGCCGATGAGCTCGTGCCCAGGGAGCTGAAGCGGCTCGGTGTCGGCGTCGCGGTCGCCGGCCTGGCACTGCTGGTCAGCGGCTCTCTGGCCACTGCTGCAGGGCCGCATTCCGGCGGCGGCACCGAGCACGTCGAGCGGTTGGCTCGCCTGGAGCCGGTCGTCTACGCGCACGCCGGGGCCGTGGCCGTCTTCGGTTGCTCGTTCCTCTTCCTGCTCGGCTATCTCGCCGCGCGGCGCTCGCGTGCGCCGCGCCTCTTCCTTGCGTCCCTGGGGGTCCTCGGCATCCTCCTCGCACAGGCGGGTCTCGGCGAGCTTCAGTACCGGCTGCACCTGCCCTGGTACCTCGTGCTGCTCCACGTCGCGCTAGCCGCTACGGCCTGGCTCGGCGTCGTTGCGCTGGTGACAGCGTTCTGGCGGCCGCCTGCGTCTCTGGCCTCTGGCGCTACGTAGACTTTCGGAATGGCGGGCAGCGAGCTTCGGGTCGACTCCCGGCCGGAGCTGACGCGCCCGGTTCTGGTCGCCGCTTTCAGGGGCTGGAACGACGGCGCCCAGGCTGCGTCGCTTGCCGCCGGGTACCTCGCGCGCCTCTGGGGAGCCGACCGTTTCGCGGACGTTGACCCGGAGAGCTTCTTCGACTTCCAGGCGACCCGCCCGCACGTCTCCCTCGTCGACGGCGTCACCAGGCAGATCGACTGGCCGGAGACGGCCTTCTACCATGCGCGCCCACGCCGGCTCGACCGGGATGTCGTCCTCCTCCTGGGGATCGAGCCGAACGTGCGCTGGCGCACGTTCACGGACCTGCTGATCGGGCATGCCAAGGAGCTCGGCGTCGAGCTCGTCGTGACGCTCGGCGCGCTGCTCGCGGACGTGCCTCATACCCGCCCCTCACCCGTCACGGGCAGCGCCTCGAGCCCGGAGCTCGTGCAGGAGCTGGGGCTCTCGACCTCGCGCTACGAGGGGCCGACCGGAATCGTCGGCGTGCTCCACGACGGCTGCAACCGAGCCGGCATTCCCTCGGCGAGCCTGTGGGCTGCCGTGCCCCACTACGTGTCGCTCACGCCGAGCCCTCGCGCCGCCGCCGCGCTCTGCGAGCGGCTGGGCGGGCTGCTCGGGATCGAGATCGACACCGCGGAGCTCGACCAGGCCGGGCAGAGCTACGAGGAGCAGGTGAGCCAGGCCGTGGCGACCGACGAGGAGACCTCGGCGTACGTCGAGGAGCTCGAGCGGCGGGCCGACACGGTCGAAGAGGAGGTCGACATCCCGTCCGGCGACGCGCTGGCTGCGGAGCTCACGCGCTACCTCCGGGAGCGGGAGTCCGGGAACGGGGAATCGGATCCCGGGCCGCGTGAGCAGTGATCAGCCAAAGGTGAACGTGTAGGCCGAGACCCCCGGGGTGAACTTCAAGCGCAGCTGGGCGTCGACCACCCTTCGCCCGGAGAACGCGGCGTACAGACGCCCGATCCCCGAGACGACGAGGGTCCGGGTGCGGTGGCCGTTGACCGAGACGCCGACGCGCCCCTTCCCGCCGAGGACGATGTAGACGTTCCGGGCGCGGAAGTGTAGGCCGATCTGCGCGGCTCGTCCCGAGATCGCCCGTTCGTCCTCTACCGTCCAGGTGCCACCGAAACCCCAGTCGTTCTGCCCCAAGTCGCCGGCGGGGAGCCGGTATGCCTGCGGCGAGTTCGGCAGGACACGAGGGCCGACGTAGCGGTCGTCGGCGCGGGAGAACCCGAGGTAGGTCTCGGGCGTCACGACCTCGGTCGGAGCCATGTCCGCGAGCTCCGCCTGGGCCGGGCCCGGCTCGCCGAGCAGCTGGCGAATGAGCCGTTCCGTGCGGTCGTACTCGCCCTCGCCGAAGTGCGCGTTTCGGACGTGGCCGTCCTTGTCGATCAGGTACTCGGCCGGCCAGTACTGATTGCCATAGGCCTTCCACGTTCCGTACGCGGGGTCGAGGGCGACGGGCCACTTCACGCCGAGCTGCTTGACCGCCTCCTCGACGTTCGAGGGCTTCGCCTCGAAGGCGAACTCAGGCGTGTGGACGCCGACGATGACGAGGCCCTTCCGCTCGTAGTCCTTCCACCACGCCTTCAGGTGCGGGAGCGTTCGCAGGCAGTTGATGCAGGAGTACGTCCAGAAGTCGACCAGCACCACCTGTCCGTGCAATGCCCCGATGCTGAGCGGCTTCGAGTTGAACCAGTTCGAGATCCCCTGGAAGTCCGGGGCCGTCCCGAAGTCGGCGAGCGCGACCGTTTCGCGGTTGCAGCGGTACCCGAGCTTCCGCTGGGCGAAGCAGCTCTTCTCCACGTGCTGGAGGGAGCTCGTGTAGTCGCCGATCTTCGTCTGGAGCGTCCGGTCGACATGGAAGACGATCAGGAAGGCCGAGGCGGCGATGACGATCCCGAGTGCGATCCGGACCTCGCGGGCGTGCGCTCGGAAGGACCGGAGCCCGGACGCGGCGGCGCGGCCTCCGTAGGCGATCGCCAGCATTGGTACCGCGACCCCCAGCGCGTAGGCGATCGTGACCGAGACCGCCTTGGCGCCGAGGTCGCCGACGCTCGCGGACTGGGCCGCGATGTAGCCCTGGACCACCCCACCGCAGGGGATGAAGACGATCCCGAGGCTCAGTCCGAGGACGAAGCCGCCCCTGAGATCGCCGCCGGAGCGGCGGGTCAGCCGCGCGAGCGGGCGCTCGATCAGCTGTCCGAACTGCGGGAAGATGAGCATCGCGGCGACGACGAACAGCAGGGCGATCGCGAGATTCCGGAGCAGGTCTTCGGGCAGGCCCAGCGTCCGCAGGAGCCATGTCACGATCAGCAGCGACGCCGTGAAGGCGACGACGATCCCCGCCACGATCGCGAGAGGACGTCTTCGCCCGCCGCCGCTGGCGCCCCCCGCAAAGACGACGGGTAGCACGGGAAGCACGCACGGCGAGACGGCCGTCACGACACCGGCGAGAAAGGCGATCCCGATGAGCAGGACCACGGTCTACGGTCCTTCGTCGGCGGCCGGCGTTACGGTTCTTTCGCAGGCTCGGCGGCCGGCGCGGATTCGGCGTTCGGCGGCTTCGGCTCTGCGTGATCCGCAGGCTTGCCGTCCTGTGAGGCGTGTGGCTGCCGCTTGCCATTCTGGCCTTGCTGGTGCTGCTGCTGGGCCTGGCCCTTTTTCTTGCGCCGTCGCCGCCGTCGTCGTGACCGCCCGCTCGGCTGCTTCGGCGCAGGCAGGTTCTCGGCCAGTGCGTGTGCGACCTCCTGCAGCGAGCCGAGCTTCTCCCGTGCAGCGTCGATCAACTGGTTCGCACGTGGCGTGTAACCCTCGGCCGAGGCGAGAAGCGCCGCGCCGACCTCGAGCGGCTGGGCGAGGGCGGCGTTGACGAGCTTCGCCGCGTTCTCCTCGTGCCGGTGGCCCCGCGAGTTCGCCAGGGCTCCGAGCAGCCGCTTGGCCTCCGGGAACTCCGCGCTCGCGCGCCGATCCTGCACTTTCCGTGTCGCGCGGGCGAGCCGCCAGATCCAGCGTGAGAGAATTTGCTCAGGCGCGTCGGCCTTGTTCTCGCCGATCGCCCGCAGAAGCGTCCGCACACCCTGGACGCGATCCTTCTCCCACGTCGGCGCCTGGGTGACGAGCGTGACCAGGTCGTCGAAGTCGGCGCGCTCGACGATCATCGAGACGCGGTCGGCGAGTGCCGTCATTCGCAGCCGACGGTTCGGGTTCTCGGCCGCGCAGGTCGCGAGGAAAGTCTCGAGCGCGGCCTTCGAGGCGCCGCCCTCGGTGAACTTCTTCGCGAACTCGACGCGCTCGTCGAAGCGAACGCTCCGGCCCGCGATCGTCGCCCAGTAGCGCTGCTCGTCCTCGTCGAGGAAGCGCGGGTCGACTCGCTGCCACTCGCGCGTGATCACGTTGAGCCGCCGTTTCACGTCGGCCGTGACGGGGACAAGCCACGGCGCCGGCGAGAGCTTCCGCCTGGCCCGTCGCTGCTGGCGCCTGCGCGGCGCCGGGGTGACGCGCGCGCCCTCGCGGTAGAAGTCGGAGTCGAGGAGGCTGTGGAGCGAGACGACGCGCTCGTTGTGCGTCGCCGCCTTGGGCACGAAGTCGACCACGACGCCGGCTTCCTTGCGTGGATGGATCCGCATGATCCGGCCGATGCGCTGCTGATACACGCGCTTGCTCGCCGTCGGCGCGAGGTGCATGCAGACGGTCGCGCGCGGCGAGTTCCAGCCCTCGGCCAGCAGCATCGCGTTGATCAGGACGTCGATCTCCCCGCGCTCGTACGCGGCGAGAATCTCCGCCAGCTTGACCGGCGGCGTCCGGCCGCTGACGGCCTCCGCCTTCAGGCCGGCGGCCCGGAACTCCTTCGCGAGGTTGTAGGCGTGGTCGACACCGGCCGCGTAGACGATTCCTGGGGTCGTGTCGAAACGGTCGCGGTAGAGGCTCGCCGCCGCCTGGTTCAGGGCCTGGTGGTCGAGGGCCTGGGCAAGGGCCCGTTCCTCGAAATCGCCGCCAACGATGGGGACGGTGTGGATCGCGGCCGCCGGCGGGACGCGCAGGGAACGGAGCGGCGCGATCAGGCCGCGTCGGGCCGCGTCGCCGAGCGGGAGGTCGTCGACCGAGGCCGGGAAGACGTCGGAGACCTGCTTCGCGATCAGCTGCTCCGTTGCCGTCATGCCGATGTAGATGGGGTTCGTGAAGCCGCGGATCGCCGCGCTCGTCTTCTCGCCGAGGGCGGTGTGGGCCTCGTCGGCGATGACAAGGTGGTACGCGTTCGGATCGAGGTCCTGCCAGTGTCGGGCGAACCACGCGTAGGTCTGGATCGTGAGTGGGTTCGGCTTGGGCGGCTGAGCGCCTTGGCCGACGGCCTCGACGATCCGGTCGCCGTAGCCCTCGGCCGTCAGGTCGCGGTTGAACTGGGAGACGAGCAGACGGCGGTGGGTAAGGATCAGGACGCCGAGCGTTCGCGCCGCCTCCACGAAGCCGGCGGCCGCGATCGTCTTCCCTGAAGCGGTCGGATGGCGGAAGCGGAACCGCCTGACCGCGCCGGGGTCCTGCTCAGGCGAGAGCGGCAGCGGCAGCTCGTCGTCGTCCGCCTCGGCGACCGGTGCCGGCTCGTCCTCCTCTTCCTCCTCGACCTCCGCATACGCGCCGTTGCCGTTGACGGGCTCCGGCGCCTGCTGGGCGGCAGCGATCAGCTCGGTCAGCATCCCGGCGAGTGCGTCGATCTGGTGGCGGCGGAGCTCCGTGCCCGATGCGAGGTGCGGGGGATGGTCCGTGAGCACGCGCTCGAGCCCGAGCATCAGCGCGTAACGGCGCTTCCACTCGTAGGAAGGGCTCGCCAGGCCGGCGTCCATCTCCTCGAGGGCGTCGTCCAGCGCGAGCCGCCGCGCCGTGCCCGGGGCCAGGACGGAGGCAAGGTCCTCGTCGGGCCTGAGGAACGGCTCACCGGCCCAGTCCTTGGCGCGGGCGGCGGCTACGGTGAGACCGTTTGCCGCCTCCGGCGCTAGCGTCGGTTGCTCGGTCGTCTCTTGCATCGACGCAGCACGTCCACGTGCTGCAGCTTTCGTAATGAGAGGCGGGCTCGCGATAACCCCTTGGCGAGCTGCGCTGCTCGCAGCATATCCCATTTAGCGGAGTTTGGGGAACAGCTCAGCCCGCGGCGATCGGGCGCTCGTCCGCGGTACCCGTCTGCTCGAGGTACTTCGTGATCCCGCCGAGCCAGAACGGAAAGCCGGCGCCGAGGATCAGCGCGGTGTCGACGTCCTCCGGCGCCTGGACCACGCCTTCGTCGAGGAGGTGGCGGACCTCGTCGGCGATCGCTTCGAGCGCCTGCCGGAGGATCTCGTCCCGCGGCAGCGGGTCGTGCTCGCCCACCGCAACCTCCTCCCGGCCCTGCGCGTAGTTCGCGAGCGTCTGGGAGAGCGGAAAGCGGGCGGGGTAGGCCTCATGCAGGGTCTCGAGCACGTGC
>JBKPOY010000077.1:0-26892 GCA_046733295.1 Actinomycetota bacterium | reverse complement strand
GAGCCCACCGCGGCGGATCCGGAGCAGGGTGTACGGGCCGACCGGCTCCGCGCCGAGGACCTCAGCTCGCGCGCGCTTCACCGATGCGTTCCTGCAGCGAGACGGAGATCTCGGGCTGGGCGTGTGCGATCGCCTCGACGGCTGCCGCCGCACCCGAGATGGTCGTGATACACGGCACCCGCGCCACGAGCGCGGCCTCCCGGATCAGATACCCGTCCGTCCGGGCCCCGGAGCCCTGTGGCGTGTTCACGACGAGATCGCATCGCCCGCGGCGGACGAGGTCGACGACCGTCGGTCCCTCTCCCTCCTCGGTCACCTTGCGGACGTACTCGACCGCCAGCCCGGCGGCAGCGAGGACACGCGCCGTGCCGGCCGTCGCCACGAGCTCGAAGCCGAGCCCCGCGAGGGCGTGCCCGACGGGGACGATTGCCTCTTTGTGCGCGTCGCAGACCGAGATGAAGGCCGTGCCGCTCGTCGGCAGCGCCCGCCCCGCCGCGCGCTCGGCCTTGGCGAACGCGGTCGGGAAGTCGGCGGCGGTTGCCATCACCTCGCCCGTCGCGCGCATCTCCGGGCCCAGGACCGGGTCTGCGCCGGGAAACCGCGCGAACGGGAGCACCGCCGCCTTGACGCTCACCTGTGAGGGAGTGGGGTCCGCCGGAAGGTCGAGCTCACCGAGATTCGCGCCGGCCGCAAGGCGGCAAGCCGCCTCGACGAGGTTGACACCGCTCGCCTTGCTGGCGAACGGCACCGTCCGCGAGGCCCGCGGATTCACCTCGAGGACGTAGAGCTCGCCGTCGGCGATCGCGAGCTGGACGTTCAGCAGCCCGACGACGCCAAGGGCGGCCCCGAGCTCGCGCACGACCTCCTGGACGAGCGTTCGCTCGAGCGGCGCCAGCGACGGCGCGGGCAGGACGCACGCGGAGTCGCCCGAGTGCACGCCCGCTTCCTCGACGTGCTGCATCACCGCCGCGACGTAGGTGTCCTCGCCGTCGCAGAGCGCGTCCACGTCCAACTCGAGCGCCTGCTCCACGAAGCGGTCGAGCAGGACGCGGCCTCGGGCGCCCGCCATTGCGGCACCCACCTCGGCCGCCGTGTAGCAGACCCGCATCGCGCGTCCACCGAGCACGTACGACGGCCGGACGAGCACCGGGTAGCCGATCTGCTCCGCCGCCGCGGCCGCCTCGTCGGCGGTCGTCGCCGTCCTCCAGTCCGGGCAGCGGATCTCGAGCTCGTCCAGGAGCGCCCCGAAGCGCTCGCGATCCTCCGCCAGATCGATCGCGTCCGGCGACGTGCCCAGCACGGGATGCCCCGCGTCGGCGAGGGCGCGCGCGAGCTTCAGGGGCGTCTGGCCGCCGAACTGGGTGACGATCCCGACCGGCCGCTCGCGCTCGCAGATCGCCACCACCTCCTCCACGCCGAGCGGCTCGAAATAGAGCCGGTCCGAGGTGTCGTAGTCGGTTGAGACGGTCTCCGGGTTGCAATTCACCATCACGGCCTCGTAGCCGAGCTCCCTGAACGTCTTCGCGGCGTGGACGCAGCAGTAGTCGAACTCGATCCCCTGACCGATCCGGTTCGGGCCGGAGCCGAGGATGACGACGGACCGCCCGGGCTCGGGCGCCTCCTCGTCGGCCTCGCCCCACGTGGAGTAGAGGTAGTTCGAGCCCGCCTCGACCTCGCCCGCGCACGAGTCGACGCGCCGGTAGGCCGGCCGGACGCCCCAGCTGCGTCGACCGGCGCGCGCCTGCTCCTCGCTCGCGCCGCACTGCCGGGCGACGTCGAGATCCGAGAGCCCGAGGCGCTTCAGCCGAAGCCAGTCGTCCATGACGAGGTCGTCGAGCGAGGCGATGCGGCCGAGCGCGGCCTGTACGCGTTCGATCTCGGAGCGAAACCACGGGTGGATGCCGTCGGGCGCGGAGGAGAACCGCGGCCAGGGCGTGACCGACCCTTCGTCGCGCTCTCGGGAGCGGAGCGCCTTGAGGAAGGCCTCGCTGAACGTGCGACCGATCCCCATCGCCTCGCCCACGGATTTCATCTGCGTCCCGAGCTGCGTCTCCGCCCCCGGGAACTTCTCGAAGGCGAACCGCGGCGCCTTGACGACGACGTAGTCGAGCGTGGGCTCGAAGCTCGCCGGTGTCGTCCCGGTTAGGTCGTTCGGGATCTCGTCAAGCGTGTAGCCGACCGCGAGCTTGGCGGCGACCTTTGCGATCGGGTAGCCGGTCGCCTTCGAGGCGAGCGCGGAGGAGCGCGAGACGCGTGGATTCATCTCGATCACGCGCAGCTCGCCGCTGTCGCGATGCCGTGCGAACTGGATGTTGGAGCCGCCGCACTCGACGCCGACCGCGCGAATGACGTCCACGGCGGCGTCGCGAAGCTCCTGGTAGGCCTCGTCCGACAGCGTCATCTGCGGGGCGACCGTGACGGAGTCGCCCGTGTGGACGCCCATCGGGTCGAGGTTCTCGATTGAGCACACCACCACGACGTTGTCGTTCCGGTCGCGGATCACCTCGAGCTCGAACTCGTCCCACCCGAGCAGCGACTCCTCGACGAGAACCTGGCCGACGGGGCTCTCCGCAAGCGCACGATCGAGCAGCTCGACGAAGTCGCGCCAGCCGCGCGCGGTGCCGCCGCCGTGGCCGCCGAGCGTGAAAGCCGGCCGCAGGATCACGGGGAACGTGAGGTCGGCGGGCACCTCGTCGTGCGCCGTGACGATCGTCGATTCCGGCACCTTCAGGCCAGCGACCCGGACGGTCTCGCGGAACAGCTCGCGATCCTCGGCACGCCGGATCACTTCCGGGCCCGCACCGATCAGCTCGACGCCGAGGCCCTCGAGCACGCCGTCGGACTCGAGCTGAAGCGCGAGGTTCAGTGCCGTCTGGCCGCCCAGCGTCGGCAGAAGCGCATCCGGGCGCTCGCGCCCGAGGACGTCGGCCACCCCGTCGAGGTCGAGCGGCTCGAGGTAGGTGCGGTCGGCGAAGCCGGGATCGGTCATGATCGTCGCCGGGTTCGAGTTGACCACGACCGTCCTGTAGCCGTCCTCTCGCAGCACCTTCAGCGCCTGCGAGCCGGCGTAGTCGAACTCGCAGGCCTGCCCGATCACGATCGGGCCGGAACCGATCAGGCAGACGGAGCGCAGGTCACGCCGCTTTGGCAATCGACACCTCCCCCACCCACTCCTCGAGGATCGGCCAGGCGTCGTGCGGCCCAGGCCCCGCCTCCGGGTGGAACTGCACCGAGCGCGCGCGCAGCCACGGGAAGTCGAGCCCCTCGACCGTGCCGTCGTAGAGCGAAACGTGGGTGACCTCCTTTGCGGCCGACGCCTTGACGGCGAAGCCGTGGTTCTGGCTCGTCACGAGCACCCGGTCGGAGCGCTTGTCGAGCACCGGGTGGTTGGCGCCCCGGTGGCCGAAGGGGAGCTTGTAGGTCTCGTGGCCGGTGGCGAGGGCCAGAAGCTGATGGCCGAGACAGATCCCGAGGATCGGCACGCGGCCGAGCAGCGCGCGCAGCGTCTCGACCTCGTCGTGCAGCGGCTCGGGATCGCCGGGCCCGTTCGAGAGCAGGATCCCGTCGAACCCCTGCAGGTCACGTACGCGGGCGGAGTGCGGGAACACCGTCACGGCCGCCCCCGCCGCGGCGAGGCGGGTCAGGATCGACCGCTTGCAGCCGTAGTCGACGACGGCGACGTTCGAGTGCCCGCGGTCCGAGAAGACGTACGGCTTCTCGGTCGATACCTGCCCGGCAAGCGGGCGGCCGGCCATTGTCGGCTGTTCCCTGACCGTGCTGAGAGCCTCCTCCACGGAGGCCTCCCCTGCGACCGCAATCGCCCGCATGGCGCCCCGGCTCCGGAGCTGGAGTGTGAGCGTGCGCGTGTCCACCCCGGAGAGAGCGACGACACCGTGCCGATGCAGCCAATCGGTCCACGCGGGCCCCCGTGCCTCGCGCATGACCACCGCGCGGGCTTGCGGGCCACCGGACTCACTGCGAACCGGCTCGACACCGTAGTTGCCGACCATCGGTGCCGTGAAGATGACGATCTGCTCGGCGAAGCTCGGGTCGGTGACGATCTCCTGGTAACCGGTCATCGCGGTCGTGAAGACGGCCTCGCCGAAGGCGAAGCCGTCGGCGCCGACCGACTCGCCGCGAAAGACCGAGCCGTCCTCGAGCGCGACAAAGCCGTTCATCGGTCGACCTCCTTCGAGATCCACTCGCCGTGGTCGAGGTAGTGCCGGGCGCGCAGCGCGTTCAGCCGTGCGAATTCGAGCTCCGGCCGTTGCTCCGACCAGCGGAGGGACGCCTCGACGGCTGCGCGTGTGCGCTCCTCCGGGATCCGCTCGAAACAGTCCGTCCAGCCGGGGCTGCGGTCCTGCGCGATGGCCGCATCGATCACGAACCAGTGCTCGGCCTCGTCGGGCGCCTCCCGCGCGGACTCGCGGTCGACCTCGAGGTTGAGCTCGAACGCAGGGGGTTGCCGCCCACGCACGTACACGACCAGCTCGAGCCTGCGGCCGGGCAGCTCGAGGGCGGCGATGCGCTCGATCGTGCAGCGCCGCGCCTCACCACGCAGGGGACCATCGACCACGACGACGAGGTCGAGGTCGCTCTCACCCGGGCGGTAGCCACCGACGAGGCCGGATCCGAGCACGAAGGAGGCGAGGACTTCGACGGATTCGGCGATCGCCTCCACGACGCGGGCCCGGTAGGCCTCGGCACTTGCGTCGAGGTACGTCTCGGCCACGGCGCTCACGCCTCGAACGCGACCCTCCCGGCCGCGATCGTCAGCGCAACGCCGCCCTCGAGCGTCTCGCCCAGGACCCACGAGTTCGCCGAGCGCGAGCGAAAGTCCGTTTCCGCGATTCGCCGACTCGCCTTGAGGTCGAGCAGGACGAGGTTCGCCGGAGCGCCGACGGCAACCCTGGGTGCATCGATCCCGTAGGCGCAGGCAGGCCCGGCGGACATCCGCTCGAGCAGGGTCTCGAGCTTCAGCACGCCCGGCTTGACGAGCCGTGTGTAGAGCGCGGAGAACGCTGTCTCGAGGCCGATCACACCGAACGGCGCCGCCTCGAACGGCACCTCTTTCTCGTGTCGAGCGTGTGGCGCGTGATCGCTGGCCACCGCCGTGATCGTGCCGTCGCGCAGGCCCGCGATCAGCGCCTGCCGGTCCTCCTCGGCCCGCAGCGGCGGGTTCATCTTCACGTTCGAGTCGAGCGACCGGACCGCTTCGTCCGTCAGGCAGAGATGGTGAGGAGTCACTTCCCCTGTCGCGGCGACGCCCGCGACCTGGGCGCGCGACAGCGCTTCCACCGACTCGCGAGCCGAGAGATGCAGGACGTGGGCCGGGCGCCGCTCGTATGCGGCCAGCGCGAGGTCCCGCTCGACCATCAGGCTCTCGGCGACCGACGGGTAACCGCAGAAGCCGAGCTCGGCCGAAACGGCACCTTCGTGCATCTGGCCGCTTTTCGAGAGCGTCGGCTCCTCGCAGTGGAGCGCGAGCCGGCGGCCGGTAACGGCGCTGTACTGGAGGGCGCGGCGCATCAGGCCGGGCGAGATAACAGGCCGGCCGTCGTCCGAGAACCCGGCTGCGCCCGCGTCGGCGAGCTCCGCCATCTCGGTCAACTCGGTGCCTTCCTGGCCTTTCGTGATCGCCGCGAGGAAACCAACCGGGATGGCGGCTTCCTCACGGGCGGTTTCGATCAACGCGCCCAGGACGACGGCAGAGTCGACGACTGGGTCGGTGTTCGGCATCGCGAGGACGGCGCAGAAGCCCCCGGCAGCCGCGGCCGCAGCACCCGAGGCGATCGTTTCCTCGTCCTCGCGGCCGGGCGTGCGCAGATGGACGTGCGGGTCGACGAATGCAGGCGCGAGCAGCAGCCCGCCGCCCTCGATCACCCGGTGCTCGTTCGTGTCGAGGCTCGTACCGAGCTGGGCGATCGTGCCCCGGTCGATGCGGATGTCCAGCACGGCGTCCACCCCTTCGACCGCGTCGACCACGCGCGCGCCGCGGACGACGAGGTTCTCGTGACCCTGCTTGCCGACCAGCATCACGCGGCTCCGATCTCGTGGAGGGTCGCGGCCTGCACGCCGGCGGGCCCGTGCGTGAGCAGGTCGTAGAGCACCGCCATCCGCACCACCAGGCCCGAGCGAACCTGGTGCTCGATGAGCGCATCGGCCGCGTCGGCCACGGCGCCGTCGATCTCGACCCCGCGGTTCATCGGCCCGGGATGCATCACCTTTTGCCCAGGCCGGAGTCGTTCCGGCGTCACGCCCCAGCGGGCGGTGTACTCGCGCAGCGAGGGGACGTAGTTCGCACCCTCCTGCATCCGCTCCCGCTGCATCCTCAGCACGTAGACGACGTCCGCCGCCTTGATCGTCTCGATCTCGTGCGAGACCTCGCAGCCCATCGCCTCGATTCCGCGGGGGAGGAGTGGCGGGGGCCCGACGAGCGTCACCCGGGCGCCCATCAGCGCCAGGGCCTGGATGTTGGAGCGCGCGACCCGCGAGTGAAGGACGTCGCCGACGATCGCCACGTGCAGGCCTTCGACGCGCCCCAGCTCTTCCTTGATCGTGTAAAGGTCGAGCAGCGCCTGCGTCGGGTGCTGGTGCTTCCCGTCGCCGGCATTGACGATGTGCGCGGCCGTGTAGCGGGCGACCAGCTGCGGCGCCCCGATCTGCGGGTGGCGGATGACGATCACGTCCGGGTCGTAGGCACCGAGCGTCAGCGCCGTGTCCTTGAGCGATTCACCCTTGTCCACCGACGAGCCTGCGGCCTTGATCGACATCGTGTCCGCCGACAGGCGTTTGGCGGCCAGCTCGAAGCTCGACGAGGTGCGCGTCGAGGACTCGTAGAAGACGTTGACGACCGTCTTGCCCCTCAGAGTGGGCAGCTTCTTGACCTCGCGTTCGAGCGACCGCTCGAAGCTGCGCGCCGTGCCGAGCAGGCGCTCGACATCGTCGCGTTCGAGGTCGCCGATCGAGATGAGATGCCGCTTCGGCGGCCCCTTCGGCGGGAGCAGGTCCTCCCGCATGACGCGGATCTCAGCCATCAGTGAGCCTCCCGGTCGGGATCAACAGGACCTGGTCGACCTCGTCGACCTCGACGAGCTGCACCTGGATGCGCTCGTCGCGATGGGTGGGGAAGTTCTTGCCGACGTAGTCGGGGCGGATCGGCAGTTCGCGGTGTCCCCGGTCGGCGAGGACGGCGAGTTGGACACGAGCCGGGCGGCCGTAGTCGAAGAGCGCCTCGACCGCGGCCCGGATCGTGCGGCCCGTGTAGAGAACGTCGTCGACGAGCACGCACGTCATCCCGTCGAGCCGGAAGTCCAGCTTCGTGGCACGCACGAGCGGCTGCGCGTGCTGCGGCGCCTCGCCGCCGCGGACGTGGACGTCGTCGCGGTAGAAGGTGATGTCGATCTGCCCGAGCGCGACCTCGGTGTCGGCGAACTCGTGGATCCGCCGACGCAGGCGCTGGGCCAGGGGCACGCCCCGCGTATGGATGCCGACGAGCGCGACCCTGTCGAGCTCCGGGTTCGCCTCGATGATCTCGTGCGCGATCCGGGACAACGTTCGGTCGACGTCCTCGCGATCGAGGAGAACCGTTTCGCGCTCGGTGTGCGCCACGCTCACGCGGGCAGGCGCAGTCGGGGCAGGGCAGGCAGGGTCATTCACACTCCTTTCCGGCCTCACGGGACCGGGTTAAAGGGGTTCGTGGTCGCGTGGGAGCTTAGAGGGTCTGGCGGACGGTGCATACCCGCTCCGTCGCCCGGTCACTATCCTCCCGCCGTGGACCAGCAAGCGCTCGACGGCCTCGCCGATCTCGCGGTCGCGTTCAGCGTCAACGTCCAGCCCGATCAGATCGTCTCGATCGAGGCGGAGACCGGGATGGAACCGATCGTCCGGGCGGTCGCGGAGAAGGCGTACAAGCGCGGGGCTCGGTTCGTCGACCCCGTCTACTTCGACCCCTACATCAAGCGGGCGCGGGTCGAGCACGCGGCCGAGGAGACGCTCGAGTTCGTGCCCGAGTGGTACGGGAGCCGGATGCTCGCGCTTGGCGACGAGCACGCGGCGCGGATCATCTTCGTTCCGCGCGTCTCTCCCGGCGTCCTCAACGGCGTCGACCCGAAGCGCGCCGGCCGCGACCAGCTTCCCGACCTGAAGGAGCGGCTGGTGATCATCAACAAGCGGCTGATCAATTGGTCGATCCTCCCGTACCCGACTCAGTCCTGGGCCGATCTCGTCTATCCCGATCTCGACGGCCGCGAGGCGCTGGACAAGCTCACGCACGAGTTGATGCACGTCTGCCGGCTCGACGAGGTCGACCCCGTCGCGGCCTGGCGCGAGCGCGACCAAACGCTGCACTCCGTGGCCGAGCGGCTCACCGAACGACGCTTCGACGCGGTTCGTTTCGAGGGCGAAGGAACGGACCTGACGATCGGCCTCCTGCCGAGCTCGAAGTGGGAAGGCGGCTCCACGACGACCGTGGACGGGGTCGAGCACATGCCGAACATCCCCACGGAAGAGGTCTATACGACCCCGGACCCGGGCCGGGCCGACGGCGTCGTCCGTGCGACGAAGCCGCTCGACGTCGGCGGGACGATCGTGGACGGGCTCACCGTCCGCTTCGATGGCGGCCGCGCCGTCGACATGCAGGCCGACACCGGCGTCGACGTCCTGCGCGAGCGTGCCGCTCACGACGCGGACGCCTCACGGCTGGGCGAGGTCGCGCTCGTCGACCGCGAGGGCCGCATCGGCCCGCTCGGGACGACCTTCTACAACACGCTCCTCGACGAGAACGCCGCGAGCCACATCGCGCTCGGCAACGCGTACGAGATCGCGGTGGCCGAGGAAGACGTGCCGAAGATCAACAAGAGCGAGATCCACATCGACTTCATGATCGGCAGCAACGACGTCAAGGTCACGGGCCTGACCAAGGACGGCGACGCGGTGCCGATCTTGACCGACGGCACCTGGCAGATCTAAGCCTTCGCCCGACGACGCTGTCCGCGCAGGCCGCGTCTGGGGTCAGACCCCGGACGTGTCCGGGTCGGACAAACGGCCTGCAAACCCGCGTGAGTCGGTGAGCCGGGGACCTGTCCGAGCGCGAATTCGTAGGGGTCAGACCCCGGACGCGGCCGAATCGGCCACGTGGCTCGGGTGCTAGCGCCGTCCGAAGGCCAGCAGGTGCTGGACCTCGTACCGGACGCGGGGTGGCAGCTCCCGCTCCGCCCGCTCGGTGCCGCTTCGGATCTCGGCCTCATCGAGCAGGTCGAAGGTGGAGATCGCCCGGCCGCGGATGCGCTCGAGCGCGGTCTCTCGGTCGAGCTCGGCCTGTTGAAGAAGCCGGATGAGCCGAACGTCGCTGAAGCCCGCCGCCGCGAGCTCGGCCTTCAGCTGCTCCGGCGACGGGTGACGGGCCAGATCGATCGGCGCGATCGAGGGAAAGAAGCGGTTCTGCCAGTACCGCCGGAAGTGCTCCGGAGCAAACGTCACGACCGCGATCCGGCCACCGGGAGCGAGGACCCGCGCGATCTCGGTAAACGCCCGCGCCCGATCGACGAGGTGGACGACGGTCCAGAGCACCGCTACGTCGAAGAACGCCGGCTTGAACGGCAGCTCCTCCGCGCTCCCGAGCTTCAGGCCGACCGAGGACGGCAGCCGGCGGCGCGCCTGGTCGAGCATCTCCCGCGAGGGGTCGACGCCCCAGACCTTGGCGAGCCCGCGCTCGGCCGCGACGCGCGCGAACTTGCCGGTGCCGCACCCGACGTCCAGGACGCGCCCGCCGCGAAGATCAGCCTCGCGAACGACGACGTCGAACACCTCCAGCCAGCGCGCGTCGACCGGGCGGAGCCGATCGTAGTCGGCGGCGCGAGCGCCGAAGTCAGGCGTCCGAGACGAGGTCGTCCGGATCGGTCAACGCCTCGATCGCGTGCTGCGCGGCCTCGAGCGACGACTCCGGCACGAGCACCTTCTGAGGCGCGTTCTCGGTCTCGCGCGGATGGTGGTCCACGGCCGTCTCGAGCTCCGAGACGATGCCCGCCTGGTGGAGGATCGCCTGGAGCTCCTCGGCCTCGGCGACGTCCTCGGCAAGAGCCACCTGAACCATTCGCGTCACGGCACCGCCTCCCGCTCGGGTTCAACGGCCTCCGCCGAGCCGCCCTGGCTTCGGGCGCCGCCCCTGATCAGACGGGGCGACCCGCGCTCGGGGAACGGCACGTCGATGACGTCGAAGTCCTTGGGCACCACGGTGTCGGCGAAGATCGTACGCGCCTCGCGTGCGACTTCGGGCCCGAAGTAGCGATTCGAGAGATGCGTCAACGCGAGCAGGGACACTTCCGCCTCGCGCGCGAGCTCCGCGGCCTCGAGCGCCGTCGAGTGCGCGGTCTCCCGGGCCCGCTCGGCCTCCTCGTCGAGGAAGGTCGCCTCGTGAACGAGCACCTCTGCGCCGCGCGCGGCCTCGAGGACGACCGGTGAGGGCGCCGTGTCGCCGGCGAGGACGATCTTGCGGCCCGGACGGGGCGGCCCCAGCACCGCGTCCGGGGTGACGACTCGCCCGTCCTCGAGCTCGACCGACTCGCCGCGCTGGAGCAGCCCGCGCTGCGGCGGCGCGACGCCGAGTGCGTCCGCCTCCTCGACGTCGAACCGACCCGGCCGCGGCCCCTCGACGAGTGCGTAGCCGACCGCCGAGACTCCGTGCGCGGGCGCGAACGTGACGAGGTGGTAACCGTCGCGCTCGAGCACGTCGCCGGCCCGGAGCTCCTCGAGCTCGAGCGCGTACGTGAGCTTTCCGAAGATCCGCCGCAGGGCCCCGAACAGCTCCCGCAGGCCGGGCGGCCCGTAAACAGTCAGGTCGACCTCGCGTCCGCGAAGAGCGAAGGTCTTCAGCATTCCCGGGAGGCCGAGGTAGTGATCCGCGTGGTAGTGCGTGAGGAACACCTCGCGCAACTCGACGAGACCGACGGTCGAGCGGAGCATCTGCCGCTGGGTCCCCTCTGCGCAATCGAACAGGAGCCGCTCGCTGCCCCGCCTGACAAGCAGCGCTGAGGGCGCCCGCTGCGCAGTCGGAACCGAGCCGGAGGTCCCGAAGAAGACGAGGTCGAGGTCCACGCGCGCAAGTGTAGGCTCGCGCTGTGGCCGACCCCGAAATGCCGCCGGCGGCCGTCTCGGCGCGCGCGCGGGAACAGCTGCGCCGCGACGTCTCGCCGGAGCTCTACGACGAGATCCGAGGCCTCTGGAAGCGGCACTCCATCGCCGAGGAGAACCGCGACCTTGCCGGCCTGATCGCCACCCTGACCGAGGACTGCGTCTACGAGATCCCCGCCTGGGGCAGGCGCTGGGAGGGCCACCAGGGCGCCACCAGCTTCTACAACGCGCTCCTCACAGCCTTTCCGGACATCCACTTCGCGCTCACGGAGATCGTGATCGGGCCGCAGGGAGTCTGCGAGGAAGCACTGGTGACGGCGACGCACGCGCGTGACTGGGTCGATGTCCCCGCCAGCGGGCGCCAGCTCGAGTTCCAGGTCGTGATCTTCTTTCCCTGGGACGAGGATCGGCGGTTGTTCGCCGGCGAGCGCGTCTACGTCTTTGGCCTCGAGCGCCCCGGCTAGCCACCCTACGGCAGGACGAGCTTCTGTCCCGGATGCACGGTCGGCCCGGCGAGGCCGTTGCGTGCCTCGAGGCGGTAGATCGCGCCGCGGGGGTCGCCCCCGTAGTGCGTCGACGCGATCGACCAGAGCGTGTCGTACGGCCTCACGGTGTACAGCCGCGGCTTCCCGGCGCTGTCGGAGGAATGTGCCGCCACCGCCCAGATGACGAGGGCGGCAAGCGTCGATCCGAGGAGTTTGACGAACATATGTTCGCTAGTCTAGAGCGAACACGTGTTCGTGTCAAGCGCCGCGCAGCACCTTGAGCAGCACGTGAAGGATCTCCCGCCTCCGGCGCAGTGCCTCGGCCTTGCGCGCCTTCGCGCTCATGCGCTCTTCCCTCCCCTCCCGCTGGTCTTTCTCGCCCATTGCTCTCACAGATGCGCGGGTTTCGAGAAACCCGCGCCGCCGGCTCACGACAACGTGACGAGCTTCGGCCTCAACGTCTTCCCGGCCACCTCGAGCAGGACTATGGAGCACGCCGGCGCTCGGCGCCGCTGAGTCGCGCTTCCCGGATTGAGGAACCAGAGACCGCCCACACGCTCGACCTGCGGCACGTGCGAATGCCCATAGACGACGGCGTCGCAGTCGGCGAACCACGTGGCGAGCCGGGCCTCCCGACCGACCTTGCGGCCGCCGTCGTGGACCACGCCGATTCGCGCCTGCCCGAGCTCGACGACTCTCCGCTCCGGGAGCAGTGCGCGCAGAGCCGGCTCGTCGTTGTTGCCGTGGACGGCCTCGAGGGGAGGGCCGAGGGCGCGAAGCTCCTCGTAGGCGGCCGCAGACGAGAAGTCACCGGCGTGGATGATCAGCCGCGCTTCCCGCAGCAGCTCGCGGCCGTGCTCCGGGACCGGCCGCGAGTGAGTGTCCGAGATGATGCCGACGAGGGTCAGCTGAGCCCGTTGAGAAAGTGGCCGTCGCGGTAGACGAGCTCCCCGTCGGCGTAGACCTCGCTCCCCGTACGCAGGTCGCAGATCATGTCCCAGTGGAGGGCCGAGCGGTTGAGGCCGCCCGACTCGGGATAGGCGGTCCCGAGCGCCAGGTGGACGGTGCCGCCGATCTTCTCGTCGAAGAGGATGTTCTTGGTGAACGTCGGCACGGCGTCGTTGAGGCCGAACGCGAACTCGCCCACCCGGCGCGCCCCGTCGTCCATCGCGATCATCTGCTCGAGGAAGTCCTGGCCGTGCGCGGCGCTGAAGTCGACGACCTCGCCGCCCTCGAAGCGCAGGCGAACGTCGTCGACCTGCCGAGCGCGAAAGACGGCCGGATAGGTGAAGCGGATCTCGCCCTCGATGCTCGTCTCGAGCGGGGCGGTGAACACCTCGCCGTCCGGGAAGTTCTCCTGGCCCTTCGCACGAAGCCACGAACGGCCGTTCACGTCGAGCTTGAGATCGGTGCCGTCCGCAACGATCCGCAGCTCACGCTTGCCGCTCAGGAAGTCCGCGACATGGTCGATCCGCTCACCGAACTCGCGCCAGCGCGCCGGCGGGTCCGGATCGTCGAGGAATCCCGCCCCATAGACGAAGTCCTCGTACTGGCGCAGCGACATCGAGGCGTCCTGTGCAGCCGCCTCCGTCGGGAACTGGGTCAGCACCCAGCGGAGCTCCCCGGCCGCGGCGCGTTCGAGGTACCTGTTGCGCAGACCCTCGGTCGCCCGCTCCCAGCGCGCGAGGCGCGCCGGCTCGACGTTCGAGAGCCGTTTCGTGTTCGCGAAGGCCTCGACGACGATCCGGACGTCGACCGTCTCGATGTCGTCCGCGCGGGCGGGATTGACCCAGTCGATCTGCTCATCACCGCCGAGCTTCAGCAGGCTCTCGGTCATCCCCTCGATCGTGATTCGCGGCAGCGGCTGACCCCCGGCGGCGAGCACGGCCCGGTACAGCTCGAGCGCGAGCGGTGACGCGAGCGTCGAGGTCTCGAGCGTGACGAGGTCGCCCTCCCCAACGCCGGCCGAGTACCCGACGAGGATCTCGGCGAGCCGCTGGTGGCGGCTATCGGGCATGCGTCACGAGCGGCGAAGCGGGGTCCGGCGACCGCGGCTCGGCGACGAAGCGGCCGGCGCGCCAGATCAGCTCGCCGTCCGCGTAGACCTCGCCCTCGCGGCGCAGGTCGCAGATCAGGTCGAGGTGCAGTGACGAGCGATTGCTGCCGCCGAGATCCTCGAAACCCATGCCGAGCGCGAGATGCATCGTCCCGCCGATTTTCTCGTCGAAGAGGATGTTCCGCGTGAAGCGGTCGATCTCGTAGTTCAGCCCGAACGCGAGCTCACCGATCCCGCCGGCGCCGTCGTCCATCTCGAGCAGGGCCTGGAAGTAATCGAGCCCACCTGCCGCCTCGGCCCCGGCGACGCGGCCGTCCTCGAAGCGAAGGCGCAGGTCGTCGATCTCGCGGCCCTCGAACAGGGCCGGAAACCCGAAGCGGATCGTTCCCTTCACGCCGGTTTCGATGGGACTGGTGTAGACCTCGCCGTCGGGCATGTTCTGCAGGCCGTGGGCGGCCCGCCACGTGCGGCCCTCGACCACGACCCTGAGATCGGTGTCCTCGCCGACGATCCGGAGCTCGCGGACCGCGCTCAGCTCCTCGGCCCGCGCCATTAGCTCGTCCGCAACGGCCCGCCAGTGGCCGACCGGGTCGTCGTCGAGCACGTGGCAGGCGCGGAAGACGAAGTCCTCGTAGTCCTCGAGCGACATGTCCGCGTCCTGCGCGTGTGCGTCGGTCGGACAGAGCGTCCCGCACCAGCGGAGCTCTCCGCGCGCCATCCGGTCCCGCCTGCGCATGGCGAGCTGGCGCTCGGCGGCGATCTGCCGCTGGTGACGGTCCGGATCGAGCTGCGACGACGCCCGCGTGTTTGCGTCGGCCCAGATCGAGATGGCGGCGTCGATGGTCTGGGTCTCGCGAAGGTCGATCGGTGAGACGAAGTCCAGCTGCTCGTCGGACCCCTCGTCGACGAGGATCTCCTTCAGCCCTTCCAGATCCACGGCCGCGTACGCGTGCCCGCCGCGCTCGACGGCGGCGCGGTGCAGCGCGAGGATCAGCGGCGCCGCCACCGAGCCCCCCTGGATCCGCAGCACCTGACCCGGCTTCAGCTCGAGCGAGTAGTCGAGCATGAGCGCGGCCAGGCGGTCGTAGCGCGGATCGTTCATCGGCCGCGGTATAGCAAACTCTATTACCGTCGTGCGGGCGTGATCACCCGGAACGGCCTGCTCACGGCGGAAATCGTCCGCTGCTTGGGATTCATCGCCGCCGCGAGACGGATGCCGTAGACGTACCAGCCGGCCCGCTTCAGACCCCGCTTCTGGAGCTTCACGAGGGTGTTCGAGTACGCCTTGACGGTGCCCTTCGCCCCGAGCAGCGGCCTCGCCCGCGGGTTCGCGAGTGCCTTGAGCACCGCTTTCTTCGACTTCGCCTTGAGCTTCGACGAAGCCACTCGAAAGATCCCGGCCTTGTAGAGCGCGTCCTCCTGCGCGGTCGCGCGGAGGCGCCAGATCTTGTTGCGCGTCGAGCGCTTGATCAGCACCCCGAACCTGATCACGCCGCCGGTGACCGTCGTCGTGTGCAGCCACCCGGGCGGCGTGAGCGCACACTGGCCCTTTGTCTGCGCGATCGTGTTCTTGACCGTGGCGTACGACGCCCGCCGCGAGTTGTCGATTCGCATGAGCCCGCTCTGCCAGCGGTCGAGATCGCGCTCGTCGACGAGATGGAAGAAGCTGAGCGAGCGAACGTCGGTGTCACAGCTGACGTAGCGGACGATGTCGCCGTAGTACTGGGCCTGCGTTCCCTCGTCGACCGGGGTCACACTTTCCTTGCCGACGTAGAGCCCTTGGAGCGAGCTCGGGATCGCGACCTGCCAGCCGGTCTCGTCCAGATCGAGCTTGAGCGCGTTCGCGGGCCGCGGCTTCCCGCGCTCGGCGAAGACGGGCTGGGCCGTGCCGTTGAAGGCATCCCAGGCCGCCTGCTTGATCCGGTCGAGATTCGGGATCCCGGCCTTCGGCCACGGGTATCCCTTCAGAGGCGGATCGCTGTTCTGGTTCGGGTATGGGTGGAACCCGAGCTCGTCCATGATCGGCTTCTTGCGCTTGCTGGCGCGGTAGGCGATTCCGGCAGCGTTCATGAACCGAATCGGCGAGATCGAGACGTTGTCCTTCGCAAACGGGTTGTCGTTCCCGCGCGGCGAGAGGCCGAAGCCGATCACGTTGATCGAGGGATCCTTCGCCTTCAGGGCATCGTACGAAGCGGCCAGCAGCGGCTCGTACGCGGCACCCGAGAGCGCGGCTCCGTTCGAGCCGAACTGGGGCTGCCAGAAGCGCGGCTGATTCGGCTCGTTGCCGATCACGTAGTCCTTGACGCCGGGGTAGGTCGTCACGAGCTGCTGCAGGAAGGTCCCGAACTGCCCGATCCGCGACGGCGAGGCGGTGATGTCGCTGGGGTGGGCCGGCGAGACCGCGAAGATCACGCGTACGCCGCGGATCGCGGCCTGCGGAACCCAGACGTCGAGCTGGGCCTGGTTCGGGATCGCCGTCGGGCTTGCAGGATCCCAGGAGATCGCGATCCGGTTCTCGCTCGTACCGAGATCGTTCAACGTCGAATAAAACATGGTCGGGTCGCCGAGCGCCCCCGTGTCCTCGGTGATCCCGAAGCTGACCGCACCGGCCGCGCTTCCGCACAGGCCGAGCGCCACGCAGGCGCAGCAGACGACGAGCCAGACTCTGTTCACACGATCCACCCTTTCTTCCCGGCGCTAATAGGTTGCCACGCCGATCGACGGCGCGCACAGCGCCTATCTTTCGGCTCCGACGGCCCGAGTCCTTAATCGATCCGAATCGAGGGCGGAGAGTACCGCGTCGACCAGACGCTCGGCGCCGAATCGGACCGGGTCGTCCGCAGGCAGCCCGGTCTCCGCCGCGGCCGCGTCGACGGCCGCCTGCGCCGCCCCCTCCTCCAGATCGGCCGTGTTCACGGCCACGCAGGCGACCCGCGCAGGCCGGCGCGTCAGCGAGGCGCGCTCGTGCAGATCGACGAGCTCGGGCAAGCCGGGGATCGGGTGGCCCGGGTAGCCCTCGACCTCGGTCGTGCCGGCCTTGTGACAGAGGACGTAGAGGTGCGGCGCCGAGCCGTGAATGAGGCCGAGCGTCACGCCCGAGTACGCCGGGTGCAGCAGCGCTCCCTGCCCCTCGATCCAGAGGAGGTCGCCGCGCTCGGCTCCGTCGACGACCAGTCGCTCGGCGGCGCCCGCGAGGAAGTCCGAGACGACGGCGTCGACCGAGATCCCCCAGCCTGCGATCGCGATTCCGGTCTGTCCCGTCGGCACGAACACGGACCTGCGGCCACGACGCTTTGCCTCGCGGTGGAGCTCGAGCGCCACCGTCATCTTCCCGATCGCGCAGTCGGAGCCGACCGTGAGGACGATCTGGGCGTCGACCTCGAGGTTCTCGCCCGTCGGGACGTTCAGGTCCGCCGGCGGCCGGCGGAGGTCCCGCAGCTCGACGTGGTGCGTACGAGCCAGCTCCACGAGCTCGGGATCCTCCGTCAGGAACTCGTGCAGGCCGTTCTCGATGTCCAGACCCTGCTTGACGCAGGCCCGGAGGAGCTCGCGCCACGCCGGCGGGAAGCGGCCTCCCTGGGTGGCAACACCGACGAGCGCGGTGGTCGGGTTGAAGCACAGCGCGTCGTTGACGGAGGCAACGACCGGGATACCGTCTCGGGTCTCGCCGGCGCGCGTCGAGTCGAGGATCGCCACCGTCGGGTGCGTGGAGTAGCGGAGCACGCCCCGGGCGGTCTTGCCGTAGTGCGGGTCGGCCGACTTCTCTTCGGCCAGGATCAGGTACCGCTTTTGGCCGCTGTCCGTCACGGCCTCGCCCTCACGTCGGACACCGGGACATGGCTGGCAAAACTTCCCTGGCTGCAGCCACTTTCACGAACGCGTCACGATGCCGTCGCGATCCCATCACCGTGTCCGACGTGAAGACGCGTCACGCCCAGCCCTGGCCGTTCGGGCGGTAACTGCCGGCCCTCGCGGAACTCCACCCCGGGCCACGGGTCTTCGCGCAGGAGCAGGTTGCCGTCGAGGTCGACGAAGTCGCACAGGCTGGCGAGCTGCGCGCCGGCGGAGATGCCGAGGCCGCTCTCGGTCATGCAGCCGAGCATGACCCCGAGACCGAGCGCCCGTGCGGCGTGAGCCATCCGCACGCCTTCGCGGATTCCCCCCGACTTCGAGAGCTTGATGTTGATCCCGTGCGCACGTTCCCCGCAGGCGGCGACGTCGGCGAGCGTGTGGCAGTCCTCGTCGACGTAGATCGGGATCGGCGAGCGGGCCTTCAGCGTTGCGCCACCGTCGTCGCCCTCCGGCAACGGCTGCTCGCAGTACTCGACGCCGAGCTTCGCCAGCTGCGGCAGCGACTCGAGCGCCTCGTCGACCGACCAGTACTCGTTCACGTCGACCTGGAGAGGGAGCTCGGTCACCCCGCGAACGGCGTGCACCCGCTCGACGTCGAGGCCGTCCGCCCCGCCGAGCTTCAGCTTCAGCCGCCGGAACCGGGGCGCCACCTTCTCGGCGCGCCGGGCCATGTCGTCGGGATTCCCGAGCCAGACGGTCCAGCAGGTCGGCGGCCCCTCCCGTCGCAGGCCGAGCAGCCGCCAGACCGGCAGCCCGGTGAGCTTCCCGCAGAGGTCGTGCAGCGCGTGGTCGAGCGCCGCCCGGGCCGCCTGCACGTGCTCCCGCTCGGGCAGGCGGGCCTCGATCTCGTCGAGCGCGAACGGGTCGTCACCGAGAACGGCCGCGCATTCGCGCAGGAACTCGACCGCCGACGCGCCGTCCTCCTCGTATCGCTCGATCGGCGTTCCCTCGCCGAATCCGAAGTGGCCCTCGTGCCTCAACTCGACCTCGACCACCTGGGCCTCGTCGGCCGAGTCGCGGGCGATCACGAACGTCTCCGTGAGCTGGACCGTACGCGTGCGAGCTTCGAGCTCCACCCGCCGTAGCGTAATCGGACAGCCGATATAGAAACGACTGCGAAACTGCGCTACTCTCGCCGCCCGAGGGGTCACCAAAGGAGGGGAGGACTGCATGACAGTTTGGCTTTCGAGGCGCGCGCGCCTGCGGCTCGCAGGGATCTTCGCGCTCGCCCTCGGCGTATTCGCCGCCGCCACCGTCTCGCCCGCGGCAGCTCAGACGCGCGGCGCCTCGGCGACGGGTGCGTTCTGCGCAACGAACCTCGGCCTCGTGCCGAGCTTCAACCAGCTCGCCGTCCCGACCGGCGCACGCGGGGATACCAGGTCGAACGAGCCCGACACCGGCTCGCCGGCCGACGCGCCCGCCGGTGTCAAGGCGGCGAGAACCTTCCAGGCCACGATTCCGACGTACTTCCACGTGATCACGCCCGACGGCGTCACCGGCAACGTCTCGTTCACGGCCATCCAGGCCCAGATGGAGGCACTGAACGACGGCTTCTCTGGGGCCCTCGGCGGCGCCGCGACCGGCTTCTCGTTCACGCTCGTCTCCGTCGACCGGACGATCAACCCCACCTGGTACAACGCGACACCGGGGGGCCAGGACGAGTACAAGATGAAGAAGGCCCTGCACCAGGGCGGCGCAAACGCGCTCAACATCTACTCGTCGACCGCCGGAGCGTTCCTCGGCTGGGCGTACTTCCCGTCGCAAGAGCACGCTCGACCGGCAATCGACGGCATCGTGATCGACTGGGAATCGATGCCCGGCACGTCGACCGCGTACGCCGGCCGCTACGACCTCGGCTACACGGTCACGCACGAGACCGGCCACTGGCTCGGCCTCTACCACACGTTCCAGGGAGCATGTAACGCCAAGGGCGACCATGTCGCCGACACGCCGGCAGAGGCGACGCCGACGAGCGGCTGCCCGGTGGGCAAGGACACGTGCCCGGACCCGGGCCTCGACCCCATCGAGAACTTCATGGACTACTCGTACGACGAGTGCTACACGGAGTTCACCGTCGGGCAGGCTGTGCGGATGCAGGCTCAGTACCTCGCGTATCGCGCCGGCTGAGCCGACGCGACCGCCAGAAACGAAAGGGCCTGGGTGCTCCCCGGCCTTTTCCTTTAGAAAAGGCCACTTGTGGACGCTTAACAACGCCGGTGCAGCGGCCGAGCGCGGCACCGGCACCCGGCTACACTTGACATCCCCGCGCCTGTAGCTCAGGGGATAGAGCGCGCGCCTCCGGAGCGCGAGGTCGCAGGTTCGATTCCTGCCAGGCGCATGACCGCACCTTACGGGCCGTGGCCGAAAAGACGAATGGGCGACGACATCTGGGCCGGGTCACGACCGCGAACGGTGACGTCGAAAAGTGTTGCCAGAACCGCGGCGAACGGTGTAGCAAGCGGAACCGCCGCCGGCCCGACGAGGATCCCCACTGCCGCGACGGAGAAGAGAACGACAAGCGGCGAGAGTTCGACGATGCCACCGAGAACGCGCGGATTGATGAGATAGTCCTGCAGAAGCCGAAACGCGTAGAAGACGACTGCCGTCTTCAGCGCGAGTTGCCATGACACCGTGAGCGCGGCGCCGATCGCCGTGACGCCCGCGATCAGCGGGCCGATCACGGGCAGGAGCTCGACCACAGCTGCGAAGGGGCCGAGCAGGATCCAGTACGGCACCCCTAGCAGCCAAAAGCAGAACGAGAGCACGCTACTGACGAGGAGCACCATTAGGAGCACGCCGCGGACGTAGGCGCCGAGGCGCATATCGATCAGGAGCCAAGTCTCGCGTGCCACCCGTCGCTTCGCGGCCGGCAGGAGTGAGGTCGCGAAGTCGATCGCACGATCACGCTCGAAGATCCAATACGTCGCGACGGCGAAGGTGAAGAAGATGCCGCCAAGCACCTGGAGAGCGGTTTTCGTCAACGAGCGCAGTGGTTCGACGAGGCGGCTCAGCGGAGGCAGATGAGCGAGCCTGCGTTTCACAGCGACCAGGATCGTGTGTTTGATCCCGCCGCTCCCCTCTGCGGCTCGAACGTCGGCGCTCGAAGCGCTCGTCAGGGCGCGGTCGACTTGATGGGTCGCCGACGGAACGACGAGCCAGAGAAAGAGCGCCACCAGGCTCAGCAGAGCGACGAAGTGGAGCAAGACCGTCATCAACCGCGGTACGCCACGGAGGGCAAGCCGATCGACCATCGGCCGCATGGCGGCGGCCAGCGTAATCGCGAGGAAGATGAGCGCGACGACGCTCCGCAGCTTCCACAGTGCGAGCGCCGCCGCCAAGAGCACGAGCACGACAACCGTCGCGACGGCAACTTCTTTGGGCCGCCAGAGGAAATTCGACCTTGTCTCGCCGCTCATGCTCACCTCTGCGTGGAATCTCTCCGCGTTCGGGCTCGATTAGTCGTCAGCAGGCCCGACTACGGGATCAGGGGCCGGGAGTGCGGGGGCCCGGGGGCGTCCCTCAACACTCACGCGCGCCGGAGCTGAACAGAAGCCCGTCGACGAGACGCTCCGCATCGGCTCACGGTCCTAGGCTGGGGCGAGGGCCGTGAGCCTCTAGTCGTCTGGGCAGAGTCCCCCCGCCGGAGAGCGAGCTCGCTCCTCGGGCAGAGACGCGCGCCTGGCGGGAATATTCCGCCGGTTCGATTCCTGCCAGGCGCACTTCCATCCTCAAGACGCTTGCGGTCTGCCGGACGGGACGCGCCGCGGGGCGCCACCGTCTAGTTCGGACGAGCCGGCTAGACCGCGCGGCGCCCGGAGAGCAGGGCGATGACGGCGACGACCAGCGCCACGATCAGCACCAGCCACAGGAAGTGGCTCAGAGCGACGCCGCCTGCCACGGCGAAGATGATCAAGGCGATGACGAGCAGCCAGAGAAGCATCACAACTCCTTTCGAGTAGGCCCAGGAAGAACGCGGCAGGTCGCGTCCCGGTTACGGGCTGGCCGTTAACTTCAGTCCCCGTGCGCGCGGTCGGCCGGTACCTGGCATCCCTCGATCCGCGGCTGCCGCACAGCGTCTGGGTGCTGCAGGCGGGCGGACTCGTCAACGCCTTCGGCAACGGGATGGTGCTCCCGTTCTTGATCATCTACCTGCACAACGTCCGCGGCGTTCCGCTCGGGCTGGCCGGGCTGATCGCGGCAGCGAACTCGGCCGCGGCCCTGGTCACCGGCTTCGTCGCCGGAACGCTGGCCGACCGGATCGGCCCCCGCACAGTCCTCATGGGCGCGCTGACCGTGATGGCCGCCGCGATCGCTGCGTTTCCGCTAATCCGCGAGGCGTGGCACGCATTCGCGCTCAGCGCCGCGCTCGGCGCAGGCAGCGGGGCGTTCTGGCCGAGCCAGTCCGCGCTCGTGAGCGGCCTGACCCCGAAGGAGCGGCGCCACTCGGCCTTCGCCGTCCAGCGCGTGACGATGAACCTCGGCATCGCGCTGGGCGGCGTCACCGGGGGCGTGATCGCGTCGACGGCCCGTCCGCCGACGTTCACGTTGTTGTTCCTGCTGGACGCCGGGACGTTCCTCGCCTACGTGCTCGTCCTCGCGCGTCTTCCCTCGCCGGAGCTGCATCCCGAGCGCGACGAGGGCAGCTACCGCCAGGTGATCCGTGACCGGCCGTTCATGAGCTACGTCGCGTTGAACGCGCTGTTCATGGGCGCCTCGATGGCGGTCGTGGTCGAGCTGCTGCCGCCGTTCGCCAAGAACGAGGCCGACGTCAGCGAGCTCGGCATCGGCCTCCTCTGGTTCGTGGACGCCCTGGCAGTCGTCCTGCTCCAGCTGCCCGTCGCGAAGCTGGCGGAGGGCCGCCGGCGGATGCGGGGGCTCGCGCTCATGGGGCTCGTGTGGGCGGCCACGATGCTAATCGTGGAGGCCGGCGGCTACTGGCTGACCGCAGCAGCCGCCACTGCAGTCCTCGCCCTCGCCTCCCTGCTGTTCGCACTGGGCGAGTGCCTGCACGGGACGATTCACGTCCCCCTGGCCGCGGATCTCGCGCCGTCGCGGCTGATCGGCCGCTACCTGGCCTTCTCGAGCCAGTCCTGGCAGGTCGGCTGGATCGTCGGCCCTGCCCTGGGCGGCTTCATTCTCCAGCACGAGCCGTACGCGCTCTGGCCGATCGCGGCGGCGGTGAACGTGCTCGGAGCCGGGTGGGCGCTCGCACTGGAACGGCGCCTGCCGCAGCGAGTCCTCCGGACGCCGTCCATCCCCGAGCGCGGCGTCCGGGCGGAGCTGGCGCCGGAGCCGTCGCGCTGAACCGCTCGTCACGGTTGACACAGGCCTTAGCCTCCACCTGATGCCGTTTCGCACGTACGTCCGCAGCCTCGATCCTCGCCTACCGCGGGCCGTGTGGGCACTCGAGCTGGGCGGCCTGATCAACGCCTTCGGCAACGGCTTCGTCTACCCGTTTCTCTTCATCTACCTGCACAACGTCCGCGGCTTCTCGCTCGGCACGTCCGGCGTGATCGTCGGCATGAACGCCGCCGTGGCGCTGGTCGCGGGCACGCCGGGCGGCGCCGCCGCCGACCGGTTCGGCGCCCGGCGCACCCTCGCCGCCTCCCTCGCGCTGCTGGCTGCCGCCTTCGCCCTGTTCCCCGCCGTCCGCGAGCCGTGGCAGGCCTTCGTCGTCGCGAGCATGGTCGGACTGGGAAACGGGTTCTTCTGGCCCAGCTACCACGCGCTGATTGCCGTGATCACGCCGGCCGAGCGCCGCCATGCCGGGTACTCGCTCCAGCGCGTGAGCGCGAACCTCGGCTTCGGGATCGGCGGCGCCATAGCCGGTCTGATCGCCGTCTCCTCCGAGCCCTCCACTTTCACCGTCCTGTTTTTCGTCGACGCAGCGACCTACGCGGCGTTCCTCGCGCTTCTCTGGATCGTTCCCTCCGACCGCGACGTGGAGGAGCGTCCCCAGCGGGCGGCAGAACCCGCCGCCGGCTACAGCGCCGTCGTTCGAGACCGTGTCTTCCTCGCCGTGCTCGGTCTCAACCTCGTTTTCGTCACGGCCGGCTATGCACAGCTCGAGACGCTCCCGGTGTTCGCGAAGAACGAGACCGGCGTCACCGAGCGCGGCATCGGCCTCGTCTTCCTCGTCAACTCGATCGTGATCGTGCTCGCCCAGTTGCCGATCACCCGCCTCGTCGAGGGGCGCCGGCGGATGGCGATGCTGGCGGCGATGACGACCCTCTGGGCCGCTGCCTGGCTCCTCGTGTTCGGTGCCGGCTTGTGGCTGACCGCGGGTGCCGCGGCGGCCGTGATCATCGGCGCGGGCGCGGTGTTCGCGATCGGAGAATGCCTCCAGGGAGCGACCCAGCAAGCCCTCATCGCCGATCTCGCGCCGGATCGGCTACGGGGGCGCTACATGGCTCTTTCGACGAACTCGTGGTCGATCGGGTGGATAGCCGGCCCTGTGATCGGCGCCTTCATCCTCGAGCACCGCCCGCTGGCGCTCTGGCCGATCGCGGCCGGTGCCTGCCTCGCCGCGGGCGCCGCTGCGCTCGCGCTCGAGCACCGCCTGCCGGAGGTCGTGCGGCGCACGCCGACGGCCGCCGCGCAGGCAGCTCCACCGCCGCCGGAGGCCGGTTCGGACGGCTCCGCGGAGCGAGTGGCCGCAAGGGCTTCGGGGTAGAATCACGAACCCAGCCATGCGATTGGACGACCCCCTCAGTACCAATGCCAAGCCTGCCGCGCATCAAGCGAACGCGGCCCCGCTCGGTCGACGGGGAAGTCCTCGCACGGCCTGAGCCGCGGGTCCAGGAGCTCAACGCCAACGGCCTGACGTGGATCCACCTCGACGCGCCGACGCAAGAGGAGGCGACGGGGCTTCAGGAGCGGTTCGGCTGGCATCCGCTCGATCTCGAGGACGTGCTGTCGCGCCGCCAGCGCCCGAAGATCGACCAGTACACCGAGGAGGGCTACCTCTTCGCGGTCCTCCACTTCCCGGCCTACGACAAGAACGTCCAGCGGCTCAACGCCGCCGAGCTCGACGCCTTCATCGGCCAGGACTACCTCGTCACCCTCCCAAACGTCGAGCTGCTACCGGTGGCGCGGCTCTTCCGCCGCTGCGAGGAGGATCCGGCGCTCCGCGAGCAGCTCTTCGGCAAGGGGTCCGGCTACCTCCTCTACCACGTCCTCGACGACCTCTTCGACTACTGCTTCCCCATCCTCGACAAGATCGCCTTCAAGCTCGACTCGATCGAGGACGACATCGACGACGGCCGCTTCGAGGAGGTCGTGCGCGATATCTCCAAGGTGAAGCAGGAGATCATCTCCTACCGCAAGATCATCAAGCCACAGCGGCCCACGCTCCGGCTGCTCGAGCGGTACACCGAACGGTTCCTCCCGCAGGATCTCGAGGTTTACTTCGACGACCTGGTGGACGCCTCCGAGCGGATCTGGGATCTGCTCGACAACTACAAGGAGGTGGTCGAGGCGCTCGAGGACACGAACGAGTCCGCGATCAGCCACCGGCAGAACGACATTCTCAGGATCCTCACCGTGGTCAGCGTCGTGCTTCTCCCGCTGACCCTGATCACGGGATTTTTCGGCATGAATCTGCACTTTCCGGGCTACGAGAGCGCGGCCGCGTTCTGGGCGGTCACGGGCACGATGCTGACCCTCGTCGTCGGGATGATCGCGTTCTTCCGCTACAAGCGCTGGCTTTAGGGCCTTATTGGTCCTAAACCCGATTACCAGATTCGCCGAAGACCGAGATACCATCCCAATTAGAGCGTGAGCTCCGCCCCGTTGTGGCCCGGGGCAACTCCTGACACATGGTCTCCACACTCAGCACGCCGGCAGCTCGGCTAATCGCCGCTCTCGGCCTTTCCCTGTCGCTCGTCGTGCCGCCGCTCGTGCTCCGTTCCGGCGGCTCGCAGCGGCCGGTGACCGTGGCCGCGCAGGCGCGTTCGGCGAAGCACGGCACCGTCGCCTTGACAGCTCCGGCGAGCGCCTCCGTCCCGGCCGCGGGCCGGCGCGGAACCGCTCAGGCGGCCGCCCCGACCGCACCGGCCGGCGCGGGTATCGCGGGTGCCACCGCCGGCATCTCGACGAACGCTGCCGCCCCGGCCCCACCGGGGAGCCTTGTCCAGGGGCAACCTGGCCAGACCCCGCCGTCTCCGTCGCCCCCGCCTCCTCCTCCCGCTGCTGCGCCGCCGCCTCCACCCGGCCCGCCGCCTCCAGTTGCGCCCCCGCCACCCGCGGTTGTGCCGCCGCCCCCCGCGGCGGAGCCTCCGGCGCCCGAGCCGGAGCGGAGGCCTGTCTCCGCCGCCAAGCACGGGAAGGGCCGCGGGCGCGGGCACAACCACAGCCACGGCAAGGGCCACGGTCACGGAAAGGGCAAGGGCCACTGGCGTGACAGCGACCCGGCTGCAACGCCGGTCAGCCCTGCTCCGTCCGACGGAGATCACGGAACAGGGAGCGGCGGGGAGAAAGCGAAAGAGAAAGACAAGGACCATGGTCAGGGCCCGCCCCCAACCCCGCCCGGCCAGGAAAAGAAGGATGAGCACAAGGACGGGGACAAGGGCGACGGGCACGGGTCGAAGGGCCGCTAGCCGGCCGGGCGGATCGTGAAGCTCACCGAGAGCCCGAGGCTACGGCTGACCCCGTACTTCCTGCTCCTCGCCCTCCCGCTCGCGATCGGGGTCTGGGCTTTCGGCAACTTTGCGGCCGGGAACGCGCTCGACAGGGTCGATACGCAGCTGCACTCGGCCGCGGCCGGCGCCGCGCGCGACTACGCAAATGACATCGTGGGAGCGCGCCGCGAGGCGCGCCAGCTCGCGCGGCGGCCCGCGATCCAGCGGGCGGTTGCATCGCGAGACCGCGGGAGCCTCGAGCGGTTCGCGCGGCTGCATCCGAACGTAGTCTTTCGCGCCGGACGCAGCACGCTCGCCGGGCATATCGTGGACGATGCCCCGACCCAGTCCGTCGACATCACCGACGGACCGCGGACGATCGGAATGGTGTCGGTCGCCGCGCCCCTCGCCAACGGCCGCCTCGCGGAGCTCGAAGGTGAGGGCCTCGGGTACGAGCGGGATCTCGTCGGTCTCAGAACGCGCGACCACGCCGTCGTCGCCGGTCCTCACCTCGGCGATCCTGCGACGGGAGACTTCGACGGCGAGGGTGACGTGCGCCTGGGGGAGGCCGAGTACCGGGCGTCGACGGCGGAGATCGAAGACACGGGTCTCAGCATCGCCGCGCTCGAGCCGAGGTCCATCGCCTCTGCCGCCGAGGACCGGGCGCGGCGCCGCGTCCTCCTCGCCGGTCTCGCGATCCTCGGCGGGGTCGCGCTGGCCGCCTACGCCCTGGCCCCGACGTTCGCGCGCT
>JBKPOY010000076.1:0-8159 GCA_046733295.1 Actinomycetota bacterium | reverse complement strand
ACCTCGAGACCAAGTGGATCCTGCTCGTGATGGCCGCAGGCTGGATCATCGTGGCGCTGCTCGAGCTCACCGCGGAGCGGATGTGGGAGTCCGTTCCGCCGTGGCGGCGGCCGTACTACTCCGCGGTCGCGCCCGAGCCGGGGACGAAGGCAGAGCCCGTTTCCGTTCCCACTGCCGCGCCCGAGCCCGAGCCGGAGCCGGCGCCGCTTTCCGCTGTCGCCCCAGAGCCCGAGCCCGAGCCGGAGCCCGTTTCCGCGGTTGAGCCCGAGCCCGAGCTCGAGTTGCCTCTCGAGCCGGAGCCGGAGACCGCGATTGTCTCGCCCGCCGCGACGGGCACCGCGTCGGTCGAGGCGCCCCGCGTCGAGGTCGCCGAGCCGGAGCCGCAGCCCGAGCCGCCGCCGGTCGAGCCGGAGCCCGAACGCCTGCCGGAGCCTGAGCCCGAGCCGCTCCCGGAGCCTGAGCCCGAGCCGCTCCCGGAGCCCGAGCCCGAGCCGCTCCGGGAGCCCGAGCCTGCCGCTGTCGCGGAGCCTCCGCGCCCGAAGCTCGAGCCTCTCGAGCCGAGATCGAAACGGCGCTGGTTCCGCAGGAAGAGCGAGGCGGAGCCCGCCAAGCCGGAGACGCCGCCCCCGCCGAAGCACGTGCGGCTCCTGCCGGCCGCCCCACGCGACGACCGCGTCGCGGGCGAGGTCGCCGAGATCTTCGACGCTTCCGACGAAGGCCGGTCGCGGTGAGGATGTCGACCGCGCGAGTCCGCACCTTGCTCGGGGCCGGGCGGTCGGTTTTCGGGCGCCCCCGCGCGAAGCCGGTCGCAGACGGAGAAGAGCCCGCGCCGCCCGTACCGGAGCCGGCGCCCGAGCCCGAGCCCGCACCGGAGCCGGCTCCGCCGGCCCCTGACCCGTCGCCGCCGCGTCCTGAGCCCGGCCAGCCGACGCCGCAGCTCCACGCGGTTCCGGAACCCGCGGCTGAGCCGGTTCCCGCCGCGAAGGACATCGAGTCCACCGTCGCCTACCTGCCGGTGGAAGAGGGCGCACCCCGCGAGTGGAACGTCTGGGAGCTCGAGCGGGTGGCCCACGAGGTCGAAGGGGAGGATCCGGTGCGCGACGAGGAACTCGCCTACCTGCTCCTCGAGCTACGCCAGTTCGCGAACGCCGAGGGCCGGCTCGCCGCGAGCTTCGACCCCGTCGTGCGGGCGTCGTTCGGAGACCTCCTCTACTCGGTGATTTGAGGCCGGCGCTCGCCCAACGAGAGATCGCGCTCGCCGGAGTCGCGCTGCTCGCCGCGATCGTCGCGCTGGCGCTGGCATCGCCGCGTGGCTCTGACGCGGGCCGCGCGGCCCTCGAGCCGGTCTTCGTCCCGGGCGGCGGCTGGTACACCGCGCTCGCAGGAGCGAGGCCGGTGCACTATGGGACCCGGACGAACTGCGGTGTGCTTCTCCGGCCGAAGACCCGGGGCGTCGTCGACTCCGTGCTGCCGTGCAACGTCAAGATCTTCGTCTCGTTCGGCGACAGCGAGCGCATCCTGACCCAGGTCGTGGCCCGCCGACCGGTCGTCCCCCGCCGGCGTTTCGACGTCACTCCTGCGCTCGCAGAGGACCTCGGCATTCACGGGGTCGAGCGAATCCGGTGGGTATACGCACGCTAAGATCGGACAGTGCTCGACCCTGTGCGTGCTCTGCGTTCTCAAAGTAGAACCAACACCAAGTGAAAGGGAGCCCGCGTTCGGCGAGGGCGTTGCCCGATGCCGACAAGGCACCCACCTGGCTGTGCCAGGTTCGCTTCGGACGTGGAGGAACGGCAGGGTCAGGGCACCCTTTTTCCGTAGCCTGAGCTCGTGATCGAAGTCGTAGGAGACTCGTCTCGCGACGGCGACGTCGCGCTCGTGCGACTGACCGTCGCCGGCGACCGGATCGTGAGCGCCGACGCGGAAGGGCTGGAGCGCCCGCTCGCCGGCCTGACCCTCATCGAGGCCGCGGCCGTTCCCGGCGAGACGCTCGCGGCGGACGCCCTCGCGAATGCGCTGGCGCAGGTCTTCCACGCCGAGCCGGAGGCCGGCCGCGTCGCGGTCGCGATGAGCGGCGGGGTCGACAGCGCGGTTGCGCTTCTGCGCGCCGGGGAGCGCGCGATCGGAGTCACGCTGCGCCTCTGGATCGACCCGCAGGCACCTGCCGGCGAGCGCGCCTGCTGCTCGCCGGAGGCGGTGATTGCGGCCCGCGAGACCTGCCACGCCCTCGGCCTGCCGCACGTGACGCTCGACCTCCGCGAGGAGTTCCGCCGCGCGGTCGTTGCCCCCTTCGTGCGCGGTTACGCCCGCGGCGAGACCCCCAACCCGTGCATCCGCTGCAACGGCAGCTTCCGCTTCGCGGAGCTGCTCGCGTTCGCAAAGCGCGCAGGCGCCTCGACGCTCGCCACGGGCCACTACGCGCGCATCGTCGAGCATCGTGGGCGGCGGCTGCTAGCGCGCGGCGCGGATGCCGCGAAGGATCAGTCGTACATGCTGGCGCGCCTCGATCCGCGGCTGCTCGAGCGCGTCCGGTTCCCGCTCGGCGAGCAGGACAAGGAGGCGACCCGGGCGGAGGCGGTCCGTGCGGGCCTCGCCGCCGCGAGCCGCGCGGAGAGCCAGGAGGCGTGCTTCCTGGGAGGCGATGACTACCGGCGGTTCCTCGAGCGGCACGGCGTCAGCGGGGGCGAGGGGCCTGTCGCCGACGAGGACGGGCGGGAGCTCGGCCGGCACGCGGGATTCTGGCGATTCACGCCCGGTCAGCGACGCGGCCTGGGCGTCTCCTCCGGCGAGCCTCTGTACGCGCTGCGAACCGATCCCGGGACGAACACCGTGGTCGTCGGCCCGCAGCCGGCGCTTGCGGTCGAAACGATTTCGGCGCGTGGGCGGTTGTACGTAAAGGTGACGAAAGCTGACGTGAAATGGCGTTACCGATCGCCCGCTGCCCCGGGGCGCGTCGTTCGGACCGAGCAGGGCTTCCGGGCCGCGCTCGATCGGCCGGCGTACGGCGTCGCGCCGGGACAGGCTGCCGTCCTCTACGAGGGCGACGTCGTCGTCGGAGCCGGTGCGATCGAGGCCTAGCACGGGAATGCGATGAGCTCCGCTCCCGACCTGCCCGCCGCCCCGCTGACCGGCGACCGGATCGTGCTGACGATTCCGGCCGACGAGGGATTCGAGGACGTCGCACAGCTCGTGCTCGGCGGCGTCGCAACGCGGCTGAACCTGAGCTACGAGAGCCTCGACGATCTCGGAACCGCGCTCGCGACGCTGCTCGAGCGCCGCGAGGGGGACGGCGAGCTCACGATCGAGCTCGAGGTCGGCGAGGACGCGATCACCACGTCGATCGGGCCCTTCACGGACACCTCCGTCGTCGAGGAGCTGGAGCAGCGCGACGACGGCGTCGGGCTCCGGCGGGTGCTCGAGACGGTGACCGACGGCTTCGGCTCCGTGCCGCGCGACGACGGCGACTGGATCGAGCTCGAGAAGCGCGTCGACCAAGGGGAGCCCGGCACGTGACCTTGGAGAAGAGCGACAAGGCCCTGCTCCGCCGCTACCACGAGCACGGCGACCTCGCCGCGCGGGAACAGCTGATCGAGCAGTACATGTCCCTCGTCCGCTCGCTGGCGCGGCGCTACTCGTATCGGGGGGAGCAGTTCGAGGACCTCGTCCAGATCGGCGCGATCGGCCTGATCAAGGCGATCGACCGTTTCGATCTCGACCGGGGGGTCGAGCTGACGACGTACGCGACGCCGAACATCATCGGCGAGATCAAGCGCCACTTCCGCGACCGCGGCTGGTCCGTGCGCGTTCCCCGCGGGTTGCAGGAGCTCAACATCCAGCTCTCGCGGCTGCTCGAGGAGCTGACGGTGCAGCTCGGCAGGTCGCCGACGATCGCCGAGCTCGCAAAGGCCGCCGAGGTGTCGGAAGAGGAGGTGCTCGAGGCGCTCGAGAGCGGCCGGGCGTACAGCTCGCTCTCCCTCTCGGCGGGCCCCGGCCAGGACGACGACGGCGATCTCGATCCCCTCGAATCGCTCGGCACGGAGGAGCACGAGTATGAGGTATCGGAGGATCGCGCGATCCTGGCGCCCGGTTTCCGCGTGCTGGACGAGCGCGAGCGGAAGATCCTCCACCTGCGCTTCTTCAAGGGGCTGACCCAGTCGCAGATCGCGCAGCAGGTGGGCATCTCGCAGATGCACGTCTCACGGCTGATCCGCCGCTCGCTCGAGAAGATCCGGGAGGAGATCGGCGGCGAGGAAGACGCCATCGGGAGCCCGCCGCTCGCCGAGGGCTAGCCGCGAACCGCGCCCCAGGGCGCACTGGCCGCATCCCCGAACGCTCCTACAATCACTCGCGATGCGAACGACGGACGAGCTCCGCGAGCGATTCCTCGCCTTCTTCGAGGAGCGGGGTCATGTGCGCCGCGAGTCGGCGTCCGTGATCCCGCCGGCGGACGACCCGACGACGCTCTTCATCGTCGCCGGGATGCAGCCGATGAAGCGTTGGTTCCTCGGCGCGGAAGCACCGGCGGCGCCTCGTGTGACGACGGTTCAGAAGGCGGTGCGCGCCGGCGGTAAGCAGAACGACCTCGACGACGTCGGCCTGACGAACCGGCATCTCTGCTTCCTCGAGATGCTCGGCAACTTCTCGTTCGGCGACTACTTCAAGGACGGCGCCGTCGACTACGCGTGGGAGTTCGTCACCGAGCAGATGAAGCTCGAGCCCGAACGGCTCTGGGCGAGCGTCTTCGCCGGCGACCCGGAGCTCGGGCTCGGCGAGGACGAGGTCGCGATCGCGAGTTGGGAGCGTTACCTCCCACGCGAGCGGATCGTGGGTCTGCCGCGAAGCGAAAACTTCTGGCAGGCGGCCGAGACCGGGCCGTGCGGCCCTTGCTCGGAGATCTATTACGACCGCGGCGAGGAGCATGGCTGCGGCCGGCCGACATGCGGCCCGGGCTGCGAGTGCGAGCGTTACCTCGAGGTCTGGAACCTCGTCTTCATGGAGTACGACCTGGCGGAGGACGGCACGCTGACGCCGCTGCCGCAGCAGAACATCGACACCGGCATGGGGCTCGAGCGGGCCGCGATGCTGATGCAAGGCGTCGACTCGCTGTTCGACATCGACACCTTCCGACCGTTGCTCGAATGGGTCGGTGCGAAGGCCGATCAGGCGTACGGTTCGTCCGAGGCGGCCACGAAGGCCTACCGCGTCGTGGTGGAGCACGCCCGCACCGCCGCCATCCTCGTCGCGGAGGGGATCTCGCCCTCGAACGAGGGGCGCGGCTACGTGCTTCGCCGGGTGATCCGCCGTGCCGCGCAGTTCGGCCGGCGCCTCGGGCTGGTTGATCCGTTCCTCTGGCAGCTCGCCGGCCTCGTCCGGGAGCAGATGGGCGCCGTCTATCCCGAGCTCGAGCAGCGGCAGTCGGAGATCGAGGAGCTGATCCGGGCCGAGGAGGAACGGTTCGTCGAGACCGTCGACCGCGGGCAGAAGCTCTTCGAGGAGATCGTCGCGAAGGGCGAGCTGACGGGCGAGGACGCGTTTCGCCTCTACGACACGTACGGTTTCCCCCTGGAGCTCACGAAGGAGCTCGCCGCCGAGCGTGGCCTCGAGGTGAACGAGGAGGAGTTCACGCGGCTGATGGAGGAGCAGCGGACGCGGTCGCGGCGGGGCTCGGCGTTCGAGGTCGACGTGAAGCTTCCGGCCTCGGCGCCGCGGAGCGAGTACGTCGGCTTCGAGAAGACGGATGTTCTGACGGCGATCCTCGCCTACGCCGACGTCGGCGACGGCATGTTCCAGGCGAAGCTCGAGCAGTCGCCCTTCTATCCGGAGGGCGGCGGACAAGTCTCCGACGCCGGCTACATCGAGAACGAGGAAACCGGCGCCCGGGCGGAGCTTGTCAAGGCGACGCGCCTCGTGGACGACCAGGTCCTCACCTTTCGCGGCGAGGGGTTCGGCACGGGCATGCGCGTGCGCGCCGTCGTCCCCTGGTCGGTGCGCTTTCCGACGATGGCGAACCACACCGCCACGCACCTGCTGCACAAGTCGCTTCGCGACGTGCTCGGCGATCACGTCCGCCAGGCCGGTTCGGCCGTTCGGCCGGACAAGCTTCGCTTCGACTTCACACACCCGCAGGCGCTCACGCCGGAGGAGCGGGAGCGAGTGGAGCACGCCGTCAACGACGTCGTCTTCCAGAACAGGCCAGTCCGCGCGTTCGTCACGCCGATCGAGGAGGCGCGAAACCTCGGCGCGATGATGCTCTTCGGCGAGAAGTACGGGGACGTGGTGCGTGTCGTGGAGGTCGATGGCTACTCACGCGAGCTCTGCGGCGGGACGCACGTGCGGTCGACGGCCGAGATCGGGCCGTTCGTCATCCTCTCCGAGGGCTCCGTCGGGTCTGGCGCCCGCAGGATCGAGGCAGTCACGGCCGGTGAGGCGTTCGCACTGCTCCACGGGCGTGCGCGCGAGGCCGACGGGCTGCGGGCCGAGCTCGCGGAGACGCGCAAGCAAGCGAAGCGGAAGGGCGCCGCCGACGGGCGCGCGGAGGTCGCGCCGCGCAGCCAGGAGGAGATCGGCGGGGTCAACGTCTACGTGGGTCGCATGAGCGACGTGACCATGGACGTGCTCCTGCAGGAGTCCGACCGGATCAAGCAGGAGCGGCAACCGGCGGCCGTGGTTCTCGGTGCGAACGAGAACGGCCGCGTCCATCTCGTCGCCAACTTCGATCGTTCGCTCGAGGGCAAGCTCGATGCCGTCGCGGTGATCAGGGCGGCCGCCGCCGAGGTCGGCGGCGGAGGGGGCGGGCGCGCGACGATGGCGCGCGCAGGCGGCAGCGACCCGGCGAAGCTCGACGCCGCCCTGGAGCGCGCCGAAGAGGCGCTGCGGGCCGCGCTCGCGTGAAGGTCATCGCGCTCGACTACGGCTCCGCCCGGACCGGAGTGGCGGTCTCGGATCCGACGGGAACGCTCGCGAGGCCCGTCGGCGTCGTCGAGCGCGTGGGGACGGACGCGGGGCTCGGGCGCCTGGTCGATCTGATTCGCTCCGAGGGCGCGGAGCGGGTGGTCGTCGGCCTGCCACTGACCCTCCGCGGTGGCCGCGGCGATCAGGCCCTCGAGACCGAGCAGTTCGTCGACACGCTTCGGCAGGCCGTGGACGTGCCGGTCGAGGCTTTCGACGAGCGCTTCACCACGGACCTCGCCGAGCGGGATCCCGGAGACCGTAACCTCCCGGAGGATGCCCGCGCCGCCGCCCACCTCTTGACGAGCTATCTCGCGTGGTCGAGCCGAGGCGCGGAGTAATCCCGCCGCAGGCGCGCCGCCCGGAGCGGCGCCGGCCACATGCGCGCACGATCTGGCGCCGGCGGCTCGTCGCCCTCTGCGTGCTGCTCGCGGCGCTGATCGGCCTCGGCTTCGCCATCGCCGGCGTCCGCGACGGGAACGGCGACGCGAAGCAGCCGGCCACGACGGCCGTCGCCGCGCCGCGGCCGTTCAGGATCATCTTCCCGGAGGGGTTCACCCGACTCGACATGGCCGATCGAGTTGCGGGCGTCGCGAGGATCGCCGAGCGCGAGCGCGGGCGGACGCCCCGGATCAGCAAGCGCACCTACGTGGCGGCGACCTCGGGAGAGCGAGCCGTGCCCGGCTTCGGCCGGCATCCGCTCGAGGGCTTCCTCTTCCCGGCGACGTACCAGTTCACGGCCCGGACCACCTCGGCCCGGCTCGCGGCGAACCAGCTCAAGGCCTTCCAGCGCAACTGGCGATCGATCAACCTCGCCTACGCGCGCTCGAAAAACCTCACGCCCTACGACGTGCTCACGATCGCGTCGATGGTCGAGAAGGAGGCAGTCGCGCCGGAGGAGCGCCCGAAGATCGCCCGAGTGATCTACAACCGGCTGCACGACGGGATGACGCTGGGGATCGACGCGACGATCCGCTACGCCTTCCGCGTGCCCGGGACCGAGTCGCTTCGCAAGTCGCAGCTGGAGTCGGACAACCCGTACAACACGAGGAAGCGCGCGGGGCTACCACCGACGCCGATCGCCAACCCGGGGCTCGCCTCGATCCAGGCTGCCGCGCACCCGGCCGAGGGCGACTGGCGCTACTTCGTTCGCAAGCCGGACAAGGTGCACCACTTCTTCACGGCGAGCGAGACCGAGTTCATCAACTACA
>JBKPOY010000075.1:0-18807 GCA_046733295.1 Actinomycetota bacterium | reverse complement strand
ACGCGCCGGCCCTCCTCGAGGAAGCCGAACTTGCGGTAGAGCGCGATCGCGGTCTCGTTGTGCGCGAAGACCGCGAGGCTCAGCTTGTGCAGCCCGCGCGTCCGCGCCCATTCGATCGCGGCCGCCAGCAGCGCCGAGCCGACCCCGCGGCCACGCCACTCGCGGGCGACGCTCATCCCGAGCTCGCCGAATCCATGCCGGCTCTGCTCGACGTGGATCGAGCCGACGATCTCCGTGTCCGCGACGGCGACGAACGTTCCCTCGAGCGTCCAGCTCGCGGCACGGGCCTCCACGTCGACCGGCGGCTCCGTGGCGATCCCGGTCCGCTCCTCTGCGACCGCGGCGAAGAGAACCGCGAGCGGGATCCGGTCGTCGTCTCGTGCGGCGCGGATCCGGACCGGCGCGCCGGTCGTCACTACTTGAGGAAGAGGAGCCGGCGAAGCGTCCGCGCTGGCAGGCCTCGGTAGACCGCGGACGCGAGATAGGCGGCGACGCCGATGGTGGGGGCAACGAGGCTGATCCCGATCCCGATCAGGTACAGGGCGAAGTTCGGAGCGTGCGTCGCGGCTTTCTCGACCGTCTTGGCGTCGAGCTCGTCTTTCACGAGCCGTCGATTCTCGGCCGCGTAGCGGATCATGACGGTCATCGCGGTCGTGAGCCCGAGCAACGTCAGCCCGTAGACAACCGCGGCTACGCGCTCCGGCTCCGTATCGCCGAAGAACTCCGAAACGAGCTTCGTCGGGAAGGGCAGAAAGGACGCCAGCAGCAGCACCAGCAGGTTCAGCCGGTAGAGCGTCGCGTCGGCTGCGCGCAGCGCCTGGGTGATCGCCGCGTGCTCGAGCCAGATGACGCCGATCGTCAGGAAGCTCGTGAAGTAGGCGAGGTAGGCGGGCCACTCGTGCAGGATCGAGTCGAGGAGGTGCTCGCGAGCGCCCTCCTCGACGCCGAGCTCGAGCACGAGGAGCGTGATCGCGATCGCGAAGACGCCGTCACTGAACGCTTCGAGTCGCCCGAGGGGCAGCTCGTTCCGGACCGGCGAGGCGCTCAGGCAGCAACCCTCTCGAACCGGACAGCAAGCTCGCCCTCGAGGCCGGTGCGGCCGGCCTCGGTGACGCGAACGGCGCGGCTGGACGGGGTTCGCTCGATCCAGCCGAGCTCGAAGAAGCGCGTCGCGATCGCGGCGCCGAGCGCACCGGCGAGGTGGTCACGCCGTTCGCTCCAGTCGAGGCAGCGGCGGGCGAACGCCCGCCTGCCTGCGGCAGCGCCGCCGACGTCGACGCCGAGCTCTACGAGCCGTTTCGAGCCTCTCTTCGTGGTGAGGAGGTCGCGCGTCAGCACGCCTTTGCGCAACAGCGAGTCGAAGAGCGCGACGCCGAGCGCGCCAGCCAGATGGTCGTAGCAGGTCCGCGCCGCCTGGAGATCCGAGCCGATCCTCGCCTGCTTGAGCGAGCTGGCCGGGCGGCGCGGCGAGATCACGGTCAGCGACTCGATCGCGGCCGCGATCGCGGGGTCGGCGAGGGAGTAGTAGCGGTGGCGGCCGCTCCGCTCGAACGTCAGCAGGCCGCCCTCGACGAGCTTCGCGAGCTGAATGCTGGCCGTCGAGGCGGTGACGCCGGCGCGCCTGGCGAGCTCACCCGCGGGCAGCGACTGCTCCTCGGACAAGGCCATCAGGAACGAGGCGCGAGTCGGATCTCCGATGAGAAACGCGGGCTCGGAGATGTCGACGTCTGCGAACACAGTTTGACGATTCTAAAACAGTTCAGGTGATAGCGTCAACGCATGGACTACACGACAGCCGACCTCGACTATCTGCACGCGAACTACTTCACGCTCGAGCAGATCTGCGCCGAGCGGAAGGAAACGCCGGCGGAGATCCGGGCCCTGATCGCCGAGCTGCGCCTGCCGAAGCCGTCCTACGTCCTCGACGACGGGACGGAGTTGTACCCCGCCGACTACTTCCGCTTCATCGACGAAGCCGGCGGGGACGACGCGCTGGAGGCGCGGTTCGCGGAGCGCCTGAAGGCGGCGGGGGCTGCGGACGATCTCGATCTCCACTGGCAGACGTACATGGACGGCACGTACGGCGTCTGTCTCTGGGACGTGACCCCGGAGACGATCGCCCGCAAGGCGAAGCTCGTCTCGTCGATCTCCGAGCTGCTGATGCTCGCCCGGCCCGCAGAGGACGACTGGCGGCGGCGGCTGCGCGACGAGGTCGACGAGCTCGACGAGCTCGAGCGCGAGTTCACGCCCGATTACGACCGCGACGAGGCCCGCTTCGGCCGCAAGCCGACGCGCGACCTGCTGATCAACGCCGCGCGCGAGCGCTATCCCGAGCTGTTCGCTGCCGAGCTCGCCGAACGGCAGTAGGAGGAAACCGGGCCGCCTCGCGGCCCCGCGTCAGCTCGTATGGACGCGGAACACCTCGGTGCCGCCGGCGCTCGGAACCCAGATGTCGCCGAACGCGAATGCGGCCGGGAACGGCTGCGGGCCGACTGCGAGCGTGTTAATGACCTTGTTCGTCGCAGGGTCGATGCGCGAGAGCGTGTTCGAGCCGGTGTTCGGCACGTAGACCGTTCCGTCCGCGGCGATCGCCGGGTTGTCCGGGTTCCTGCCGACGCGGATCGTGGCGACGACCTTCAGCCGCTTGACGTCGATCCGCGAGACCGTGTTCGTCTTTCCGTTGGCGACCCAGACGTCGGTCGGGGAAACGGCGAGCGAGCGTGGTCCCTTGCCGACCGTAATCGAGCGCGCGCGGTTCGTCTTCGGGTTGATCCGGTAGATCTTCCGGCCCGTCAGGGCGCCGACCCAGACCGCGCCCGCTCCGTAACGCAGGTTCGCGAGCCCCGGGTAGCCGGCGATCTTGATCCGCCTGACGACCTTGTTCTTGCGCGGGTTGATGCGGGCGACGAAGTTGAAGTTCGAGCCCGTGGCCCAGACGGCGCCGCCGCCGAACTCGACGTCCCAGAGCGCGTCGTTCAGCCTGAAGCGCCTGACGATCCTCAGCGTGGTCGGATTCACACGCATGACCTGCTGCGACCCGTAGCCGTCGACCCAGACGCTGCCCGCGCCGATCGCGACGCCGCACGGGCCCGGCCCGACGTCGATGTTCGCGGTGACCGTGTTCGTGACGGGGTCGACGCGGCTGACAGTCCCCGCGCGGTTGTTCCCGACCCAGAGGGCGCCGAAGCCGCCCACTTCGGAGCACGGCCCGTCGCCGGTGGTGATCTTCGCGACCACCGCCGGTGTCCCACTCACGCGTTTCGAGCTCGAGCCCGGCGCGGCGAAAGCGCCGCAGACGACTGCCGCGATGGCGGCGAAGACGATCGGAACAGACAGGCTGCTTGGCGTCACGCTGACCCCTCCTGGTTGTCGTTGGCCGTCGGTCCGCCGCCAGCGTAGAAACGCCAGGGGTCACTGTTAAGGTCCACTTCGATGCCGATTTCCTGGACCAGTTGAGCACGCGGCGAGAGCGGGCTCCGGAGCTGCTGGTCCAGCTCGACCGGCACTCGGGCGAGCCGCTTTCGAGGCAGCTCGAGCGCCGGCTTCGGGCGGCCGTGCGGGACGGTCGGTTGCGCCCCGGGACCAGGCTTCCGTCGACGCGGGCGCTCGCTGCCGCCCTCGGGATCTCACGCGGGCTCGTCGTCAACGCCTACGGCCAGCTCGCGGCGGAGGGCTACTTGCGGCTGCGGCAGGGCTCCGCGCCCACCGTCGCGCAGACGTTCTCGCGTCGCCGGGCCCGCTTGACGGAGAAGCCGACCCACGCCTCCGCGATCAACCTGCTGCCCGATCTCCCGGACTTCGGGGCGTTTCCGCGCGACGAGTGGCTCAGGTCCTATCGGGCGGCGCTGAAGAGGGCGCCGGACGCGGCTCTTGGCTACGGCGATGCCCGCGGCTCGGAGACGCTGCGAAGCGTCCTGGCCGATTACCTCGGCCGGGTTCGCGGGGTCGCCGCCGTCCCGGAGCAGACCCTGGCCTGCGGTGGGTTCGCCCAGGCGATCGGCGTCGTCTGCAACGTCCTTCGTAAGACCGGCCGCGGAGTCCTCGCCGTCGAGGACCCCGGTCATGCCGCGATCCGGACGGTCGTCGAGCGGACGGGGATCGAAACCGTCCCGATTCGCGTCGACGAGGACGGGCTCGACGTCGCGGCGCTCGAGGCGAGCCGGGCCAAGGCGGTTCTCGTCACGCCGGCGCACCAGTTTCCGACCGGGGTCGTGCTGGCTCCCGACAGGCGCGCTGCCCTGATCGAGTGGTCGCAGCGCGAGGGCGGCGTGATCGTCGAGGACGACTACGACGCCGAATATCGGTACGACCGTGCCCCGGTGGGCGCGCTCCAGGGGCTGGCGCCGGACCGGGTCTTCTATCTCGGCTCTGCGAGCAAGACGCTCGCTCCGACGCTGCGGCTGGGGTGGATCGTCGCGCCGGCCCAGTTCGCACGCGAGGCCGCCGCCGAGATCCTCTTCACGATCCTGGCGCCGCCGAGGCTCGAGCAGCTTGCATTGGCGGACTTCGTCGAGCGGGGCGAGCTCGACCGGCACCTGCGGAGGATGCGCCTCCGCTACCGGCGCCGGCGGGACGTGGTCGTCCGCGCCCTGGCGCGCGAGCTCCCGATGGTGGAGGTCCGCGGGATCGCCGCAGGCCTGCATGTGCTGGCGGTGTTCCCCGAGGACTATGACGAGCAGCGGATGCTCAGGGAAGCTCGGGCCCGGAGGATCGGCGTCCACGGCCTCCGGCACCACAGCGTCCGGACGCGGGGACGCCCCGCGCTCCTGGTCGGCTACGGCGCCCTCGGCGAGGCGGCTCTCCGGCGGGCCGTCAAGGAGCTTGCGGCCGCTGTTGCGGCGAGCCGCTAGTCCTTCTCACCGGGGCAGGCCACCTACGGGTCCCTCGACGGGGAGATCATGAAGAACGCAGCTCCCATCGTTGCCTGGGACAACGACAACGATCGCGAGTTCATCTCGGGGTAGACCGGCTGCTACGTCAACCAGTCCGTCGACGGCCTCGCCGACCTCGCGCTCCTCTGTCGAAGTAACCCCATCCGCCCGGGCGCCGGCATCGCCGGCGCCCCGGTCTTCACCGGAGCGGGCGGGGTCCTAGCGGTCCTGCAGCGCGTCGAGGGCGACGGCGAACGCCAGCACGACCCGGCGGTCGATGCCCTCGGTCGCGGCGGGGTCGAGCTCGAGGACGTAGCGGTCGCGAAGCTTGCCGAGCACGCGTCGGTACGTTCCGATCTGGTCGCCGTTTCGGCGCAGGAGGAAGTTGAACGGCAGCCACTCGAGCGGGGCGATCCAGTCCGGGCCGAGGTCCGCGAACCGCCGGAGCAGCGCGATGATCCAGCTCGACTCGTGCGTCTCGAACAGCAGCTCGCCGGCAGGAGCCCGCACGTACCAATGGCTCCGCAACAAGGACTTTCCGAACGCCTTCTCCAGCAGCCCGATGTCCCGGCCCTCGGGATCCAGGACGTCGTGCCGGCCGCGGAACTCGAACATGCTCCGGGACTTGATCATGAACAGATACTCGTCGGCGTCGGGGTCGAGCCGGAAGCGGATGTCCTCCCGGATCTTCAGCTTCTTCTGTTTCACGAAGAGCAGTGGCTCGGCCTCGTCTGAGCCCACGGGCGGGGCGCTGATCCGGTACTCGTTCGCGATCGGCTTGAAGACCTGCTGGACGAGGAACCGGTTCGAGGTCTCGATCGTGTCGAGAACGGCCTGCGGGTCCCGGGTGATGGCGCTCACGACGCCATCGTAGGCGAGGAGCTCAGCGGACGCGGTAGCGCGCGCAGTGGCGACGGCTGTTGCCGGCCCTGTCGGAGGCCGTGACGCACGCCTGGTAGAGGCCGCGCGGCAGGAACCTCGGCAACGGGTTCTTCGTGTGGAACGTCGCCGGCGTGTCCCAGCGCGAATTCGCCCACGTGAAGACGCCGCGGTACATGACGTGGCCGAAGTAGGTCAGCGTCACGCGCAGGCGGACGAAGCCGCGTTCGTCGGCGACTCGCGCAGTGACGTAGGCGCGCTTGCCGCGCACCGCCGAGCCCGGGAAGACGTGGACGCGCGGGCGCAACAGGTCCGGCTGGCAGGCGTCGCCCTTGCTATCGCGGTCCGTGTCGCGCTGCGCGGGGTTTGCCACGCCCGGGCAGTTGTCGCGGTGATCCGGGACGCCGTCGCGATCCCGATCACCCGGCGTCACGGCTTTGAACTTCCAGGTGGCGCTGTAGACCATGCCGGCGGACGTCGAAACGCTGACGCGCCAGAACCAGACGCTTCCGTACGGCGGGCCCCAGACCCGCCGCGGCGTGTGGCTCGTCCAGCAGTTCACGTTCGTGGAGGGGCAGTAGTGGCTTTCGCTCATGGCATCGCGCGTGAAGCCCGCGTCCGCGGCGATCTCCCAGACGACCATCGTCGCCTCCGGCTCCGCCCAGGCGACGTTCCAGCTGAAGATCGGGGAGTTGGGGGCGGCCGGCGAGCTGTAGAGGGTCGTGTCGTTGGCGGGCGTCTTGAGCGTCACGACCGGCGCCGAGGCGGCACCCGACGACGGGCCGGTCGCCAGCGCGAGGGCGAGGAGGGCGGCTGCGAGGGCGGCTCGCATCACTCTTGAATCGGCCCGCGCGGGCGCGCCGCGGATGACTCGTTCGAGGTACCCGGTAGGGTCGCGGCGTGTCCTCGCTGTTCGTCGGCTTCGGCCTCGGGCTCTTCGTGGCCGCGCAGATCGGCCCGGTGTCGCTCTTGATCGTGCGCTCGGTCGTGCGCGGCGCCTTCAGGATCGGGCTGGCGATGGCCGCCGCGGTGTCGCTCGTCGACCTGACCTACGCGGGTCTCGGCCTCGCCGGCGTGGGGCGTGCCCTCGAGGAGACCGACGGCGTCCAGGTCGTCTTCGGCTTCCTTGGCGCGGCCGTGCTCGTGGGACTCGGGCTCCGCTCGATCTGGATCGGCTTCCGCGCGCGGTTCGGGCTCGAGACCGACGAGGAGGTGAGCACGCCGCGCCGCGCCTTCCTGACCGCGCTCGCCGCGACCGCGTTCAACCCGCTCACGATCGCGCTCTGGACGGCCGCAGCTCCCGCCGCGGTCTCGGGCAGCCGCTCGTCGGGGGACACGGTCGCGCTCCTGGTCGGGGTGGGGCTGGGGACGCTCACGTGGTACACGGCGTTCTCGGGGGCGATCGCCCTTGCGCGCCGGCGGATCGGGCCCCGGCTCCTGGCCGCCGTCGACATCGGCGCCGGCGCCGGGCTGGTCGGCTTCGGCGCGCTGATGGGCTGGCGCACCGCCCGCGACGCCTAACCCTCCTAGGGGGCGTATTTCGTCAACGTCAAGAGGTAGGCGACGTTCGCCGCGATGGCGACGACGGCCACCAGCGGGTGCCGGAACGGCTTCGGGCCCTCGGCGACGGCCCAGTAGAGCGGGAAGGCAAAGAGGGCCTGGCGGCCAAAGCTCGTCACCGATCCCGAGAAGAACGACACGGCGACCACTGCCGTCGCAAAGAGCGCCCAGGGGCGGTACCGGGCTCCGAGGCGCCAGAGCACGACCACGATTGGGAAGACGACGGCGGCGATGGCGCTCTGGATCCGGCTGACGGGCGACTGCGCCGCGAACAGCAGGGCTCCGACGACGAAGGCGTAGCCGATCGCCGCCGCGTACCAGCGGTCGAACACGCGCGCGAGGACGACGATCAGGACGACCGCGACGATGGCGCCGACCACGAGCAGTGCGGCGTGGGCCTCGAACGCATCGGCGATGTGCCCCGGCCACTTCGTCAGCCTCGACGGGCCGTTCCGGTCCCAGATCGGCAGCGCCTGCGCGTGGAAGAAGGCCCGCGCGTCGCCGCTCCGCTCCCAGAAGAAAATCTGCACCGCCGCCGCCGCCGCCAGCGGCGCGGCCGTCGCGAACACCCTGCCCGGGAGCCCGCTTCTCGTCACGAGCGCGAGCGGGATAGCAATCAGCACCCCCGTCGGGCGGGCCAGGGCTCCCACCGCCGCGAGAATGCCCGCCAGCCAGGGTCGGCCGCGAACGGCAAGCGCCGCGGCCCACGCCGCCGCGGCCAGCGCAAGCGCGTCGGGGTAGCCGAGCAGGAGCATGAACGACCCCGGCCAGCAGGCCAGCACGACGGCTGCTCGCCACCCCCGCCGAGCCGGACTGCCGACGGCGATGCCCAGGAACGCCAGCCCACTTGCGACGATCACGACCGCGAAGGCGACGATCCAGTCCGCCAGCGCGCCCGAGGCCCTCATGATCAGCGGCCAGAGCGGGAAGAACGCATACACCGGGCTGAGCACGTCATGCGGGTAGCCCGACTGCGCGATGAACAGGTACCAGCCGTAGTCCCAGGTGAAGAGGGGCCAGAGGGGGCCGCCGTGCCGGTTCCAGTGCTGCGAGTCGGCGAAGGCGTCCGCCTCCGCGCCGATGATGACCACGGCCAGGACGGCGAGTGCCCAGAGGCCCCAGGCGCCGCCGGCAACCGCCGCCGGACGGCGCTCAGCCGCCGCGAAAAGCCGATCTCGCCGCGGCAGCGCCACGCAGCGAGTCTAGGGGGTTCGGCCGGCCGTGCCGCGCCGAGACGGAGCAGCCGCCCCTCGCGGGCAGGCCTGGTCGAGACCAGTCCACACGTCGGACACCGTTACCGAAGTGTGACGGCGACGCGGAAATCGCTGCTAAGCCCCGCCGTCCGCGTGGTGTCGGACGCGGGGGTGAGCGCCTCGAACCTAGGAGCTAGGCCGCGTCGACCTCGACCGAGTCGTCGGTGCCGAGCTGCTTGCTCCACCACTGCTCTTCGCGGCGCTGGAGCTCGGTCTGGGCCTTGCCGACGTAGGTCGAGAGCTCGGCTTCCTTCTGCGTCAGGTGCGCCTCCAGCTCGGCGAGCTGGGCCTCGCGCACCTCGATCTTGTCCGTCCGCAGGTCGATGTCGGCCTGGAGCGCGGCTTCGCGCTGGTCGACCTCGCCCTCGCGCTCGTCGAGCTCGCGAACGCGCTCCCGGATCGTGTCCTCCATGCCGGCGAGCCGCTTCTCGCGGCGGTCCTGGCGCTTGCCGACGGAGTCCTGGAGCCCTTCCTGGCTGGAGAGGGCCGACTCGCGCGTGGCGAGCTTCCGCTCGCGCTCCTCGAGCTGCCTCGCGCGCTGCTCGAGGTCGGCGCCGAGATTCAGGTCGCGCTGCGCGTGGGCGATCTCGGCCTTGACGCGGTTGATCTCCGCCTCGCGGGCCGTCAGCTCGAGCTCGCGCCGGTCGAGCTCGGCCGACCGGACGGTCGCCTCACGGGCGAACTCGCGCTTGTCGCTGTAATCCCGCTCGAGCGATTCGAGCTCGCCACGGAGCCGCTCCTGCTTCAGCAGCAGCTCCGCCTCGCGGTCGCCGAGGACCTCGTCCTTGGCGTTGATGCGCGCCGTCTCCTTCTTCAGGTCGGCCTCGCGGGCGCCGAGCTTCCGCTCGCGCTCCGTCAGCTCCTTGTCGCGAGCGCGCCACTCGTTCTCGCGCTTGGCGAGCGCACGCTCACGACCGTCGAGCTTGACGACACCCGCGCGCTCGCGGGTCTCGAGCTCCTGCTCGGCGCGGGAAAGCTTCTTCTCGCGGTCGGCGAGGGCGTTTCGCTGCTTCTCGAGCTCGGAGGCGAACTTGGAGCGGTCGCGGTCGAAGCTCTTGAGCTCGCGCATCTTCAACTCCGCCTGCTCGAGCCGCTCGGCGGACAGGGTCTGCTCCGCCGCCAGCTCGGCCTGAACCTCGGCGAGGCGCGCGTGCTCGGCCTCGATCGTCTCGCGCTGGTCGCGGACCTTCCGCTCCCGCTCCTCGAGCTCCAGCTGGAACTGGGCGAGCTTGGCGTCCCTGTCGTCGAGCGCCGCGGCGCGGCGCGCGAGCCCGTGCTCGGAGTCCATGCCGGCCTGGAAGACCTCGGCCTGCTCCGCCAGCTGGGCCTCGAGCTGCTTCTGGCGGGCGAGCGCGACCGCGAGCTCCTGCCGCAGCTCGTCCCCGGCACCGTTCGCCTCGACGACGACGGGCTCGGCATCCGCCGGCCGCGCGGTCAGCTCGAAGCGCAGCTCCACGTTCGGCTGGGCGTCGGGCGCCGCCTTGGGCGCTTCCTCCTCCTCGCGCCGGCGTTCGAGCTGGGCTCGCAGGCCGGTGCCGAACTCCTTCTTCTTCGGGGTCTCGCTGGGGGCTTTCTTCTTGGGCGCCATGTCGTCTCCTAGAAAATCTTCGACAGGTTGAGGAACGCGGGCCCGAGGATGACCAGGAACATCGCCGGGAAGATGAACATCACCGTCGGGAACAGCATCTTGATCGGCGCCTTCATCGCCTTCTCCTCGGCTGCGGCCTGACGGCGCAGGCGAGAATCCGCCGCCTGGACACGGAGGATGCGGCCGAGCGAGATGCCGAGCTGGTCGGCCTGGATGATCGCGCGCACGAAGCCGGAGACCTCGGGTGTATCGCAGCGCTCGGCAAGCTTCTTGAGCGCCTCGGAGCGACCCTCGCCGATCCGGATCTCGTTCAGCGTCAGGCCGAACTCCTCCGTGAGCGGGCCGTCCATGTTCTCGGTCAGCTTCGAGATCGCGCCGTCGAAGCCCATGCCTGCCTCGACGCTGACGGCGAGCAGGTCGAGCGCGTCCGGCAGCTGCGCCTTGATCGACTCCCGCCGCTTCCGCGCACGCGAGCCGACCACGAAGTCCGGGCCGATGAAGCCGATCCCACCGAGGGCGAGCCCGAACACAAGCACGCCGATGCCGCCCGACATGGCTCCGCCCAGGAACGCGCCGAGCAGCAACCCGCCGAGACCGAACGCCGACTTCGCGGCGAGGAAGCCGGTCGGGGTGACCGTGCGGCCCATGCCCGCCGCGAGCAGCTTCGAGCGGACCGAGTCCATGGTCGTCTTGGGGTGGACTTTGAACACGAAGCCCGCGAGCTTGCCCTTCGCCGGGGCGAGGACGCGATCGTGGAAGGGCTGTTCCCGGTCGCCGAGCGCAGCGCGGAGCTTGCCGTACGTGGCGGCCCGCCTGACGGAAACCTGACGTTCGCGCGCGGACGCCGTAGCGGCCTCGCCGAGCAGGTACGCGGCTGCGGCGAGAAACAGGAGTGCGAGGACGATGAGCAGCATTCAGGTCACCCCTTGAAGGAGACGATCTTTTTCAGGACGAGTGACCCGAACGCCATCATCGTCAGCCCGAGCGCGATCAGCACGTGCCCGGTGTGCGAGTGGTAGAGCGGGTCCATGTAGGACGGGTTCAGCAGCGTGATCGCGAAGGCGATGAAGAACGGCAGCCCCAGCAGCACGTAGGCCGACGCGCGTCCCATCGCCGTCAGCGAGCGAATCTTCCGCGCGAACTGCTGGCGGTCGCGAACCGTGTCGGCGACCATGTCGAACAGCCCGGCGAGCGAGCCGCCGACCTGGCGCTGGATGTTCACCGCGGTGATCACGAACGAGAAGTTCTTGGAGCCGATCCGGTCGGCGGTCTCCTGGAGGGCTTCCTCCATCGGCCGCCCGAGCTGGGTGTCGGTGAGGACGCGCCGGAGCTCCTTGGCGGCAGGTTCCTGGCCCTCGTCGACGACGCTCTGGAGCCCCTGCTTGAAGCTGTGGCCGGCCTTCAGCGACGCGGCCATCGTGATCAGGAGATCCGGGAGCTGATCTTCGAACGCGCGCATCCGGCGCCTCGCCTTGAACCAGACGACGAAGTACGGGACGAACGCGCCGACGAGGAACATCGTCAGGATCACGAGCGAGCTGCGGCCGGCGACCGCGGCCAGCAGCGCGAGCGCGAACGACGAGCCGATCAACAGCCAGGCGAACTCGACCGTTCGCAGCGGCACGTCGGCGCGCTGCAGCAGGAGCTGCAGGTTCCGCCACTGGCGGCGGTGCCCGAACGCGTTCTCCGTGGCCCGGAACAATCCGTTGAACATCTCCAGGCGCTCCCGGCCCGAGCGGCGCTTCGATGCCCGGCGTCCGGTCTCGACATGGGGTGCCAACCGGTGCTTGAGCCACGAGCCCCGCATCGTCGACGCGACGAGCATCCCCGCTGCGAGGACGAGCAGGCCTGCGAGCAGCGTGAAGAGGAGGTCGCCGATCTTGCCGTAGACCGGGCCGGGCAAGAGCGGCGACGGCTTCGTGCTCGCGGCATCGGCACCTTCGGAATCCGGAACGGTCGCCGCCGCGCTGTCGGAGCCCAGCTTGCCGACGCTCGCCTTGAGGACGACGTCGTCGCCCGGCCGCGCCGTCGTCCGGTACTCGACCCGCCAGGTGCGGCGGAGCTCCTTCGCAACCGATGTGTAGATCTTCGCCAGCGCGGCGCTGTCGGCGGCGGAGTGGAACGTGCCTCCGGTTGCCGAGGCAAGGCGCTTCAGCCCGCCGACATCCGCCTTCTGCCCGAACGCGATCGGGTAGACGACCGCACCCGCCTTGTGCAGGGCGGTCACGGCCGCGCTCTCGGAGGACTTGCTGCCGACGTCGTCTCCGTCGGTGAGGAGGATGACGACCCGGCCGCCGTCCTGGCCGCCGAGGACACGTGCGGACACCTGGACGGCATCCCAGAGCGCGGTTCCCGACTTCGGGCTGATCGACAGCGTGCGGAGCGCGTTGTCGGCGTCGATCGTCGCGGTGGAGAAGCCGCTCTGGGGCACGGCCCGGTTTCCGAACGTGACCAGCGCGACGCGATCCGCGGCCGGCTTCGACCGCACGAACGCGGCAGCGGCCCTGGCGGCCTCGGCGATCGGCTTGCCCGCCATGGAGCGCGAGGTGTCGAGCGCGAGGACAACGTTCTTCGAGCTGCCCAGGTTGACCGCGCGCAGGCCGACCACGCCGACGCCGTTCTCGAGCAGCGTCGGCGGCCTCGACGCCGGGGTGGATGTCACGACGGTCGCGCGGAGGATCGGGAAGGCCCCGAAGTCGATGCCGTTGAGCCTGACTCCGGCGCTTGCCGTGCTAGCCGTCGCGAGCGCAGCGAGCAGGGAAACCAGTGCCAGACTGAAAACGCCAGTTTTCAGTCTGAAGGTCATGAGTAGCTCCCGTAGGAGGCGTTCGCGAAGCCGACGTAGCCGGTGGCCTCCTCGTTGAAGAAGTTCGGCGGCATGACGACGCCGTTCGCGGCCATCTTCTCGAGGAAGTGCGGCTTGAGACCCGTGCACTTGAGCTCGTCGAGCAGCCGGGCCGAACCGCTGGAGGCCGCCTCCTCGTCCGGGGGCTTCGCGACGAAGACGTCCTGCAAGGTGATCACGTCCGACTCCATCCCGAGCACCTCCGAGACGTGAGTCAAGCGGCGCGAGCCGTCGACGAGGCGAGAGATCTGGATCAGGAGATCGAACGCGCTCGCGATCTGCTCGCGGATCGCGCGGTGCGGGAGCTCGACACCGGCGGTCATCACCAGGGTCTCGAGCCGGGACAGCGCGTCGCGGGGGGAGTTCGCGTGGATCGTCGTCAGCGAGCCTTCGTGGCCCGTGTTCATCGCCTGGAGCATGTCCAGGGTCTCGGGTCCGCGGACCTCGCCGACGATGATCCGGTCGGGGCGCATACGGAGCGAGTTCCGGACGAGCTCGCGGATGCGAACCTCGCCCTCGCCCTCGATGTTGGGCGGACGGGCCTCGAGCGTGATCACGTGCTCCTGTTGGAGCTGAAGCTCGGCCGCGTCCTCGATGGTGACGATGCGCTCGGCGTTGGGGATGAACGCCGACATCGCGTTGAGGGTGGTCGTCTTACCAGTGCCCGTACCGCCGGAGATCAGGATGTTCAGCTTCCCGTGCACGCAGGCGGAGAGGAACTGCGCCGCCTTCGGCGAGATCGAGCCGAACTCGATCAGGTCGTCCATCGTGTACGGGTCGCGCGAGAACTTCCGGATCGTGAGCGTCGGGCCCCTCAGCGCGAGCGGCGGGATGATCGCGTTCACGCGCGAGCCGTCGGGGAGGCGGGCATCGACCATCGGCGACGACTCGTCGACCCGGCGGCCGACCGTCGAGACGATCTTGTCGATGATGCGCATCAGGTGCGCGTCGTCGAGGAACGCCGCCCGCGTGTGCTCGATCTTGCCGGCGCGCTCGATGTAGATCATCTCCGGGCCGTTGACCATGACCTCCGTGACGCTGTCGTCGTGGAGGAAGGGCTCGAGCGGCCCGTAGCCGAGGATGTCGTCCGTGATCTCCTTCGTGATCTGACGCCGCTCCTCGCGGGTCAGGGGCGTGCGGTCGAGCGCGAGCTGTTCCGTGACCGCGCGCAGCACCCGCTCCGAGAGGTCCTCGTCGGTCTGGGTCGTAAAGAGCTGCGGCCCCAGCTTCGCGATGCACGCGTGGTGGATCCGAGTCTTCAGCTCCGCGTAAGGATCGGCAACGACGCGATGCTCCGCGACTTGCTCGAGCGGCCCCCCATGGCCGGCCAGTTCCGCGGCCGCTACCGCGCCGTTGCCGTTGCTCTTGATGCGTTCGCTAAGACCCATGTCGTTACGCCCTTGCCAGCGCGGCGAGGAACTTCTTGCGCTCCTTGGCCGCCACCTGGGCCGTGACGAGCGACTTCGCCAGCTCCTTCACGGCGCGGGAGAATTCGGACTTGCCGTCCGCGAGCACGGCCGGGTTGCCCCGGTTGACGGCCAGCGGCACGGCCCGGTCGCTCGGAACCTCGTGCCGGACGCTCATCTCGAGCGCCGACTCGACTTCCTTGCGCTGCATCCCGACCTTCGAGTTCGCCCGGTTGAGGACGACCTTGATCCGGTCCTGCGGGAAGGACAGCAGCTCGAGCGTCTGCAGCGAGAGGCGGACGTTCTTGATCGTGGGAACGTCCAGGCTCGTCAGCAGGAGCAGCTCGTCCGTTCGGTCGAGCGTCGCCAGCATCGGCCCGTGGAAGAACGGGGACGTGTCGACGACGATCACGTCGTACGACTCGCGGGCGACCTCCAGCAGTCGGGCCAGCTTCGACTCGGTCACGAGCTCCGCGTCCTCCGGGCGCAACGGCGCGGGCAGGATGTCGAGCCCGCACGCGTGGCGGGTCGTGTAGCCGGCCAGCTTCTCGGAGTCGAGCTCGCCCGGAGCGGTGACGAGGTCGTAGATCGTCTTCTCCGGCTCGATCCCGAGCATGATCGCGGCGTCGCCGAACTGCAGGTCGAGGTCGAGCAGAAGCGCCCGCTTGCCCCAGTGCTTCGCGAGCGAAGTGGACATGTTCGTGGAGAGGACCGTCTTGCCCGTGCCGCCCTTCGGCGAGAACACCGTGACCAGGCGGCCCTGGCGCCCGCCCCCGGCCGCCTGCGCGCGGCGGCCGGCGTGGCAGGCCTTCTTGATCGAGAAGACGACGTTGTCGGTCAGCTGCGGGAGCAGCATCACGTCGGCCACGTCGGCCTCGAGCGCGTCCTCGAGCAGGGTCGGCGACCCGCCCGAGGCGAGCAGGATGACGGGGCACCGCGTGTACTCGCGGATCGCGGCCACGTCGTTCGCGGGCAGCGTGGCACTGCGCGTCGCATGGAGGACGACCTGGAGATGGCCGCCCGTCAGGGTCGACGCGCCCTCCATCACGTTGTCGCTCCAGCCCACGAGTTCGATCTCGGGATGCTTGGACAGCGCTTCGCGCAGGTCCGGCAGCCCGTCGCACTGCCCGGTCACGAAGACCCGGACGGTGTCGCGGCTGAAATCGGCTTCTTGCGTACTCATCGGTGGCCTCCTACGGGGTCAGCGCCCTGCGCTGCGCGGGGTTGAGGCCGTCGAGCAGGATCGTCGAGACACGGTCGACGTGATCCGGGCTGTCGGCGGCGTGGACAACGGGCCGGAGCTGGAGCGACCACGCGGAGACGCGGGAGTCGCTCTGGCTCGCGTTGCCGACGATGAACAGGAGCTTCTGCGCCTGGCTGTCGGTGACGGCGAGCAGGACCGGGAACTTCTGGTCGACACCGCCGGTGAGCTTGCTGCCGGCGGCCGGGCCTTCCGGCGCCTTCAGCACTTTGAGGTCCCGGAGAACCACGCGACTCGCCGTGAGGGTGTCGGAGGCCTGGGACTTGCCACCGTGGAAATCGACCCACTTGTAGTTGAAGGTGGCGACGACGTCGACGCGGTCGCCGTCCTTGAGCGTGCCGGCCAGAGTCTGGTTGCCGTCGCCCTGGACCTGGAACGCGCGCATGGTGCCCTTCAGCTGTCCCTGGATGCCGGTCTCGGCAACCGAGCTGAAGCGGTTCGTGGTGACCTGCTCGCCCGCGAAGACCATCTGCGAGGCGACCTTGTCCTGGATCTCGTCAGCACCCGAGATCGCGCCCGGGACGACACTGCGGCGAGGCACCTCGGCCGCGGTCAGATCGCCCGCGACGTCGGAGCCGGCGGTGCCGGCCGGGATGTCGTGCTTCGCGACGAGCACCGTGACGTGGTCCTCGCCCCGCTGCACGTGACGCTTGTAATTCGTCACGTAAAAGCTGGTTAGGAGGGCCGCGACGGCTGCGAGCGCGACCGCGATCCCGATATTTCTGACTCGATAGGTCATGTCACCTTGTCTTTCTCTGTTCGAGGACTAATCGATTAGCTGGACTGAACGCGCGCCGAAGTTCGGCGGCTGGCTCGATCCGGGCGTGGCCTGCAGGCCGGTCCAGATCACGGATGTGAAGTAGCCGAACACGTTGCCGTCGTTGCCGTTCTTGTCGACGCCGAGGAGGTGGAAGGCGACCCAGCCGATCACGTGGTACTTGGCGTTCGCCCCGCCGCCCGTCAGCGTGTCGTAGACCGGGAAGAGCAGCTCGGTGCCGAGGCGGAGCTTCATCGCATCCTGGATCCCGTTCGAGTTGAACTTGACGCCGGGATCGGAGAAGTAGCCCCCGATCGGCAGGTAGTCCTGGAAGCCGCGGACGATCCAGTCGGCGAGCACCGAGGCGCCGGACGTTCCCGAGGGCTCGTTCAGGAGGTTGACCAGCGCGAAGGCGCCCGGAGCCCCAGTCTTGTCCACCGGGATGGTCGTCTCGTACGACGGCCCGAAGCACGGCCCGCTGCAGTTGTTCAGCATCGGGTGGGTGTTCTTGACGGCGATCGGCGCCACGTACTTCGCCTGGGACACGAGCGCCGTCCGTGCCGTGGCCTTCGAGCCGACGTTGACCGAGTTGACGCCGAAAAGGCGCGTGAAGATCCCGGTTGCGGGACGCTTCACAGTGACCGTGATCGTGTCGTTCGGACCGAACGAGCTCGAGAACGAGACGCCGTTGAGCCCGCCGCCGTTCTTGCTGGCGTAGCCGGAGGCGAGGTTGGAGGCCTCCGACGTGCTGTCCGGAAGGGCTTGGGCGCCGGCGAGGGCGGCGGCGTCGGCGGTCGACTGGGTGTCGCGGTCGGCCCTGTACCAGGAGCCGACGTCGAGGACGAGCGCCGCCATTCCGAGCAGCACCGTCAGGAAGATCAGAGTGAGGACGGTGGCCTGTCCCCGTTCGTTTCGTCTGCGTGCGTTCATTCGACTCGCTCCGTTGTCTTGCTCGAGATGCGACCTGACTTCACGACCATCCCGAGGAGGCTGATCGAGTAGGGGTACGTGGCCGTCACGGAGACGTCCTCGCTGGGCTCCCACGTCGAGGTCACGGTCACGGCGAGGTTGCTCTGATTCAGGTCCTTCGCAGACGCGCGGACCGCGGCGATGGCGTTGCCGACGGGGTCCGTGGTCTGACGGGACACGGCGGCCTTGCGGGCGCCCGCCCGCGTGGCATCCGTCAGGGTCACGTAGTTGTTGAAGACGATCCCGAACTGGATGACCGCGAACAGCAGCAGCGCGAGAACCGGCAGCACGAGGGCGAACTCGGTCATCGTCTGGCCCTGCTCGTTTCGGATCTGAATTCTCTTCTTCACGGGATTTGTCACCTGGTTCGTTTCGCTTCTTTCCTTGAATGGGCCCCTCCCGGAGGAGGGGCCCTTTTTGCCGGAGAACTGCTTAGGGGTTAACCGCCGGGGAGGATGTTCGCGACGCTCGTGATGGCGTTGCGGACGTGGCTCGAGAGCAGCGTGATCGCCCCGATCACGGCGAGCGTGATCACAGCGAGAACGACGCCGTACTCGGCCATCGTCTGACCCTCCTCGCGCTTCTTCAGCGCCTGAGCCGCATCGGCGGCGTAGGCCTGCGCGAACGCAAAGAGCTTCAGCATCTAGTTCACCTCCCTTCCACTGCGGCACGGGCGCACGGGGGTCGCCCAATTTCCGAACGGATACGCGGTGGGGAAAAGGCTTGGTGAGCTAGAAACGAGCCGGAAAAGCTGGCGGCTGCACTGTTCGGTCACGCCGGAAAACCTCCGTACATGTCTCGGCGTGCCGCGCCGCCTGTATGGCTCAGTCGCAGCGATCATCGTGATGGGCCGCTCGGGGGCGTATCCCTCGGTCTGGTGATTGGTTGCGAATCTCCCTAGTTCGGGGGAGCGACGCCTACGGCGGTGGTCGATAGACCTGTCAGTCCGTACGGCCCGCGGATTTTCGAATCAATTGAATCCGCGTCGAAGTGGCGGCCTCGACGCCCGACAAACGGAGCGAACGGCAATGCCACGACGGAATTCTTTGATCAGCAGGCTGCGCCACGGGCGGGCCTGGGACGAATGGGACGAGGGCGGCGACGGCGGCGACGAGGCCGCGACGACGGTCGACCCCCAGGCGGAGGCGGTGAAGCCGCGTTCGCGCCGGCGCCGCTTGCTCGTGACGACGACGTTCGCGACGCTCTTCGTCGCGGGCGCCGCGTTCTCCGCGGGCGCGGGAAACCAGGTTCAGCTGATGCTCGAGGGCCAGGCCGCGGGTAGCGCGGCCGGCGTCGAGGAAGGAACCACGACCGCCGAGACGACCGCCCCGGCGGAGCCCGCCCCGGCTCCGGCCGCCGATCCCTCCGCGGGCGAGGAAGCGGCTCCGCCGCAGGCTCCGGCCGACGACGAGGCCTCC
>JBKPOY010000074.1:0-8576 GCA_046733295.1 Actinomycetota bacterium | reverse complement strand
GTGGCGGGGCGGGCGGGGTCGCGGGAGGAGGTGCGGGCGGCGGTGACGCGGGCGGCGGCGACGCGGGAGCGGGGGGAGGCAGCGGTGTCGGCGGCGCGGCCGGAGGCGGCGGAGAGGACGTGGACGCCGGCGGGCTCGGTGCCGGCGCCGCGGGAGGAACCGGTGCGGGAGCCGGCGGTGGCGCCGTAGCCTCGGCGACTCCGGCGACGGTGGCGCCGGGAATCCCGATCAGAGGGGTCTTGCGGTCGATCCGCTCGGCGACAGGCTGCTCGGCGCGGCCCGCCGAATCGTTTGGGGTCCGGTTGCCGATCTCCCACGAGTGCGTTCCGCCGGGCGTCCACCCCTCGCTCCGCCCGACAGTTGTCAGCTCCGTCGCCGCCTCCGTGCGGGGCGGACGTGCGCCGGCGCCGGTGCGCGACTCGCCGCCGAACACGACCTCACGGGCGCTTCGGTGGCCGGCGTCGGCCCGCGAGAGGACGGCGAGCATCGGGACGCCGATCGTCAGCCAGAGGACGACGACGAGCGGAAGGGCGACGACGAACGGGAACAGCCGGGCACGCGAGCGCCGAGCGCCTCGGGTCGCAGGAAGCCGCTTCGGCAGGTCGATGTATGAACGCCGCATGATCGCCTTTGAGGCAGCCGAATAGCGCCGCCAGGCTCACGATAGGCGTGGTCTCGTGCGTGGGTGCCCCCCGCTCGGGGGATCCGGCGGCGACCCGAAGAGCGACTTCCGGCTCGCGGTTCGGCGTTAGGCTGCCGCGATGACCGCGACCGACGAAAGCGCCGACGCAGCGTCGACGACCGAGCAGAAGCTGAAGCAGCTCGAGGCGCTGCGCGACGAGGCGCGCCATGCGGGCAGCGCCAAGGCCGTCGAGCGGCAGCGTAGCCAGGGGAAGCTCCTCGCACGCGAGCGGGCGGAGAAGCTGCTCGACCCCGGATCGTTCGTCGAGCTCGACCGCTACGTCCGCCACCGCGAGTCGAGCTTCGGGATGCTCGAGCGGCGTCCTTACGGAGACGCGGTCGTGACCGGGTACGGCACGATCTTCGGCCGGAAGGTGTTCGTCTTCTCCCAGGACTTCACCGTCTTCGGCGGTTCACTGAGCGAGGTGTTCGCCGAGAAGATCTGCAAGGTGATGGACCTGGCCGCGAAGTTCGGCTGCCCCGTCATCGGCATCAACGACTCCGGGGGCGCCCGGATTCAGGAGGGCGTCGTCTCGCTCGCCGGCTACGCGGAGATCTTTTGGCGGAACGTCCAGTGCTCGGGCGTCGTGCCGCAGCTGAGCCTGGTCATGGGCCCCTGTGCCGGAGGAGCCGTGTACTCCCCTGCGATGACCGACTTCGTCTTGATGGTCGAGGGCTCGTCGTACATGTTCATCACCGGGCCCGACGTCGTGAAGACCGTGACGGGCGAGGAGGTCACGTTCGAGGAGCTCGGCGGCGCGGCGACGCACGCGGCCAAATCAGGTGTCGCCCACTTCATCGCCTCGGACGAGGAGGCATGTCTCGAGGACGCGCGGTACCTGCTCTCGTTCCTGCCGCAGAACAACGTCGACGCGCCGCCCTATGCGAAGCCCGCCGACCCGGCCGGGCGCGAGGCCGCGGAGCTGGACTCCCTGATTCCGGATGACCCCGCGAAGCCGTACGACATGAAGGAGGTGATCGCGAAGGTGGTCGACGACGGCGACCTCCTCGAGGTGCACGAGCGCTGGGCGGAGAACATCGTCTGCTGCTTCGCACGCCTGAACGGCTATCCGGTCGGGATCGTGGGCAACCAGCCGCGCTCGCTCGCCGGTGTGCTCGACATCGACTCGTCGAACAAGGCGGCGCGGTTCGTCCGCACCTGCGACGCGTTCAACATCCCGCTCGTCACCTTCGTCGACGTGCCGGGCTTCCTTCCCGGGACAGCGCAGGAGTGGGGCGGGATCATTCGCCACGGCGCGAAGCTCCTCTACGCGTACTGCGAGGCGACGGTGCCGAAGCTCGCCGTGATCACGCGCAAGGCCTACGGCGGCGCCTACGACGTCATGAGCTCGAAGCACATCCGCGCAGACTTCAACTTCGCGTGGCCGACGGCCGAGGTCGCGGTCATGGGCCCGGAGGGCGCCGTCAACATCGTCTTCCGGAAGGAGCTCGAGGAGGCCGATGATCCGGAGGGGCGGCGCGCCGAGCTGATCGAGGAGTACCGCCATCAGTTCGCGAACCCGTACACGGCCGCCGAGCGCGGCTACGTCGACGACGTGATCGAGCCGCGCCGCACGCGCCCGGTCCTCATCGACGCCCTCGAGACCGCGCTGACGAAGCGAGAGCGCAGGCCCCCGCGCAAGCACGGCAACATCCCGCTCTGAGCGCCGGCTCTGGTTAGTTGTCGCGCGCATGCGCGTGAGACTGGGCCCCACCGCTCCACGCCCACTTCGATCCTAGTGGGCTCTGGCGCACCTGTGGGTGACGCGCCGGCGCCGAAAGAGTGACCGGGGCGGGGCCGGCCCGAGCTAGACCGCGGCGAGCTGGGCCCGGGGCGCTTCGAACACCGGCTCGAAGGCGAGCTCTTCCTCGAGCGCGGCGACGACGTCGGGGTCGAATTGCGTCCCCGCGCAGGCGACGAGCTCGGCCAGGGCGGCCTCCGGCGACCGACGAGCTCGGTAGAGCCGATCCGAGGTCATCGCGTCGTAGGCGTCGGCGACGAAGATGATCCGCGCGCCGAGCGGAATTCCTTCACCCTCGAGCCCGTCCGGGTACCCGGTTCCGTCCCACCGCTCGTGATGGTGCAAGACCCAATCGGCGACCGGATCGATTCCCAGGCTGTCGAGCATCCTGAACCCGATCTGTGGGTGGCGCTCGAGGACGAGCCGCTCGGGCTCGGTGAGCGGGCCCGGCTTGCGCAGGAGCTCCTCGGGCAGGGCGAGCTTGCCGAGATCGTGAAGGCTCGCGGCGAGGCGCGTCAGCTCGACGTGCTCGCGGTCGAGGCCGAGCCGGACGGCGATCCGGACGGCGAGCTGGGCGACGCGTTGCGAATGGAAGCCTGTGTAGACGTCGCGGGCGTCGACGGCGCGCGCGAGGCTCGCTGCGGCACGAAGGCGCGCTGCGCGGTCGCCGCCGGACGCGAGTCGCTTCAGCTCGGCGAGCTCGACGACGTCGGGCCGGTAGCGCCTGGCCTGGTTCTTTCCGTATTCCTTCGCCCAGTAAAGGGCGCTGTCCACGAGGCGGAGCAGCTCGTCGCGCTCGCGTGCGTGCTGCGGGGCGACGGCGATGCCGGCGCTGACGGTGATGGTTCCCATGTGCTCGAGGTCGAGAGCCGCGATCCGGTCGATGATCGACTCGGCCGCCGTCGTCGCCTCGGATTCCTCGTAGCCCGGGAGCAGGACCGCGAACTCGTCTCCGCCGAGGCGGAAGGCCTCGCCGGTCTGGCGGAGCCGGGTGGCCACGAGCGAGAGCACGCGGTCCCCCGCCGGGTGGCCGAAGCGGTCGTTGATCCGCTTGAAGTCGTCGACGTCGACGAGGCACAGCGCAAGGGGACGTCGGTAGCGCAGAGCATGCTCCAGCTCGCGCGCGAGGCGCTCGTGAAAGTGGCGGTGGTTGCCGAGCCCGGTCAGGGGGTCGGTGAGAGCGAGCCGCACCGCGCGAAGCGCCCGCAGCAGGGCGCGTTGGTAGAGCTGGATGGCGAGCAGCGGCCCGACGAGCGCGACCGAGAGGAGCGGCGCGCGCTGCCAGAGCACGACGAGCGTCAAGACTGCCGAGCCCATCAGCGTGAAAGGGAGGACCGTCTTGCGCACGCTCGAGATGATCAGACCGCTCCACGAGCGGCTCGTGCCGCGCGCGACCACCGCTGTGATCAGGAGGACGTTGACGAGGTAGCAGACGTACGTCGCGGCGACGACGCGCGCTGCCGTGTCGGCGGGCTGGCCCCCGTCGATCGGCGCGATTACGAGGCCCGCGCTCGCCGCCGTCAAGGCGAACGCGAAAGAGTTGTAGGCGATCCGGATCGGCGGCCGGCGGTCGAGCAGCTGCATCACGAGCGGCGTCGCGAAGACGACGAGCACGCCCGCGGCCCAGCCGAACAGGACGATCGCGGAGAGTCCGAACACAAAGGCGAGGGAGACACCGCTCGCGTCCAGGTCGTCGACCGGGACCGGGAACCGGTCGGCGAGCAGCGAAGCGCCGAGGAAGGCCGCGAGCCCGGCCAACTCCGTCGCACTGTGCGGTGTGGTCGCGAACGCGATCGCGGCCGCGGCCACGGTGGCGAGCCCAGCAGCGCACACGGGCGCGACGACCGGATACAGGCGGGGTCGTGCGCGTGTGGTCTCGCTCATCGCGAGCGGGCTACCACTCGAGGAACAGATTGCTGTCGAACCAGCCGAACCAGAGCGCGAACGCCAGGATCACCAGCACGAGCAGCGCGGTGCGAAGACGCGGCTTCCACTGCAACATTCGGAACCTCCCTCTCACTACGCGGCGGACCCGGCGATTTTCCCGCGCCAAGAGTCGCAAGCCATCCCCCGGAAGGGGGATCGCGCAAATTGCGGAAATTTCCGCGGGAAGGGCTTAGGAGGGTTTGGCGGAATACCGCTCGTCGCCGGGGCGAGCAGCGCGGCCCCGCGGCACAGACTGCACTTCGCCAAACCCTCCTAGGCGAGGCCGGCCTCGGCGAGCGGCCGACGTGCCCACGCGAAACGCCGCTTGTACCAGCCGTCGAGTGGGGCCAGTGCGACGCCGTACCCCGACGAGTGAATGAACCAGCCGTTGCCGAGGTTGATCCCCGTGTGATCGACCTGCCCCGGCCTCGAGCGTGGTCCGGCCGCGCCCCAGAAGAGCACATCGGCCGGCTTGAGCTTCGAGAAGCCGATCCGCTTGGCAGACCCGACCTCGCCGCTCATCGCGAAGGTGGTTCGTCCCTTGAGCGTGCCGGCGAGGCCGGCACCACCCGGGTATGACTGAAGCTTGAAGACGCGCCAGACGAACCCCGAGCAGTCGAACCCGCCCGCCGCCTGGACGCCGAACGGAGCCTCGGTTTTCTCGCTCGTGCCTCCCCAGACGTACGGGAAGCCGATGAACTGGACGGCGGTCGAGAGGAGGCGCTTCTGCCACGCCGTCAGCGCGGGTAGCCGGAATCCCTCCGACAGCTGCTCCACGCCCTCGACCTCCCATCCCTTGAAGCCCAGGATCCTCGCGGCCGAGTAGGCCGCTTCCGCCCGGGTCGCGGGTTGGTTCGGAAGCAGCTCCAGCGAATCGAGCGCCGCCGGGTGATTCGTGCGCAGCCCGAGCAGCCGTGCCACGACCTCGGTCCCGAAGCGGCTCGGCGGGTTGAGCCCCGCTCCGCGCGCGATCGTTGCGAACTCGATCGCGGGCGCCGTCAGGTCGAGCGCGCGGACGAGGGTCGCGTCGAGCTGGGCCATCGTGACCGGCGCAGCGGACTGCGTCGTCGGGCCCGCCTTGTCGGGCCGGAGGCCGGCGACGAGCGCGTTCAGGGCCCCGCGCGTCAAGGGGTCGTTCGGGCGGAAGGAGCCGACGCTCTTTGCCATGAGCCCGTGCGCGACGACGAGCTTGATCTCGCGCTGCGCCCAGGAAGCGGGCTTCGCCTTCGCCGACGTGGCGCCGCCGGACTTAGCGGCTGCAGGCGCCGCGAGCACGGCGAAGACTGCGCTGATGGCAAGGATGCGGCTCATCCCGGGCTTCGTATCGTCACGAGCCCCGGCGGTCTTTAATCTGCCGCCGTGGCGTTCTCGATCGAGCCCGAGCCGAGCCCCAAGGAGCAAGAGGCGCTCACCGCCGCCCTCGAGCGCTTGCTCGCCGGCGAAGAGCTACCGCCCCCGTATCGAAGCGCCTGGCGTCAGGCCGGAATCGTGGAGAACCTAGGCGAGGATCAGGCGACCGCGCGGCCGCGGAGAAGTCCCGGCGCGACCCTCGCGTAGTCGAGGCCGGAAACCCAGGTCAGCACGAGCGCGACGAGCAACGACCACCATGCGAGGGAGTCGCTCACGGCGCCCGCCGCGGCGAGCCCTCCGACCGCAGCCGCGATCGCCTGCGACCACGTCTTCAGCTTGCCGAGATCGCGGGCGTGCAGGACGACGCCGCGCTCGAGTGCGGCGAGCCGCAGGCCCGAGACGAGCAACTCGCGGGCGACGATCGCCGCGACCATCCAGGCGGGGAAGACGCCCTGGTCGATCAGCACGATCAGCACCGTGAGCACGAGGAGCTTGTCGGCGACCGGATCGAGCAGCGAACCGAGCTCGGAAGTGCGTCCGCGCGAGCGCGCGATCCGTCCGTCCAGCCAGTCGGTGCTCATGGCGAGACAGAACAGGCCGGTGGCCCAGTAGTCGTGTCCCTCGAAGTCCCACACGAACAGCACGGCGACAAGGGGCACCGCGAGCGCGCGCGCGACCGTCAATTGGTCGGCGAGACCCATCGACGGGGAGAATACGCGCGCATGGAAGTGTTCTCGAAAGTCCTCGTCGCCAACCGTGGCGAGATCGCGATTCGCATCTTCCGGACTCTCCGCGAGCTCGGAATCGAGAGCGTTGCCGTGTACTCGGAGGCCGACCGCGAGTCGCTGCACGTGTCGGTTGCCGACGAGGCCTTTCTGATCGGCCCCGGGACACCGGCGGTTAGCTACCTCAATCAGGAGCGGCTCCTGGACGCGGCGCACCGCTCCGGAGCGCAGGCGGTCCACCCCGGGTACGGGTTTCTCGCCGAGAACGCGACGTTCGCCCGCGCCTGCGCGAGCGCCGGGCTCGTCTGGATCGGCCCGCCACCGGAGGCGATCGAAGTGATGGGATCGAAGACCGCGGCCCGCGAAGCGATGGCTGCCGCGGGCGTCCCGATCGTCCCCGGAACGACGGCCCCCGTGCAGTCGGCGGCGGATGTGCTGCGGCTCGGCGAGGAGATCGGGTGGCCGATCGCCATCAAGGCCTCGTCCGGCGGCGGCGGCAAGGGGCTCAAGGTCGTCGACGGCCCCGACGAGGCCGAGCGCGCCTTTGAGTCCGCGCGCCGCGAGGGCGAGGCCTATTTTTCCGACCCCGCCGTCTACGTCGAGAGCTACCTCGAGGATCCTCGTCACGTCGAGGTGCAGGTCCTCGCCGACAGCCACGGGAACGTGATCCACCTCGGCGAGCGCGACTGCACGATCCAGCGCCGGCACCAGAAGCTGGTCGAGGAGACGCCGTCGCCGGCGGTCGACGATGCCCTGCGCGCGCGCATCGGCGAGATCGGGGTCGAGGCCGCACGCGCCGTCGGCTACCGGAGCGCCGGGACGATCGAGGGCTTGCTCGATCCCGAAGGGAACTACTTCTTCCTCGAGATGAACACCCGCATCCAGGTCGAGCACACCGTCACCGAGCTGGTAACCGGCCTGGACCTCGTCCGCGAGCAGGTCATGATCGCGGCCGGGGAGCCGCTGTGGCTGGGCCAGGAAGACGTCAGGCTGAACGGCCACTCGATCGAGTGCCGGATCAACGCCGAGGACCCCGCCAACGGCTTCCTGCCGAGCCCCGGGCGGATCACGGGCTACCGCGAGCCGTCGGGCCCGGGAGTCCGAGTCGACTCGGGGGTGACGGCGGGCAGTGAGGTCGTCGGCCTCTACGACCCCCTGGTCGCGAAGCTGGTCGTCCACGGCGTCGACCGCGAGCATGCCCGACGGCGCATGCTGCGCGCGCTCGGCGAGTACGCGATCGAGGGAGTGACGACGCTGCTCGGGTTCCACCGGGCCCTTCTCGAGCAGCCGTGCTTCGTCGCCGGGGAGACCTGCCACGGCATCGTCGAGTCGAAGGAGCTGGCAGAGCGCGCGGAGCAGTTGTCTTATCAGAAAACAACGATAGCGGTGTCTCCCGACGGCAGGCTGCGAGAGCGCATCTCGACCGTGGAGGTCGACGGCCGCCGCTACGAGGTCAAGGCGATTGTGCCGGAGCCCCCCTTCGCGGAGCTGGCTCGCCGGCGGCGCGAGCGTGGGGCCGGTGGCTCGCTGCACGGTGCGGCGAAGGACGCGGTCGTGACCCCGATGCAGGGAACGGTGCTCGCGGTCGAGGTGGCCGAGGGCGACGACGTGCGGGCGGGCCAGGTTATCTGCATCGTCGAGGCGATGAAGATGGAGAACGAGATCACGGCGCATCGCGACGGAATCGTCACCGACCTCTCGGTCGAGCCCGGTCAGGGCGTGACGACAGGCCAAGTCGTCTGCGTCGTCCTGCAGGAGGCAGAGGCCGAGGCCCAGCCCGGCCGTATCAGCGGAACTTGAACGTGCTCAGGCCGAGCAGCTGCCCGTAGCGGGCTTTTGAGCGCGGCCCGAACGCCGGCCAGACGTACCAGCGATAGGTGCCGCGCTTCAGCTGGTAGCGATGGCCCGCGTACGACCAGCTGCGGCCGAGCGTGAGCGTCGCGCCGCGTGGCCAGGCGCTGAAGATCTTCTTTGAGCCTCGGTAGAGCTGGACGTTGTAGAAGCTGGCCTTGGGCACCCGGCTCCAAAGGAGGCGTGGCGGCGTCCGCACGCCGGCGCCGTCGCGCGGCGCCCGCAAGAGGATGCTCGCCGGGACGACGGTCACGACGCCGCGCGATGCGTTCCCCGCGCGGTCGTAACTGACGACCGCGTA
>JBKPOY010000073.1:0-36695 GCA_046733295.1 Actinomycetota bacterium | reverse complement strand
CCTCGGGATGCGCGTCGTGGGTGTTGAAGACGACGAGCCGGGCATCGACTCCGCGCCGGCGCAGCGCCTGGACGTTCGTCCAGCCGATCCCCGCGAAGTTGACCGGGCAGTGCGTTACGCGGAGTCCCACTCGACCTGGTCGAAATAGCGCAGCGCCCTACGGCTCGTGCGGATGCGCGCGGCGAGGGCCGCGAGTTCGTCCTCGGAGACCTCGCCCAGCGCGTGCTTGACGCCGAGGTAGGGGAGGTTGAGGTCCTCCTGGTAGACGATCGTCGAGATCCGCGGGTTGATCTCGATGACCGCGCCGCCGACGAGCTGGATGTTGAAGAAGTGGTCGAGGCGAAGCTCTGCAGCGATCCTCGCGGCGACGTTCATGAGCTCGGGATCCTCGAGCGTCTGGAAGTACATCGCGAGCCCCGCGCGCATCTCCTCGCGGGTCTTCGGGTGTGCGAGCAGGAGCCGCCCGTCACGGGCGACGCCGTCGATCGTCCGCTCACCGCCCGTCACGAGCTCCATGACCAGGACCTCGCGGTCGTCGTCCCCAACCAGCTCGACGAGCTCCTCGAGGCGGAGCGCCTCGGCGACTCCAGGGCGGTTCTCGAACAGCTGTGTTCGGCGGTCGGCGGCCGCGGAGACCACGCGGAAGCCGCGCGATCCCGACGAGACGAGCGGCTTGAAGGCGACGTCGATGTCCGGATAGCCGAGCTCGCGAGCCGCGGTCGCGATCGCGTCGCCGCCGCGCACGCGCCGCCAATTAGGGCCGCGCACCCCGATCTGATCGAGGAGCGCGTAGCTCTCCGCCTTGTCGTTCGAGCGGTGGACGGCGTCCGGCGACGCGACGAGGACGACCGTCCCTCCGAAGCGCTGCTTCGCCTCGGCGAGCGCGAGCAGCTCGTAGGACGACTGCGGGATGACCGCGTCCACGCGCTCGCGCTCGCAGACGTCCGCGAGCGCCTCGGCGAACCCTGGATCCGTTCCCGGCGGGGTGCGGTGGAACGCGTCGGCGACGTGCCTGCCGATGCTGAGCTCGGCCATGTCGGTGCCGACGATGCGGACGTCGCGCTCGCCGTTTTCTCGCAGGGCCCGGGCGAGCGCAGCCGTGCCAGGCGCGCCGGACGCGGTCAACAGGACGGTCAGCGCCTTCACGTCAGGTCGATTCGATCGTCGGCGAGACGCTCGACGTCACGCTCGCGCTCGGCGTCGAGCATCGAGACCATCGTCTCGCGCATCGTCGCGCCGGGATAGGCCCAGATCTCGGGGTGGGTCAGCAGCTGCAGCCAGTCGAACCGCCCGGCGGCGAGCTCCTCGTGCGGGCAGCCGCTTCGCCAGTACTGGTTCGAGTCGGAGCGGTAGTGGCCGGGGTCGAAGTACGACGCCTGCATCACGTTGACGGCGCCCGCGAGCGGCTCCCGCATGAATTCCTTGTCGGGGTTGTGCCACGCGACGACGGCGTCGAAGCGGTCGTCGAGGTCGAGGTGCGGGTGGACGGCGTGGAGGCCGACGCGATGCCCGAGGCTCCGCAGGCGGTCGAGCGCCCGCTCGCCCTCGGCAGAGGCGAGGTTGTAGAAGACGCTTCGCGTCATCAGGAAATAGGTTGCTTGCGCACCGGCTTTGGCCTCGAGCGCCGCGACGGTCAACGCCGCGTCGAGCGAGAGGTCGACGTCGTGGCGAAGCAGCAGGTCGCCGGCCTGCGGCTCGCGGTCGAAGAAGGCAAACCGGTAGCCACCGGTCTTCGCCGCCTCGAGCAGTTGCCGGTAGTGCTCGAGATCGAACGCGCAGCTCAAGAGTCACACCCTCGGCGCGAAACCGCCACAAACGGGTGCGGGGTACGGCGATATGCTCGCCGCGGGTGGCGGGTGGAACGTCCCTCCCCACCCAGGGTGGGGCTGACTCGTTTTCCCGCGGCGCCGTGTGACAGGTCGGGGCAGAGCATCACTCGACCTCCACGTCCAGCAGTGTGGCCGCCGCCTCGGCTCGCTCCAGCGCTTCGACGTTCGTGTCGCCGATCGCGATCACGTAGCCGCGGCGGTCGCCGTCTAGACGCACCGGCCTGATCGTCTCGCCTTCCTGCAGGAACACGTCCGCCTGGACGACGCCGGGAAAGGCCAGCACCTTGTCGAGGGGGCCGACCCTGCGGACGCGGCCGGTCGGGAGGGGTCCAGGCTGAGCCGTCAGGAACCGAATCGCGAGCGGCTTCTGGAAGCGCGGCGTGACGAGGTCGTCCGGCACCTCGAGGCCGAGAGCCTGCCGCAGCGCGATCTCGACCAGGTCGACTCCGACCGCGTGCGTGGCGAGATCGGCCATCTGGCCGCCCGGGATCCGCGCGGCGCACTCCACCATGTACGGGCGGTCGTCCTCGCCGACGATCAGCTGCGGGAACGCGATCCCGTCCTTCAGACCCAGCGCGTGCACGGTCGACACCGCCGCCTGCTCCGCCTCGGCGAGCGGGTCCGAGAAGAGGCGCGACGGGTAGACGTGTATCCAGCCGACGCCGAAGCCGATCCCGGGCGGCCGCAGCCGATCGGACAGGGTCAACGGCGTCACGCGGCCCCCGCGCGCGATCGCGAGCCCGTTCAGCTCGAGCCCCTCGTGGTAGCTCTCGATGATCGCCTCGCCGGTCGGCGATTCTCCCAGCGCCGTGTGCAGATGCGCCTCGAGCTCGCCGATCGACCCGATCTGGAAGACGCCGCGCTGGCCGCCGGAGTCCGCAGGCTTCAGTACGGCGGGAAAACCGACTGCCTCCACCGCCGCGTAGGCCTCGTGCAGCGAGCGGGCAGCGGCGTAGCGAGGCTGCGGCACCCCCGCCTCCGCGAGGCGGGTCCGCATCGCCACCTTGTGCGTCATCAGATGGGCGGTCTCCGTGCCGATCCCGGGCAAGCCGAGCGCCTGGGCGACCGTGGCGACGACCGGCACGGCCCGGTCGGCGGAAACGGTCAGCACGCCGTCGACCGCGTGGCGGCGGCCGACGTCGGTGACGGCGGCGACATCCGTGAAGTCGACTACCTCGGCCGTGTCCGCCTCGCCGAGTCCCAGCGCGTCGGCGTTTCGGTCGACAGCGATCGTGCGGAGGCCGAGCTCCCTCGCCCGCCGGATCGCGCGCCGCTGGTGCCGGCCCGCGCCGACGAAGAGAACTGTGCCTTCCACGACGCGCGATGCTAGTTCGTGGCCGCATCTCACGGCCGCATCGCAAGCGACGTCTCGGCCGGCGGCGCCGACGAGCGCGGCTTCCAGGAGGTGGCCATCTGCCGCGCCGCTAGACTCGCCGCCGTGGCGCTTTCCGGGAAGCGCATTCTCCTCACTGGCGGGGCGGGTTTTATCGGCTCGACCCTCGCGCGCAGGCTCGTGGACCAAAACGAAATCGTCGCGCTCGACAACCTGCACCGCGACGCGATGTCGGGCACGGACGTCGCCGAGCACCCGAACCTCACCTTCGTCCACGCCGACGTCCTTGACGCCGATGCGGTCCGCGATGCGGCAGCCGGCGCCACCCACATCGTCCACCTCGCTGCGATCGCGGGCGTCGACACCGTGCGCGAGAGCCCGGTGCGGACGATGCGGGTCAACCTGATCGGCACCTACAACGTGCTCGAGGCCGCCCTCGGGACGCGCGGGTCCATCGAGCGCCTCGTCGAGTTTTCGACGAGCGAGATCTTCGGCACGCATGCCTACAACGTCGCGGAGGGACAGGTGTCGACGATTGGCTCCGTCGGCGAGGCCCGCTGGACGTACGCGGTCTCGAAGCTCGCCGGCGAGCATATGGCCCACGCATATCGCGAAGAGCACGGGATCCCCGTCGTCACGGTCCGGCCGTTCAACGTCTATGGGCCCGGACAGATCGGCGGCGGTGCGATCCGCGCCTTTATCGAAGCCGCGCTCGCGGGCCACGATCTGACGATCCACGGCGACGGGTCGCAGATCCGCGCCTGGTGCTATGTCGACGACATGGTCGACGCCCTGCTGCTCTGCCTGGAAAAGGACGCGGCGGTCGGCCAGTCCTTCAACGTCGGCAACGCGCGCTCCGCGGTGACGATCTTCGACCTCGCCCAACGGATCAAGCGGCTCACGGAGAGCCCGGGCGAGATCGTCTTCCAACCGTTGCACTACGCCGACGTGGAGCTCCGGATCCCGAATGTGGAGAAGGCTCGTGAGGAGCTCGGCTTCGAAGCGAAGGTCGATCTCGACGAGGGCCTCGCTCGGACGATCGCGTGGTACAGGGAACAGGCGCCGGCATTGACGTAATCCGCCTCGCCTGGCCCGACGTCGGCGCCGCCGAGGCCGAGGCCGTGGCAGAGGTGCTCGAGAGCGGCCGGCTGACGATGGGCCCGAAGGTCGAGGAGCTCGAGCGCGGGCTCGCGGAGGCCTGTGGCGTCGAGCACGCAATTGCGGTGTCCTCCGGCACCGCCGCACTGCATCTCGCCGTCCTCGCCCTCGGGGTCGGTCCAGGCGACGAGGTCTTCGTCCCGGCTTACACGTTCCCTGCGACCGCGAACGTCGTCGCTCTCGCCGGCGCGAGGCCGGTCCTCGTCGACGTGGATCCGGAGACGATGATTCTCGATCCCGACCGGATCGAGGTAGGCCCGCGGACAAAGGCAGTCATCGCGGTCGACCTGTTCGGGCGGCCGGCGCGGATCGAACAGCTGCCGGGCGACGTGCCGGTGCTGGAGGACGCCGCCGGAGCGCTTGGCGCGAAGCGAGCCGGACGGCCTTGCGGCGGCCTCGGCGCGCTCGGCTGCCTCTCGTTTCACCCGCGCAAGATCGTCACAACCGGCGAGGGTGGCGCTGTGACGACGAATGACCCCGCCGTGGCCGACGCCATCCGCCGGATGCGCCACCACGGGATCGAGCCGCGTGGCGACTTCGAGATCGCGCAACCGGGGCTCAACTACCGGCTCTCCGACATCCTCTGCGCGGTCGGGATCCCGCAGCTCGCGCGCCTCGGTGAGCTGCTCGCGGAGCGGACACGCGTAGCCGCCGGCTACACCGAACGACTGCGCGGCGTCGTCGACACGCCGGCGGCCGACGAGGGCGACGTCCATGGCTGGCAGGCGTACGTGATCCAGGTGGACGGCGCCGCCCGGGTGATCGCCGCCCTGCGCGAGCAGGGAATCGAGGCTCAGGTGGGCACGTACGCGCTCCATCGCCTTGCCGCCTACCGCGACCAGGGCGAGTTCCCCGGCGCGTCACGCGTCTTCGAGCGCGCGGTCGCGCTCCCGTTCCACACACGCTTGAGCGAGTCCCAGCTCGACCGCGTGGCCGAAGCCCTGACCGCGCTCGTCACCTAGGAGGGTTTGGCGAAATGCAGTCTGTGCCGCCGGGCCGCGCTGCTCGCCCCCAGGCGGCGTCCTCGGTCGCGCCCATATCTACGGATATGGACGCTCCCTGCGTCCTTGCCTGGGAACGAGCATCGCACCCCGGCGACGAGCGGTATTCCGCCAAACCCTCCTAGCAACAGTCTGTTACGAAGTTTTCTGGCGGCGGCGCCGGTAGGCGCGCGTCTTGGTGCGGTTGCCGCAGATGGCCATCGAGCACCACGTGGCGGAGCGGTTCTTCGAGTAGTCGTAGTACGCCCAGGAGCACTGGCGGCACGCTTTCAGGCGATGCCAGGTGCCGTCTGCCATAGCCTCGTACACGAGCGCGAGGATGCGGCCCACGGCCCCGTCGACGCCGGCGGCCCGGGGAGTGAGCACCAGGTGGCCGTGCTCGTCGAGCTCGAGCGTCAGCCGGGCCCGGGTGGCCGCGTGCTCGAGGGCCTCGGCGGCCTCGGGCGCGGACCGCTGCTCGTTGTTCGCGATCAAGAGCGCCCGCAGCGTCTCCCGCAGCTCGTGTACGCGCTTGAGCTCAGCCGGGCTCGTCCGCCTGCGTCCGTCGAGCCGGCGTTCGCGGAGCCAGGACTGGAGCTCGCGAGCTGTCCCGAGCCATTCGACGCCGTGCTCGAGGTCGACCGAGTTGACGAGCTCCTGCACGATCCGCAACGGCTCGGGGGCCGCTTTGGGGACGTCGTAGCGCGGGGGAAGTTTCGGCGACACCGGTAAAACGAGTTTACCCGTGTTTCGGGCACCGTCGCATGCGATCGCAACAATGGTGTCGGTGGAGCCACGGCCCCAACCGCGCCCGCGCCTACTCGTCCTCGGGGCGGGAACCGCGCAACTCGGGCTGCTCGAGGCCGCCCGCGCGCGCGACCTCTTCGTGATCGCCGTGGACGACGAGGCCTCGGCCCCCGGCTTCCGGCTCGCGGACCGGCGCGCGTTGATCTCCTGTGAGGACGAGGCCGCCATCCACCGCCTCGCCGAGGCGGAGCGGATCGACGCGGTCATCTCGGCCGGGTCGGACCTGACCGTGGGCATCGCGGCCCGTGTCGCGCATCGGCTCGCTCTGCCCCACGCGCTCTCGCCCGCCGTGGCCGTGCTCGCCACCTCGCGGCTCAAGCAGCGCGAGCGCTTCGTGGAGGCCGGCGTTCCGCACGTTCCGTGGCGCCTCGCCACCGACGAGCACGACGACGTGCAAGTCCCCTGCGTCGTGAAGCCGTCAGACCGGGGCGGTCACGGTCTTTCGATCGTTCGCGACCGCTCGGAGCTGCCCGCGGCGATCCGGGCCGCGATCGACTGCTCGCGCTCGGCGACCGCCCTCGTCGAGGAGCTCGTCGAGGGCCCCGAGGTGATCGTCCACGGCTTCTCGGTCGGCGGCGTGTTCCACGAGCTGCTGACGGCCGACTCGGGCGGCCTCGGCGAGCTCGCGGCCGCGGCGGTCGTCGCGCTCGGGATCGAGGCCGGGCCGACCCAGACCGAGATCCGCCTCGCGCCGGACGGGCCTCGGGTCGCCGAGGTCGTCGCCACGCACGATGCGACGCTGTGGGGCGAGCCAGGCGGTCTCGACGTGAACCTGCTGGTCGTCAGGGGCGCGCTCGGCGAGCCGATCGGGGTGGCTGATCTCGTACCCTTCGGCACGGCTCATGCAGCAAGCCCGAACCTGGTCCAAGCGGCCGCCTAGCTCCCCGCCGTGACGAGAAGCCGGCTGCTCCGGCTGGCCGCGACGCTCGCCCTCACCGGGCTGTGCGCCGCGTACATCCTCTGGAAGATCGACGTCTCGCGGACGCTGCACATCCTCGTCCACGCGAACGTCTGGTACTTCCTCGGCGCCGTCGCGATCACGATCGGCTCCGTTTGGCCGATGGCCTGGCGCTGGGGGCGCCTGCTCGCCGCGAAGGGGATCCACGATCGCCTCAGCTGGCTCGTCCGCGCCTACTTCGTCGCCTACACGGGCGGGCAGCTCCTGCCGACGGCGGTCGGCGGAGACGCCGTCCGCATCTTCGAGACGGCCCGCCGTCATCCCGGTCACGGCGGCCCGATCGCGGCGTCGGTCATTCTCGAGCGGGCGCTCGGAGGCGCTGCCACCCTGACGCTGGCGGCGATCGGCTTCGTGCTGGCGCTCGGCCACTACGACATCGGCCCCTACCTGTGGATCGAGGGCGCCTTCGTGCTCGGCACGGTGCTGCTGGCGATCCTCCTTTTCTCGAAGCGGCTGCGCCCGCTGCTGGCGCGCACGGTCCCGCTGCTCCGGTTGATCCGGGCCGAACGTCCGGTGCGCGCCGTCTACGAGGGTCTCCACGCCTACCGCGACAACGTCGCGCTGATGATCGGCGTCTTCGCGCTGACGCTCGCCGTCCAGGCGGTCCGTGTGCTCGCGATCTGGATGACCGGGAAAGCGGTCGGGGTCGATCTCTCGCCCCGCCCGTACTACGTGATGGGGCCGCTCTTCTTCCTGATCATGCTCGTCCCGTTCACGCTCAACGGCATCGCCGTTCGCGAGTCCTTCTTCGTCAGCTTCCTCGGCCAGCTCGGCGTCAGCGCCGACCAGGCTTTCGCCACCGGCTTTCTCTTCTTCGTCGTCGTCATCTGCGTCTCCCTGCCCGGACTGGGGATCTTTGCCTGGGAGAACCTGCGCGGCCGAACCGGGCCGCCGGTACAAGAGCAACCCGATGCGTGACGTCTCCGTCGTCGTCGTCACCTACAACTCGCGCGAGTGGATCGAGCGGTGCCTCGCGAGCGTTCGTGGGCACGAGACGATCGTCGTCGACAACGGCTCGAGCGACGGCACCGTCGAGCTGGTTCGCGCGACATTTCCCGAGGCCAGGGTCGTCGAGCAGGAGAACGTCGGCATGGGGGCCGGCAACAACACCGGGATGCGGCTGGCGTCGGGCCGCTACTACCTCCTTCTCAACTCGGACGCCTGGGTCGTGGGCGACGCGATCGAGCGGCTGGCCGAGTTCGCCGACGCCCACCCGGACGCGGCGGTCGTCGGACCGCGGCTTCTCAACCCGGACGGCTCGCTCCAGCGCTCCGCCAGGTCGTTTCCGACCCTGTGGCGGCTGTCGACCGAGTACCTGTTCCTGCGGAAGCTCGCGCCACGCTCACGAGCGTTGAACTCCTTCTACGAAGGAGGGTTCGCGCACGACGAGGTGCGAAGCGTCGACTGGCTCTTCGGCGCATGCCTGTTCGTAAGCCGCGACGCGGCCGACGAGGTCGGCCTCTTCGACGAGGATTTCTTCATGTTCAGCGAGGAGACCGACTGGTGCTATCGCTTCCGCCAGGCCGGGTGGCAGGTGTACTTCTTCCCCGGAGCGGACGTGGTACACGTCGGCGGGGCCTCCCACGGCGGGACACTCTTTGCCGAGAACGTTCGCGGCCAGCTGCGGTTCCTGGCGAAGCATCGCGGGGCGAGGGAGGCCGAACGGGCCCGCCGGCTGCTGCTTGCGGGAGTGCGTCTCCGGCTGCTTGTCTTTCGCGGCGACCGCGCCCGGAGCTACCGCGAGGCCGCGAGCTGGCTCGCGTCCGGGAGCGCGGGCTCTCTGCTTCGGTCACGGTGAGTCGCATCCCCTTCCTCCTGCTGGCCGTGCCGGCTCTCGCCCTCGCGCGCCTGCTTCCGGCGACGGGGGTCGGGCTCGGGCTGAGGCTGACCGCGGCGACGGCGTGTCTGCTGATTCCCGGCGCACTCATCTCACGGGCCGTGAGGCTTCGCGGCCTCGCGCCGACCTTTGCCTGGTCGCTCGCGGCGGTGTTGGCCGCGCTCGCCGTGACCTTTGCCGTCCACGGGTCGCTCGTGCTGACCGTCGTCCTGCTCGGGGTGATCGCGGCTGCCGCGCTGCCCTTCTCGTTCCGACCCGTCGCGACCTTGGTCGGCCGCGGCGAGCTGGCGGTGCTCGCCGCGGGGATCGCGCTCGGGATCGGACTCTGGTTCGTGGCGGTCCTCGACGGCGATGCCTTCTTCCACCTCGCCCGCGTGCGCAAGCTGGAGACGTTCGGCTCGCTCTCGCTGCGGAACGTCGGCGAGTTCGCGGACGGCAGCCTGCACCCTGGCTACGCGTTCCCGCTCTGGCACGGCTTCCTCGCGCTGATCGCGAAGCTCGGCGGGCTCGACCCGATCGGCGTCGGCCGCAACGCTCCGACGGTGCTCGCGCCGCTCTCGCTCGTCCTCTTCTACGAGGCGGGGGTCGCCCTCTTCCGGTCCGCCTGGGCGGGTGCGGCGGTCGTGCTCGCGCAGCTCGCGCTCACGGGCTTGGCCCCCGGGCACGGCGGCTCCTACACGTCGCTGGCGCTGCCCGCCACCGCATCCCGCCAGCTCGTCATCCCCGCGCTCCTCGCCCTCTACTTCTCGTACGTGCGCGCTCCATCGTGGCGCCTCTTCGCCTCGACGGGGGCGGCCGCGGGCGCGCTCGCGCTCGTTCACCCGACCTACGCGCTCTTCGTCGGCATCCCACTGCTCGGGTTCGTGCTCGTCCGCGCGCTGCTCGTGCGGCGCGAGCTCGGGCCCGCGGCCATGGGGGTGGTCGCGCTCGCGGTACCTACCGCGGTCGCGCTCGCGTGGCTCCGGCCCGTCGTCGAGGCGACGACGACGCACGATCCCTCCTCGGTCGAGGTCGAGCGGGCCTTCGCCAAATACCAGGGGCAGCTCGCCGGCAACACCGAGCACTACCACGTCACCGAGCAGCTCTTCTCCCGTAGCGGCGCGGTCGCCGTCGCCGCTCTCTTGTGCGTGCCGCTGGCGCTGCTGGCGATCCGCAGGCGCTGGGCGGCCTGGGTCCTCGGCGGGTCGCTCGCCGTCTTTGCGCTGACGGTCGTGCCGTACATCTTCCCGCACTTCGCCGACGCCGTCTCGATCTCGCAGGCCCGCCGCTTCGCGGGGTTCCTGCCGCTGCCGTACGCGCTCGCAGGCGGCGCCGCGGCGCTCGCCGGCCTCATCGGCGTCGCGCTCCTGCCGCTGGCGCTCGCGGCCGGAATCGTCCTCCAACTCGCGTATCCGGGCGAGTTCGGCTACCGCTTCCACGGAACGACGCCCGCGTGGCCCGCCTGGGTGGCGCTGACCGGCGGCCTGGCGGCCCTTGCGATCGGCGCAGTGGCCCACCGGTGGGACCGGCTCGACCGTCGCGGGCCTGTGGCCGCGCTCGCGGTCGCGCTGTTCACGATCCCGGTGGCGGTGCACGGCTTCTCGAACTGGTCCCGCAGCGGTAGCGGCTCGGGCGCGCTCACCCGCGGGCTGATCAGGGCCCTCCGCGAGGACGCGCGAGCGAAGGACGTGCTCTTCGCGGATCCTGAGACCGGCTACCTGCTGGCGGCCTACGCTCCCGTCTACCTCGCGAACGCGCCGTTCGCACACGTCGCGGCAACGAAGGCGAACCGCCCCCGCGCGCGGCTGCGCGATGCCTTCCACTTCTACTCCCACGGCGGCGACCTCGCCGTCCCGCGGTATTACGGCGCGCGCTGGATCGTCGTCGACCGGCGCCGCCACAACCTGACGCTCGACCTGCCGCGCGCGTACGGCGACCAGCGATACGTTCTCTACCGCCTCGGATGAAAGTCCTGCTCCTGACCATGTATTTCCCGCCGGCCGGCGGCGGCGGCGTCCAGCGGCCGTTGAAGTTCGCCACGCACCTGCCGAGCTTTGGGATCGAAACACACGTGCTAGCCCCCGACGATCCGAAATGGGTGCACCGCGACGACGAGGCCACGCCGCCCACGCAGGCCTGGGTGCACCGGGCGCCGTTCCACGGTCCCCGCGGGCGGATCCCCTCCGAGGACCTCTACAAGCTCGAAGGCGCCGATCGCCTCCGCTACCAGGCCGGCGCGCTCTTCCGGCGCGCCCTCGTCCCCGACAAGTCCGTCACCTGGGCGCCGAATGCGATTCCCGCCGCGATCCGGATCATCAGGCGAGAGGGCATCGACGCCGTCCTGACGACGTCACCGCCGAACTCCCTGAACCTGATGGGCGCCGCGGTCAAGCGCGCGACCGGAGTCAAGTGGGTGGCGGACCTGCGCGACCCGCTGATCGCGGACGCCGACAACCCGGTCGAGCGGCTGCCGGCGCGCATGAAGGAGAGCGTGCAGAAGCTCGTGGCGCGGGTCGTCGCGTCGCAGGCCGACGCGATCGTGACCGCCTGGGACGGGATCGCGGACGAGATTCGCGAATACGAGCCGAAGGCCTCCGTGACGGTGATCCCGAACGGTGCCGACTACGACGACTTCCAGGGCCTCGAGTACACGCCGGGCGACCGGTTTCGGATCACCCACACGGGCAGCTTCTTCGGCAAACGGAACCCGCGCCCGTTCCTGACGGCGCTGGTCGAGTCGAAGCTGGAGACGGTCACCGCGCGCTTCGTCGGTGAGCTTACGGCACGTGACCGCGACTGGGCGGAGACGCTCGGCCTCGGCGATCGCCTCGAGCTGCTGCCGTTCGGGTCGAGGCGCCGCTCGCTCGCATACCAGCGGGACTCGGAGGCATTGCTCCTGTTGCTGCCGCAGGCAGGCGAGCGGGGTTCGCCGGTCCTGCCCGGGAAGATCTTCGAGTACCTCGCGGCCGAGCGGCCGATCATCGCGGCGGTGCCGCCCGACGGCGCGGCCGCGCGGCTCGTGCGCGAGTCGGGCGCCGGCATCGTTGTGCCGCCCGACGACGTGGCCGGGATCCGGGAGGCGCTCCTCGGGCTCGAGGCGCGCTGGCGGGCCGGCCACCTCGACGGTACGCCGCTCGACCCCGCCCTGCGCGAGCGGATCTCGCGCCGCAGGCGTGTGGAGGAGCTCTCCGAGCTGCTCCAGGATGTGACGTAAATGCCGTCCCGCCGCGTCACCGACTTCCTCCTCCTCGCGGCCGCTTTCACGATGAGCTTCGAGCAGCTCTACTGGAACGTGGCCGGGAAGATCAGCCTCTCCGAGGTCCTCTCGCTGCTCTTCGTGATCACGTACCTGATGCGGCGCCTGCCTCGGCGCGACGGCTCGATTCCCCGGACGGCGGGCATCGTGGTCGCGTTCTTCGGCCTCTTCCTGCTCGTCTACCTGATCGGCTTCTACAACCTCGAGACCACACAAGGGTTGACGCAGTTCGGCAAGGGCCTGGGCAAGTTCTTCCTCCACTTCGCCTTCCTCGTCGCCGCGATCGACTACCTCGCGCGCTCGAGCGAGCGCGTCTACTGGCGGCTGCTCGGCTGGTTCTGCGCAGGGGTCGGGGTAAACGCCCTGTACGGCGTCCTCCAGCTGGCCGCCGCCCAGGCGGGCCACAACCTCGACGCAAGCGTGATCGAGCCGATCACCGGCCACTCCAGCCAGATCAACGTCTACGGCGCGGTCGCGGGCTCGAACGTCTACCGGATCAACGGGTTGACGCCTGACCCGAACCACCTCGGGATCGCGCTCGTCGTCCCGCTGCTGGTGCTCGGCCCGATCTACCTGCGCCTGGAGCGCAGGCACCCGCTGCGGGTGCCGCTCGCGGTCGTGATCGCGGCGCTCCTCGCAGTCGAGCTCGCGACGCTCTCGCGCAGCGGCCTGCTCGGCCTCGCCGTGGGATTCCTCGTGCTCCTGATCCCCTACCGCCGGCTGCTGATCTCACGGGCGATGCTGGGCCCGCTGGCGCTCGTCGGCCTGGTGGTCGCCTGGCAGATCCAGCGGCGGCCGCACTTCTTCCACACCGTGATCGCGTCACGGCTCCAGCGGGGCGGCCGCTCGACGACGACCCACTTCCAGATCTACGACTTCGTCCCGCAGGTGCTCCACTCCCACCCCCTCTTCGGGCTCGGGTTCAACAACTTCTCGGTCTACTACGAGTTCGTCACCGGCAAGACGAACTGGGGGCCGCACTCGTTCTACGTCGCGCTGCTGGTCGAGACCGGCGTGGTCGGAACCCTTCTCTTCGCCGCGTTCATCTGGTACCTCTTCCGCCGGCTCCGTGACGCGAGAGCGGTCGGCCGCGCTCTCGCGGCGGCGCGGGATCCCCTCGCGGCGCGGGTGCGCCCGCTCGCGTGGGGGCTGACAGCCGCGCTCGTGGGGACGATGGCCGCCAACGCCTTCTACCTGACGATGACGTTCTTCTACTTCTACGCGCTCGCCTTGCTCGTGCTCGCGGTGCCGGTCGTGTTCGGGCGCCGGCTGCCTGCTCTCGCGTGATCGCTTTGAAGGTCGCGGTCCTGACGACGTCGTACCCGCGCCGGCCCGGCGACCCCGCCGGAAACTTCGTCGCGGACGCGGTCGAGCGCCTGCGCGGCCGTGGAGTCGAGGTCGAGGTCGCCTCGCCTGCGAGCTTCCGCCACTACGGGATCGCCTACGGCTCGGGGATCGTCGGGAACCTGAAGCGCCGGCCGCTTCGCACCCTGCTCCTGCCGCTGATGCTCGGCGGATTCCGCCGTGCGGCCGGTCGAGTCGCCCGTGACGCTGACGTCGTCCACGCGCACTGGCTCCCCTCCGGGGCCGTGGCCGCGACGCTCCGGAAGCCGTACGTCGTCCAGGTCTGGGGGACGGACGTCGAGCTGGCGAAGCGCGCACCGTGGCTGGCGCGGCCCGTGCTCCGGAAGGCCAGGCTGACGATCTGCGCCTCGAACGCGCTCGCCGATACCGCCCGTGAGCTGGGCGCGAAGGAGGTACGGGTGATCCCGAGCGGCGTCGACGTGCCGGCGCAGGTCGGCGAGGAGGCGGAGCCGCCCGAGGTGCTCTACGCCGGCCGGCTCTCGGCCGAGAAGGGGATCCTCGACCTGCTCGCGGCGGCCGACAGCGGGATGAAGCTGACGATCGTGGGCGACGGTCCGCTCCGCGACAGGGTTCCCCAGGCGCGCGGCTTCGTGCCGCACGACGAGCTCGGGCCACTGTACGACCGCGCCGCGGTCGTCGCGGTGCCTTCGCATCGCGAGGGGTTCGGCGTCGTCTGCGCCGAGGCGATGGCGCACGGCCGCGCGGTGGTGGCAGGCGCCGTCGGCGGCCTGCTCGATCTCGTCGTCCACGAGGAGACGGGGCTGCTCGTGCCGCCGCGCGACGTCCCCGCGCTGCGGGAGGCGCTGCGCCGCCTGCTCGACGACCGCGTCCTGCGCGAGCGGCTCGGCGCGAACGCCCGCGAGCGAGCGCGCGAGTACTTCGGCTGGGAGCGCGTCACCGACCTGACCGTTCAGGCGTACGAGGACGCGCTCGCATGAGGCCGGTCGTCGCCTTCGGGCTCCTGCATGCGGGGCTCGCCCTCAGCCGCGCTCTCGGCCGGCAAGGAATCGCCGTCCACGGCGTCGCGTTCGACGAGCGCGAGTTCGGCCTCCGTTCGCGCTATCTGCGGAGCCGCCGGGTCGTGGGCTCGGACGCCGAGGTACTGGAGGTGCTCGGCGCCCAGGCCGAGCGGCCGGTGTTGTTCCCCGAGCGCGACGAGAACGTCGCCTTCGTCCTACGGAACTGGGATGCGGTGAGCGCCCTCGCCGACGTGCCGCTTCCCGACGACCCGGACATCGTCCGGCGGCTCCGGCGGAAGGAGCGGCTGCCCGCCGAGGGCGCGGCGGCCGGGGTGCCGGCGCCCGGAACGATCCTCGCGAGCGACGAAGAGGCGATTCGCGGCGCCGAGTTGCAGCCGCCGCTGCTCGTCAAGCCCGCGGAGGGGCAGGAGTTCGCGCTGGCCTTCGGCGAGAAGGCCGTGGTCGCACGTGACGTCGACGCCGCGGTGTCGGCCTGGAGGCGGGCGCACGACCACGGCTTCGACACGATCGTCCAGGAGTTGATCCCCGACTCGCACGAGGCCGTCTTCTCGCTGCTCACCTACATCGGCCGGAACGGCGAACCGCTCGCGAGCGTCACGGGCAGGAAGGTCAGGCAGGGTCCGCTCCGCTTCGGCACGAGCGCGGTCTTCGAGGCCCGGCGCGAGCCCGAGGTCGAGGAGCACGGCCTGCGGCTGCTGCGGCACGTCGGCTACCGCGGGTTCGCGCACGTCGAGCTCGTGCGCGACCCCCGCGACGGCGAGCTGAAGCTCGTCGAGGTCAACACCCGGCTGCCGATCTGGGCCGGGGTGGCGATGGCACGGGGCTACAACCTGGCGCGCATCGCCTACGACGACCTGACGGGCCGGCCCGCCTCGCCGAACGGCATGGCGCCCGACGGCGTGTCCTGGGTATACATGGCGAAGGACGTCTGGGTCTCGGCCCAGATGGCGCGTCGCGGCGAGCTGCGGCCGCGCGCATTCCTCTCGCACTACGTACGCCGGAAGAAGGTGCGCTCGGTGTTCGCCGCGGACGATCCGCTGCCCGCGCTCGCGAGCGTCGCGTACCTGCGGTCCCGCATCTGATGCGGATCGCGCTCGTCGATCCACTCAGCTATACGCCGCCCTACGACCACGCGCTCGCGGCGGGCCTCGCTCGGCGCGGCCACGAGGTGATGCTGCTCGCGGCCCCGTTTCTCCACGGGGAGGCGCCGCGGCCCCAGGAATACGAGCGCGAGGAGATCTTCATGCCGCTCAGCAGCCGCGCCCTCCGGCGCTCGCCGCGCTCAGTGCTGCGGCGGCCGCTGCGCGCGCTCGAGTACGGGCCGAGCTTCGGGATCCTGCTCAACCGGCTGAAGGCGCTCGGGCCCGACGTCGTTCACGTGCAGTGGCTGCCGCGGCCGGAGCTCGACCGGCGCTGGGTGCGGCGCCTGCGGCGGCCGGCCGTGCTCACCGCGCACGACGTCGTGCCGCGGCGCGAGCGGGCGCTCGCGGTCTGGCCCGAGGTCATCGGCCTGTTCGACGGCGTCGTCGTTCACTCGCACGCGGCGGTGGAGCGGTTGCGCGAGCTCGGTGTCGACGACCCAGTGAGGATCCCGCACCCGGCGTTCGAGGCGCCGCGAGCCGTCGGGCCGCCGAAGGGGGAGACGCTGCTCTTCTTCGGGCTGATCCGCGATTACAAGGGCCTCGACGTGCTCGTGCGCGCCCTGGCGGAGATGCCCGCCGGGCACCTCGTCGTCGCGGGCGATCCGCTCGATCCCGTGGAGCCGGTGCGGGCGCTGGCCCGCGAGCTCGGGGTCGAGGAACGGATCGAGTGGCGCCTGGGCTTCGTCCCCGACGGCGAGGTGTCCGAGCTGATGGCGCGTGCCGCCGTCGTCGTCCTGCCGTACCGCGAGCTCGACTCGTCCGGGGTCCTGGCGACGGCGATCGGGTACCGTCGCCCGGTCGTGGTCACGGACGTGGGCTCGCTCGGAGAGCAGGTACGGGAGTTCGGCGCGGGCGAGGTCGTCCCGCCGGGGGACTCGGCCGCGCTCGCAGAAGCTTGTAACAGACTGTTGCAAGGTTCGGGAGCGCTCGCGCGCGCGGCCGCCGGGGCGGAGCGGGCCGCGGCGGCGCTCACCTGGGACGCGTCCGCGGAGCGGCACGAGCGGCTGTACGAGCAGCTATGCGGGCGCTGAAGGCCGCCATCGACCGGGTCGTGGCCGCGCTCGGGCTCGTGCTGCTGAGCCCGGTGCTCGCCGCGATCGCGATCTGGATCTGGATCGACGACGGGCGCCCGGCGCTGATCGCACAAGAGCGCGCAGGCAGGAACGGGCGGCCATTCCGCATGCTGAAGTTCCGGACGATGGTCAACGACTCCATCGAGGCCGGGAAGCGGCTCGGCCTCGAGGACCCGTGGGGGATCGTCCCCGACGACCCGCGGATCACGCGCAGCGGCCGGTTCCTGCGGCGGACGAGCCTCGACGAGCTGCCGCAGCTGCTCAACGTGCTCAAGGGGGAGATGAGCGTCGTCGGCCCGCGCCCCGACCTCGTCAACCAGGTCGCCCACTACTCCGAGAGCGATCGCAGACGGCTAGCCGTACTGCCCGGGATCACCGGCTGGTCGCAGGTCCACGGCCGCGAGGAGATCGGCTGGCCGGAGCGGTTCGAGCAGGACGCGTGGTACGTCGAGAACTGGTCGCTTCGCCTCGACGCGCGGATCGTGCTGGCCACGTTCGCCCAGTTCTTCCGCCCGCAGGAGCAGCCCGTCGAGGACACGATGAACATCGAGCGCGCCCGCGCCCGCCAAGAGCACTGATGGAGGTCGCAGCGGGGGACTGGAACGCGCTGCTCGCGCGGCTTCGTCTCGGCGACGTCTATCTCACCCGCGAGTACGTCGAGAGTGCATGCCTGGTCGAGCCCGGCGACGCGGTGTTCCTACATGCGGAGGGGACGGTCTTTCCGCTGATCGTGCGCGAGTTCGAGGGGCGGCGCGACGTCGTCACGCCGTACGGCTACGGCGGGCCGGTCGCTGCTGCGGAGGGCGACGCGTCCGGCTTTTACGCGGCCTACGCGGAGTGGTGCGCCGAACGAGGCGTCGTGGCGAGCTTCGTGCGGTTCCATCCGCTCTACGAGAACCATCGCTACGCACGGCTGCACGTCGAGGTGCTCGGCGAGACGGTCGCGTGGCGGCTCCAGGGCGACGACCTGTTCGAGCGGCTGCATTCGCACCATCGCCGGGTGATCCGCAAGGCGCAGCGCGCGGACCTCGAGGTCGACATCCGCGAGGCTCCGGCTCTCGATGAGTTCGCCGCGCTCTACGAGCGGACGATGACGCGGCTCGCCGCCGATTCCTTCTACCTGTTCACCCGCGAGTACTGGGCCTCCCTGGCCGGATTGCCGACGGTGCTGGTGGACGTTCGGCAGCGGGGGGAAGCGGCGGCGAGTGTCCTCTGCTTCGCGTCGGAGCCGTGGCTCCACTACCACCTGGGTGCATCCAGCGAGGCCGGCCGGTCGCTGGGAGCGAGCAACCTCGCGCTGTTCGAGGCGGCGAGGTGGGGCCGCGAGCGCGGGTACGAGCTGCTGCACCTCGGCGGCGGGGTGGCGGGACGGGCCGACTCCCTGTACGAGTTCAAGCGGCGCTTCGACCCCGGGGGCGCGCGGGAGTTCGCGGTCGGCAAGGCGATCCACGACGAGGACGCGTACCGCGCGCTTGCCGGCTCGGTTGAGCTCGACGGCTTCTTTCCCGCCTACAGGGCGAGGGCGTAGGGATACTTCCGGCCGGATGCTCGTCCTGAAGGCGCTCTTCTGGGGCAGCCTCGGTGCCCTCGCGTGGACGCACGCCGGCTATCCGGCCGCGGCCGCGGCGGCTGCGCGGCTGCGCCCGCGCCGGGTGCGGAAGGGCGAGATCACGCCGACCGTCACCATCCTCGTCCCGGCCTATAACGAGGAGACCGTGATCCGGCGGCGCGTCGAGAACCTGCTCGCGCTCGACTACCCGGCGGACAAGGTCGAGGTCGTGGTCTCGTCGGACGAGTCGAGCGACGGGACGGACGCCATCGTCGAGGAGGTGGCGGCCCGCGAGCCGCGCGTCCGCCTGATGCGGTGGTCGCGCGGCGGCAAGCTGCCGGGGCTCAACAAGACCGTGAGCGCCACCGCGAGCGACGTGGTCGCCTTCACCGACGCGAACACGACCTGGGCGCCGGATGCCCTGCGCAAGCTCGTCCGCAACTTCGCGGACGAGGACGTCGCCTACGTCTGCGGTCGCCTGCGGCTGCAGGCCGCCGACGGCGCCAACCGCGAGGGTGTCTACTGGCGTTACGAGCTGTGGCTCAGGGACAGCGAGTCGCGGCTCGGCTCGATCACAGGCGGAAACGGCTCGATCTACGCGATCCGGCGGTCCGACTACGCCGAGGCCCCGTTCGGCCACGACCTCAGCTTCCCGCCGCTGGCGGTGAGCCGGGGTCGGCGCGCCGTCTACGAGCCCGAGGCGATCGCGCACGAGAAGCCGACGCCCGAGAGCGCCGACGAGTTCCGCCGCAAGGTGCGGATGCTTCCGTGGTCGTGGGGGTTCCTGCTCTCGGGGAAGACGCTCCGCGGCGTGCCGCCGCTCTACGCCGTCGAGCTCGTCTCGCACCGGCACCTGCGCTACGCGAGCGGGCTCCTTCACGTCGTCTTGCTCGGCACGAACATCGCTCTCGTCGGCGAGGGCCCGCCGTACAGGGTGGCCCTCGCTGCCCAGGGCGCGTGGCTGACGCTGGCGCTGGCGGGCCGCCTCCGCGCCCCGATCCCGGGTGCCGGGATCGCGCACTACTACCTGCTGATGACGACGGCGACGCTCGCGTCGCTCGCGCGCTACCTCCGCTCGGGCGCTTCGCTGACGTGGGAGAAGGCCGAGGGCACCCGCTAGTCCCTTTGGGGCGTGTCTGGGGTCAGACCCCAGACACGCCTCGGTTGGACAAAACGGCTGGAAAGCGACTTCGCGCGAAACACGACGACCTGTCCGCGGGCATGTCCGGGGTCAGACCCCGGGCATGCCCCCTCGGGGCGGTGGCGGCGGAACCATCGCGAGCCCGCCGACCTCGTAGCTAGCCTCCGGCGAGGACATGAGGCGGGTCGGGATCACCCTGCTTGCGCTCGTGCTGTCCGCGACGCTCGTCGCCTGCGGCTCCGAGCGGAAGTCGAAGAAGCACGCCGTGACCGCGGTGGCGGAGGTGCGTGTCACGACCCCGCGCCCGCGCACGCCCTCCTGGGTGCACGTGACGGTAGTTGACGGAGACCGGGGCAGGCGCGTTCCCGGGGCGCTCGTCCGCATCGGCCGGCATGCCCGCATCAGCGACCACCGGGGCGTCGCCCGCGTGCGCCTGAACCGCCGCGCGGCGCTCGTCGTCCACGTCAAGCGCCGCGGCTACGCGCCGGCCAGGCAGCGGTTCCAGTTCCGCAACCACCCGCTGCGGACGATCCGCGTCTACCAGCCGGCGCTGCAATGGACGATGTACGGGGTCAACGCGAAGCGGACGCAGTCGCAGCCGAACATCCGCCTGCGGCCGCCGTTCCGCGTCGTCTGGAGCCGCGGCATGGCCGGCCTGCTCGAGTTCCCGGCCGTGGTCTCGAACGGCGTCGCTTTCGTCGCGAACTCGTGGGGCAGCATCCGTGCCGTCTCGATGGCGAACGGCAAGCTCGTCTGGCGGCACGACATCCGCCACGGGAAGATGGCGTCCTCGCCGGCCGTCTGGCGCGCCCAGGTGATCGTGCACGGCATGGACGGCACGGTTTGGGCGCTCGACCGCCGGAACGGCCGCCTCCGCTGGCACAAGTGGATCGGCTCACCGATCGAGTCCTCGCCCGTGGTGCGGAAGGGCGTCGACTACTTCGGTGCCTGGAACGGCTCCGTCTACGCCCTCGACCTGCGCAGGCACCGCCTCCGCTGGGTTCACAGCTCCGGCGCGAAGATCACCTCGAGCGCCGCCGTCGTCGGCGGCCGGGTTTACATCGGCAACTACGCCGGCCGCCTGCTCGCGCTCAGCGCGCGCACCGGCCGCCTCCGGTTCGCGGTGGCCGTGAACGGCCGCATCTACGGGACGCCTGCCGTCGCCGCGGGCCGGATCTTCGTCCCGTCCTCCGATGGCAACTCCCTGACCGCGTTCTCGCGCACCGGCGCGAGGATGTGGACGATCCACACGGGGGCGTACGTCTATTCCTCGCCAGCGGTCTGGGCGGGACGCGTCTACTTCGGCTCCTACAACGGCGTTCTTTACTGCGTCTCCCCGCGCAGCGGCCGCGTCCTCTGGTCGCGTTCGACGGGGGGCTCGATCTCGGGTGCCCCGATCGTCGTCGGCGGCGTCGTCTACTTCGGCAACTTCCGCCACCGGATCTACGGGCTCGACGCCCGCTCCGGACGCCAGCGCTTCCGCTTCCCCGACGGTGACTACGTGCCGGTCTCCGGCAACGGCGGCCGGCTTCTGCTCCACGGCTATTCGAGGCTCTATGCTGTCGAGCCTCGTCGCCGGTGAGAAAGCGCCTCGCGTACATCGCGGCAGGCTCGCTCGTGCTCCTGCTCGCGCTCGGCCTGGCGGCCTACTTCTATCGCAAGCACCAGGGCCGTGACATCCGCGGCTCCGCGAGCGTCGAGTTCGAGCAGAAGGAACCGCCCGTCGCGAAGGAGCCGAAGGATGTCACCTGGCCGATGTACGGCTACGACGCCGCGAGGCTTCGATCGCCGTTCGGGTTCAAGCTGCGGCCGCCCTTCCGCCGTCACCCGGTCTGGACGTTCCGCGGCCGAGCGCTGCTCGAGTTTCCGCCCGTGATCGCCTACGGCCGGATTTACATCGTCAACAACCGAGGCGAGGTCTTTGCCCTGGACGAGCGGAGGGGCAAGATCCGGTGGCGCTACCACTCGCGCCGCTGCTCGGCCGCGTCCCCGGCCGTGGGACGTCACCTCGTCTTCGTTGCCTTGCTGAACCGCCCGCCGTGCAACGCGTCGCGCGGTGAGGACGGGCGAGTGATCGCGTTCGACGCCGAGACCGGAAAGATCCGCTGGAGTCGCCAGACGGGCCCGACCGAGACCTCGCCCCTCTTCGCGGGCAACGTCGTCGTCGTCGGCGACTGGTCGCACAACGTCTACGCGTTCACGACCTCGAGCGGGAACCTTCGCTGGCACTACAAGTCGGGCGGCCAGATCAAGGGCGCGATGACGCTTGCGGGCGGCCGCGTCTACTTCGGCTCCTACGACACGCACGTCTACGCCCTCGACGTTCGGACCGGGAAGCAGGTCTGGCGCGCATCCTCGCAGCCGCGGGTCGGTCGAACGGGCACCTTCTACGCGAACCCCGCGGTCGCCTACGGCCGCGTCTACCTCGGCGCCACCGACGGCAAGATGTACTCCTACGGCGCACGGAGCGGCAAGCTCCGCTGGTCGAACGGCACGGGCGACTTCATCTACAGCTCCGCGGCCGTCTGGCGCCGGAACGTGCTCGTCGGCTCCTACGACGGTGACTTCTACTCCTTCGACGCCGCCACGGGCGACGTCCGCTGGCGGTTCGACGCGAACGGCAAGATCTCCGGCTCGCCGACCGTCATCGACGGCATCGTCTACTTCTCGACGTTGAGTGGGCGGACGTACGGCCTCGATGCCCGCAACGGGAAGGTCCGGTGGACGTATCCGGCCGGCCAGTACGCCACGGTCGTCGCGTCGAAGCGGCGGCTCTACCTGGTCGGCTACTCGAGGCTGTTCGCGCTGATCAGGCGCGGTGGCGAGCGCGCACGCTAGAGTCGCCGCCGGAAATGGGGCCGGAAACTCAGTTGCGCCCTCAGCGCGAACGGCCGATGCCGGATGTGGACGCGGAGGAGGAGCTCGACCTAGGGCGCTATGGAAGCGCCCTGGCCGCGCGCTGGTGGCTTCCGCTCGCCGGCCTCGCTCTGGGCATCGTGCTCGGCTACCTGCTCTCCCTCGGCGGGAAACAGGTCTACCAGGCGAAGGCGACGATCTACCTCGGCCAGCCGCTCTCGATCGTCGGCAGCACCCCGATCCAGAGCATCAGCACGAACCCGGCAGCCGTGCGCCAGGTCGTCCTCTCGCCCTTCGCGCAGCGGATCGCCGAGAACGAAACGGGGCTGCGCTCCGGCTCGCTTCGGGGCCACGTCTCCACGGCCTCGGTCACCGGAACCACCGTCACCCGCCTGACGGGCCAGTCGCCGCTGGTCTCGATCACGGTGGACGGCAGCCAGCGCGCGAAGATCTCGAACGCGGCGAACGTCCTCGCGCGGATCGCGACGCGCCGGATCTCGGCCGGCTACGTGACCACGAAGATCGCGACGCTGAGGGACCAGCTCGCGGCCGTCAACGACTCCCTGACGTCGATCGACAAGCTGATCGCACAGCTCCGGCGCTCCGCCTCCGCCCCCGGCCAGTCGACGACCGACCGCCTGATCATCGTCAGCCAGTTGAACGGCGCGGCGCAGCAGCGGAGCCAGATCGTCGACCAGCAGGTCAACACGAAGCAGCTCCTGACGCTCGCCGAGACGGTCGAGCAGAGCAAGGTCCTGACGCCGGCGCGCGCCGTGAAAACGACCGCGAAGAGCCGCCGCAACTCGGTGCTCGTCGGCGCCGTCATCGGCCTGTTGCTCGGGATCCTTGCGGCGCTTCTCTGGGAGCCCGCGGCGAGGGTCGCCCGCCGAGCCTCCGTCTAACCTCAAGCCGTGCTCGACGGCAAGCGGGTGGCGGTCGTCATCCCCGCGTACAACGAAGAGTTACTTCTCGGGGACACGATCGGTGGCGTCCCAAACTTCGTGGACACGATCTACGTCGTCGACGATTGCTCCAAGGACGCGACCGTCGAGGCGGCCCGGGCCGTCCAGGACCGGCGGGTGCAGGTGATCGAGCACGAGCACAACCAGGGAGTCGGCGCCGCCATCGTCACGGGCTACAAGCAGGCCATGGCCGACCGGGTCGACGTCACGGCCGTGATGGCCGCGGACAACCAGATGGACCCGGTCGACCTCGAGCATCTCTGTGCGCCGGTCGCACGGGGCGAGCTCGACTATGCGAAGGCGAACCGTCTCTTCACGGGCCAGGCCTGGGAGCTGATCCCGCGCTACCGGTACCTCGGAAACGCGGTGCTCTCGATGCTGACCAAGATCGCCTCCGGGTACTGGCACGTCGCCGACTCTCAGTCCGGGTACACCGCCGTCTCGCTCGAGTACCTCGAGCTGCTCGACCTGGACAAGCTCTACAAGCGCTACGGCTTTCCCAACGACATGCTCGTGCACCTGAACGTCTGGAATGCGCGGGTGCGCGACATCCCGTCGCGGCCCATCTACGGGGTCGGCGAGCGCTCGGGAATCCGGCTCCGGAAGGTGGTGCCGACGATCTCGTGGCTGCTGCTCAAGGGCTTCTTCTGGCGGCTCCGCACGAAGTACGTGATCCGCGACTTCCACCCGCTCGTCTTCTTCTACATGCTCGGGTTGCTGATGTCGTTCCTCGGGCTCGCGCTCGGGATCGCCGAGGTCGTGCTGCGGATCATGGGGAACCAGATCACCGCGGCGACCGTCGTCCTCGTTGCCCTGCTGCTGACCTTCGGGTCGCAGTTCACGCTCTTCGCGATGTGGTTCGACATGGAGTCGAACAAGGACCTGCGGTAGCCGCTGCCGGTTACGCTCTCGGCCCAAGCCGACGAAAGGAGTTGTAAATGGACGACCTCGGAGCGAAGTTCTGGCTCTCGGTGGTCGGCGTGGCGCTCGCGATCGGGATCGGCGGCATCCTCTTGTTCACGCTGCTCGGGTTCGCCTGGTACGCGTGGGGCGCGTTCGGAGCGCTGCTCTTCGCCGCCGTGATCCTGATCGGGGCCGGCTACCTGTGGGACCGCAAGCACGCCGACAGATACCAGGATCCCGACGACGTGTCGCTGCTCACGCCGCCACGGGGGTAAACCGCTGTAGCTCGTCGCGACCGGGCTGGACGATGCCGTAGCTCGACTCCGGCACCTCGTTCCATGCCCCTTCCAGCTCGCCCAGCGGTTCCGAGACGACCAACCGTGTCTCGACGTCCAGCTCCTGGAACATCGGGTTGTCCGGGTAGAGGTGGCGCAGGGTCTCGACCGCGGTGCTGAAGAAGAGCGAGCGGGACTTGCCCTCGCTCGAGTAGCGGAAGACCCAGAGCTCCTCGCCGTTCGTCGTCGCGATCGTCATCTGGATCGGATGCTCGATGCCGTGCTTCCGGCCCGCTGCCTCCACGAAGCCGACCGCGCGCGCGACGGCCGCCGGCGGATCGTCCTCGAGGCCGAGCGTGAGCGCGAGGAAGAACAGGGTCTCGGAGTCCGTGGAGCCTTGGATCGACGGGTAGAGGGCGGGGTCGATGGCGAGGACGAGCTCGCGCTTCAGCGTCGGGAAGTCCTGAATCAGCCCGTTGTGCATCCACAGCCACCGGTCGTACCGGAAGGGGTGGCAATTCGTCTGCTCGACGGGCGTGCCGGTCGAGGCGCGGATGTGCGCGAAGACGAGCCGCGACGAGATATGGGCGGAGAGCTCACGGAGGTTGCGCTCGTTCCAGGCGGGCTCGATGCTGTGGTAGACGGCGGGCGTGCTCTGGTCGCCGTACCAGCCGATGCCGAATCCGTCTCCGTTCGTCGTCTCGGCTCCGAGCCGTGAGTGGAGGCTCTGATCGATCAGCGAGTGCGCAGGCTTGTAGAGCAGCTCCTCGATCGGCACGGGCGATCCGAAATACGCGAGCCATCGGCACATGTCCTCTCCTTTCACCTCGACACGGTTACTCGGAGCAGCGTCTCACTTCTGACCCGGTGTCGGACACCCAAGGAATCGCGGCGCGTTCCAGGGGTTTGTGGAAACCGCGTCACGCTCCCGTAACGGTGTCCGACGTGGGGACTGGTCTAGACCACCCCTGCCACAAAGAGAAGCGCCCCGCCGGGCCGGGCGCGCCTGCGCCCGGCCCGTCTGAGGAGACGCCGCTAGTTGACGACGAAGTTGCTGTAGCCGTTCTGGTAGTCCGTGCCGACCTGGTTCTGCGGCAGGAAGGCGCGGAGGTGCGTCCCGAGCGGGACGGTGGTGGTGAAGTACACGACCGCGGTGGTGGTCGTCCGCGGGATCCGCGAGATCGTTGCGCGGCGGAAGATCACCCAGCGGCCGCCGCTCCAGCGCGCGATGTCGAGCTGCTTGCCGGCCATCGACCGCGCCGCGAGGATCACGACGAGGTACTGGTGCCGGCCGACCTTCTGGAACGTCAGGCGCGGCCGGATGCTCACCGACACCGCCTGGCTCGACGCGTTGTCGTAGACGGCCTGGTAGCTGGTGCGGACGCGAGGCTGCACCTGCAGGCTCCAGTTCCCGCCGGCGGTCGTGACGACCGTTGTCCGGGTCTCGGGCAGTCCGCTCGGCCGGCTGACCACCGTCACTTGCTCTCCGGCGGCCTTGCTCGACACGGCGCCGCCCAGCGTCATCGCGTCGCCGAAGATCCCGATCGTGCGCGACGCACGAAGCGTCACCGCCCGGGAGTTTGGCGCGACGTTGACCGTGCCGCTGAACCCGCCCAGCGGGTCGTCGTACGAGAACGTCCCCGGGGTCGGGAACGTGCACGACGAGCTCTGAGAAGGCTCCAGGATCAACGTGCACGGCGTGCCGTTCACGACGACCCTGTGCCGGACCGTGTCGGAGTTCGTCCAGCCCACGGAGTCTCCGCTCTGCACGGAGACGTTGGCCGGTGTGAGCCCGCTGCTTGTGATCTGAACGCCGGCCGACCCCGCCAGCGCCGTCGAACCGATCGCGAGCGCCGCGAGTGCGGCGGCCGCGAGAATCACCCTCTTCACTGGGCCTCCCTTCGTTGCCTTCGAGAGGTCCGACGGGTTGAAAGTCATAAAGTTCGGATCCCGAACAATTTCTGAACATCCGCAAAACCCATTCGCAAAAGCCACCGAATTGCACGTTCGGATTCCGTTAAATCACCCAGGAAAGCGCCGGAACGCCAGTAACCTGAGCGGTTCATGGCCACCGCCGTCGTCACCGGTGGAGCCGGTTTTCTCGGCTCACACCTCTGCGATTACCTGCTTGCGCAGGGGCACCGTGTCCTCTGTCTCGACAACCTCGACACGGGCTCCCTGCAGAACATCGAGCACATCCGCGACGACGCGTTCACGTTCGTCAACCAGGACCTGACCACCCACGTGGAGCTGGAGGAGCCGGTCGACGTGATCTTTCACGCGGCCAGCCCGGCGAGCCCGATCGACTACGCACGGCTGCCACTGCACACGCTCAAGGTCGGCTCGTACGGCACCCACAACGCTCTCGGGCTTGCGAAGTTCAAGCGCGCCAGGATTCTCCTCTTCTCGACGAGCGAGGTCTACGGCGACCCGCAGGTCCACCCGCAGCCGGAGACCTACTGGGGCAACGTGAACCCGATCGGCCCGCGGGGCGTCTACGACGAGGCGAAGCGCTACGCGGAGGCGATGACCATGGCCTACCACCGCCAGCAGGGCGTCGACACCGCGATCGCACGGATCTTCAACACGTACGGCCCCCGGATGCGGCCTCATGACGGCCGCGCGGTCCCCACGTTCGTGCGGCAGGCGCTCGACAACAAGCCGCTGACGGTGTTCGGAGACGGCTCGCAGACGAGAAGCTTCTGCTACGTGGACGACATGGTCCGGGGACTCTACGCGCTCGCGATGAGCGAGGAGCACCTGCCCGTGAACCTCGGCAACCCGGCCGAGCTGAGCCTGCTCGATCTGGCCCAGACAGTGATCAAGGTTACGTCGTCCAAGAGCGAAATCGTGTTCGAAGCACTTCCGATCGACGATCCACAGGTTCGCCAGCCGGACATCACGCGGGCGCGCCAGGTTCTCGGTTGGGAGCCGGAAATCGAAATCGAAGAGGGGTTGCGTCGAATACTGCCCTCACAGGAACGGGAGGCTGAGGCTCTAAATGTCTAAGCGCTTTTCCAAGCGAATCTTGATCACATTAATGACGTTAGTGCTCCTCGGTGGGCTCATCTCTGCCGCCGCGACCGCGGGGGGCTCGTCGAGCCAGCGGGGAGGAATGATGGTCGGGATCTTCGACGACTCGATGACGCTCGGGAATCCCTACAAGGGCTTTCCGTTGCTGAAGAACCTACGCACCCAGGTCGTGCGGATGACGCTGTGGTGGGGCGGGCCGATCGGAGTCGCCGAGAAGCGGCCGCTGAACCCGGCCAATCCGGACGACCCCGCCTACAACTGGGCGATGTACGACCGGGCAGTCGAAGCGGCCAAGGCCAAGAACATCAAGGTCCTCTTCTCGATCACCGGCACGCCCCGGTGGGCGAACGGGGGTCGCGGGACGAAGTACGCTCCCAAGAGCTTCGGCGACCTGCAGAAGTTCGCGACCGCTGCGGCGCGCCGTTACAGCGGCAGCTTCAAGGGCCCGGACGACAAGCTGATCCCGTCGGTGCGGCTCTGGCTCGCGTGGAACGAGCCGAACAACCCGGTGTTTCTCTTCCCGCAGTACCGCAAGGTCCACGGCCGCTACATCGCCCAGAGCGCGTACTCGTACGTCCGCATCTGCAACGCGATCTACAAGGGTGTCCACGGCACCGGGCTGAGCGGCGAGAGGGTCGCCTGCGGAGCGACCGACCCGTTTGGCAACAACCAGCCCAAGAGCCGGCGGGCCTCGATCTCGCCGCTCGCGTTCCTGCGGTCGGTCAAGACGTTCGGCCTCCGGAAGTTCGACGCCTGGGCCCACCACCCGTACGCCGGCCGGCCGACGGAGAGCCCGACGACGAAGCCGAAATCGAAGACATCCGTCACGCTCGGCAACTTCGGCGACCTCACCAAGGAGCTGACGCGCCTCTACGGCAAGAAGCGCATCTGGATTACCGAGTACGGCTACCAGACACGTCCGCCCGACCGCGCCTTCGGCGTCGCCTGGAAGACACAGGCTCGGTACCTGTCGCAGGCGTATTCGATCGTTCGCAAGAACCCGCGTGTCGACATGATGATCTGGTTCTTGCTCCGTGACGAGAGGCGGCTTGGCGGCTGGCAGTCGGGCTTCTTCACCTACGCGGGCAAGAAGAAGCCGGCGTACAACACCTTCAGGGCACTGAAGCGCTAGTGCCTCTTCGACCCGCGCACCGGCCGGATTCAGAAGCGCCGGCGCGTGCGGTTCCGGAGGCTTCGGGGGCGCAGCCGACCGACATCCGGTCGGCTACGCCCCTGGTCTTCAATCCCGCGCGGCTCTCGTCGGGCTTCCGCCGGTTCGCGAGCGTGGCGATGCTGGCCGGGATCGACGTTGTCGGGCTGGGCCTCGGCCTCTACGGCGCCCTCGTCCTGCGCGAGCTCTACTACGGACGTGAGGTCGACTCGAGCGTCCTCTGGAGTTCGACAACCGAGTGGCTGCCTTTCCTGATCCTGATCACGCTGCTCGTCTTCGCGCGCGGCGACCTCTACGCCGAACGGGAGCGCCGGCCCGGTGTCGGGCGGATCGTCTCGTCGCTGCTGCTCGTCGCCCTCGTGACGCTCGCATTCGGGCTGGGTACGGGCCACAAGTTCTCGACCTACGGCCTCGCCCCGACGGCGCTCGTCCTCACAGCCGCGCTGATCTCGTCCGGCCGCGGAGCCTACGACGCCGTTACCGGCACACTGCTCCGGAGGCTCGGCGTGCGGCGGCGCGCGCTCCTCGTCGGCGCAGGCGAGCACCTCACCCACCTCCACGAGACGCTCGGGCGGGCCCGCAGCGGCATCGACTACGAGTTCGTGGGCGCGCTCGCAGCCCCCGGCGACTCGGTCGGCTTGCCGATACTCGGCGACCTGAAAGCGCTCCCGCGCGTCCTCGGCACCCAGCGGATCGACGAGGTCATCCTCGCGGACTCCGAGTACAGCGAGCGCGAGCTCCTCGAGACCGTCGAGCAGGCGCACCGGCGCGGCGTCAAGGTGCGGATCGCGCCGAAGACGACGGAGCTCCTCTTCCAAAGGGCGGAGTACGTTCCGGGGCAGGCGATCCCGCTTTTCGACGTCCGCTCGCCCGTCTTCGCCGGCAGCGAGTGGGTTCTCAAGCGGACGTTCGACCTCGCCGTCAGCCTGCTCGTGCTAATCGTCGGCCTGCCGCTCTGGCTTTTGATCGCGGCCGGGGTGACGCTCACGTCGCCGGGCCCCGTGCTCTATCGCGACCGCCGGATCGGCCTGGGCGAGACCGAGTTCGACATGCTCAAGTTCCGGACGATGTACGCCGACGCGGCCGAGCATCAGGCGTTCCTCGAGCAGGCGAACGAGGCCACCGGGCCGCTCTTCAAGATCCGGCGCGACCCCCGGATCACGCCGCTCGGGGCGATCCTACGCCGCCTTTCCCTCGACGAGATCCCCCAGCTCCTCAATGTCCTGCGAGGGCAGATGAGCCTCGTCGGCCCGCGTCCACTGCCGCTGCGCGACTACGCGCAGCTCGAGGACTGGCACCGCAAGCGCTACAACGTCCTTCCCGGGATCACGGGTCTCTGGCAGATCTCGGGCCGGTCGAATCTCGGCTTCGACGACCTCGTGCGGCTCGACTTCTACTACCTCGAGAACTGGTCGCTCTGGCTCGATATCTCGATCCTCGTCAAGACGATCCCCGCAGTCCTCGGCGGCCGCGGCGCCTACTGAAGCCCGCTGGTGGACGGGCGCGTCCTGATCACCGGCGCCGAAGGGTTCGTTGGAGTTCACCTCGGTGCGCAGCTCGGCACCGCGGCCGTGCCGGCCAACGTCGATGTCCTCGAAGCCGATGCGGTCGCGCGGGCAGTCCGTTCGGTGCGTCCCCGTGCCATCGTCCACCTGGCAGCGTCGTCCTCCGTCGGCGCCTCGTGGACAGACGCTCTCGAGACCTGGCGCGTCAACGTCCTCGGCACGGTTGCGGTGCTCGAAGCCGTGCGGTCGGAGCAACCCGACGCGCGCGTGCTCGTGACCTCGACAGGTGAGGTCTACGGTCGTGCAAGCCTGCTGCCGACGCCGGAGGATGCACTCGCTGCGCCCCTCTCTCCTTACGCCGCATCGAAAGCCGCAGCCGAGATCGCGTGCCTCCAGGTCGCCTCGGGCGGTCTGGACGTCGTCGTCACACGGGCGTTCAACCATGAAGGCCCCGGACGAGACGAACGCTTTGCCGTCGGATCCTGGACGCGCCAGATCGCTCGTCTCGAGACGCTCGGCGGCGGAGTGCTCGAGGTCGGCAACCTCGACGCGAAGCGCGACATCACGGACGTTAGGGACGTTTGCCGCGCCTATACGCTCCTGCTCGATGAACGGGTTCCGTCAGGCACTTACAACGTCGCCTCTGGCGAGGCGGTTCAGATGAGGCAGCTCGCTGAGACGCTCGTCTCGCTGGCCCGCGCCACGATCGAGATCGTCGAGAAGCCGGAGCGGGTCCGGCCCGTCGAGATTCCGGTGCTCTGCGGAGACGCAACGCGCCTGCGCGAGGCGACCGGATGGCGCCCGGAGATCCCGCTCGAGCAGACCCTTGCCGACACGCTCGAATTCGCACGGGCGAACCTCGAGGTGGCGCCGGCATGAGCAAGCGGCGGGCGCTCATCACGGGCATCACCGGCCAGGACGGCTCCTACCTCGCGGAGCTCCTGCTCGACAAGGAGTACGACGTTTTCGGCATGACCCGCCGGGCCTCGACCGAGAACGTCGAGCGAATCGAGCACCTCATCGACAGGATCACGTTGATCCAGGGCGACCTCCTCGACCAGCCGTCGCTCGTCTCGGCGATCCGCGACTCCGACCCGGCGGAGGTCTACAACCTGGCCGCGCAGAGCTTCGTCCCGACGTCGTGGAACCAGCCCGTCCTGACAGCCGAGTTCACGGCGACCGGCGTGACGCGGATGCTCGAGGCGATCCGGACGGTCGACCCGCAGATTCGCTTCTACCAGGCCTCTTCATCGGAGATGTTCGGCAAGGTTCGGGAGGTGCCCCAGAACGAGATGACGCCCTTCCACCCACGCTCTCCCTACGGCGTCGCCAAGGTCTACGCACATCACATCACCGTCAACTACCGCGAGTCCTTCGGGCTCTTTGCCGTGTCCGGGATCCTCTTCAACCATGAGAGCCCGCGGCGGGGCCTCGAGTTCGTGACCCGAAAGATCAGCGACGGCGTGGCGAGGATCAAGCTCGGGCTGGCTCAGGAGCTGCGGCTCGGGAACCTCGACGCAAGGCGCGACTGGGGCTTCGCCGGCGACTACGTCGAGGCGATGTGGTCGATGCTGCAGCAAGCGGAACCCCGCGACTACGTGATCGCGACCGGCGAGGACCACTCCGTCCGCGAATTTGCGGAGCTCGCCTTCGGCCACGTCGGTCTCGACTCGGAGCAATACGTCGTCACCGACCCGCGATTCCTCCGTCCCGCCGAGGTCGACCAGCTCGTGGGCGACGCCTCGTCGGCCGGAAAGGACCTCGGCTGGGAGCCACGGACGTCGTTTCGGGAGCTGGTCGAGCTGATGGTCAACGCCGATCTCCGCCGCCTGTCGTCTGCCGGTCCCGCGCAGCGGGTGTCGGTGGCCGAGCCGGCCGCGGACGGAACGACATAGGCGAAGCGACCAGGGGCGGTCCCGAGGTGGCCGGCTCCAGGCACGGAGGGCTCGACCTCACGACGTCGGTCGTGGTCGTCGCCTACCGTTCCGGCTCGGCACTTGGCCGGTGCCTCGATTCGCTCGCTTCGCAGACGGGCGAGGTGATCGTCGTCAACAACGGCGAGTCGGGAACCGAGATCGACGCGGCCCGAGCACTCGACCAAGTGAGCGTGGTGGACCCCGGACGCAACACGGGGTTCGCCGGCGGCTGCAATGCGGGCGCGGCCGCGGCGACAGGCGAAGTCCTGCTGTTCCTCAACCCGGATGCGGTGGCGGCCGAAGGATCGGTCGCCGCGCTCGCCGAGAGCGTTGCCGACCCGGCGATCGGAGTCGCGATGGCCCGGCTCCGTCTGCTCGACTGGCCTGACGTGCTCAACTCGAGCGGGAACGTCGTCCACATCAGCGGGCTCGCCTGGGCAGGCGGCTACGGGCAACCCGCCGAGACCTTTTCGGAGCCCCGGGACATCCCGTACGCGAGCGGCGCGGCGTTGGCGATTCGCGCCGATGTGTTCGACGAGCTCGGCGGTTTCACCGAGGAGCTGTTCATGTACCAGGAGGATCTGGAGCTCTGCTGGCGGGCTCGCCTCCACGGGTTGCGCGTCGTTGCGATTCCCGCGGCCGACGTCTATCACGAGTACGACTACGGCCGGCACCGCCCGAAGCGCTATTTCCTCGAGCGCAACAGACTGATTTTCGTCAGCACGGCCTTTCCAGCGCGCCTCATGCTTCTCGCGGCGCCGGTCATCTTGCTCGGCGAGCTCGCGCTCGTGCTGCTCGCGCTGGTGGAGGGATGGATCGGTGCCAAGCTCGCCGGCTGGTGGTGGCTGATCCGCCATCCACGCTGGCTGATCCGACACCGTCGCGAGACGATGCAGCTTCGGCGCGTCTCGGTATGGGAGGTCGCCCGCTTCCTCACGCCGGTGATCGATCCCCAGATGGTCGCCGTGCCGCGCGTCGTCGGCGTCGCCAACCGGCTGATGTCGGCCTACTGGTGGTTGGCTCGAAAGGCGCTCTGAGTGAGTATGACTAGTCGATGACGGAGCCCCGCTGGCGCGTGCCGCTTTCGGACGTGAGTGTCGACGACGAGCTCGTCGGATCCGGCCTACGCGTGCTCGAGTCTGGCTGGTGGAGCATGGGGCCGCGCGTGGCCGAGTTCGAGTCCGAATTCGCACGCTTCTGCGGAGCCGATCACGCTCTCGCCGTTGCCAACGGCACGGCCGCGCTGCACCTCGCGTTGCTGGCGGTGGGTTGCGGGCCGGGGGACGAGGTCATCGTCCCGTCGCTGAACTTCGTCGCGGCTGCGAACACCATCGTGCACACAGGCGCTCAGCCAGTCTTCTGCGACATCCTCGGCCCGGACGAGCTGAACCTCCACCCGGCCGACGTCGAGGCCGCAGTCACCCCGAAGACGAAGGCAGTCGTCGTGCTGCATTACGGCGGATTCCCGTGCCAGATGGATACAGTCCGCGAGATCGCCGAGCGCCACCAGCTCGCGATCGTCGAGGACGCGGCTCACGCGCCAGGCGCGAGCTGGCGAGGGCGGATGTGCGGGACCCTCGGCGATGTCGGCTGCTTCAGTTTCTTCGCGAACAAGAACTTGCCGGTCGGCGAGGGCGGGATGCTCGTGACTGCCGATGACGCCCTGGCGGAGCGGCTTCGCCTTCTCCGTTCCCACGGCATGACGACGCTGACGTGGGACCGTCATCGCGGCCACGCCTCGAGCTACGACGTCGTCACCGCAGGCTTCAACTATCGGCTCGACGAGCTGCGCGCTGCACTCGGACTCGTGCAGCTGCGGCGGCTCCTCGACGAAAATGCGGCGAGGGCGCGCATTGCTGCGCACTATCGAGAAAGGCTCGATGGGCAGGGCGGGCTGACGATGCCGTTCGGCAAGCCGGTGGCCGAGCGCACTTCGTCACACCACCTTGCCGTTGTGCTTCTCCCCGACTCCACGGATCGCGACGCCGTGCGTCTGGCGCTGGTGGAGGAAGGCATCCAGACGAGCGTTCACTACCCGCCGATCCACATGTTCACGCAGTACCGCGCGTCCGTGGGCAGGCCGCTGCCGCAGACGGACGCGGTCGCCGGCCGTCTGCTCACGTTGCCGCTCTACGGTCGCATGTCGGAGGAGCAGGTCGATGCCGTGACCGAGGGTCTCGTGGCGGCGCTCCGTTAGACGTTGTAGATCGACGGCTTGTAAGAGTCGAGCGAGCCGGTCATCCAGTGGATCGTGCGCTGCAGGCCCTCGTCCAGATCGACCTCGGGTTTCCATGCGAGCAGCCGATTGGCCTTGCCGGTATCCGCAACCAGGCGCTCGACCTCGCTGTCGGGCGGGCGCAGCCGCTGTTCGTCGCGCGCGAGGGGAACATCGCGCCCGAGCAGGCGCAAGACTCGCTCGGCAACCTCGCCGATCGACACCTCGATGCCCGTGCCGAGGTTGATGATCTCTCCCTCGACGCCGTCGGCCCTGGCGGCTTCGAGCATTCCTGCCACGTTGTCGCCGACGTAGAGGAAATCCCGCGTCGTGTCCGTCGCGCCGAGCTCGATCACGTCCCGAGACAGCGCCTGCGTGACGATCGTGGGGATCACGGCCCGAGCGCTCTGGCGAGGCCCGTACGTGTTGAACGGCCGCACGATCACAACGGGCGTCTCGAACGAGCGCTGGTAGGAGAGGGCGATCTGGTCCGCGCCGACCTTGGTCGCCGCGTACGGCGATTGCGGGTGGAGCGGGTGCCCCTCGTCGATCGGGACGGTCTGGGCCGTTCCGTACACCTCGCTCGTCGAGGTGTGGACGATCCGCGAGACGTCGGTGCGGCGAGCAGCCTCGAGGACGTTCAGCGTCCCCTCGACATTCGCCGACACGAACTCGCGCGGATGGCGGTATGAGTACGGGATCGGGATCAGCGCGGCGAGGTGCAAGACGACCTCGCGGCCTTCGACCGCGCCGGCGACGGCCTCCGGATTGGTCAGGTCACCGCGGAAGACCTCGATCTCGCTTAGGACTTCGGGTTCACTGGACTCGAGCCAGCCGTGGTCGCCGCGGGAGTTGTAACGGACGAACGCACGCACGGTTGCCCCGGCCCTGACGAGCGCTTCCGCCAGGTGGCTGCCGATGAACCCACCGGCGCCGGTAACGAGGACCGTACGTCCCGACCAGGGCTTCGAGTTGTCCGCGCCGTTCGCAGGCACCGGGCAGGCAATCTACTGCCGATGCGGGTTTTGGTGTGCGTCCCGTGGTTTGCGCCGGCCCGCGCTTTCGGGGGCACGGTCACCGTCGGAGTCGCTAGCGTCAAAGGGCTGCTCTCGGCCGGGCACGAGGTGACCGTGGCGACGACCGACGTGCTCGATCTCCGTTCCCGCGTGCCGACGGACGCGCCCGCCGAGCCGGAGGGCGCCGAGGTGCTTCGCTTTCGCAACGTCTCGCACCGACTCGCCGCGACGAACGCTCCTCAGCCGCGGGGCCTGCGCCGGTGGCTGCGCGAGCACGTACGCGAATTCGATGTCGTCCTGCTGCTGGACGTGTACTCGTCCGTCAGCGTGCTCGCGGCGCGCGCCGCCGTCCGCGCTGGGGTGCCGTATGTGCTCGAGGCGCTCGGCACGCTGCCCGCGACACGGGAGCGTGGGCGGGTCAGGGCGAAGCGCCTCTTCCTCACGATCTGGGGCCGGCGAACCGTGCGGGAGGCGAGCGCGTGCCTCTACCTCTCCGAGCTCGAGCGGAACGAATACCTCGCCCAGGGAATGCGACCCGAGCGGCTGAAGCCGCTGCCGCCTCCCCTCGACCTGCCGGATCCCGGCGACGTTCCCCGGGCGGCCGTGCCGACGGTCGTCTACCTGGGCCAGCTCCACCCGATCAAGCGGATCGGCGTGCTGATCGACGCAATGGTGCAGGTGCGGGAGGCGCTGCCGGAAGCCCGCCTCGAGATCATCGGCGCGCCGAGCGACCACGGCGATGAGCTCCGCGCACAGGCCGAAGGCCTCGGCCTTGCCGGCGCTGTCGCCTTCCGGGGGCTGATCCCGGAAGCGGACAAGGGCCACGCGCTCGCGGCCGCGCACGTCTTCGCGCTCCTGTCGGCCGCAGAGGGCCTCCCGGTGACGCCCCTCGAGGCCCTTGCCTGCGGAACCCCGGTCGTCCTCTCGCCCGGCTGCGGGCTGCCCCAGGTGGACGGCGTCGCCGGAATCGTGTGCGACGGCACCGCCGAGGGGGCCGCCGACGCGCTGCTGACGCTCCTGCGCGACCCGCAGGCGGCCGCCGCGGCAGGCGAGGCCGGGCGGAAGCTGGCGGCCGACTACCGACGCGAGGTCGTCGTCCCGAAGCTCGTCGAGCTGCTGGAAAGCGTGGCAACCTCGTCCAACAACGCCGCATAGCGATCGGCGATCCGGTCGCGGTTGTACTCGGCCAGCGCCCCGGCAGCCACCGGCGGCGGCGGATCCGCGAGCAGCCGTTCGATCGCCGCGGCGATCGCCGACGGATCGTCGGGCGGCGCGAGGCCGGCCTCCTGGCCGAGCCGCTCGAGGAGACGCGCCGTGTCGCTCCCTGCGCTTGTCAGCGCCAGCACCGGCCGGCCCAGCGCCAGGGCTTCGAAGAGCTTGTTCGGAAGCGCCATGTCCCCGCCGGTGCTGGCGGCGTTGATGACTACCGTGATGTCCGCCCTGAGCAGGCGTCGGA
>JBKPOY010000072.1:0-36488 GCA_046733295.1 Actinomycetota bacterium | reverse complement strand
GCCGCCACCCCGGTGTCGGACACGGTGACGCAGGCGTCACGCGTAGCCGCGAGCGCGCCAGTACGCGATCACAACGCTTGCGACGCCGATCGCGACCACCCCCATGACGCCCGCCAGCCCGACCCGTCCGTAGGCGGCGTGCCCGCGCCCGTACCCCGACAGCGCGAGCATGCAGAGCGCACCGCCGACGAGGCCGCCGACGTGGGCGCCGATGGAGATCCCGGCGAACGTGAAGCTGAACACGAGGTTGATCGCGATCAGGCCGAGCGCACTGCCGCCGAGCACGTAGGCGCCCTGGCGCTCGAGCACGAGCGCCGCGCCCATGATCCCGAAGATCGCGCCCGACGCACCGACGGTCGGCGAGTTCGGCGTCACGATCAGAGCCCCGGCGGACCCCGCAAGTCCGGAGACGAGGTAGACGAGCAGGAAGCGGAACCGGCCGAGGTACTGCTCCACGGGCGTGCCGAACCAGTACAGGGCGAGCATGTTCAGGCCCAGGTGGATCGGTCCGTAGTGCAGGAACGCGGCACTGAGGAGCCGCCAGTACTCCCCGTGAGCGACGCCGACGAGGTTGCCGAATCCGGCTCCTGCGGGGATCAGATGCCCGCCGATCTCGCTCGCGGACGAGACGAGGACGCCGTTCACGTAGACCCAGCCCGAGTCGGCGTTCACCCCGGCTCCCCCGGCGAGCTCGAGCAGGTAGATCGCGACGTTGATGCCGATCAGGATCCGCGTGACGACCCCGGTGCCACCGCCCTCGTACGCCGCACGCCGGACACCGCTCGTCATGCGCGCGACCCCCTGCGGCTTGCCTGAGTGGTCGGGGCACCGCTGACCGACCGGGGCCGGCGTCATGCATTCGGTACAGATCGGACGGCCGCACTCGGAGCAGGAGATGTACGTCTCCCGGTCAGGATGTCGATAGCACCTCATTGCAGCGGCCATGGCTGAGTAGCGTAGTGCCCGCATGCGGCTCGACGTTGCGTTCACTCCTGCCGAGGCCGGCCCCGCCCACCTGGCGATCGTGATCGACGTGATGCGGGCGACCTCGACGATCGCGCAGGCGCTCGCCGCCGGCTATCGGCGCGTGCTCTGCTGCGCGGAGATCGACGAGGCACGGGCGCTTCGTGAAGAGCTCGGCGACGCCGCCGTCGTCGGCGGCGAGCGCCAGGCCGTTCTCGTCGAGGGCTTCGACCTCGGCGCGTCTCCGCGCGAGTATCTCGAGCCGCGCGCCGAGACGGCGATCATGACGACCACGAACGGCACACGCGCGATCCTGGCCGCCGCCTCGGCCGCCGACGTCGTTCTCCTCGGCAGCCTGCTCAACCTCGACGCGGTTGCGGCGGCAGCGCGCCGGCTCGGAGAGGCCGTGACGGCCGTGTGCGCCGGCTACCAGGGCGCTTTTGCGATCGACGACGCCTACTGCGCCGGCCGGATTCTGCAGCTGCTCGACGGCGAACCGACGGACGCGGCGGTCGCTGCCCGGGCGATCGCACGCGCGTACCCGAGCGCGTGGGAGGGAGTGAACGCGCGGACGTACGGCCCGCCCGGGCTCGAGGAGGACTTGCGGTGGTGCACGCAGGAGAACACGCTCGAGGTCGTACCGCGATTCACGCGCATGGTCGGAGCGGCGGCAGAGGTGACGTAACGCCGACGCCTTGAAGGTCGACGGTCGAGACCGCAGTATTCGCCGCGATGAGCGACCTGCTCGGGGACGTCGTCCCGCTGGCGCTGGCCGCGGCGATCAGCCCTGTCGTCTTCCTGGTTCAGCTCACGACGCTCACCGGCCCGAGGCCGATCGCGCGTGGGTCGGCCCTCACTGCCGGCGCGGCGGTCGTGCTGATCGTGCTCAGCACGATTGGGGTCGCGCTCGGCGGCACGTCGTTCTCGACCAACGAGACGCTCCAGGGATGCTGGATCCAGGTCTCCTCGGCTTCGGCTTCGGCATCTGGCTCCTCGTGAAGGGCATCCAGGCGCTTTGAGCGACTCGACCTAGCGGCACTTGACAGCGAACAGGTGTTCGTGTAGAACATATGTTCGCACCGTGATCGCATGCCTCCTCATCCCAGGATTCGAGCTGCGGGCCGCGCTCCGAGAGCGCCCCGCCCTCGCGCGGCGGCCGGCAGCGCTTGGCCCGGCGGCGGGAGAAGAGCCTCTCCTCGGCCCGGTCACGGCGGCGGCTGAGGCCGCCGGCGTTCGGCCGGGGATGCGGCTCGGAGAGGGGCTATCCCTCTGTCCCGACCTGACGCTGGTCGAGCAGGACCCGGCGACCGCCGAGCACGAATGGGAACAGCTGTTGCAGCGGCTCGAGGACTCCGGGTTCGCCGTCGAGCCGGCGGCCGTCGGCTGCGTCTATTTCGAGACACGGGGGGTCGAGCGCCTGTACGGCGGGCTCGAGGAGGCGCTGAGGCGCGCCCTGGCCGCGGTCGGAGGGGCGTGGGACGCACGGGTCGGCGCAGCCGACCGCCGGTTCGCGGCGCTCGCCGCTGCGAACGTCGCCCGGTCGGGCCAGGTGCTGATCGTCTCCGACCGGAAGACGCGCGAGTTCCTCGCGCCGCTGCCGCTGACGCTCCTGCCCGTCGACCCCGAGCGCAGGGAGGAGCTGGAGGAGCTGGGGGTGCGAAGGCTTGGACAGCTTGCTGGGCTACCGGGCGCCGCCGTTGCCGAACGATTGGGGCCGGACGGCCGGCGGGCCTGGAGCCTGGCGAGAGGCGAGAAGCGCGGAAAGGTCCGCGCGAGGAAGGCTGCGACCGAGCTGACGGAGACGCTCGAGTTCCCCGAGGCGGTCGCGAACGAGCTGACGCTCCGCCGGGCGCTCGGGGCACTCCTCGACCGGCTCCTCGCCCGGCCGGAGCGCGGCGACCGGGCGGTGCGGAAGCTGGCGCTGTCGGCAAAGCTCGTCGGCGGAGGCTCGTGGCGGCGGACGATCACGCTGCGCGACGCGACGGCGCAACGCGACCGGCTCCGGCTCGCGCTCGGACCGAAGCTTGCGGAGCTGCCGGCCCCTGTCACGCGGCTCGGGCTCGAGGTGGTCGAGCTCGCACAGTCGGTCGGCCAGCAGCTCGAGCTCGTCCGGACCGAGGGTGTCGAGCTGCGCGACCACCTCAGCGAAGGACTCCGTCAGGTGCGCGCGGGAGCAGGATCCGGCGCAGTGTGTTCCGTCGTGGAGGTCGCTCCCTGGTCGCGAATCCCCGAACAGAGAGCGCTGCTGGTTCCGCGCGACGAATAAACGCGCCTCAGCCGGCGCTCGTCGAGACGCACGTCGACGGTGCGCCGCGAAGGGTGAACCGGCAGGAGGTCGCGCTCGTTCGGGAGGAGTGGCGCGTCGTCGATCGCTGGTGGACGGAAGACCCCGTCGACCGCCGCTACTTCGACCTCGTACTCGGGAGCGGCGAGAACGCCGTTGTCTTTCTCGACGGGGAGGCTCAGCGGTGGTTCAGCCAACGAGCCTAGGTGAGGAGCCAGTAGTGCTCGAGGGCGAGTGCCGAGACGAGCGCGCCGACAGCGAGCAGGGCGCCCTCGCGCTTGCCGTTCCTGGCGAGTACGAAGGCGACGAGCGTCGCCGCGAGGGTCTCGACGGCGAAGAAGGTGCCCGCGACCAGCGCGATCGTGCTGTTCAGGGCGCAGCCTTCAGCCGGGTCGGCCCCGCTGCACGCGGTGCTGCGGTCGGCCGCCCAGAGCGCGACGATCGTCCCCTCGAGCTGTGCGAGCAGCGCGACGGCGACAGACGCGACGAGCGGAAGGGCGATGCGTGTGCGCACCGGTCCGGTATCGGCCGCGAGCCGGTGCGGCTGGAGTCTCAGAGCGAGTCGCGCGCCAGCCGCGGCCATTCCTGCGAATGAGCCGCGGGCACGACCACCCATTCGCGCATCGGCCTGCCGCCCATCGGGTCGAAGCGATCGGCGCCTTCGAGAGCCAATGCCTCGTCCCGCTTGGCCTCATCCGTGAGCTTGAAGACCATCGAGCCCTTCCAGAAGCCGGACGTCGCCTTACCGCCTCGCTTGATCGTCGGCATGCCGAACATCTTCCCGAGCTCGACGTCGTCGTTCTGGGCGGCGAGGTCGTCGGCGATCTCGTTGAAGCGGTCTTCCGCCTCCACGAGACGAGCCTAACGCTGCCGCAGGCGTCCCGCGAAGCCGCTGTCCGGCGCGTGGAGATTGAGGACGCGGAGCGGCGCCGGCCCGGGAATCGAGAACCCGTGGCGAGTGCCGGGGGGCGCGGCCAGGAAGGAGCCGGGGCCGGCCCTTTGCACCTCGTCTCCGACGACGAAGTCGACGTCGCCGTCCAGGACGAGGAACGAATCGACGAGGTCGTCATGGGTGTGGGGGTCGACCCCCTCGAAGTCGGGGGCGAACGTCATCTCGAAGACGGACAACTCGGGCAGCTCCGCCTTGATCAGGTGGAAGGTGGTCTCTCCCTCGACGCGCTCACCTTCGCCGGCGGGCTGAAGGATCGCGTCGTCGAAGGACCGGCCGCCGTCGGGCGGCGGGTCGAACTGGTCGAAGTGCTCGCGGCCGCGTCCGCGCAGGACGTCGCCGAATCCCATGCTCGGCGCGTGGATGTTGAGGAAAATCGCGGTCTCGTCACTCGAGTTCTTGAAGGTGTGGACGACGTTCCGGGGCGCGACCGCGAGCGTGCCGGGCCCGCCCTTGACGCGCGTGACGTCCGGCCCCAGGCCGAAGTCGACCTCGCCTTCGAGAACGTAGAACCCGTCCGCGTGCTGCCGGTGGATGTGGGGATCCGGCCCTTCCTCGCCCGGCTCGTAGCGGAACCAGGACACGATCAGCTGCTCGAGGTCGCAGAGGATGCGGAGAGTCCGCTCGGGGCGGTCGGCAACCGTCTCGCCTTCCCCGGGACCTAGGAGCAGCGGTTGGGATACGTCGAGCTTCACGCCCACTCAGCCTATTCGTTTCTCGACGGCTCCTCGCTGCCGGAGGAGCTCGCGATTCAGGCGGCCGAGCTCGGCTACCCAGCACTGGCGCTGACGGATCACGACGGCGTCTACGGGTCGCTCGAGTTCGCACATGCGGCCAAGGCTTTCGGTGTCCGCCCGATCACCGGGGCCGAGGTCACGCTTGCCGACCGGTCGCACGTGACGCTGCTCGTGGAGAGCGCGACCGGCTACGCGAACCTGTGCCGGCTGCTGACCGCCGCACACGCCCGGACGCGGCTACCGGGCAAGGAGCGTGAACTCCTCGACCCGGCGCTCGATCAAGCCTTCCTGGAGGAGCGGAACGAAGGCCTGGTCTGCCTGTCCGGCTGCTCGCGCGACGGCCTTGGTGTGCGGAGCCCGAACGCCGCCGTGGCGCTTGCGCGGTCGTTCGGTCCTGACCGGTTCTTCGTCGAGCTGCAGCGGCCGTTCGAGCGCGGGGACGCCGCCCGCAACGGCCGACTCCGTGAGCTGGCCGAGGCGATCGGCGTCCAGACCGTCGTGACGGGAGACGTCCACGCGCACGCGCGTGCGCGGACGGCCCTGCAGGACGTCCTCGTCGCGGTCAGGCATCGCACCTCGCTCGACGGCTGCGAGCGGGAGCGGCGCGGCAATCGCGAGAGCGTCCTACGCCCACCTGACGAGGTCGCCGAGCTGTTTCCGCTCGACCGCGACGCCGTCGCCCGCACGGAGGAGCTGGCGGAGCGGCTGCAGTTCGACCTGACGGAGGACCTCGGCTATCGCTACCCGGACTTCTCCGAGAACGGCGAGCCGGCGATCGCCCAGCTCGCCGCCGTCTGCAAGCGAGCGTTCGAGCTGCGCTACGCCGGAGGAAACGGACACGAGCGCCGCGCCCGCGCGAGGCTCGACGAGGAGCTGAGGCTGATCGACCGGCTCGGACTGGCCGGTTTCTTCCTGCTGCACTGGGAGGTGCTCGAGCTGGCACGAGAGCTCGCGGTCGAGGTGCGCGGCCGTGACTCGCCCCGTTCGCTGCTGCCGCCCGGGCGCGGCCGTGGGAGCTCCGTCGGCTCGATCGTCTGCTATCTCACGGGTCTCTCGCACGTCGATCCGGTGGCCGCCGGGCTCTCCCTCGGCCGCTTCCTGAACCATGAGATGGCGGCGGTTCCCGACATCGACCTCGACTTCCCCCGCGACATCCGCGAGAAGCTGCTCCCGGCGGTGAGCGACCGCTACGGGCGGGAGCACGCGGCGCTCGTGGCCAGCTTCTCGACCTACAACGCGCGCGGCGCGATCCGAGACGTGGGCAGGGCGCTCGGCCTCCCGCACGCGGAGCTCGAGCGCCTTGCGCGGATCACCGAGGGGAACCCGCGCCGGGTCGGTGAGGAAGTGGCCTCCCTCGCGGATGCCGAGACCAAGTTGCGCTCGCCGCGCTGGCGCGCCTTCTGCGAGCTCTGCAAGGAGATCGGCGGCCTGCCCCGGCATGCATCGCAGCACCCGGGCGGGATGGTGATCTCGAGCCGGCCGCTCGTCGAGCTCGTGCCGGTGATGCCGGCTGCGATGGCCGGGCGGCAGCTCGTCCAGTGGGACAAGGACAGCTGTGCGGACGCGGGGTTCCTGAAGATCGACCTTCTGGGGCTCGGGATGCTTTCGGCGGTCGAGGAGTGCGTGGAGCTGATCGCGGCGAGGCGGGACGAGCCACTCGATCTCTCCCGCATCCCGCTGGACGATCCCGACGTCTATGCGGACATCCAGGGTGCGGACACGGTCGGCGTCTTCCAGATCGAGAGCCGGGCGCAGATGCAGTCGCTCCTGCGCACGCGGCCCGAGAACCTCGACGACCTCACCGTCCAGGTGGCGCTCGTCCGGCCGGGGCCCATCCAGGGCAAGGCAGTTCATCCGTACATCGACCACCGACAGAAGCTGCGCGAGGACCCGGCCTTCGTTCCACCGGTCGACCACCCGCTGCTCGCCGAGGCGCTCCGCGACACACTCGGTGTCGTCGTCTTCCAGGACCAGGTGCTCGAGGTGGCAATGGCGCTGGCGGGGTTTTCCGTCGGCGAGGCGGAAGGGCTGCGCCGGGCGATGAGCCGGAAGCGGAGCGAGGAAGCCATCGAGGCGTACCGCGGCCGCTTCGTCGAAGGAGCGGCGGCCAACGGCGTCGACGCGGCGACGGCGAACCTCGTCTACGACAAGCTCGCCGGGTTCTCGGGCTTCGGCTTTCCGAAGTCGCATGCGGCCGCGTTCGGATTGCTCGCGTATCAGTCGACCTGGTTGCGCCACCACCATCCTGCCGAGTTCCTCTGCTCACTTCTCAACGCCCAGCCGATGGGCTTCTACCCGCCGGCGTCGCTGGTGCGCGACGCGCAGCGGCGTGGGGTGGACGTGCGTCCTGTCGACGTCAACCGCAGCGCGGCGAAATGCACGCTGGAGGACGATGCGGTGCGGATCGGGCTCTCGTACGTCGACTCGCTCGGCGAGCCGGGCGCCGAGGCGGTGGCCGAGGAGCGTGCTCGCGCCGGCCCGTACGAGGGCGTTCGAGACCTGGCCCAGCGGGTCGAGCTCGGGCGCGACAGGCTCGAGGTGCTGGTCGCCTCGGGGGCCTGCGACATCTTCGGCGAGCGGCGTCTGTTGCTCTGGGAGCTCGGCCTCGCGTTCCGACCCGCGACCGTTCCGGGCTCCGGAGGCGCCCAACGCCAGCTCGCGCTGTCGCTCGAACCGACCGCCGCGACACCGGATCTCCCGGCGCAGACGGCGTGGGAGCGGATGCTCGCCGACTACCGGACGACGAGCCTCTCGATCGGCGTCCACCCGCTCGCGCTGCTGCGGCCACGGCTGCCGGAGGGCACAGTGCCGACCCGCAAACTCGCCGACCATCCGAACGGCCGCGCGATCGCGGTGGCCGGCCTGGCGGTGGCGAGGCAGCGCCCGGCGACCGCGAACGGGGTCGTCTTCATGCTGCTCGAGGATGAGTTCGGGCAGGTCAACCTCATCGTCCCGCCGCCCGTGTACCAGCGGTTCCGGCCGCTCGTCCGGGCGGAGCCGCTCATCCTCGCCCGCGGGAAGTTCGAACGATCGGGGCGGAACCAGAACGTCCTCGTCAGCGAGTTCGAGTCGCTCGTCCCGCTCGCGAAGGAGGTGTCGAACGGGGGCGACGTCTTCGCGTCGCTGCCGGCGGCCCATCACTTCGGTCACCGATAATGGCGGCGTGGAGCGAATCGACGGGTATGCGCCGATTCGCGAGTACGCGGTGATCGGCGACGGCCGGACCACCGCCCTCGTCGCGCGCGACGGGTCGATCGACTGGCTCTGCACCCCCAACGTCGACTCACCGTCCGTGTTCGGGCGAATCATCGACGCCGAGCGGGGCGGCTCCTTTCGGCTCGCGCCCTCGGAGCCGTTCGAGGCGGAGCGCAGCTACGAGCCGGACTCCAACGTCCTGCAGACGACCTTTCGCACGTCCTCGGGGGTGGTCCGGGTCACCGATGCCATGACCCTGACCGACACGACGGTGATCACGCCGCTGCGCGAGGTGGTTCGCCGGGTCGAGGTGCTCGCCGGGGAAGTGCCCATGGAATGGCGCTTCGAGCCCCGGTTCGTCTATGGAACCGCCGAGACGAAGCTCGAGGATCGACGGGGGAGGTTCGTGGCGTCCCTCGGGGCCGACGCCGTGGCCCTCACCCTTTGCGATGCGGGCAAGGGCCGGATCGACGGCGGCGCCGTCGTCGGCGAGTTCACCGCAAAAGTCGGCGAGGCGCCCCTGCTCACGGTTGCGGGGACGCACGCCGAGCCGCTCGTGCTCGCCGGACGCGACGACCTTGAGCGGCGCCTCGAGCTCACGCGCCGCTTCTGGCCGGACTGGGCCGCGCGGGCTACGTACGAGGGACCGTGGCGCGAGGCCGTCATTCGCAGCGTCCTCGCCCTCAAGCTGATGGTCTTCGCTCCCTCGGGCGCGATCGTCGCCGCTCCGACCACCTCGCTGCCCGAGTGGCTCGGCGCGAAGCGCAACTGGGACTACCGCTTCACGTGGCTACGGGATGCGAGCTGGTCGATCGACGCCCTCCTGCGGCTCGGCTACGCCGAGGAGGCGCACGCCTTCTTCTGGTGGTTGATGCATGCCTCCCGAATCACGCAGCCGCGGCTGCAGATCCTGTACCGCGTCGATGGCTCGCCGCACGCGCCCGAGGAGGAGCTTGGGGGACTCTCCGGCTATCGCGGCTCCCAGCCCGTTCGCGCGGGCAACGGCGCTGCGAATCAGGTTCAGCTCGATGTCTACGGCGACGTGCTCGAGTGCGTCAGCCTGTACGCGCGGGCCGCCGGTGGGCTCGACGGAGACATCGGCAAGCACGTGGCGGAGATCGCCGACTACGTTGCCGAGAACTGGCGCGAGCCTGATTCCAGCATCTGGGAGGTGCGGGAGGCGGAGACGCACTTCACCCAGTCGAAGGCCTTCTGCTGGATCGCGCTCGACCGCGCGTGCTCGCTGGCGGAGGCCGGCCATATCCCGGACCGCTCCGAGCGCTGGCGCCGGACTGCGGACGAGATCCGCGCCTTCGTGCGCGAGAACTGCTGGGACGAAGAGCGCGGCGCGTACAAGCGCGCCGCCGACCTCGCCGAGGCGGACGCGAGCCTCCTGACGATGACGATCCTCGGCTACGACGATTCGACCAGCAGGCAGTCGCTCGGGACGATCGACGCGGTCCAGGCGGAGCTCCGCGAGGGGCCGTTCGTCTACCGCTACCGGGGCGAGGACGGCGTGGAGGGCGATGAGGGTGCCTTCCTGACCTGCTCCTTCTGGCTGGCCGACGCGCTCGCCCGCGCGGGCCGTCTGCCGGAAGCGGAGTCTTTGATGGACGAGCTCGTTGCGCAGGCGAACGACGTCGGCCTCTACTCGGAGGAGATGGATCCGAGCAACGGCGCCTTCCTCGGCAACTTCCCGCAGGGGCTGACGCATCTCGCGCTCGTCAACGCGGCGGTGTCGGTCGCCGACCGGCGGCGGGAGAGGGAGGGGAGATGACCCTCGGCGGGGCCGTGGCCGGGGGAGTCGTGGGCACCGTCGTGCTGACGACCAGCCTTCGCGCCGCCCAGGAGCTCGGGTGGACGCGCATGGACCTCCCGCTCCTGCTCGGGACCGTGTTCACCGCGAAGCGGGGTATGGCGAGCGTGATCGGGTACGCCGTCCATTTCGCGAACGGGATCATCTTCGCGCTCGTCTACTACGCGATCTTCCGTGCGGTCGACCACGCGGGCTGGATCTTCGGGGCCGCGCTGGGGTTGGTGCACGGCCTGTTCGCCGGCGGAGCTCTGGTCACCATCCTGCTGCCGGCGGTGCACCCGCGGATGGGAACGCCGTGGACGGACGCCGAGGAAACGCCGTTGCTGGAGCCGCCCGGCTTCCTGCTGCGGAACTACGGCGAGCGGACGCTGATCGGCAACCTGATCGCCCACGTCGTCTACGGCGCGATCATCGGCGGTTTCGCCGCGCATTTGTTCTGAGTCGGCACAGAGTCGTGCCGGTCTCGTCGGATGGTGCGCGCTACGCTCGCCGCGGGTGGCGGGTGGACATTCCTCCCCACCCAGGGTGGGGTGTGGAGCGTCCGGCCGGGCACGCGCCGGCGAGGCCGGGCGAGGCTGGCGGGGTCGACGGCTAGCGGTTCTCGATCTCGAGCGCGAAGCGGGGCAGGCGCTTCGCGACCGCGCGGTTGAACGCGGCCTCGTACTCCTCGTCGTCGCCCTCGTCGAGGGTGGCTGCGAAATGGTCGCGGAGGTCGGCGAGCGCCTCGGTCCCCGTCTCCACCAGGTCGGCGTAATCGCCGTAACGCTCCTCGGCCTCGTCGCGGGGAGCGCGATCGTACGCACGCTCCGCCTCCTCGCATTCGCGGATCAGGTCGCCGTGCTCGTGCTCGAACAGCTCGAGCTGCCGCGAGATGACGTCTCCGAAGCGGCGCCGGAACACGCGCCTAGACTAGCCCCGCCTTGGCGCTCCTCATCCGCACCTGGAACCTCTTTCATGGCAACACGAAGCCGCCCGAGCGCAGCGCCTACCTCGCCGAAATGGTGCGGCTCGTCAGCGCCGACGGCCCCGACGTCGTCTGCCTGCAGGAGCTGCCTGCCTGGGCTCTGCAGTACCTCGAAGAGTGGAGCGGCATGCTCGCCGTCACGGACGTCGCGCAGCCGCCGCGGCTGGGGCCGCTGCCGATCACGGCCGAGCTCGGCTTCCGGATCACGTCGGTCAACCACGGCCTCTTCCGGTCGGCGGTCTCGGGCCAGGCCAACGCGATCCTGCTGCCCGCCGACGCACGGCTGCTCGCGCACGCCGCCCTCCAGCTCAACCCCCGCGGATACCGGCGCGCCCAAAGCGAGTGGCTCGGTCTCGGCCTCCTCGCGCGCTTCGCGTGGGCGAAGGAGCGCCGCGTCGTCCAGGCCGTACGCGCACGCATGCCCGACGGCCGCACGTTGGTCGTGGCGAACCTGCACACGACGAGCTTTCCGGCGGATCAGCGGCTCGCCGACGCGGAGCTCCTCCGCGCCGCCGTCTTCGCCGACGGACTAGCCCTTCCCGAAGACGTCTGCGTGCTCGCGGGCGACTTCAACGTTCCCGCGGCGCGGTCGGCCACACAGACGGAGCTTGCGGGCGCGGGCTGGGGCTTCTCCCCTCCGGCCGGGGAGGGGATCGACCAAGTTCTCGTGCGAGGCGCGGTGGTCGAATCGCTCGAGCGGTGGCCGCGCGACCGCCGTCGCGTCGGCGGGCGCGTGCTTTCCGATCACACCCCGGTAGAGGCGCGGGCGGCGTGACGTTCGAGGAGGCGCGCGCCCAGTTTCCCGTGCTCGAGCGCTACGCGTACCTGAACGCGGGCACGATGGGGCCGCTGAGCCGCGCAGCCGGTGACGCGATGGCCGAGCACGCTGTGAACGACGTCGAGCGGGGTCGTGGCGGGCGCCCGTACTTCGAGCTGATGCTCGAGCTGCGCGAGGGCGTGCGCAACCGGATCGCGAGGCTGCTCGGTGTCCCGGCCGGCAGGGTCGCGCTGACCATGTCGACGACGGACGCGATCCACGTCGTCATGGCCGGGCTGCAGCTGAGGGAAGGGGACGAGATCGTGACCACGGACTCGGAGCATCCGGGCCTCGTTCTCCCGCTTCACACCTCGGGAGCGAAGGTCGTCGTCGCGAACCTTGCGGGCCGGCCGGCGAACGAGGCGCGGGATCGCATCCTTGCCCGCGTCACGGATCGCACCCGGCTCATCGCCGTCTCGCACGTGCTCTGGACGACCGGCCATGTCGTTCCCGTGCACGACCTCCGGCGCGAGACCGGTTTGCCGGTGCTCGTCGACGGCGCCCAGTCGGCCGGGGCGATTCCGGTCGACGCGAACGGGACCGACTTCTACACGGTCTCGTGCCAGAAATGGCTGTGTGGGCCCGATCCGCTCGGAGCGCTGTATGTGGCGGATCCGGACTCGCTGCGGATCGGGCTCCCGACCTACTTCGCGCAGGAGTCGTACGACCCGGACGGGGCGTTCGTTCCGCGCGAAGGTGCCCAGAGATTCGACTCGGGCTGGGTCTCGGTGCCGTCGCTCGCGGGCCTGGCGGCAGCGATGGACGGCGCACCGGACTGGCGCTTCGCCCGGGCGGCCGAGGCGGCCGCCACGTGCAGGTCGGCACTCGAGCGGAGGTTCGAGGTCGTCACGGAGCCCGGGCACGCAACGCTCGTCTCGTTCAGGCCCGAGGGCGACCCGACCGAGCAGGCCGCTCGGGCATACGAGCAGGGAGTCGTCATCCGCGACCTGCCGGGTACAGGGATGCTGCGCGCGAGCTGCGGTTACTGGACGAGCGACGAGGACGTCGAGCGCCTCGTCTCGGCCGTCGACTGATGCTAGCCCCCGTCGGCCGCAGTCCGAAGGCCGAGCTCGCGCGAAATTGGCCTCATCGCCTCGGTGACGAAGGCGATGTGGTCGTTCAACTCGACGCCGAGCTCCTCCGCGCCCTTGTAGACGTCGTCGCGGTTGACTCCGGCCGCGAAGGACGGCTGCTTGAGCTTCTTGCGGACTGATTTCGGCTCGAGGGTCTCGATCCCGTCGGGGCGAACCAGGCCGCAGGCGTGAATGAACCCGGACAGCTCGTCGCAGGCGAAGAGCGCCTTCTTCATCGGCGTGTCGCGCGGGAGGCCGAGGTGCTCCGCGTGCGAGAGGACGCCCTCGACCACGTCTTCCGGGTAGCCCTCCTCGCGCAGGATCGGTGCGCCGTCCTGCGGATGCTGGTCGAGGGTGGGGTGCAGCTCGTAGTCGAAGTCGTGCAGAAGAGCGGTGACGCGCCAGAGCTCCTCGTCGCCGTCCAGCCTGCGTGCATAGGCGGCCACGGAGGCCTCGACGGCGAGCGCGTGGCGCCGCAAGGCCTCGCTCTGCGTGTACTTCGTGAGCGTATTCCAGGCCTGTTCGCGGGTCGGCGTCACGGGCCAGTACGATAGCCGCGCCGATGCCGTCGACCGCTGTCGCCGACGCGCTCATGGAGACGTTCGTCATCGAGGGAGCGCAGCCCTTGAACGGCCGGATCACCGCCGCCGGGAACAAGAACGGCGCGCTGCCGATCCTCGCCGCGTGCCTGCTCACGGAGGAGCCAGTGACGCTGTCGAACGTGCCGCGGATCAGGGACGTCGAGACGATGGTCGAGCTGCTTGCTCACCTCGGTGCGGAAGCGGATTGGACCGGGCCGAACGAGGTTCGAGTCCAGGCGGCGGAGGTCTCCACGAGCGAGATCGACGAGGAGCTGGCGAGCCGCATCAGGGCCTCGTTCCTGCTCGCCGGGCCGCTGCTGGCCCGCGTCGGGCGCGCAACGGTACCGCCCCCCGGCGGCGACGTGATCGGCCGCCGGCGGCTCGATCCGCACATCCACGCGCTGGCCGAGCTCGGCGCCGACATCGACGTCAACGGCCGCTACGAGATGCGGACGGACGGCCTGCGGGGAGGGCGCGTCTTCCTCGACGAGGCCAGCGTGATGGCGACCGAGAACGCGTTGATGGCCGCCTCGCTCGCGGCCGGCGAGACCGTGATCGGCAACGCGGCCTGCGAGCCGCACGTCCAGGATCTGTGCCGCTTCCTAGTCGTCCTCGGCGCCGAGATCGAGGGAATCGGGTCGAACGTGCTGACCGTCCGCGGCGTCCCGTCGGTCGGCGGCGGCGAGTGGCGGATCGCACCGGAGCACATCGAGGTGGCGAGCTTCATCGGCCTCGCGGCAGTCACCGGCGGAGACGTGACGATCGAGGACGTCGTGGCGGCCGATCTCGCGCCGATCCTGCCCTCGTTCCAACGGCTCGGGATCACCGTCGAGCTGGACGGCCGAAGGCTCCGCGTCCCGCCGAACCAGCAGCTCGTCGTGCAGGACGACCTCGGCGGCCAGATCCCGAAGATCGAGGACGGGCCGTGGCCCGCGTTCCCGGCCGATCTCACGTCGATCGCGCTCGCGGTCGCCACGCAGGCGCACGGGACGGTCCTGATCTTCGAGAAAATGTTCGAGAACCGGTTGTTCTTCGTCGACAAGCTCGTCTCGATGGGCGCCCGGATCATTCTCTGCGACCCGCACCGCGCCGTCGTCACCGGACCCGCCCGGCTCGTCGGACAGCGGATGGCGAGCCCGGACATCCGCGCCGGGATGGCCCTGCTGATCGCGAGCCTCTGCGCCGAGGGAACCTCGACGATCGGCAACGTGGGCGAGATCGACCGCGGCTACGAGCGGATCGACGAGCGGCTGCGCAGCCTCGGAGCCCGCATCGAGCGCGTCGAGGGATGACCGCCGTGGGCTACGCGGGCGAGGAAGGCCGGCTGCAGGCACGCGTCGACGTCAAGGGCTCCGGGAGCGCGACCGTCGACACCGGCATCCCGGTGCTCGACCACCTCCTGACCTTGCTCGCGGAGAATGCCGGCTTCGACCTCGCGCTCGAGATCGCGCCCGAGGAACCCGACGCCGAGGTCGCCGCCGCCGGCCGTGCGCTCGGCCAGGCGCTCGCCGAGGCGCTGCGCGTCGAGGGGGCGCGCGGGCACGGCTCGGCCGTCCTGCCGGCAGACGAGGCACTCGCGCACGTGGCGCTCGAGGCATCGGGCCGCCCGCTCGTCGTCTCGAACGTCGACCTGTCGGACATGGGCGTCGGCGGTCTCGCGACGGACCTCGTCGCACGCTTCCTGAACGAGCTGGCCGAAGGCGCCGGCTTGACCCTGCACGTGCGGCTCGTCGAGGGCCGCGACACGCAGCATGTGCTCGAGGCGATCTTCAAGGCGCTCGGCGTGGCGCTGGCGCAGAGCTGCCGTCCCCGACGAAAGGAGTAGCGATGGCCACGCAGGCGAAGTCGGTGATCCGGACCGAGCACGCACCGGCGCCCTTCCAGGGCGCGCCCTATTCCCAGGCGATCCGGACGGGCGAGTTCGTCTTCGTCTCTGGCCAGCTGGGCCTCAAGCCCGACCACGAGGAGATCTCGGGCGGGGTCGAGGAACAGACCGAGCAGATCTTCGCCAATCTGGCGGCGATCCTTGCTGAGGCGGGCACCGGACTCGACCGGCTCGTCAAGACGACGGTCTTCCTCGCCGACCTCGGCGATTTCGGGGCGATGAATGAGGTCTACGCGCGCCACGTCGGCTCGTCGCCGCCCGCGCGTTCGACGGTCGAGGTCGCCGCGCTGCCCTCGGGCGCGAAGGTCGAGATCGAGGCGATCGCCGCCCTCTGACTCCACAATGGAGGGTGATGAGGGCCGAAGAGGTCATCGCCACCCACGGCAACACGGATTTCGACGCGTTCGCGGCCTCGCTCGCCGCCCGGCGGCTCTATCCGAATGCGGTCGTGTGCGTCTCCGGGTCGCTCAACCGCAACGTGCGCGAGTTCTACCGGCTGCACGCGGACGAGCTCGACTTCGTCGTCGAGTCGTCACGGCTCGAGGTCGACGCGATCCGGCGGCTGATCGTCGTCGAGACCGTCCACGCGGGTCGGCTCGGCGAGCTCGAGCCGGTCGCGCTCGACCCCGCCGTCGAGAAGGTCGTCTTCGACCACCACGGCGACGACGCGCCCGACTGGGCGGCGGCGGAAAACGTCGTGCTCTCGGAGGACGGCGCGCTGACGACCACCTTCGTGGGCGTCCTCGCCGAGCGCGAGCTCGAGGTGACGCCTCTCGAGGCCACCGCCTTCGCCCTCGGCATCCACGAGGACACCGGGTCGCTCACCTACGCGAGCGCGGGGCAGCGGGATGCCGAGGCGCTCGGGTGGTGTCTCCGCCACGGCGCGAACCAGCACCTCGTGGCCCGCTTCCTCCACACGCCCCTCGTCGAGCTGGAGCGCGAGCTTCTGACCTCGCTGCTCGAGGCGCTCGAGCCGCACGACGCCGCAGGAGTGGAGGTGCTCCTCACGGCCGTCTCCTGGCCGGAGTACGTGGAAGGCATCTCGAACCTCGCGCACAAGATCGTCGACCTCACCGACTGCGCCGCGCTGGCGGTCCTCGTCGAGATGGACGAGCGCACGTTCGCGGTGACCCGGAGCCGCGTGCCCGAGCTCGACGCGTCGACGCTGGCCGAGTCGCTGGGCGGCGGCGGTCACGCACAGGCGGCCTCAGCCATCTTCCGCGGGCCGGTCGGGGAGGCAAGCCGGAAGCTGCTCGAGCATCTCGGCGATGCCGTGCACGAGCCTGCCCGCGCGCGCGACGTGATGTCGACCCCTGCGCGAACCGTCGGCGCCGACGACACGGTCGCGCACGCGATGGTCGAGTGCCAGCGCTTCGGCCAGAGCGGCATCCTCGTGACCGCGGGCGACGAGGTGCTCGGGGCGGTCGACCGGGAGGATCTCGACAAGGCGATCTCGCACGGGCTCTCGCACGCGCCGGTGCGGGGGATCATGAGCTCGCGCGTCGCGACGTGCGCGGAGGACACGCCCCTGACGGAGCTCCAGCGGCTGTTCGGGGCCGGCGACGGCCGCGTCGCCGTCCTTCGCGACGGAAAGCTCGCCGGCGTCGTCACGAGGAGCGACGTCCTGCGCGCGCTGGGCGAGCGACCGGAGCGGCTCGGCGGGCCGTCGGCCTCGCTGGCCGACGAGCTCGCACGCCTGGAGCGACTGGCGCCGGCCTTCGAGGCGATCGCCGCGCTCGGCGAGCCCTACGACGGCGTCTACCTCGTCGGTGGCACCGTGCGCGACATCCTGCTTCGGGAGCAGAGCTTCGATGTCGACATCGCGGTCGAGGGCGACGCGATCGCGTTCGCCCAGGCGCTCGCCGACGCCCTCGACGGCCGCGTGCGCGCCCACGAGAAATTCGGCACGGCCGTCGTCATCTACGGCGACGGCGAGCGCATCGACGTCGTCACGGCCCGGACGGAGTTCTACGACGCACCGGCCGCACTCCCGTCCGTCGAGCACGCGTCGATCCGCGAGGACCTCTTCCGGCGCGACTTCACGATCAACGCGATGGCCGTCTCGCTGAAGGGCGAGGACTTCGGCTGGCTCGTCGATCCGTTCGGGGGCCGCTCGGACCTCGCCGAGCGGCGGATCCGTGTCCTCCACAACCTCTCCTTCATCGACGATCCGACGCGGATCTTCCGAGCCGTCCGCTACGAGAACCGTTACGGCTTCCGGATGGACGATCACACAGTGCGGCTCGCGCGCGGATGCATCGAGATGGGCCTCGTCGGCGACCTGTCCTCCGCACGCCTGCGCGACGAGCTGGTGGCCCTGCTCGAGGAGGGCGACGTCGAGCACTCGATCCTGAGGCTCGCCGAGCTCGGCGCCGACCGGGCGATCCATCCGCATCTCGCGGCCGATCCGGAGGCCGTCCGCCTGTTCGCGCGTATGCGGGCGCTCGCACGGGAGTACGAGGTGGACGCGCCGGGATGGCGCCTCGGGCTAGCTGCGCTCGCGCGGAAGCTCCCTTCGGAGGAGGTCTACGTGTGGCTGCAGCGGCTGAAGGTGCGCCGTCGCGATGCCGAACAGGTCGCCGCGGCCGTCACGGTGGGCACCCGCCTGGTCGAGCGTCTCGCGGAGCAGCAGGTCGAGCCGGCGGAGATCGTCGCGCTCGCCGACCGCTACGCGCCGGACGCGCCGTTGTTCGCCCTCGCCCTGGCGGACCTGGAGCCGCTGCACGACTACTTCCGTGGACTCCGAGACGTCCGGCTGGAGGTGACTGGCGCCGACCTGGCCGAGCTCGGCCTCGACGAGTCGCCGCGGGTGGGGGAGATTCTCACCGAGCTGCGGCGGCGGAAGCTGAACGGCGAGCTGGACGGCCGCGAGTCCGAGCTTGAGGCCGCCCGGGAGCTCCTGCAAGGGTGATCCGCTGGGATGCGCCCGGGCCGTATGCGGTCACGTTCTCGACCCGCGCCGGGGGAGTCAGCGCGGCTGCCTACGAGTCGCTGAACCTCGGTCTCCTGACGCAGGACGAGCCTGCGAACGTGGCGGAGAACCGGCGCCGCCTCTGCCTCGAAGCCGGTGCGGACCCCGGCCGCGCCGCGATGGCGTACCAGCGGCACGGCGCCGACGTCGCGCGGGCAAGGCCACTCGGGATCGTCACCCCAGGCACCGAGTTCGACGCGTGCGACGCTCTCTGGAGCGACACGCCCGGCGAGGCGATGCTGGTGATCGCCGCCGATTGCCTGCCCGTCGCGCTCGCGCGGGCGAACGGTGCGAAGCCTGCCCTGGCGATCGTGCACGTCGGCTGGCGCGGGCTGCTCGCCGGGGTCGTCGAGGCCGCGGCGCGGGCGCTCGGCGGCGGGGGGCTCGCGGCGGCGATCGGCCCGGGCATCGGCCCGTGCTGCTACGAGGTCAAGGACGACGTGGCCGGCCCGTTTCAGGCCCGCTTCGGCAACGGAATCGTCCGCGACGGGAGGCTCGATCTCTGGAGCGCGACGGAGGCGACGCTCCGCGAGGCGGGATGCGGGACGGTCGAGCGGCTCGACCTGTGCACGTTCTGCCACCCCGAGCTCTTCTTCTCCCACCGTCGCGACCGGGGGATCACCGGCCGCCAGGGCCTGCTCGGCTATGTCACCTGACGAGATCCGGACGCGCTACGAGCGTATACGCGCCGAGGTGGGCCCGGACGTGACGATCGTCGCCGCGACGAAGTACGTCTCCATCGACGATTTGGGGCTGCTCGCCGAGGCCGGCATCGAGGTCGTCGGCGAGAACCGCGCACAGGATCTCGAGGCGAAGCATGCCGTCCACGGCGAACGGTTCCGCTGGCACTTCATCGGTCACCTGCAGAGCCGGAAGGCCAGGACGGTCAACGGAATCTGCGAGCTCGTCCACTCGCTCGCGTCCGAGTCGGCCGCGCGCCGCCTCGAGATTCCCGCGCTGGTCGAGGTGAATCTCTCGGGCGAGGAGACGAAGTCGGGCGTGTCGGAATCCGAGCTCGACGGCCTGCTGGCGGCGTATCCGCGGGTTCGCGGGCTGATGACCATGCCCCCCGAGGCGAACGATCCCGAGGCGTCGCGGCCGTACTTCCGGCGCCTACGCGAGCTCGCGGAGGTGCGTGGCCTGGGAGAGCTCTCGATGGGGACGAGCCAGGATTACCGGGTCGCAGTCGAGGAGGGCGCCACGCTCATCCGAATAGGCTCCGTGTTGTACCGCGGTTAATATCCCTGGAAATGGGCTTCGCAGACGTCTGGAACCGTACGCTCGTCTACTTCGGGATCGCCGAGGAAGACGACGAGTGGGACGAGGACGGCTACGTCACCGAGGAGGAGCTCGGGCGGACGTACAGCGAGCGCCCGAACGTCCGCCGGCTCACGCCGCGCCGACGGCAGGAGTTCGACGACTGGACGGATCCCGACGCGGACGCGGCGGCTCGCACGGCCGTGATCCGCCCACGCCGGCGCAGCGCAGACGTCTCGCCGATGCCCGGCCCGACGCCGGTGCCCTCGGTGCGCGTGCATCTGGTCGTCCCGCATACGTTCCAGGACGCGCAGCAGATCGCGGACAAGTTCAAGGACGGGATCCCGGTGATCCTGAATCTCCAGGGCACCGACCAGGAGCTCTCGAAGCGGCTCATCGACTTTACGAGCGGCCTCACCTACGCGCTCGACGGCGGGATGCAGCGGGTCGCGGACAAGGTGTTCCTCCTGACGCCGCGCAACGTCGAGGTCTCTGCCGAAGAACGCGCGCGCCTGCTCGAGCACGGCGGCTTCTTCAATCAGGCCTGACGGCGCCCCCGCGCGTAGGAACTACTTCGATGAAGCCGAAACTCCCCGCATGGGCGTAGGCCCCGGATCGGTCCTGCTCTTCGACGCGGCGTCGTCCGCGAACCGCTTCATCGACGACTTCATCTGGGTCTACGTCCTCCTGATCTTCGCCTACATCATCACGTCGTGGGTGCGGCTCCCGTACTCACCGTGGCTGCGGCGGATCCAGGACTTCCTGCGCGACGTCTGCGAGCCGTACCTGCGCCTGTTCCGCCGGCTGCTGCCGTCGTTCGGGCCGCTCGACCTCTCCCCGGTCGTCGCGATCTTCGTCCTGTTCCTGTTGATGCGGGTGGTGGACGCGATCTTCGACAGCTTCTGACCGAAAAGGAGGGCCGCCATGGCCTACACACCCGTCGAGTTGAGGCATCTCGAGTTCAGGCGCGGCCTGCTCGGCTATCGACCCGCCGACGTCGAGCGGACGATCGACGAGGTCGTCGACTCGTTCGAGATCGTCTGGCGTGAGCGCGCGGACTTCGCGGAGCGGATCGAGCAGCTCGAGACCGATCTGGCACGGCACAGAGACCTCGAGAGCCTTCTTCGCTCCACCCTGACGAGCGCCGAGCAGGCGGCCCACGAGCTGAAGGACCAGGCGCGGCGCGAGGCGTCTCTCGTGCTCGAGGAGGCACACGCTGAGGCCCGCCGGATCACGCTCGACGCACTCGCCGAGCGTGAACGGCTGCGGGCCGAAGTGCGGCGTGTAAAAGCCCTGCTCGAGGCGGCACTCGACGCGGTCGACGACGCCGGGGAGGAGTCGACGGAGGAGCAGGCCGAGGCGGCCTGAGGAGGCTTCGTTCCCGAACCTATACTTGCCGCATGACGCGGAGCAGGCTTCGCCTACGAGTGTCCCCGGGTGGACGCGGCGAGTCGATCGGCAGGCATGGCACGGCCTGGAAGGTCCGCGTCACCGCCCGGCCCGAAGGCGGCAAGGCGAACGAGGCCGTGCTCCGGCTGCTCGCCGAGCGTCTCGAGCTGCCGCGGGCGAGTGTCGCGCTCGTTTCGGGGCATTCCGGGCGGGAGAAGATCGTCGAGCTGACCGGGATCGACGAGAGGGAGGCGAACCGCCGTCTGACGGCCGAATCGTGAGCACGCAGATCGACACCGAGCACTTCCGGGAGAAGCTCGTCGCCGAGCGGCAGAAGGTTAAGGACGCGATCGCCTACCTCCACGACGAGAACTCCCGCTCCCTCGAGGACGAGATCGGCGAGCTCGTTTCGGGCAGCGCCGACAACCATCCGGCCGACACGGCGACGGAAACCGTCGGCCGTGAGGTCGACTACACGCTCGAGGAGAACTCGTCGAACGTTCTCCGCGAGATCGACGCTGCACTGGAGCGGATCGACGCGGGGACGTACGGGACATGCCAGGCGTGCGGCAGAACCGTCGAGCCCGAGCGCCTCGAGTACCTTCCCTGGGCAACCCTGTGCGCCGAGGACGCTCGCAGGGGACGCACGTGAGCGAGGCCCCGCGGGCCGTCGACGTCCGCGTCGGATCCTCGACCGACGCCCTGACGCCGATCTCGGTCGCGAGCCGTTCTCTGGCCGCGCGCTGGCCACATTGGCTCGGCCTCGGCTCGGTCGCGCTGGCGGCCGTCGTCTCCGACCAGGCGACGAAGCACATCGTCTCCAGCCAGCTGGCCCTCGACGACAGCGTCCGCGTGGTGGGGCCGTTCTCGATCCACCACGTCGAGAACTCCGGCATCGCCTTCGGGCTCTTCGCCGGCGCGACCCCGCTCGTCACCGCGCTGACCGCGCTTGCAGTGGGCTGGATGCTCGTCTTCTTCGCCCGCTCTGGCTCGCGGCACCCCGTCCTGCCGGTCGCGCTGGGCCTGCTGATCGGCGGCAGCGCCTCGAACCTGGTCGATCGAATCCGCCTCGGCCACGTGACGGACTTTCTGGACTTCCGCTACTGGCCTGCGTTCAACCTCGCCGACACGTTCATCGTCGTCGGCGTCGCGATCCTCTTTTCCGCCGTGATGTTCGGCGGCCCTCGCCGAAGCTGATCGTCCGGACGCGCGTTCCCGCCGGCGCAGCCGGCGAGCGGCTCGACAGGTTCGTCGCCTCCCTGCCCGAGGTCGGCTCGCGCGCCGAGGCTGAGCGCCTGCTCGGGGCGGGCGCGGTGCGCGTCGACGGGGAGCAACGGCCGAAGAGGCATCGGCTCGGGGGAGGGGAGGTGCTCGAGCTCCAAGCGGCGCCCGCCGTCGAGCCGCCGCTCGTCCCCGAGGAGCGCGAGCTTCGAATCGCGTACGAGGACGAGCACCTGCTCGTGGTCGACAAGCCGGCCGGTCTCGTCGTTCATCCTGCGCCCGGGTACTCCCGCGGGACCCTTGTCCACGCGCTGCTGCGGCACGACATCGCCGGAGGCGAGGTGCCCGAGCGCCCTGGCATCGTCCACCGCCTCGACCGCGACACATCCGGGCTCCTCGTCGTCGCACGCTCGGAGGCCGCCTACGACCGGCTTCAGGGACTCATCCGCGACCGGCAGCTCGAGCGCCGGTACACGGCTCTCGTCAAGGGCCGCCCCCGATCGCGGCGCGGCCGGATCGATGCGCCGATCGGGCGCGACCGCCACGAGCCCATGCGCCGGTCCCTGGACACCGACGCACCGAAGGAGGCGGTCACGCACTTCGAGGTCCTCCGCCTCCTGCCGCAACACGCGCTGCTGGCCGTGACGCTGGAGACGGGCCGGACGCACCAGATCCGCGTCCACCTGGCCGCGATCGAGCTGCCGGTGGTCGGCGACCCCGCCTACGGCGTCCCCGACGCCGAGCTCGGGCGTCAGTTCCTCCATGCGGGGTCGCTCGCCTTTCCCCACCCGTTCACGGGTGAGCGCGTCGCCGTCGAGTCGCCCTTGCCGCCCGAGCTTCAGGCGACCTTGGCGCGCTTCGCCTCGTAGAGGCGCTCGTCCGCGAGCCTGAACAGCGCGTCGACGTCGCGACCCTCGGACGGGTACTGGGCGAGGCCTGCGCTGAGCGCGACGGGAACGGACAGCTCCCCGGATGCGAAGAGCTCATCGATCCTGGCGTGGAGGCGCTCGAGAAAATTCGGGCCCGTCTCCTCGTCCGATTCGACCAGGAAGGCTGCGAATTCGTCCCCGCCCATCCGCCCTGCGAGGTCCGATTGCCGGAGCTCGGCCTGGAGCAGCTGGGCGATCCGACGGAGCGCACGGTCGCCTTCGCGATGGCCGTAGCTGTCGTTGATCTGCTTGAAATTGTCGAAGTCGAAGAACACGAGCGTGACGCCGTGCCCGTACCGGCCGGCCCGTTCGAGCTCGAGCTCCAGCTCGCGGCTGAACGCTGCGTGATTGAGGAGGTCGGTCAGGGCGTCGTGGCGTGCTTTGTAGGCGAGCTCGGAGGTGGCGCGGTCGAAGTACGCGACCACGCACTCCGTCACGAGCTGGTCGATCGCGTCGTTCAGCCGCTTCTCCAGCACGAGCACGTCGCCGGCCTCGAGGCTGGCACTGCGCTCCTGCACGAGCTGCCAGAGGACGCGACGCAGCACAAGGAACTCCGTGACGATGTCGCGCGGCGCGAAGCCGAGTGCCTCGCGCTCGCGGGCATGGTCGCGCACCAGCGCGGCGAGCGGGCTGCCGCGCCGCAGGCGGTCCGGTTGGGGATGGACGAGCTGCTGCGCCAGCTCGGCGATGAACGTGGGCATGTCCCCGAGCTGGCCGATTCGGCCGAGCCGAGCGAGCGGAGGGATGGTGTCGTCGTGCAGGCCCTCCTCGACGACGCCGAGGGCCAGCTCCCACGCCTCGACGCGGATCTCGTCCGCGAGCCTCGAGAGTGCCTGCGAGGTTTCTCCCATCCCCACCATCACGCCTCTCGTATCGGCACCCGTCGTCGAGAACGTGAGGAATCGAGCCGGGTTCGAGCCACGGGGCCGCTGGTACCATGCAGCCGTTTCCGACACCGACCCGGCGGATCGGCTGGGTGGCGGTGCCGGCGCAGACGACGCGCCGGTTCCATCCAGTCCCGTCGGCAGCAGTCCGACGCAAACCAGAGAAAGGGGCTCGGCCCATGGCAGTCGTCAGCATGCGAGAGCTTCTGGAGGCCGGTGTTCACTTCGGCCACCAGACTCGCCGCTGGAACCCGAAGATGAAGCGGTTCATCTTCGGGGAGCGAGGCGGGATCTACATCATCGATTTGCAGCAGACCCTCGAGCGGCTCGAGGAGGCGGCGGCGTTCGCACGCAACCTCGCCGAGCGAGGGGGCTCGGTGCTCTTCGTCGGCACGAAGAAGCAGTCAATGGACGCCATCGGCGAGGAGGCACAGCGTGTCGGGATGCCGTTCGTGAACCATCGCTGGCTCGGTGGCCTGCTCACGAACTGGCGAACGATCTCGAACCGCATCGAGCGCCTGCACGAGCTGCGGCGGCTTCGCGACGACGGGCAGCTCGACCTGCTCCCGTCCAAGGAGAGGATCGCGATGCTGGCCGAGCTCGAGAAGCTCGACACGAACCTCGGCGGCGTCGCGGACATGCGCAAGCAGCCGGACGCCGTGTTCGTCGTCGACCTGCGGAAGGAGCAGCTCGCAGTGCGCGAAGCCCGGCGGCTGGGGCTACCGATCATCGCGCTCGTCGACACGAACTGTGACCCGGACGAGGCCGACTACGTCGTGCCGGGCAACGACGACGCGATCCGCTCGTGCTCGCTCGTCACACGCGTGATCGCCGAGGCGATCGAGGCCGGCAAGGCGAAGGTGACACCTCAGGAGCTGACGGCCGAGCCTGCCCCCGAGGGCGAGCAGCCGGCCGAGGGCGATGCCGTCGCCGAAGACCCGGCCTACGAGCAGGTCGGCGCGCACGAGAGCACGGGGGAAGAGGTCGCAAGCGGCGTCGCGTCGCCGCCCGTTCCCTCCGAGCCCCCGACAGAGGAGCCGTCGTGACGGAGATCTCGGCGGCACTCGTCAAGGAGCTCCGCGATCTCACGGGCGCGGGGATGATGGATTGCAAGCGCGCGCTCCAGGACACGAACGGCGACCTCGAGGCGGCCCAGAAGCTCCTTCGTGAGCGCGGTATGGCCAACGCCGCCAAGCGGGCCGGGCGCGAGACGACCGAGGGCAAGGTCGGCTACCGCGTGGCCGACGACGGCGGCCGCGGCGTGATCGTCGCCGTGGGCTGCGAGACCGAGCCGGTCTCCAACAACGAGGAGTTCCTCGACTTCGCGAAGCAAGTGCTCGAGGCCGTGGAAAGGGACGGCCCGGGCGCGGAGGGGGAGCTCGACCAGAAGCGCCAGGAGCTCTCCGGCAAGCTCGGCGAGAACATCGTCGTCGCCGGCGCTGCGCGGTTCGAGGCCGTCAACGGCGCTCTGATCGACGGCTACGCGCACCCGCCCGCGAACAAGCTCGGCGTGCTCGTCCAGCTTCGCGGTGGCTCCAAGGAGACGGCGCGCAAGGTCGCGATGCACATCGCCGCCTCGTCGCCCCAGTGGATCGGCCGCGAAGACGTTCCCGACGACGTCCTCACCGCCGAGCGGGAGATCTACTCGAATTCGGACGAGGTGCAGTCGAAGCCCGAGCAGGCGCGGGAGAAGATCGTCGAGGGGATGCTCAACAAGCGCTTCTTCGCCTCACAGGTGCTGACCGAGCAGCCGTGGATCCACGACACGGGGAAGACGGTCGGCGAGGCGCTCGGGGACGAGGGAGCGGAAGTGCTCGAGTTCGAGCGGCTCCAGCTCGGCTAGCCGTGGCGAGCATCGAAGAAGCGAAAGCCAGCGCCGCGAGCGGCCGCCCGGCCTTTCACCGGATCCTGCTCAAGCTCTCCGGCGAGGCCCTGATGGGCGAGAAGGAGTACGGGCTCGATCCCGAGCGGATCGAGTCCGTTGCCGGCGAGATCGTTCAGGTCCAGCGGCAGGGCGTCGAGATCGCGATCGTGGTCGGCGCCGGGAACATCTACCGGGGCATGGCCGCCGCGGCAGCAGGGATGGACCGTGCGACCGCCGACTACGCCGGGATGCTGGCGACCCTGCTGAACGCACTCGCGCTCCAGGACGCGCTCGAGCGAAGGGGGGCGCACACACGGGTGCTCTCGGCGATCGAGGTCTCCGAGGTGGCTGAGCCCTACATCCGCCGGCGCGCGATCCGCCACCTCGAAAAGCAGCGCGTCGTCATCTTCGCCGCGGGCACGGGCAACCCATTCTTCACGACGGACACGGCTGCCGCCCTGCGCGCGCTCGAGATCGGCGCCGACGCGATCCTGATGGCGAAGCATGCTGTAGCGGGCGTCTACGGCGGGGACCCCCGCGTCGATCCTCACGCGGAGTTCCTGCCCGAGATCACGCATCTCGAGGCGATCGAGCGCGGCCTGAAGGTGATGGACACGACGGCGCTGTCGCTCTGCATGGACAATCACCTTCCGATCCACGTCTTCGCGCTCGCCGACGGCAACATCGGTCGTGTCGTCGACGGCGAGCGGGTGGGCACCATCGTCTCGACCCCGACCTCCGGAGCAGCCTCATGACGATCGACGAATTCATCCAGGATGCGACCCGGCGGATGGACAAGTCCGTCGAGTCCGCGCATCACGAGCTCAACACCCTCAGGGCCGGTCGGGCGTCGGTCGCCCTGCTGGACCGGATCCAGGTCGACTACTACGGGACGATGACGCCACTCAACCAGCTCGCGACGCTGAACGCCCCGGAGCCGCGCCTCCTCACGGTGCAGCCGTTCGATCCGAGCTCATTGACTGCGATCGAGCGCTCGATCCAGGAGTCCGATCTCGGCCTCACGCCGTCGAACGACGGCAAGATCATCCGCCTGCCCATCCCACAGCTGACGGAGGAGCGCAGGAAGGAGCTCGTCAAGGTGGCGCGGCAGATGGCCGAAGACGGACGCGTCGCCGTCCGGAACGTGCGCCGGGACGTGATGCACCACCTCAAGGAGCTCGTCGACAAAGGGGAGGTCGGCAGCGACGAGGAGCATCGGGCCGAGGACCGGGTTCAGAAGCTGACCGACGAACACACCCACAAGATCGACGACCTCCTGAAGCGCAAGGAAGAAGAGATCCTGGAAGTCTGAGGGCCTTTTTTGGGCCTGCTCGATCGATTTCGCAAGACCCGCCTCCCGGAACCCGAGCCCGAGCCCGTTCCGTGCGTGGCGATCATCCTCGACGGCAACGGGCGCTGGGCGATGGCGCGCGGTCTGCCGGTCGCCGAAGGGCACCGCGCCGGGACGCGCGCGCTGCGGCGGACCGTCGAGGCCGCGATCGACCTCGGCATCGGCTCGCTCGTCGTGTACGGGTTCTCGACCGAGAACTGGACGCGGCCGCCCGACGAGGTCGACTCGCTGATGGAGATCTTCGGCGAGACGATCGAGCGCGAGCTGCCGGATCTCGCCGAGCAGGGAGTCCGGGTCCGGTTTCTCGGCCGTCGCGATCGGGCTCCCGACGAGCTGCAGGAGCAGATGGCCGACCTGGAGGCGCGCACGGGCACCAACGACCGCCTCGATCTGTGGATCGCGTTCGATTACGGCGGCCGTGCGGAGCTCGCGGACGCTGCGAAGAAGCTCGTTCAGGCGGGCTTCTCACCGGAGGAGATCGACGAGGGCACGTTCGCGCGGGCGCTCTACGAGCCCCAGCTGCCCGACCCTGACCTGCTGATCCGCACGTCGGGCGACCAGCGCATCTCGAACTTCCTCTTGTGGCAGCTCGCCTACGCTGAGCTCGTCTTCGTCGAGACCCTGTGGCCGGACTTCGGCGAAGCCGACCTGCGCGCGGCGCTCTCGGAGTACGCGAGCCGGGAGCGCCGGTTCGGCGGCCGATGACGTCGTTCTGGTCGCGGATCGTCGTCGGGGCCGTCCTTTTGCCCGCCGTTCTGGGGCTGGTCTACCTCGGCGGCTGGTGGATGTGGGTGCTGGCCCTGGGCGCCGGGCTGATCGCCCTGCACGAGCTGTACCGGATGACTCGGCCGTTGCGGCCGCTGGTTCTGGCCGGCTTCACCGGGACGCTCCTCGCGTTGCTGGGCGCCCAGCTCGGGGGCATTCCGTGGATGACCGCCGGCTTCCTGAGCACGCTCGCGCTAGCGTTCGTGCTGAAGGGCGTCTCGGACACCCGCCAGTCGATGACGGTCGCGATCGGCACCACGGTGCTCGGCGTTGCCTGGATCGGGCTCGGGCTCGGGCATGCGGTGCTGCTGCGCGCGATCCCCGAGCACGGGCGCCTCGCCGTCTTCACCGTCCTCCTGACCGTCTTCGCCTCGGACGCCTTCGCCTACTTCACGGGGCTGCTGATCGGGCGGCACAAACTGGCCCCGGTCCTCTCGCCGGGCAAGACCTGGGAGGGCCTGGCCGGCGGCACGATCGTCGCGATCCTCGTCCCGTTCTTCGCGCTCTATAACCAGGACTTCCTCTCGATCGGCGAGGCGCTCGCCCTCGGTGTCGTCATCGCCGTCGCCGCGCCGCTCGGCGACCTCTTCGAATCGGCGCTGAAGCGAGACATGGACGTGAAGGACACCGGCCGCCTCCTCGCAGGCCACGGCGGGATGCTCGACCGCATCGACGCCCTCCTGTTCGCGTCGGTCGCCTCGTACTACCTCATCCGCGCCTTCGCCCCGCACTAGTCCCCCGGAGCCATGTCTGGGGTCAGACCCCGGACGTGTCCCGCCGGCGCGCCGAGAGCGGAACCGCTTCTTGCCGAGTGTCCGTTCCGGACATGCCGGGGGTCAGACGCCGGCCGTGTCCCGAGCGGACGGGCAAGGACATCCGGGGCGACGTCCCGCTCGTACACTTCGCGTGATGAAGCGCATCGCCCTCCTCGGGGCCACCGGGTCGATCGGGCGGCAAGCGCTGGAGATCATCGACGCGCATCCGGAGCTCGAGCTCGCTGCCGCCGCGTCCGGGTCGCAGCCGATCGACGGGCTCGCGCCGCTCACGCAGGTGGGCGGCGATCTGACGGAGCTGCTGGAGCGCTCGCAGCCGGACGTCGTGCTCAACGGAGTCGTCGGATTCGCGGGGCTGCCGGCGACGCTGTGGGCGCTCGAGCGAGGGGTCGACCTGGCGCTCGCGAACAAGGAAAGCCTCGTGGCGGCCGGAGACCTGGCGACGGCTGCGTGGCGGCGTGGGGGAGGGCGGCTGCTGCCGGTCGACAGCGAGCACTCGGCCGCCTACCAGTGCCTGGAGGGCAGAGAACCCGACACGGTCGAGTCCCTCGTCCTGACTGCCTCCGGCGGCCCGTTTCGCGGGCGCTCGCGCGACGAGCTGGCAGATGTGACGGCGGCGCAGGCGCTCGCACACCCGACCTGGAACATGGGGCCGAAGATCACCGTCGACTCGGCGACCCTTGCCAACAAGGGGCTCGAGTTGATCGAGGCCCACTTCCTGTTCGGCCTCGACTACAACGAGATAGACGTCGTGATCCACCCGACCTCCACCGTTCACGCCCTCGTGCGCTTCCGCGACGGCGCCGCGCTCGCGCATCTCGGCCATCCGGACATGCGCGTGCCCATCTCGTTCGCGCTGACGTACCCGGAGCGCGCGGCGACGCCTGTGCCAACGCTCGACCTGGGCGCGGGGGTCGTCCTCGAGTTCTACGCCCCGGATCTCGAGACGTTCCCGCTGCTCGCACTCGCGCGGGAAGCCGGCGAGAAGGGCGGCAGCTACCCGTGCGCCTTCAACGCAGCGAACGAGGTGGCGGTGGCGGCCTTCCTGGACGGCCGCCTCCCGTTCCTCGGAATCGCGGACACCGTCGCGGAGACGCTCGCCGCGGTCGCCGGAGCACCCGCGGGTGATCTGGACGAGCTCGTCGCAATGGACACCGAGGCGCGGCGGCTGGCGGAAGGGGCGGCGGCACCGGCGTGAGCATCCTGATCGCCATCCTCGGGCTGGCGTTCCTCGTCCTCATCCACGAGGCCGGCCACTTCTTCACCGCCCGAGCCGTCGGCATGAGCCCGCGCCGGTTCTACATCGGCTTCCCGCCGGCGCTCGCCAAGACGACGCGCAACGGGATCGAGTACGGGATCGGGGCGATCCCCCTCGGCGGCTACGTGAAGATCCCGGGGATGCACAGGCCGGCGCCGTCCGACCTGGATACCTATTTCGGTCCGGCGCTGTTCCACGACACGTCCCTCGTCGGCCCGGTCGAGCGCACGAAGCGTGCCGTCGGGGAAGGGGATTTCCAGCTCGCCCGCCGGGAGCTGGACTCGCTCGAGGAGGCCCTGGCGCGGGCCGAGTTGCCGGCGGGCGCAGTTCGCGCCGCTCGCCGCGGCGTGGCCGAGCTTCGCGACGCCCTCGGTGGCGACGCCTACTGGCGCCAGCGCACCTGGAAGCGCGTCGCGGTCATCGCCGCGGGGCCGCTCACGAACCTGGCCTTCGCGATCCTGCTGCTGGCGATCGTCTACATGATCGGGATCCCGTTCGACGCCTCGCGCCGCGTCGAAAAGGTGGCGCCCGACTCGCCCGCGGCGTCGGCGGGTCTCCACCGCGGGGACATCATCGTCGCGGTCAACCGAATGCCGACGGGCACGTTCAAGCAGGTCTCGAAGGCGATCAGGTCGAGCGAGGGAAAGCCCGTCGTCGTCTCGGTCATCCGGCGCGGTCGGTACGTCGAGCTCCCGCCTCGCGCGACGATCAAGCAGAACGGCTACTACGTGTTCGGCTTCCAGCCCTCCGGACTCCGGTACCGGAGCTATGGGCCGCTGTCCGCGTTTCGCTTAGCGGGAGAGGACACCTGGAACGTGACGACGGCGATCGGCTCGTCGCTCGGCCGCATCGTCGGCGGCTCCGGCCGCAAGGACGTCTCGTCGCCGGTGGGCATCGTCGACCAGTCGAGCCAGGCGGTGAAGACGGATTACCGTGACTACCTGCAGATTCTGGCGGTGATCAGCCTCTCGCTCGCCTTGCTCAACCTGCTGCCCCTGCTTCCGCTCGACGGGGGGCACATCGTCTTCTCGCTGTTCGAGGGAATCAGAGGCCGCGCGGTCGGCCGCGTCGTCTACGAGCGGGTCTCGGCGGTCGGAATCGCCCTCGTGCTGCTGCTCTTCTTCGTCGGCCTCTCGAACGACATCGGGCGGCTGAACGGGGGCTAGACTCGCTGCTGAATGGCGAGTGAGAGGGCAATCGACGTCGGCGGTGTGAGGATCGGGGGCGGTGCCCCGGTCGTCGTGCAGTCGATGACGCTGACCAAGACACACGACGTCGAGGCGACGACCGCGCAGATTGCCGAGCTCGCGTCGGCCGGTTGCGAGGTGGTGCGCGTCGCGGTTCCGAAGAGCGAGGATGCGGATGCGCTGCCCAAGCTGGTTCGCCTGTCACCAATCCCGGTGATCGCGGACATTCATTTCAACGCGAGCCTCGCCTTGCGGGCGATCGAGGCGGGTGTCGCTGCGGTGAGGATCAACCCGGGCAACATCGGCGGACCGGACAAGGTCGCGGAGGTCGTCCGGGCTGCAAAGAAGGTCGGGATGCCCATGCGGATCGGGGCGAACTCGGGCTCGCTGCCGAAGCATCTCGCCGACCTGGCGCAGCAGGACCAGGCGGAGGCGCTGGTCGCGGCGGCGCTCGAGGAGGTGCGCCTGCTCGAAAGCCTGGACTACCGCGACTTCAAGATCTCGGTGAAGTCGAGCCACGTGCCGACGATGATCCGCGCCTACCGGCTCCTCGCGTCAAAGGTTCCCTATCCGCTCCACCTCGGCGTCACGGAGGCGGGAACGCCGTACTCGGGCTCGATCAAGAGCGCCGTCGGCATGGGCGCGCTGCTCGTGGACGGCATCGGGGACACGCTGCGGGTCTCGCTCACGGCTGACCCCGTCGAAGAGGTCAAGACCGGCTTCGAGATCCTCAAGTCGCTCGGCCTGCGCGAGCGGGGACCGATCATGATCGCGTGCCCGAGCTGCGGCCGCGACAACGTCGGCGTCCAGAATCTCGCGGAGCGCGTCGAGGAGCGGCTGCACGCCTATCCGCAGCATTTCGAGGTCGCCGTTCTCGGCTGCGCCGTCAACGGACCGGGGGAGGCGGGCGACGCCGACTTCGGGATCGCCGGCGGCCGCGACGTCGGCTTCGTCTACGCCCACGGACGTGTGCTGAAGAAGGTCTCGTCCGACATCCTCATCGACGAGCTGTTTCACGAGATCGACAGCTGGATCGCCGACGGCATGCACCGCCCCAAGCGCCTCAAGATGGCCAAGCCCGCCGCTCTGGCCATGGCAGAGGCATCGTTGATCCCGCTGGAGGAGGCGCCGCGTGATCGGGTTTAGCGGTCGCGCGAACGAATCGGGCGACCTTTTGAGCGACGTCGCAAGCGACGTCGCAGTGGCAGAACCCTCGCTGATCCCGATCAACGAGTAGCCTCACGAGGCAACGATGATCGTGCGGGCTTCACAGCTCTTCCTGCCGACGCTACGCGACGACCCGGCCGACGCGGAGGCGGTCAGTCACAAGCTGCTCGTCCGCGGCGGGTTCATCCGCCAGGTCAGCGCGGGGGTGTGGACGTTCATGCCGCTCGGCTGGCGCGTCCACCGGAAGATCGAGCAGATCATTCGGGAGGAGCTCGACGCGATCGGCGCGCAGGAGATGCTGATGCCGGTGCTGACCCCCGCGGAGCTCTGGCAGCGCACCGGCCGGTACGACATTCCCGAACTCTTCAAGCTCCAGGACCGGGCGGGACGCCCGTTCGTGCTGCCGATGACGCACGAGGAGACGGTCACGTTCCACGCGCGGGAGATCCAGAGCTACCGCCAACTGCCGCAGATCCTCTACCACTTCTCCGTCAAGGACAGGGACGAGCCGCGGCCACGCGGAGGGCTGCTGCGCGTCCGCGAATTCATCATGAAGGACGCCTATTCCTTTGACCGCGACGAGGCCGGTCTCGACGAGGCGTTTCGGAAGCACGCCGAGGCGTACGGGCGTATCTTCGAGCGCTGCGGGCTCGAGTTCTACGAGGTCGAGGCCGAGTCCGGGATGATGGGCGGCAGCGGCAGCCACGACTATCTCGCGCCGACGGGCTCGGGCGAGAACTACCTCGTCCGCTGCGAGAACGGCGACTATGCCGCCGACATCGAGATCGCCGCCGGCCGCCCGTCCGAGCCGGACTTCCCGGAGGCTCTCCCCGCGCCGGAGGAGGTCGAGACACCGGGCATGAGGACGATCGACGATGTCTCGAAGTTTCTCGACCTCGACCCGCGCGCGACGGCGAAGGCGATGCCCGTCGCCATCGACGGGAAGGTCGTACTCGCGCTGGTCCGCGGCGACGACCGGCTCAGCGAGGCGAAGCTCCTCGCCGTCTTCGGGCCAACCGTGCGTCCGGCCGAGGTCGAGGAGATCGAGCGGACGTTCGGCGCCGCGCCGGGCTCGATCGGCCCCGTCGGCGCGACCGTCGACGTCGTGGCGGACGAGGCGCTCCGCGAAGGCCAGTACGTGGTCGGCGCCAACAGCGACGATCGCCATCTTCGCGGCGTCGAGGCGGGGCGCGACTACGAGCCACGGTTTGCCGACCTGCGCGAGGTGCGGCAGGGAGACCGCTGCCCGAAATGCGGTGGGGAGCTGACGATCGAGACCGCGATCGAGGTCGGCCACATCTTCAAGCTTGGAACGACGTACTCGGTGCCGCTCGGCGCAACGTTCCTCGACGAGGACGGCGCCGAGAAGCCACTGATCATGGGCAGCTACGGAATCGGGCCCGGCCGCGTGATGGCCGCGACCGTCGAGCAACACCACGACGAGCAGGGAATCGTGTGGCCGAGGGCCGTCGCCCCGTACGATGTGCACGTGGTCGCGCTCCCCGGCGTCGAAGAGCAGGCCCACCAGGCGTCGGAGGCGCTCGAGCGCGCCGGTCTCGACGTCCTCCTCGACGAGCGCGAGGCCAGGGCGGGGGAGAAGTTCGCCGACGCCGACCTACTGGGGCTGCCGACCCGCGTCACCGTCGGAAAGAAGACACTCGAGGACGGTGCCGTGGACATCCGCGACCGCGCGACCGGGAACGAAAGGCGGGTCCCCATCGAGTCGCTCGAGGAGGCCTTCTGATGCCGCGCCGCAGGCGCCGGTTCAGCGAGGACGCGTTCGGCCCGACGATCGAGAAGCTGATGGACGAGACCGGTGTCACCTACCGAGCGCTGGCGGACAAGACGAAGCTCTCGGCCGGCTACCTGAACCACCTCGTCCACGGCAACCGCCCGGTGCCCTCGGATGACGTGATGCGCACCCTCGCAAAAGCCCTCGGCGTCGAGCCGGAGCACTTCCGCGAGTACCGGATCCGCGTCATCACGCAGCGCCTCGAGGCGATGCCGGAGCTCGTCGACCGCCTCTACAAGCGACTACGCAAGTAGCGCCGCGATCGTCTCTCGATTGACCCGATTGGGTCAAGCGCGCGCGACGCCCTGACCGCGATCCTGGGCCCATGAACGCCGACGGCTCCGTCTTTCCGCTCTCGAGCCCCGACGACATCCGTCGCTTTCAAATCGAGCACGCGCTGAAGGCGATCGAGAACGCGTTGATCCTGCTCGACAGCCGCCCGGCCGAGGGGATACAAGTCTCGGCCCTAGAGCGCGTCCGGGACGACCTCGCGGTCGTGCTGCGCTCCGTCGCGGATCGTTCTTTCTAGCCCTTGCTGCTACGGGGATCGTCCCCGTATGTGCTGCGCTCGCGAATCTTCCCGTCGCGGCCGTGGACGACCAGTTCCGCCTCGGTGCGGCGCGCCAGCTCCCGGCCCGCATCGCGTGCCTCCGCCTGCGTACGGTACGTCGCGGGCACGAGAGGCATCCCCTCGACCTCGACGCGCCATTCGCCCTCGTGCAGAACTATGTGGACATCTCCTCTGCTCGACATGAGCGGTTGGTACCGTTCCTCTTGGCGCTGAAACTCCAGTCGAGCGTTCGATGAGGCTCGCACCGGCCTACGCTTTCGGCGGGCTGCGGCCTTGGGGAGTAGACTGTCTGGTCTGGCCCTGCGGCCAGAACCCGGTCGAAAGCCCGAAGGTCGCCGACGCGTTCGGCGCACGAGGCGATGAGCCTAGGCACACAGAGTTCGACTTGCAGGGCCAGCACTTTGTAGGCGCTCGTGAGCGAAAGGTTGAATCCTCCGGCGTCGAGCGTTGCTCCGAATCGAAAAGGGAGACGGCAATGGCACTGGGTGACGAAATCGACGAGATCTTTCGACGCGAGGTGAAGTCTCTGCCCGCCTACGAGAAGGCGCAGGCGGCGAGCGGCTCCGGAGTGACGCCGCCTGTCGACGAAATGAATCAGCTGCTGATGGGGCTGGCCGTCGCGGCACAGCGCTCGTTTCACGTCCTCGCCGGCCGGATCGAGGAGGCGGAGAACCGCATAACGCGGTTTCACTAGGCGCGGCTTGAAAATGCCGCCTCCTCCACCAGGCCGGTGCGACGAGGTTTGCAGCTACCGAGCGGCCACGTACTTCTGCCAGGCACGCAGCGTCGCGAAATCGTGTCGGCGGTGCCCGGGAAAGTATCGCTCGGAGAACTCCGTCCAACTAAGGCCGCCCGGGGCGTCCTCGATCGCCATCTGAGATGGTGATCGAGGAGTTTTCATCGTTCCTGTTGTCACCCCCGTTCCTCCGAGCGCATGCCGAAACGCCGCTTCCATGTGCTCCAGTCGAGATTGCTGCTCTTGCTCCGGCGGACGAGGGAGACGCCGACACGTTGCGTGAGTTCCTTCTGCGCTCGTCGTTCGGCGACGCCCTCGCTCTCGCGGGACTCGATAGCAGGATTCATCCTGAAGCTCCTCTCAGCTAGAGGCGAGCGGCGCCGGACGGCGTCTCTCGAGCACTCAGGCCCGGTGTGGCAGTCGAAGAGGAACTTCCAAAAGCCTCGGCGGCTTCCGCGCAGGTCTACGCGCTACGTCCAGTCTACTCGTACCGAGCGCTCGCAGTAGAGAAAAGTCGCGCACAGATGGCTCAGGGGCACTCGCCGGTGCGGTCCCGCGACGACGCAGCGCTCTCCTGCGATCATGGCTGTATTCAGCGTTTCATCGTGACGATCGAAGGCGCAGGCTGGAGCGACGTCGAGGATCTCGAGCTGTCCGCCCCACCCGGAGAGGGCGAGCCCATCGAGACGAAGTACGGAACGTGCATCGTCACTAGCGTCGAGCAACTGGTCGCCGCCGGCTACGACGGCAAGATCAGCTGCCGCCTCCCGTAGCCGGGACCCCGAATCGATTTCGTCCATATGAGGTGATTCCCCTAGCCTCATGCTGGAGGAGGCTCGTTCGATCGGATGAGCTGTTTGTTCAGATTCGGTCGGGCCCTTCCCCCGGCACTCGCGCTGATTCTCGTGCTTGTGGCGGCGACCGCCTGCGGCAGCAGCGGCACCAGCACCGAGGCGGACGAGGCTTCGGGTTCCTCGCAGACCTCCTCGAGCGATTCGGCTGCGGAGTGGAGCGAGAGCTTTTGCACGTATGCGCAAGCGTGGACGACGTCGCTCCGAAAGGCCGCGGCGAGCTTGAAGGCCCACCCGGGCTCGAAGACAAGCACGTCC
>JBKPOY010000071.1:0-11860 GCA_046733295.1 Actinomycetota bacterium | reverse complement strand
GGGGCCGCCTTCCACGAGCTGCTCGCGGGCCCTTACGAGCGCGTCCTCGTCGTCTGCCACGAGATCCCGATCCGCTACGCGCTCAACGCTGCGGCCGGCTCGGACGACCTCGACGCTCCGGTCCACGACGTCCCGAATGCGACGCCCGTGCTCTTCACCGGCGAGGCGCTGGAGCGGGCCGCCGGCCGGCTCAGCCCCCGAGCGGCAGGAACTCGTTCGCCGGGCTGACGTGCAGGCCGGGCTGCGGCCCGCCGGCGATCGCGTAGACGCGGCCGCGGTAGGGCAGCACGGCGAGGCCGTGGCGTGGAGTCTTCATGTCGGCCAACCGGGTCCACCCGCGGCGGGCGATGCTGTAGGCGTACACCGGCGCGATCGTGCCCGCAGCTTCCTCGCCGCCGACCGAGACGATCCGGCCGCCGACCGCTGCGGCGCCCGTCCCCCCGCGCGGGTCGGGGATCGCGGGCAGCTTCGTCCACCGGCGGGTGCGTGACGAATAGGCCTCGAAGTAGTCGAAGTTGTTGCCGCTCGAGCGGCCGCCCACGGCGTACACCCGGCCGCCGAGGGCGGTGACAGCGAGGTGCTCGCGCAGCGTCGGGCCTGGTGCGAACGACCAGCGCCCGCGCCGCAGATCGAGCACGAGCATCCGGGGGGCGAGCCGGCCGGGCGCGCCGATGCCGCCGGCGACGTAGAGCTTCCCGGCGACGATCGCCGCGCCGGCGGCCGCCCGAGGCGCGGGCAGGTCACGCAGCCTCCGCCACCGTCCCCGTGCGAACACCCAGGCGCGCCGCTCGGCGCCGTAGCCGCCGACGACGTAGAGGCGGCCTGCGGCGCTCGCCGCCATCGCGTGGTTCACGCGAGCCGGCAGGTCGGGCAGCCGTCGCCAGCGGTTCGTCCGCGGCGAGTAGGCGTCGACCCGCCCGGTGCTCCTCCCGTCGGCGAGGTACCCGCCGACGACGACGAGCTCGTCACCGAGCCGCGCGCCCGCCACCTCCGTGCGGGCCAGAGGGAGCGGGGCCGCGGTCCGCCAACCCGGACTTAGTGACAGTCTGTTACTTGCCGAGCCCGGTGCGCACACGAGAGCGGACGCGAGGACGGCAAGTGCGGGCGAGAGGACTCGAACCTCCAAGGGCTTTCGCCCAACGGGTCCTAAACCCGTCGCGTTTGCCAATTCCGCCACGCCCGCGACTCCGGTTACAGAGTAGAGCGCGCGGGAACCACCCGCGCATGACAGATCAAACCGATCGCGAACGCGAGAGTCGGCTCTCGGACGAGAACAAGTTCGAGGAGATGACCGACGAGGTCGCCGAGGAGCAGCGCCAGACCGCCGCGCGGCTCGCCAACGACCCCGTGGTCAACGAGCCACCCGAGGACGAGTGATGTTCAGCCGCGCTGCGCCTCGCGCAGCGCGGCCTCGGCTTCCGACAACGCCTGCTCGGCCGCGTCCGAGCGGTCCCTCGCCTCCTGCGCGGCGCGCCGCGCCTCGGCGGCCGCCGACTCCGCCCGCTCGACCTCTCGCTCCGCCTCGGCGGCGGCACGCGCCTGCTTGCGTGCCTCCTGCCGCGCCGACTGAACCGTCCGCCGGGCTTCGACCACGCGTTCTCGCTTGCCGCGCGCCGGCGCCGCCGAGGATGTGCGGCCGGATCGTTTGGCCGGCGTCATCCCGGCGAGCACATCGAAACCCGTAGGCTCGAGCTCAGCCGTCAGGCGGCCAGCCCGCAGGAGAAAGCGCGAGCCCTCATCGAGCGCGGCGGCGTCGAGCGTCTTCGCGATGCGCTCGACGATCGCGTCGCTGACCGATCGGCCCTCGGACGCCAGGATGTCGCGGCCGAGCCGGGCGAGCTCGCGAACGGCCTTGCGCTGTTCGTCGAGGCGCTCCCGCAACTCGCCCGCGCCCTTGCCGCTCAGAGCGCGCTGCTGCGCCTTCCGCAGCTCCTCGGCCGAGCGAAGGAGCGCCCGCACCTCGCCGGGCTCGCGGCGCGCGAGCTGGTTCGCAGTCCAGACCGGCACGCTCGGCTTCGCGAGCTTCTTGATCTCGTCGGCGGCATCGCCGCGGCCCGCGCGCGAAAGCCGCCGCGCGAGGTCGTTGCGCGACTTGGTGAACTCTTCGAGCGGAAGCGAGTAGAGCCGATCGAGCTCCTCCTCGACGTCGGGGACGACGCTCAGGTGCTTCTGCTCAGGCAGCCTCGCTCAGCGCCTCGACCAGCTCGTCCTTCGACATCTTCGACCTGCCCGGGATCTTGGCCCGCTTCGCGCGCTTGTCGAGCTCGGCCTTGGAGAGGCCCGCGAGGTCGCCGTCCGACCCGTTCGGCGATGCGCCCCGGCGGCCGCGCCGTTGCCCTTTGCCGGCGGCTGCGATGCTCGCCCTGAGCGCCTCGAGGAGATCTGGCGGCGCCGCTTCCTCCGTCTCGGGTGCGCGATGAACCTCCTTGCCCTTTCGCTTGGCGCGGATGACTTTCAGCAGAGCGGCTCGGTAGGTGTCCTCGTACTTCTCGGGCTTGAACTTGCCGGCGAGGTTCTCGATCAGCTGCTCGGCCATCGCGAGCTCCTCCTTCGAGATGCTCGTCTTCTTCGGCTTGACCTCGTCGAGCTCGCGGATCTCGTCGGCGAAATACATCTGCTCGAGCGTGATCGCTCCGTCGCGGATCCGCAGGCAGCCCAGGTTCTGCCGGTCCCGCATCACGTACTTGGCGATCGCCGCCAGCCCGGAGTCCTCCATCGCCCGGACGAGTAGCGCGTAGACCTTCTCGCCGCCCTCCTGGGGCCCGAGGTAGTACGTGCGCGCGAAGTAGATCGGGTCGATCTGTTCGTAAGGCACGAAGTCGCTGATGTCGATCGTCTTGTAGCCCTCGACGCGCGCCGCTTCAAAGTCCTCGTCCTCCATGAAGACGTACTCGCCGGGCTTGACCTCGAAGCCCTTGGTGACCTCCTCGTCGGAGACCGGCTTCTCCTCGAGCTTGCAGACCTTCTGATAGCCGATCGGGCTCTCGTCCTTTTCGTGGATCCAGTGGAAGTGGAGCTTGTGCTCCTCGATCGCGCTGAACATCCGCACGGGCACGTTGACGAGCCCGAAGGTGATTGCTCCGCTCCAGATTGCGCGCGGCATTTCACCTATTTCCCCAGGAAGCCCCGAGCAAAAACGCCGCCCCACGAGGCTTCGGCCGCACGAGAGCGAAACTTTCCCCCCGGTAAAGCCGTTGTAGACGTACTTCTCTAGCCACGAAGGAGGTGACCGCATTGAGCATTCTGTGGATCATCCTGATCATCGTTCTCGTGCTCGCGCTGCTCGGTTTCTTCTCGCGCGGGCGCTGGTAGGTCTCCCTTCGCTGAGATCTAGGCCGCCCGGCCCATTGCCGGGCGGCCTCGCGGTAGGCAATCTGCGGTTGTGAAAGCAGCCGCGCTGTCAGGGTTCGATCGCGCCTCGGCGCTTCCACGCCTCGGCGGCATGGCCCGGCCCGACGGCGTGACGATCGTGAGCGAGCGCTTCTGGGCGTTTGCGGGCGTCGACGGGACGCTTCGCGAGGGCGTGATGCCGCAGGCTCGAGGCTTCTTCCGGAAGGTCCCGCTCGTCCGTGGGCTCGTGCGCCTGTCGCTCTCGTTGTCGCCGCTCGTCCGCCGCGACGGCGTCGCCAAGCCGCGTGAACGGCTGCTGTTGGCCGTTGCGGTCGTGGGGCCGCTCGGCTTCGCGTTTCTTCCCTACCCCTGGTCGCTCGCCGCCGGGCTTGCGCTGACGCTCGTACTGGTTTCCTGGCTGCTCCGCGGCCGGACGCTCGCACTTCACGGAGCCGAGCATCGGGCGATCGCCGCGGCCGAGGAGCGTCGCCTCGCCGACACGTGGGTCGGTCTCGTCCACCCGACCCGGTTCGCCGCGCGGTGCGGCACGAACTTCGCCGCTCTGGTCTTTCCGATCGCGGCTGCGCTCCAGCGCGTCTGGCCGTTCGCTCCGACCGTGTACGCGTCGGCGGCCGTTGTCGTCCTCGCGCTCGGGCTGACGATGGAGCTCTGGCTCGCCGTCGAGGGGTCGAGACGGTGGGTTGCCCGTGCGCTGCTTCTACCCGGCCTCGGCCTCCAGCGGCTGACGACCCGCGAGCCCGACCTGGCCGAGACGCAGGTCGCCCTGCGGGCCGTCGAGTCGGTGCTCGTGCGGGAACGGCGCGCCGCGTAGACGTGCGGTAGGAAACAAAAAGGGGGCCGTTCGGCCCCCTTTCGTCCGCTCCGGGTCTCTCTATTCCGTCGTGCCGGACGAGACCTCGCCGCGCCAGGCGCCGCTTTCGGTCCCGCGCGACTCGATCAGCTCTTTGAACCGCTCGAGATCGGACTGCACGCGCCCCTCGTCCAGGCCCGCGGCGGAGCCGACCGTTTCGACCGGACCCTCCGCCTGGTAGCTCATCGAGATCCGGATCAGCGCCTTCGCGGGCCCGCGCTCCTCGAAGCTGACCGTGCCGCGCGTCTTCTTGCCGTCCTCGCTGATCCAGCTGATCTGCCGGTCCGGGTGCTGCTCGAGGATCTTCGCGTCCCATTCCGCGCGCCTCCCGGCGACCGTGGCGACCCAGTGCAGCCGCGTATCGTCGAGTTGCTTCACGTGCTCGACGCCCTCCATGAAGAGCGGGAAGTCCTCGAACTGGGTCCACTGGTTGTAGGCGGTCGAGACCGGCACGTCGACCTCGATCTCGCCCGTGATGGTCCGCGGCGAAGTGCCGCCGAGGCCGGGCAGCGACTGCGTCAACTGCTCGCGCGACCGGAAGAGCTTCGCCGCGACGGCGCCGAGGCCGAGGGCAATAAGCATGTTCCGTAGCTTGTGGCTCCGCTTCTTCTCTACCCGGTGCCACGCCTGTTGCAGGCTGTCAGCCGCCTCCTTCAGCTCGCGCCGGAGCTTCTTGTCGGAACCGAGCCGCGCTCCCACCGCGACCAAGCCGGCCCGCGGCAGCGCGCGGCGCCGAGCCTTGCTCCCGTGGAGCGCGGCCGAGCGCAGCTGCCTCCGGAACTTCCGATCTTTCGCCAGCGCGACTGCGAGATCCTTGCTGGTCGTCGCGTTCTTCTTGAGCGTCTTCGTCTTGATTCGTCCGACCATAGGAACCTTTCCTCGTTTGCATCGCTTCTACCACAGCTCGGCGCATGCAAACGCGTGACGCGGCCGCGGCCGACATGCGGGTCTCGGCTCGGGAAGCTCCATAGGTGCCAGCCGTCGCAAAATCGTCAGAGCTTCGGCTCTCGGGTCCGTGATTTCCGCCCGCGGCGGCTACTGGGAGTATCCCTCGGTCACCTCGCCCTTATGTGCGGCAAATGCAGCCAGAACCTCCTCCTTCTCGCGCTTGGGCACCTTGAAGAAGTCAAGCGTTCGTCCAAGTTCAGCCGCGACTTCGTCGAACTGGGTCGGAGAGATTTTCAGTTCGCGATGGGCTTCTTCCAAGCCGAGCGGAGTACTGCCTGGTTTCGTGCCTGCATATTCCTGAGGTCCACCGGCAACGTTGCAGACCCACAGGGTGCGCATGAATTTGAGCCCTGGAAGTCGGCCCAGATTGTCGGTGTGCCATTCCCGGAGGTCCGGGTTTTGCGAGTTCTGGCCGACGATCGGATTGTGCACGAGAGCATCGCTGAAGTGGTCGACCACAGCTGCGATGGCGAATGCGCCACCAAGCCGTTCGTACAGACTCGATTCCGTCATCTTTCCTCCTAGACGGGGGTTCACTTCATCGGTAGAAGAAGATCACGCGCCGTCCGCTAACTACGCCGAACTGCCCCGCTCGGATTCCACTCTGCCCCATCGGGCTGATCTGTTGAGCCGCCCGACGAGGGGCTTCGACAGTCGGCAGAGCGCCGCGACAAACTGTCGCAAAAAGGAGGTTGGGATGTCCGAGTCCACTTCGCAGGTCATCGAACCGCGCGTGCTCCTCGAAGGACTCGCTATCGGCGAGTCGCCGCGATGGCACGACAATCGCTTGTGGTTCTCGAACTGGGGTACCGGCGAGATCGTCGCGGTCGACCTGGAAGGCAATAGCGAGGTGGCGGGACGGGGCTCCGAGGGGCTGGGCTGGGCCACCAACTGGCTCCCGGACGGCCGGATGCTGATCACAGGGGCCGAGCTGCTCCGCGTCGAGCCCGACGGCTCGCGCGTGCGGCACGCCGACCTCAGCGACATCTCGCCGGTCGGCTGGAGCGAGCTGACCGTCGACGGGCGCGGCAACGCCTACGTCAACACGATCAACTTCGACTTCGCCGACTTCAACGACATCCTGACGAGCGGAAAGGCGCCTGGAAAGATCGCACTCGTCACGGCCGACGGTCAGGCGCGGGAGGTCGCCGACGAGCTCGGATTCCCGAATGGGATGGTCGTCACGCCCGACAACCGCACGCTGGTCGTCGCCGAATCGTTCGCCGGACGGCTCACCGCCTTCGACATCGACGACGACGGCGGCCTGTCCAATCGGCGCACGTGGGCGGACGGTGTCGCCCCGGACGGCATCTGCCTCGATGCCGACGGCTGCATCTGGGCGTCCACCGCACACGGCGCCAACGACTGCGCGCGTGTCCGCGAGGGCGGCGAGGTGCTGGAGCGCATCCAGCTCGACCGGCCCTGCTTCGCGAGCATGCTCGGGGGTCCCGACCGCCGCACGCTGTTCATGCTCGCCGCCGACTGGCGCGGCCCCGAGAACGTCGACGACGTCGTCGCCGCGCGGACGGGTCAGGTTCTCGTCGCCGACGCGCCGGCACCCGGAGTCGGCTGGCCGTGAGCGTCCCCAGACCATCTTCGCGTAGCCATGCCGGTCTCGATGGCCCCGGGAGGAATCGAACCTCCGCACGCGGATTCGAAGTCCGCCGCTCTATCCACTGAGCTACGGGGCCGGTGGGACGAGGGGTGGCGGAGGGGACTCGAACCCCCGACCACCGGGACCACAACCCGGGGCTCTACCAACTGAGCTACCGCCACCGCGCAGCAGCGACAGAATAGCCCGGTTCGCGGCTAACGAACCGAGTCGATCAGCTTGTCGGCCGGCTTCCAGAAGGCGGCCTGCGCCCCGGGGCTCGACTCGAGCACCGAAAGGTGGGTCGCTGAGAAGCGCTTGTTGGACTTGACCCCGATGATTTGGATCCGATCCGCCGGGAAGCCCGCCTGCGCCAAGCGGGCGAGGATGGCGCGCGCGCCCACGCCGCCGACCCCCGTGTCGCGGTCGCCGACCATCATCACGATCTCCGTGTCGGAGTCCAGCGCGTCCAGCGGGCCGAGCCGCTCGCCGGGCGAGTTGAGGCCCGGGAAGACGGCGAGGACGGCCTTCGGCTCGTTGCCGTTCTCCGCCTGGATGGCCGCATAGTCGACTCCGACCCTGGCCCCGCGCGAGTAGCCGATCACGATCGTCGGCACCTTCGGGTTGCCCAGCCGCTCACGCGCCGCCTCGACGCCGGCGTCGAGATGGGGGAACGGGTCGGGCAGTCCGCCGACCTCGTAGCGCGGGTAGATCACGTCGCTGCCCTCCTCGGCGAGGTGCTTCAGCCACGGGACGTGGTTGACCGGCGTCTCCTCGCGCGCGCCGCCGTAGCCGTGCAGGAAGATCACGACCGAGCGCGGATCGCCCTTCGACGGGTAGAACCAGACCTGATCGGCGCCGCTCCCGAGGGGGCCAACCTGCTCGAGGGGAACCGTGTCGAACGCCTCTTTCTTGCCGCCGCAGCCCGTCGCGAGCAAGGCCAGCGGGACGAGCAGCAGCGCAAGCTTCACGCAGGGTTAGACGAACGGCGGCCCGTCTGGATGGTGCGACCGGTGGTCTAGCTCTGAATTGCTTCTTGCGTCTTCTCCGCCGACTCCGGGTGGCGCCCCTCCGCGAACTCCTCGACGATCTTGGCGTTGAAGGCCGGCAGGTCGTCCGGCTTGCGGCTCGACACGAGCCCCGCGTCGACGACGACCTCCTCGTCGACCCAGTTCGCGCCCGCGTTGCGCAGGTCGGTCTGCAGCGTCGGCCAAGACGTCATCCTGCGGCCGTCGACGACCCCGGCCTCGATCAGCGTCCAGGGGCCGTGGCAGATGACGCCGATCGGCTTGCCGGACGCCGCGAAGTCGCGGATGAACGCGACGACGTTCTCGTCACCGCGCAACTGGTCGGGATTGGCCACTCCGCCGGGCAGGACGAGACCGTCGTAGTCCTCGACCCGCGCCTCTTCAGCGGTCTTGTCCGGCGTGAACGTGTCGCCCTTGTCGAAGTGCTTCCAGGCGTTGAAGCCCTTGTCGTCGATCGAGATCAGCTCGGGGGTTCCCCCTGCCTGCTCGACGGCCTTCCACGGCTCGGTCAGCTCGACCTGCTCGACCCCCTCGGTGGCGATGAACGCAATCTTCTTGCCCTGCAACTCGTCGGCCATGTCGACCCCCTCGGTCGTCGGATTTCGGATCAGTACGGTGGCTCGGGCGGCTCTTCCTCGACGTACGTCGTCCTCCGTCGCGCGGGGCGGTAGGAGCGGCGCCTCACCACGGCGCCCTCGTCGTAGGGGCCCGGGCCCCAGCCCCAGAAGCCGGCGCCCCACCAGGTGCGCCAGAGCACGAGCGAGATCAGGAAGAGGATGAACCCGACCACGATCAGCACGGCCCCGACCACGTCGAGGTCGACGCTGCCACCGTTCGAGGTCACTCCCCAGGCCAGGATCGCGCCGACGGCGATGACGATGAGGCTGATGATGATGCCCACGGCGTCGCTCCTCCCCGGCATCAGCGGAAGGGAAACAACCCATGCGCCTGGGAGGATTCGAACCTCCGACCAACGGCTTAGAAGGCCGTCGCTCTTCCGCTGAGCTACAGGCGCTCGAAGCGAAGCGTAGCGCCGAGAATCAGTAGCGGAGGCCGAAATCCGCGGTGACGATCGTGACCTCGTCGCCACCGTAGACGCCCGGCGCGCTTGCCGCATGGACCGCCGACAGGCCGATCTCTCTCCAGTTGCGGTCGAGCAGGTTCGCGCGGTGCTCCGCGCTCGTCATCCACATTCGCACGCCGCCTGCAGGCGTGACGTCGGGGGACGACCAGAGCAGGTTCTCGCCGACCGACCAGCTCCTGTAGCCGCGGTAGCCGTAGAAGCTCGCGATGCGCTTCCAGAACGAGTTGCCGTTCGCAGAATCGTGGCTGAAGTAGCCCTTCTGGGCCATCGACGCCGAGTGCTGGTCGGCGGCGGCCGTCAGACGGCTGGACAGGCGAAGGGGCCTGAGGCCGCGACGGGCCCGGACACCGTTGATCCGGCTCAGGAGCTGCGACTCGAGCGCCGAGAGCTGCGTTCCGGCCGCCGCCGGGCGCTTGGAAGTCTTCGGGGCTGAGGCGTGCCTGTGGAGCGCCTGGTTGTTCGGGGCGAAGCCGATTGCAGCCGCGGTAAGCGTTGCAAGCAGGGGGTGCACGGTCCAGACATCGGCCGCGCTCCCCCATTACATTAGGGCTCCCCCGTTTGGGGGATAGCGGTCGCGGGCTCGACCGGGGGCCCGCGGCGATGGTTCAACCAGTCGACGATCAGAACCTGAAGGGCCCCGGCGACCGGGATCGCACCGAGGGCGCCGAGGATTCCGGCGAGCTCGGCCCCGATCAGGACGGCGATCAGGACGACCAGGGGAGAGAGCTGCACCGTGCGCCCGTAGACGAGCGGCTGCAGGAGATGGTTCTCGATCTGCTGGTAGACGATGAAGAAGACGAAGACGATGATTCCCGCCGGAATCGAGTGGAGGAAGGCGACCGAGTCGACCGCGATCAGGGCCAGCGTCGCCCCGGCCAGCGGGATCAGGTCGAGGATCGCCACGAGCACCCCGAGCGCGACGGCGAAGGGGACGCCCAGGATCAGGAGCACCACCGTCGACGAGATCCCGGCGATCACGCTGATCGCCAGGTTGCCGGTGACGTACCCGCCGACCGTGCGGTAGATCTGGCGGCCGACGTTCTCCCAGCGGGGACGCGACTCGTCGGGCAGGAGGCTGTAGAAGCGCTGCACCCACTTCGGCCCCTCCAGCAGCATGAAGAAGGTCAGGAAGATGATCGTGATCGTCCCGACGACGATCGTGATCACGCTTTTCGTGATCGACACCGCTGCGCCGGACAGGCCGAGCACCTTCGCCGCGCCTCCCTTGTTGACCGCGTCGCGGATCTTCTCCGGCAGGTGGTACTTCGTCTCGAGGAAGCCGAGCCGGCCGCGCCCCTCGGTGATGTCCTTGACGTAGTCAGGCACCTTCCCGACGAAGTCGCTCACCTGGTTCACGACCGTCGGCACGAAGAGCGCGCCGATCGCCGCCAGGGAGGCGAGGACGAGGACGAACGTGAGGCCGGCCGCGAGGCCCCGGCGGCGGATGCCGCGCCGCTGGAAGAACTCGACCGCGGGGTTCATCGCGAGTGCGAGGAAGATCGAGATCAGGATCCACGTGATCACGTGGCGCGAGATCCAGACCACCTCGAGCACGATGACGACGCCGATGATCGTCGCGAGCGACGTCAGAATCGTGCGCACGGGAAAGCGGACAAGCCGCTCGGGCACCACGCGGACAGGATCGCGCCCGAGTCGGACGTTTACGGTTCGGCGTGCAGTGAGAATGCGACCCCGATGAGCCTGCGCGGCGCGCCCGTCGAGCTGACCGCGACCCTGCCGGACGGCCGCTCGGTCCAGGTTCGCGTCGGCGTCCCCGAGGATTCGTACATCCCGCGCCGCGAGCTCGACACGGTCGACATCGAGCTCTTCGACGGCGCGGAGCACCTCGCGGCGGTCAACACGGTCCTACGCGCCGAACAGGACGGGGAGGCCCGGGCCCTGGCTCGCGAGATCGTGGCGAAGCTCGAGTCCGGCGAGTTGGAGCCGACCGCGGCGGCCCTCGAGCCGCTTGCGGACGAGCCTCGCTGACGCACGTCTATTTCGTTTGCGGGGGTGATTCGGCACGCCCCCGTCACGGTGTCCGACACCGCGGTCGGTCCCGCCCCGCGGCTCCGAGCCGGCACGGGCAAAGGACGCGTCACCGTTTCGTGACGAATGCGTTACACGCGCGCAACGGTGTCCGACGTGGGGACGCGGCCGGTTTCGCCGCGGCGGCCGGGGACGCGGACAGAGCGGGCGGCGGGAATCGAACCCGCATAACCAGCTTGGAAGGCTGGGGCTCTACCATTGAGCTACGCCCGCGGCGCAGCGGCATCTAGCGTAGCGGCGTGCATCCGTACACGTGGAGCCTCCACGCGGAGGCGGTGGTGCTCGTACCGCTGCTCGCACTCGCCTACGCGTTGCTCCTGCGCCGGTATCCGGCACCGGGGTGGCGGATCGCCTGCTTCCTGTTCGGTCTGGCCGTCATCCTGGCCGTCTTTGTGACGCCGGTCGAGAGCCTCGCTCTGCATTACCTCCTGACCGCCCATCTGCTGCAGAATGTCGCGCTCGCGGAGTGGACCCCGGCGCTCGTCGTGCTCGGGATCCCGCCGGCCGCGGCGGCGGCAGCCCGCCGCCTCGCACTCGTCCGCACGCTGACCCACCCGTTCGTCGCGCTCCCGCTGTGGCTCGTCACCTACTACGCCTGGCACCTGCCGGCGGCCTACGACGCGGCGCTGCGTCGCCCGGAGACGCTGCTCCACGTCGAGCACCTCGCGTACTTCGTGACCGGCGTCCTGCTCTGGTGGCCCGTTCTGACGGGCGCGCTCGCCCCGGGCGCGGCGGCCGCGTACCTGTTCGCCGCGTTCGTCCTCTGCAGCCCGCTCGGACTGCTCCTCGCCTTGATCCCGAACGCCGTCTACGAGACGTACAAGCACGCGCCGAGGCTTTGGGGACTGACCGCGCTGGGAGACCAGCAGCTCGCCGGATTGACGATGGCGGTCGAGGAAGCGATCGTCTTCTTCAGCGCCTTCGCCGTCTACTTCGTCCGCTTCATGCGCCGCGAGGAG
>JBKPOY010000070.1:0-5112 GCA_046733295.1 Actinomycetota bacterium | reverse complement strand
AGACAGCGGCCGGCCGTTGCGCGGGAGGCGAACGACCTTCGTCACCGTGAACTGTCCCGCTTCCTCCGGAACGTCGACCGGCTGGCCGATCGTCGGAACGATGCCGACACGGTCGAAGAGGACATAGCCGGAGCTGGTCGGCACGCAGACCAGGTACTCCTCGTGCTGAGCGGAAGGAACTGAAGCCGGCGGGGGCGCGGCCTCGACCACCTCCTCCGCGGGCAAGAGATCGGGCTGGGCCTCGCTGCGAACGCGCTCCTCTGCGAGGGTCTGCTGCAATCTGGCGAGCTCCGCGTCCTGGGCGTCGATCCGCGCGCGCAGAGACTCGATCAAGGCGTCGCGTTCGTCCGGCTCGGGTGCCGAGGTTGCCGCGACAACCGTTTCCGGCTCGGGTGGGGGCGCCGGCTGGGCCTTGGCCTCGGCCACGAGCTCGGGAGGCGGGGGTACGGGCTCCGGCGGGGGGGTCGGCGCGAGCTCGACGACCGGCGCCACGGTGAGCTCCGGCTCCGGCTCCGGCTCCGGCACCGGGGCCGGCGCGGGCGGGGCGGCGACCTGCGGGACGATCTCCTCGAGGACGGGCTCCGGCTCAGGCGTGTGCTGGGGCTCGGCAACCGTTGGTTGCGGCTCGGGCGCAGGCGAGGCGGGCGCCGGCGGCTCGACGGTGCGGAGCAACGGCATCGCCAAGGCGGCGTCGGCGTCGGCACCGACCTCCGTGGCGGCCTTCTGGGCGACCTGGCCGCCGAGGCCCGTGGCGAATCCGTACTCGGTTTTCAGCAGCCCGCCGTGTTGCTCGGCCAGGGCATTCGCGAGCGCCGGTCCAGACACGAAGCCGCGCCGGACGATGATCTCGCCCAGGCGGCGGCCGGTCCGGGTCTGCTCCTCGAGCGCCTGTGCCAGCTGGGCCTCGGTGAGCAGGCCGGCGGCGACGAGAATCCGTCCGAGCTGAGGAGCTGGAAGCTGGGCCGAGTCCATGCTTCTCCCTCTATCGGCTTGCGCGCCCGGGAATGTGAGAGACAGCTTGTCAGCGTCGATTGACCCGGTACGGCGCGGTCGGTGCAATCCTTGGCGCGTGTCCTCCGCCAGGTCGAGGCCAGGCGCGCTCGTCGTTCTCGCGGTTCTCCTCGCAGCGGACTGCGGCGGTGAGCACAAGTCGGCGGCGCGGTTCACCGCCAACGTCGACAACCCCTGGTTCCCCCTCCGCCCCGGGGCGACCTATGTCTATCGCGGCACCAAGGACGGCCAGCCCGCCCGCGACGTCGTGACGGTGACCGAACGGACGCGCGTCGTCGACGGGGCACGGTGCGTGGTCGTCAGCGATCGCCTCCACCTGAGCGGCCGCCTTCGCGAGCGGACAACGGACTGGTACACGCAGGACAGCCGCGGCAACGTGTGGTACTTCGGCGAGAAGACGGCCGAGCTCCGCCGCGACGGCACGGTCGAGAGCACCGAGGGCTCGTGGCAGGCCGGCGTCCGCGGCGCCGAGGCCGGGATCTTCATGCCCGCCCGCCCCAGGGTCGGAAAATCGTTCCGCCAGGAGTACTACAAAGGACACGCCGAAGATCACTTCCAGGTGCTCGACCTCGCGGCCGAGGTGACCGTGCCGTTCGTGCGATCGTCGAGCGCGCTTCTGACGAAGGAGTGGACGCCGCTCGAGCCGGACGTCGTCGACCACAAGTACTACGTCCGCGGCGTCGGCACTGTGCTCGAGCAGACGGCGAAGGGCCCGAAGGAGACGCTCAGGCTCGTCCGCATGACGGGGTAACAGCCCGCCGCGGTCGGGCCAGGTTGAACTGTGGCCGCGAGCGGCGTAGCCTCGAACGGTTTCGAGCAGCCGGCGGCGCGAGGAGGTCGAGATGAGCCCGGATCAAACGACGCCCGGTGAGGAAATGGCTCGCGCGAAAGCGCTCCCCCAGGCAGATGCGAGTTCCCTCATCGACCGTGGCGTTCTCGAGGCCGAGGTGAAGGACATGTACCGTCAGGTGGCCCGCGAGGAGGAGGCGGGCCTCCACTTCGAAGTCGGTCGCCCTCTCGCGCTCGAGCTCGGGTACCCGACCGACGTTCTCGACGCGATCCCGCGCGAGGCACTGGCCTCCTTTGCGGGCGTCGGTTACCACCTCGACCTGGCGGCATTGACTCCGGGCGAGGCGGTGCTCGATCTCGGCTCGGGCTCCGGCACGGATGCGTTCTGCGCCGCCGTGCAGGTCGGCGAATCGGGGCGCGTGGTGGGAGTCGATTTCACGGACGAGCAGATCGCCAAGGCGACTCGCCTGCGCGACCGCGACGGATTCGCCCAGGTCGAGTTCGTCGAGGCCGGTATCGATGAGCTGCCCTTCGAGGACGACACCTTCGACGTCGTCCTCTCGAACGGCGTTGTCAATCTGTCGCCGGTGAAGAACCGTGTCTTCTACGAGGCCGCGCGGGTCCTGAGAGGCGACGGGAGGCTCGCGATCGCCGACATCGTCAGCGGCCGCGCCCTCAAGGAGCGGACGAGGCGCAATGTGGAGCTCTGGGCCGCCTGCATCGCGGGTGCGATCCCGCGCTGGAGCTACCTCGAGACGATCGAGGAAGCGGGCTTCCGCGTGACGGAGGTCCGCGCCAACGACTACCGCTTTATCTCCGAGCGTGCCCTCGACGCGTGCAGCACCTACGGCGTCGAGAGCATCTCGCTCGCGGCCAAGAAGCTGTAGAAGCGGGCCGGTCACCTGACCGGACGGAGCCGGGTCCCTGCACCAATACGCTCCCGCTTGTGAAGCGAGTGCTCCTGACCGGGATGTCTGGTACCGGGAAGTCGAGCGTCGTCCGCGAATTGGTTGCCCGCGGATACAAGGCAGTCGATACCGACGACGGTTGGTCGGTAACCCGGCCGGACGGCCGTCAAATCTGGCGCGAGGAGGCCGTTCAGGCGCTTCTGGCCACCGAGGATGCCGACGTGCTCTTCGTCGCGGGTTGCGAGGAGAACCAGACGAAGTTCCATGCACAGTTCGATCACATCGTCCTGCTGAGCGCGCCGATCGACACCCTCGTCGAGCGTCTGGCGGCGAGGACGAGCAACTCGTACGGAAGGACGCCCGAGGAGTTCCGGCGTTTCCTTGACGACGTCGAAACCGTGGAGCCCCTGCTCCGCCGGATCGCCACGTCCGAAGTCCGAACAACGATGCCGCTGGACGACGTGGTCAGAACCATTCTGCGCCTCGTCGACGCTTGATTGTCACCGGTCCGCCGCTTCGCGGCGGACGATCGCTGCGCGATGGGCGCGGCTGGGATCGAACCAGCGACCTCCCGCGTGTGAAGCGGGCGCTCTCCCGCTGAGCTACGCGCCCCGGGTTTCCGAGGATATCGGCGTTACGCCTGCTCGGCTGCCGGCGCGGCAGCGGGTGCGGGCGTCCGCATCAGCAGGAACGCACTCGCGGCGCCGGCGAACACGACGATGCACCCGACGAGCAGCGCCGCGTTCAAGCCACTCGCGAATGCGACTCCGGCGATGTGAGAGAGGTCCGGTCGGCCGTGCGCTGCCCGAGTGCCGGCCGAGCCGACCGCCTGCGCGAGTCCGCGGTGCCCGCTCGATGCGAGCGAGTTCCCGACCTGATGCTCGAGCACGGCGCCGAGGCCGGCGACGCCGATGGCGACGCCGCTCAGGCGGCAGCAGTTGTTGAACCCTGATGCCATGCCTGCGCGGGCGGGGTCGACTGCGCGCAGCGCGGCGGCTGCAAGGGTCGGATTCGCGAGCCCGATTCCGATCCCGGCGACGATGAAGCCCGGAAGCAGGGTCGTCCAGTGGGAATCCGAGGAAACACCGTGCATCAAGAGCAGAGCCGCCGAGACGAGCAGGAGGCCGAGGCCGGCGAGAATCGATGCCGGGGCCCGCTGCGCGAGGTTTCGTGCCGCGAGCGGCACGACGAACACGAACACCGTCAACGGCAGAAAGCGCAGACCGGCGCCCAGCGGCGAGGCCCCCAGCACGTCCTGGAGGTAGATCGAGATGTACGGGAACATCGCGAACATTCCGGCGCCCAAAGCGAACGTCGCGAGGGAAACGCCCACGAACGCGGGTCGCCGGAAGAGGGACATGTCGAGCATCGGCCGTTCCTGTCGCAGCTCGACGAGCACGAAAGCCGCGAGCAGCGCGACTCCGGCCGCGAGCGTCGAGACGATCAGTGCACTCGACCAGCCTTCGGTGTTTCCGCGCAGCAGCCCGAACACGATCAGGAAGAGCGCGGCGGAGAACGTCACCAGTCCCGCGACATCCGTCCGGACCGCTCCTTCGTCCCGTGACTCGGCCATCCGCCGGAGCGCGACGAACAGTGCGAAGCAGCCGACGGGGATGTTGACGAAGAAGACCCAGCGCCAACCGAGTCCGTCGGTGAGCAGCCCCCCGACGAGTGGCCCCGAGGCGACGGCAGCGCCGATCGTCGCGCCCCAGACGGCAATCGCCCCGAAGAACTCGCGGCCGCGATACTCGTGTCCGATCAGTGCCAGCGCGGTCGCGAAGAGCGCCGCACCGCCGATCCCCTGAATCCCGCGGGCGATGTCGAGAGCAGCGACGTCCCACGCGAAGCCGCACGCGAGCGAGCCGAGGGTGAAGACGACCACCCCGAAGCTGAAGAGCAGCCGCCGCCCGTAGCGGTCGGAGAGGGCGCCTGCAGTCAGGATCAGCGCCGCGAGGGCGAGCGTGTATGCGTCGACCACCCATTGCAGCCCGGTCAGGCTCGCGTTCAGGTCCGTCTGGATCCGCGGCAGCGCCACGATCACGACCGTGATGTCGAGCAGCAGCATGAACGTCGTCAGGCAGACGGCGATCAGGGTCCAGCGACGGCGCTCAGCGTCTGCCGGCGGCACGGCGCGCATTTAGGCGCCGACTCGTTGCTACGATCGGCCGGCCCGCGGCACTGGGAGTTTCCGAACCGCGTCAGATCCGGAAGGAAGCAGCGCTAAGGATTCCTCTCAGGTGCCGCGGCCTTGTCTTTCGAGCCCGCTCGCTCGCGGCGGCCTGGCCTGGCGATAGCATCGGATCGGTGGCCGCGCTCTACCGGAAGTACCGCCCGCAGGGGTTCGACGAGGTCGTCGGGCAGGAGCCGGTCGTTCGGACTCTGAAGAACGCGATCGATGCGGGGC
>JBKPOY010000069.1:0-23354 GCA_046733295.1 Actinomycetota bacterium | reverse complement strand
CCCCCGGCGACGGGCTGGCGGACTACCTGGTCTACCGGCCCACCCCGGGCGGCCGACCGTTCCGGATCCTGAGGACGGACCGCGGCTTCCGCGTCACGGGGCGCGCTCCTGCCGGCGAGGAGCTCGAAGAGGCGCTGCGCGCGGCCGGGGCCAAGAGCGGCGACGAGGTCGAGGTCGGCGACGAGGTGCTCGAGTTCCAGTGATCGGCGTTCTGGGCGGGGTCTTCGATCCGCCTCACAACGGCCACGTCGCGCTCGCACGGGCTGCGAAGGAGCACTTCGGCCTTGACCGTCTGGTCGTCCTGGTCGCCTCGGCTCCGGGGCACAAGGCCGTCTCGACGCCCGCGAACGACCGGCTCGAACTGGCCCGGGCGGCGTTTCCCGCGGACGAGGTCGTCCTCGACGATCACGCGTTCACCGTCGACGCCGTCGCCGGCGGCCGCTTCGGGGACGCGATCTTCCTCATCGGCGCCGACGAGCTCGCCGACTTCCCGGGCTGGAAGGATCCGGCGGGCGTGCTCCGCGAAGTCCGGCTCGGCGTCGCGACGCGCGTCGGCTACGGGCGCGAGCGGTTGGAGGAAGCCCGCAGTCGCCTGTCGCAGCCCGGGCGCGTCGAGTTCTTCGAGATGCCGCCGCACGACATTGCCTCGCGCGACCTCCGGGGCCGTCTCGCGGCCGGCGAGGTCCCCGAGGATCTCCTGCCGGCGCCGGTCGCGGCGCTGATCCGAGAACGCGGCCTGTACAGGGACGCCGGGAGGCCCGGCTACACTTAGGGCACCTGCGAGAAGGATCCGACTCGACACTGACGCCACTCGAACAAGCCCGCCGCATCGCCGGCCTCGCCCAGGAGAAGCTGGCGGAGGACGTGGTGATTCTCGACATGCGGCCCGCCTGCACCTACACGGATTTCTTCGTCATCGCGACGGGCAGGAACCCACGCCAGACGAAGGCGATCTGGGACGAGGTTCACGAGCGCCTGAAGCACGACGACCGCGTGCTGCCGCAGCACGTCGAGGGAACCCGCGAGGCGAGCTGGATCGTCGCGGACTACCTGGACACGGTCCTGCACGTCTTCACGCCCGAGGCGCGGGAGTACTACCGCCTCGAGGAGCTGTGGGGCGACGTGCCGTCGGTGGCGGTCGAGGCCGCGTCGGCTACGGCGTAGTCTGTTTCGGCAACAGCCGTCGTCCGGACTGGCAACTAGCCTGGGCGGAGTGTACTCGACGGACGAGAAGGGAGCGATCGCCGAGCTGGCCGTCGCGCACGCAGCGAGCACCCTCCAGATCGGCGTCTTCAAGGCGCTCACCGACGGGGAGCGATACGACCTCATCTTCGATCTGCGTCCGACGCTCATCCGTCTTCCGCGCAAGTGGGCGACTCTTCAGGGCGATGTGGTCGTGATCCGCTGCTACTCCTGCCGTCGAACGGCGACCGGACTTGTCAGCCGCGCCTACTCGGCGGCCGAGATCGACGCGATTGCCGGGTACTGCCTCGAGCTCGACGCCTGCTACCTGATTCCGGTCGACCGGCTCGGCGGTCACCGGGTGGTTCAGCTCCGCATCGGCCCGCCGAAGAACAATCAGCGGCGTGGGATTCGTTGGGCACCCGACTACGAGTTCGCGACTACACTGAGGGGTCTTGGGGCCGTAGCTCAGCTGGGAGAGCGTCTGGCTGGCAGCCAGAAGGCCACGGGTTCGAGTCCCGTCGGCTCCACTCCCGTCACTTGATCCCCGCCGGCTCGTCCACCCAGTCTCGGGTGACGTAGAGCCAGAACGCGAGCCCGGCGTAGCGCTTGTACCGCCGGAAGCGCCGCTCGATCGTCTTGTCGCTCGCCTTGCGGCCGTTCAGCTGCGCGAACTTCGGCCGCGACCAGGAGTCGAGGATCAGCCGTGAGTAGCGGCCGAGCAGCATCATCATCTGCGCGGTCGCGTACGGGCCGACCCCCGGCAGCGCGAGCAGGCGTGCCGCGACCTCGTCGTCCGGCAGGTCGGGATCGAGCAGCTCCTCCAGGTCGAGCCTTCCCTCCGCGATGGCGGCGGCCAGCGACCGGAAGTAGGGGCCGCGATAGCCGGAGCGGACGACGTCCTTGTAGAAGCGCTCGTCCGCTTCCGCCATCGCCTCGGGCGTGGGGAAGGCGCGGCGGCCGCCCGGGGCGCGCGCGCCGAGGTTCGCGACGAGGGCTCCGACCATGCGCTCGGTTGCGGACCAGGTGCAGTTCGTCGTGCAGATCGTCTTGACGACGTCGTCGAACACGGACGGGCTGCGGATCATCCGGCCGGCGCCCCCGGCCGCCCAGGCGAGGTCCGGATCGTCCGGGACCGCCGCGTAGAACTCCGAGAGATCCTCGTCCAGGGCGAGGACGTGGCGGACGCGGTCGACGATCCGCTCGGCCGCCTTCGCAGAGGGTGCGCGCCCGAGGGCGACGATCCGAACGCGGCCGCGCCGTCCCGGCCTGATCTCGACGGTGCGCGCGCCGCGCCCGTCCGGGACGAGTGTGACGGTGAGCGACGGAAGGTCCTCGTCGAGCTCCATCGGCGGCAGCTCCACGAACCCGTGCGAAAGCAGGGTCCGCCGCAGATCGACCGGCTCGCCGCCCGCACCGACGAGCGGGATCTCGGTAGACCACGGCTTCGCCATCTTCCTGGTCGAACGCGGCACGTGCCCACACATTCCCACGCCGGGCTAGGCCATCTCCACCGTGCGGTCACGACTGTAGGTTCGTCACGTGGCCATCCTCGGCGTCGACGTCGGCGGCACGTTCACGGACGCAGTGCTGCTGACGGACGAGAACGAGCTCCGAACGGCAAAGGTCCCGACGGCGCCGCGGCAGGAGGAGTCCGTCGTCGCGGCCGCGCGGGCGGTGGCCGCCGAAGGCGTCGAGCGCTTCTCACACGGCACGACGGTCGCCACGAACGCGCTGCTCGAGCGGAAGGGTGCGAAGACTGCATTTGTCGCCACCGACGGCTTCGAGCACCTGCTCCACCTCCGGCGTCAGAACCGCGTTCAGCTGTACCGGCCCTGTGCCGAGCATCCGAGACCGCTCGTCCCGCTGGAACGCTGTCACGGAGTACGCGAGCGGATCGGGCCCGAGGGGGTGCTGGTGCCGCTGGAGCTCGACTCGCTGCCGGAGCTCGACGCCGAGGCGATCGCCGTCTGCCTCCTCTTCTCGTTCCGGGACGCGAGCCACGAGCGCGAGGTCGCGGACGAGCTTCGGCGACGGCTGCCGGGCCGGCGCGTCGTCGCCTCGCACGAGATCGCTCCCGAGTTCCGTGAGTACGAGCGCGCGTCGACGACCGCGATCGACGCCTACCTCGGCCCGGTCGCCGCCAGGTACCTGGAGGAGTTGGAGGCCGCCTGTGGGGCCGCCGGCCTGCCCGAGCCGCTCGTTATGCGCTCGTCGGGTGGCGTCGCCACGCTGGCCGAAGCCGCGGCCCACCCCGCGGTTGCGCTCGTCTCCGGCCCGGCCGCGGGCGTCGCCGGCGCCCGCCTGCTGGCGCAGAGAGCCGGCTTCGAGAACGCGATCTCGTTCGACATGGGCGGGACGTCGACCGATGTCTGCCTGATCGCCGGGGGGCGGGCCGACGTCACCGCCGAGCGCGAGGTCGGAGGCTTCCCGCTCAGGCTGCCGATGGTCGACCTGCACACGGTCGGCGCCGGCGGCGGCTCCCTCGTCTGGGTCGACCCGGGGGGCGCGGTGCAGGTGGGCCCCGAGAGCGCCGGGGCGGACCCCGGGCCCGCCTGCTACGGGCGCGGCGGGACGCGGCCGACGGTGACCGACGCCAACCTGCTCCTGGGCAGGCTGCCCGAGCGGCTGGCGGGCGGCCTCGAGCTCGAGACCGCGGCGGCGCAGCGGGCGTTCCAAGGCCTCGACCCGGCGGCGGCGATCGAGATCGTCAACGCCGAGATGCTCCGGGCGCTTCGGGTCGTCAGTGTCGAGCGCGGCCACGATCCGCGCGACTTCGCGCTCGTCGCCTTCGGTGGCGCGGGCCCTTTGCACGCGTGCGCGCTGGCCGACGAGCTCGCGATCGGAACCGTCCTCGTGCCCGCCGCCGCCGGCGTCCTGTCGGCACTCGGCCTCGTGGCGAGCGACGAGCGCCGCGACCGGGTGGTTTCGTATGTTCGCCCGCTGGCCGACGTCGGCGATCTGCCGGCCGAGGGGACGGCGGACCTCCGCTATCGCGGGCAGTCGTTCGAGTTGAGCATCCCGATCCAGGACGATCTGGAAGGGGCCTTTCACCGTGCTCACGAGGAACGCTACGGCACCAGCGAGCGCGGCCGCGAGGTCGAGCTCGTCGCCGTCCGGACGGCCGAGACCAGGCCCGGACCGGCGATCGACCTGCCGCGCACCGACGACGAGCTCCACGTCGAAGGCCCGGCCATGCTGGAGCTCGAGGGCGCAACCTGCTACGTCGCCCCCGGGTGGGTGGGGGATAGGGACGGGGATAGCACGCTGGTGCTGACGAAAGCGTGACGGGAGCGTGAAGATCGAGCTCCAGGTGATCGGCAGCTCCCTACGCTCGATCGCGGAGGAGATGGGCGCAGTGCTGATCAGGTCGGCCTTCTCGGCCAACATCAAGGAGCGGCGCGATTGCTCGACGGCGCTCTTCGACGCCCGCGGCCGGATGATTGCGCAGGCCGAGCACATCCCCGTTCACCTGGGCGCGCTGCCTGACGCGGTTGCCGCCGTGCGGGCGCATGATCCCGGGCCGGACGAGGTCTTCGTCCTCAACGACCCGTACGCCGGCGGCACTCATCTTCCCGACATCACGCTCGTGTCGCGGACGGCGGTGGGGTTCGCGGCGACCCGGGCGCATCACGCGGACGTCGGCGGCCCGGAGCCCGGAAGCCTCCCGGCCGGATCGCGCACGCTCGGCGACGAGGGAGTCGTGATTCCCCCGACGCGGCTGGACGATCGCCTCGTCGAGAGCCTGGTCGCGCAGATGCGGAACCCGGCCGAGCGCCGCGGCGATCTGCGGGCCCAGCGCGCCGCGCACCGGCTTGCGACACGACGGGTCGAGGAGCTCTGCGCCGCCCGCGGGCAAGCCGTGGTCGAACGCGCGATGGTCGAGCTGCACGACTACGCGGAGCGCCGCGTCCGCGCGGCGATCGAGCAGCTGCCCGACGGCCGCTTCGAGGCCGCCGACGTGCTGGAGGCCGGCGAGCGCGATCTGGTGATCCGGGCCGCGGTCGAGGTGCGCGGCGAGACGATCGAGATCGATTTCGCCGGCACCGCAACCCAGGACGCGGGCAACCTGAACTGCCCGCTCGCGGTGACACGCTCCGCTTGCTACTTCGTCGTCCGCTGCCTCACCGATCCCGATGCCCCGGCCTCGGGCGGCGCCTTCGCGCCCGTCACCGTGACGGCGCCGGTGGGAAGCCTCGTCAACGCGCGGGCACCGGCCGCCGTCGCCGCAGGCAACGTCGAGACGTCGAGCCGGATCGCCGACGTCGTCCTGCTCGCCTTCGGGGAAGCGATCGAGGTGCCCGCCCAGGGGCAGGGGACGATGAACAACGTCACCTTTGGCAACGACCGCTTCACCTACTACGAGACGATCGGCGGCGGCCAGGGAGCCTGTCCGAACGCCGACGGCCCCTCCGCCGTGCACGTCGCGATGTCGAACACGCTCTCGACCCCCTCCGAGGCACTCGAGCTCGGCTACCCGCTGCGTGTCGAGCGCCACGCGCTGAGGGTGGGGTCGGGCGGCGCGGGGCGCTTCCGCGGCGGTCAGGGCGTCCTGCGGGAGCTCCGGGCCCTCGAGGCGTGCCGCCTCTCCGTCCTGAGCGAGCGGCGCCGGCGGGCGCCGCGCGGCCGAGCTGGAGGCAACGATGGTGTGCCCGGCCGCAACCTGCTGAACGGCGCCGAGCTGCCGGCGAAGGCGACGGCGGCGCTCGAAGCCGGGGACGTCGTGCGGATCGAGACGCCGGGTGGCGGCGGCTACGGCTATTCGCCCGGCTTCAGCTCGTCGTAGCGCGGCAGTCCGTCGTCCGGGAGCTCGTCCCAGGCGGCCCGTGAGCCCACGAACGTGTGGTGCCGGACCCGGGATCGTCGTCCAGCGAGCCCAGACTGTAGAACCGGCATCGCCTACACTTGAGGCGCGATGTGGGAGCTGATCTTCATGATGCTGATCCTGAAGATCCCGATCGTCTATCTCGCTCTCGTGGTCTACTGGGCGATCAGGGCCGAGCCGAAGCCGCCGGAGCCCGCCCTGCTGCCCGTGGCGCCTGTCGAACCCGGTGACCGGCCTGCATGGACCTCCGGCCGCCGGCCGCCTCGCAGGCCGAGCCGCGGCGGGCCCCACACGTCTCCGCGTGGCCGCGGCCGAGCCGCCCGCGCAACGCTCAACGGGTGAACGCCCCGGCGCAGACACGTGACCGCCCGGGGGAGGTCGTTGCCGGCCTGCTCGCGACGCTCGCGATCTTCGGGAGCTGCATCGCGATCGTCTACCGGCCCGTCCGGGTCACCGCGTTCACGATCCTGATCTCCCTGATCGCCGTGGCGATCGGCGGCCGCCACCAGCGCCTCGCCGCGTTCGCGCTGGGTCTTTCCGGCGTGTGTTTCGTCGTCGGCACGTTCTTCGCGATCGTCACGAACAGCCCGATCTTCTAGCTCTTCCCCGGCGTTCCCGGCAGGACCGGGCGCTGCTACAACAAAAGGTGCGCACATGCACGATGTCGACGCTGTCAACTCCGGTTACGCCCGCGTTCTGCTCGAGGAGTACCTCGAGAATCCCGAGGCGGTCCCGTCCGAGTGGCGGGCCCTGTTCGAGAGTGGCGACGGAGACCTCGTCGAGGCGCTTCCGGGCCTAGCGCGTCTGCTCGAGACGCTCAAGGGCGACGACAACGGCCACGCCGTGGCGGCGGCGCCCGAGGCACCCGAGGTTGCCGCACCCGCTCCGGCTGTCCCCGCCGCCGCAGACGACGAGCTGCTCGGGGCGGTAGCCGCCGCGATGTCGCTCGTCAAGGCCCTGCGGATGCACGGTCATCTCGCTGCACGGCTCGATCCGCTCGGCAGCGAGCCGGTCGGTGACCCGGCGCTCGAGCCCGAACGGCTGGAGCCGAAGCTGACGCCCGAGCTCCAGGCCCGGATTCCCGCGCGCCTGCTGCGCGTCCATGCGCCGGGCGAGACGCTCGCCGATGCGCTGCCGCACCTGCAGGAGACCTACTCGGGCACGAGCGCGTACGAGATCGAGCACATCTCCGACCACGAGCAGCGGATCTGGCTGCGTGAGGCGATCGAGTCGGGCCGATATCGCGCTGCGCTCACCGACGAGGAGAAGCGTGCCCTGCTCGCCCGGCTCAGCGAGGTCGAGGGGCTCGAGCACTATCTGCGCCGCGTCTTCCTCGGCCAAAAGCAGTTCTCGGTCGAGGGCCTCGACGTGATGATCCCGATGCTCGACCAGGCGATCGAGCTCGCGGCCGAGGGCGGCGCGCACGAGGTCGTGATGGGCATGGCGCACCGAGGCCGGCTCAACGTGCTCGCGCACGTGATCGGTCGACCGTACGAGACGATCCTGCGCGAGTTCGAGGGCGAGCGCACCCTCGAAGCCGTCACGGCCGACCCCGAAGGGGGTACCGGGGACGTGAAGTACCACCTCGGCGCCTCCGGACAACGGGCGACGACGGCGGGGGAGGTCACCGTGACGCTCGCCGCGAATCCCAGCCACCTGGAAGCCGTGGACCCGGTGGTCGAGGGTCGCACGCGCGCCGAGCAGACCGATCGGTCGACGCGCGAGGGGAGGCACGATCCACGCGTCGCGCTGCCGATCCTGATCCACGGCGACGCTGCGTTCCCTGCCCAGGGAATCGTGGCGGAGACGCTCAATCTGGCCGAGCTCGAAGGCTATGCGACCGGCGGCACGCTGCACCTGATCGCAAACAACCAGGTCGGCTTCACGACCGATCCCGTCGAGAGCCGCTCGACCCGCTATTCGAGCGACCTTGCGAAGGGCTTCGACTTCCCGATCATCCACGTCAACGCCGACGATCCGGAAGGCGCCCTCTCCGCCGTTCGGCTCGCGATGGCATATCGCCGCCGGTTCCAGAACGACGTCGTGATCGACCTCGTCGGCTACCGCCGGCACGGCCACAACGAGCAGGACGAAGCCGCGTACACGCAGCCCCTGATGGCAGCGCGCATCGCTCAGCAGCCGACGGTCCGCGAACAGTACGCGGCGATGCTCGTGGCCGAGCGGGCCCTCAGCCAGGAGGAGGCGGACGGCCTGGCGCGCCAGGTGGAGACGAGGCTGAAGGAGGCCCATCAGCGCCTCAAGGACTCGTTCTCGGACACCGCCGTCGCGCGCGAGGGCCGGATCCCGTTCGGCGCGGGAGCCGAGGTGGTGACCGCCGTCGCGGCGGAGCGCCTCCGCGAGCTCGACCGCGCGCTCATCACCGTCCCGGAGGGCTTCACGATCCACCCCAAGCTGAAGAAGCAGCTCGACAGGCGGGCACAGGCGCTCGACGACGGCGGCATCGACTGGGGCCAGGCCGAGTCCCTCGCCTTCGCGAGCCTGCTGGTGGAGGGAATCCCCGTTCGCCTCACCGGCCAGGACACGGAGCGCGGGACCTTCTCGCACCGCCACGACGTCCTTCACGACCCGGAGACCGGCGAGACCTTCACGCCGATCCAGCATCTCGAGGATGCGCAGGCCTCGTTCGAGCTCTATAACTCGCCGCTCTCCGAGGCCGCCGCCCTCGGGTTCGAGTACGGCTACTCGGTCTCGGCCCCCGACGCGCTCGTGCTCTGGGAAGCGCAGTTCGGGGACTTCGTCAACAACGCCCAGGGGATCGTCGACCAGTTCATCGTCGCCGGGCTGTCGAAGTGGGGGCAGACGTCACGGCTCACCCTTCTCCTGCCGCACGGCTACGAGGGGAACGGCCCCGAGCACTCGAGCGCGCGCCTGGAGCGGTTTCTGCAGCTCGCCGCGCAGGAGAACATCCGGATCGCGAACTGCACGACCGCTGCTCAGTATTTCCATCTCGTCCGCCGGCAGGCGCTGGATCCCGCCGCGCGGCCGCTCGTCGTGATGACGCCGAAGGGGTTGCTCCGCCTGAAGCAAGCGTCGTCGACTCTCGCGGAGCTTGCAGAGGGCTCCTTCCGGCCCGTGCTCGACGACCGCGCCATCGACAAGGAGCAGGTCCGGCGCCTCGTGGTCTGCTCCGGGAAGATCTACTACGACCTCGCCGGGCACGAGCTCCGTGAACCGGCAAAGCATGTGGCGATCGCCCGGATCGAACAGCTCTACCCGTTCCCGGTAGAGGAGAAGGCGGCTTTGGTTGCCTCCTACCCGAAGCTCGCCGAGGTCGTCTGGGTCCAGGAGGAGCCGCAGAACATGGGGCCCTGGCGTGCGATCCGCCATCGCCTCGAGGAGAACCTGCCGCAAGGCGTCCACCTGCGGTACGTCGGGCGGCCGTGGCGCGCCAGCCCGAGCGAGGGATACCCCACTGCGCATCTGCGCCAGCAGGACCGGATCGTGAGAGAGGCGCTTGCCTAGGCTCTCAGCGTCAGGGGCGGCGGTTGCGGCGCTGGGAAGCGATGTGCCGCGCGACGGTCGGGCCGTGCTTGTAGAGCTCGCGCAAAACCATCGGGCCGTACCGTCGAGCCTGGCGCATGAGCTGCTGCCGCTGTGCGACCGGAATCCGGCGCCAGATGTCCCACGCGGTGAGCGCCAAGCCGACCGGCCCGGCACGACCGGTCAGCTTCCCGAAGCGCGACATCGCAGCATCCTAGCGACTCGACCGAATCGCCACGTTGTTGCTTCGTCAGTTGATGTCGTTACAATCCGGCCCCGTTTGGTAAGGCCCCAATCGACGATCGGAGGAAGATGCCGGTAGACACCACGTCGCTTTTCACACAGGTGATCCAGGATCACCTCGATCTGAAGGAGCGCAACTCGGAGCTCGACAACGAGTTGCCGCTCGACCGCTACAAGAACGAGGATCCGTTCAACAACCATCCGTTGTTCAAGACCGAGGAGCAGGCCAGGATCGAGGACACGATGGACGGCACGGAGCCGGCCATCCCCGCCGAGTCCACGATCGCTCTCAAGTGGCCTGGTGAAGACGAGGCGGACGACGAGCAGGTCGTGGAAGCCCACGACGGGCTCTGGACTCGGTCGCGCGATTTCGACTGGGGCGACTAGCCTCGGCCGCGGAAATACCTCGACTTTCCGCGATTCCGACTTGTACCTGCGCGGCGCCCGGTAGAGGGTAGTTTGGCGCGGGGGCGTTCGGGTAGCCCCACGCGAATTGTCCTCGAAGCAAGGGAGATCGATCGATGCCGCTATTCGTCCTCGCAGGAGCGATCGGAGCCGCGATTGCCTATTTCTTCGACCCTGACAACGGCCGCGGCCGCCGTCAGACCGCCATCAAGAAGGCCGCGAAGTACGCCCGCCGGGCCGAGCAGCGGCGTCGGGGCGTGGCCGCCCAGGCGCAGGGGCTGACCCAGAAGGCGATCCATCGCAAGGAGCAGGAGAAGCCCCAGCCGGACGACGTCACGTTGGCGCGCAAGGTCGAGACCGAGATCTTCCGCGGCGCCGACGTTCCGAAGGGAAAGATCAACGTCAACGCAGAGGACGGCGTCGTCTACCTGCGCGGCGAGGTCGAGGAGCGCAACCTGATCCAGGATCTCGAGGCGAAGGCCCGTGGCGTCCAGGGCGTGCAGGGCGTCGAAGTCCTCCTCCACCTGCCGGGTGAGGAGGCGCCGGCCAAGGCCGAGTAGTCGTCCGGACACGCTCCTATGCTGGAAGCGTGACCAAGCCCGAGCCGAGAGCCGACGCGGAGGCCGCCGAGAGCTGCCTCCGCTGCGGCGCGTCGATGGAGTGGCGCCACCAGACGTGGCAGTGTCCGCGTTGCGCGTTCAAGCTCGGCTGCTGCGAGGGCGACGACTGCTCGCCGCATTGACGGGGCCCGCGAGGGCTCAGCCGGTCTCGAGCGGAGGCGGCGGAGGCGGGGGCGGCGGGACGAAGTCCGTGACGGTGAGCGGCCTGTCAGCCGCGCGGCAGTTGTTCCGCTCGTTGGTCTCTCTGACCTTCCTCGCCGCGTCGGCGCAGACGCGGACCCGATACGTCCCGGCCTTCGTGTCCGCGGGGATCGTCACGATCGCCGAGCCCGTCGAGGCTTTGCGCGGCCGGAGTGCGGGCACGCGGCGGCTGCCGATGCGCGCGGTGTCGAGGTAGTAGCGCGTCGTCGAGGCGCCGGCCCGGACGCCGCCACGGTTGCGGACGAGATCGTTCAGCTTGAAGCTCGCCCCGGCCCCGACCGTGCTCGGAGGAGTCGAGACCTTGCCCTGGACAAGATCCGGCCGGGCCTGTCGTGAGCCCGGTGCGGCTCCGGCCGTCGCGAGCACGAGAATCGCTCCGAACGCAATCGCCTGGCGCACCGGCGTCCTAGATCGGCGGTGGCTTGGGCTTGGTGACGCGGAGCTTGCGGGCCGCATAGCGGCAGTTGTCCGACTCGCTGGCCTCGCGGACGACGTGCCGGGCGTCGGCGCAGACGCGCAGCCGGTAGAAACCGGCCGGCGCGGAGGGCGGAATGACCACGAACGACGAGCCGACGTTCGTCTTGCCGACGCCGAGCCGCCTGACCAGGCGGAATCCGACGGAGAACCGCTTCGTGCCTATCAGGTAGTACGCGCTCGTCGAGCGGCGCGCCGCGGCGCCGCCGCGGTTGCGCACGCGGTCGGTGACCATGAACCGCTCGCCGGCTGGGGCGGTGTCAGGCGGGTTCGAGAGCTTCGCCTCGACGAGGTCGGGGCGAGCCTGTGGTCGCGCGCTCGCACCCGCCGCGAGCGCCAGCGCCACGAGGCCGAGCCCGGCCACACGGATCGAGATCTTCCAGCGACTCCCCATACGGAATTCTCGCAATGCGAGGATAGACACAACCGCCACGTCATTGTGCAAGGTCGCGCAGCCGGTTGATAATCGCAACGAGTAGTGGCGATTAAGGAACACGCTGCGGCCGGGAGCGCACCACGCCCGGCGGGTGCCGACGTACCCGACGTTCGCCTCGTGGACGTCCGGAAGTCCTACGGCGAGGTGGCGGCCGTCGACGGCGTCGACCTCGAGGTCGGCAGCGGGGAGTTCTTCACGCTGCTCGGTCCCTCGGGCTCGGGCAAGACGACCACGCTCCGGCTGATCGCAGGCTTCGAGCAGCCCGACGCCGGGCGGATCGAGCTCTCCGGCCGGGACGTCACGCGCCGACCGCCGTACGCCCGAGACGTGAACACGGTCTTCCAGGACTACGCGCTCTTCCCGCACATGACCGTGGCCGAGAACGTCGGTTACGGCTTGCGGGTCAAGGGCATGGCCCGCAAGGAGCGGCGGCTGCGGGTCGACGAGATCCTGAAGATCGTCCAGCTGCCCGGACTCGGCGACCGCAAGCCGATCCAGCTCTCGGGCGGTCAGCGGCAGCGGGTCGCGCTCGCCCGCGCGCTCGTCAACCATCCACAGGTGCTGCTGCTCGACGAGCCGCTCGGCGCCCTCGATCTGAAGCTGCGGCAGGAGATGCAGATCGAGTTGAAACGGATCCAGCGCGCCGTGCGCGAGGTCGGGATCACGTTCGTGTACGTCACCCACGACCAGGAGGAGGCGCTGACGATGAGCGACCGCCTCGCCGTGTTCAACGAGGGGCGGATCGAGCAGGTCGGCTCGCCCGCCGACGTCTACGAGCGCCCCACGAACGCGTTCGTGGCCGGCTTCGTCGGCGCCTCGAACGTCCTCAGGAGGGCCGGTCAGAACTTCACCGTCAGGCCGGAGAAGATCCGGATGACCGAGGCCGGCGGCCTCCGGCGTGATGACGACAACGCGGCGGCGGGCCGAATCCGCGACGTCGTCTACGCCGGCATGTTCACCCGTTACATCGTCGATCTCGACGACGGAGGCGAGCTCGTCGTCGTTCGGCAGAACCTCGAGACATCGTCGACGGAGGCGCTCGACGCGCGTGGGCGGAGAGTCCTCCTGGAGTGGAGCCCAGAACACGCAATCGAGACCAAGGGGCAACCCGAAGAGGAGGAGAACGCATGAGCCGAGCCCGGAACCGCCGCCTGTCGTGCGCGGTCCTCGCCCTGCTGACAGCGGCACTCGCGATCGTCGCTGCCGGCTGCGGCGGTGGGAGCGAAAAGTCGTCGTCTACCGAGAAGTCGTCGTCGAACCTGCCGACGTCGATCGGAAAGGGCGAAGGCGCCCTGAACCTGATCGAGTGGCCCTACTACTCGGACCCGAAATTCGCGAAGAGCTTCGAGCAGAAGACGGGCTGCAAGATCCACCGCAAGGACGCCGGCTCATCGAACCAGATGGTCGCGCTCATGCGCGCCGGCGGTGGCGGCGGCGGCGGCCAGTGGGATCTCGTCTCAGCGTCCGGCGACGCCAGCCTCCGGATGATCAAGGGAGGCGACGTCAAGGAGGTCAACGTCGACCTGATCCCGAGCTGGAACGACTTCATCCCGATCTTCAAGTCGCCCGCTCACAACACGCAGGACGGCAAGCACTACGGCGTCTCGCTCCAGTGGGGCCCGAACGTGCTGCTCTACAACACGACGAAGATCAAGCCCGGCCCGACCGAGTGGGGCGCGCTCTACGACGCGAAGTACAAGGGCCAGATCACGATCCCGAACAACCCGATCCAGATCGCGGACGCGGCCTTCTACCTGATGCACTCGAAGCCGGATCTCGGGATCAAGGATCCGTACGAGCTGAATAAGAAGCAGTTCGACGCGACCATCGCGCTGCTCAAGGAGCAGCGGAAGCTTGTGAAGCTGTACTGGAACTACGACACCGACGGCCGGGCGGCGTTCGCGAACGGCGACGTCGCGCTCGGCGCGATCTGGCCGGTCGACACCCTCGCTCTGCAGGCGAAGAACGTGCCGGTCAAGGAGGTCATCCCGTCGGACGGTGCGACCGGCTGGGCGGACACGTGGATGCTGGCGAAGAAGGCGCCGCACCCCAACTGCGCGTACCTCTGGATGAAGCACGTGACGACCCCGCAGGTGCAGGCGCAGCAGGCGCTCGTCTTCGGCGAGACCCCGGTCAACCCCAAGGCGTGTCCGTTCATGAACAAGATCGAGGCCGGCTCGTGCGCCAAGTACCACCTGAACGAGCCGCTCGACTACTACGACACGATCAAGTTCTGGAAGACGCCGATCGCCGACTGCGGCGACGGCAACGACGACTGCATGGACTACAACGCCTGGCAGAAAGCGTGGACCCAGGTCACCGGGTGACCCGTGGCTGAGCTAGCCGAGGCGGGCGCTCCGTTCCGGGGCGCCCGCCTCCGTCTGTCCGCCGCGCTCTGGCGGCGGCCATGGCTGAAGGCGGCGTTGCTCCTGGCCGCACCCGTGCTCGCGTTCACGGTCGTCTATGTCGGCGCGCTCGTCTCGCTGTTCATCTCGGCGTTCTGGCAGATCGATGCGTTCACCGCCCAGGTGATCCACGACTGGACCCTCGACAACTTTCGAACGCTGTGGAACGACCACACCTACTGGCGAATCACCGCCCGCACGATCGGGCTCGCCGCCGCGGTGACCGTCACGGACGTCCTGCTCGCCTTTCCCCTTGCCTACTTCATGGCGCGGTTCGCCTCCCGCCGTGTCCGCGCCATGCTCTTCATCCTCGTCCTGTTACCGCTCTGGTCGAGCTACCTCGTCCGGATCTACGCGTGGCGGACGATCCTGGCGAAGAACGGCGCTCTCAACTGGGCGCTGAACGGCATCGGCCTGCCCGACGCGAACCTCGCGTACACGAACACCGCGATGTGGATCGTCTTCTCGTATGTCTGGCTCCCGTTCATGATCCTCCCGGTCTACGCGGCACTCGAGCGCATTCCGGACAGCTACCTGGAGGCGTCTCAGGACCTCGGCGCGAAGGGATCGCGAACGCTGCGCTCGGTCATCCTGCCGCTCGCGCTTCCCGGAATCGTCGCAGGGTCGATCTTCACGTTTTCGCTCACCCTCGGCGACTTCATCACGCCGGCGCTCGTGGGTGGCGCAGGCTCGAGCTTCATCGGCAACATCGTGGAGGAGAAAGTCGGCCAGCCGGACGTGCCCTTCGCCGCTGCCTTCGCAACGGTGCCCGTGATCGTGATGGGGATCTACCTCGTCGTCGCACGCCGGCTGGGCGCCTTCGAGGCCCTCTGATGGAGACGCGGGGCGCACGGATCGGTCTCGGCATCGCGACAGCCCTCGTCGTCGCCTTTCTCTGGATTCCGCTGCTTTTGATCATGCTCTATGCGTTCAACGGCTCCACGATCCAAAGCTGGCCGATCTCCGGCTGGACGTTCCATTGGTTCAGCGAGGCCTGGCACGACGAGGAGGCGAGGAACTCGCTCTGGCTCTCGCTCAAGGTGGGGCTGGGCGCGACGGCGCTCGCTCTCCTGCTCGGAACCGCGGCGGCGGCGGCCATCTATCGCTTCCGCTTCTTCGGCCGCGAGGCCGTTTCGTTCCTCTTGCTGCTCCCGATCGCCTTGCCCGGGATCATCACCGGCATGGCCCTGAACTCGGCGTACAACGTCGCCGGCGTGAGCTTCTCGATCTGGACGATCGTCGTCGGCCATGCCACGTTCTGCGTCGTCGTCGTCTACAACAACGTCCTTGCCCGCTTGCGCCGGAGCTCGCCGTCCCTGATCGAAGCCTCGATGGATCTCGGGGCGGACGGCTGGCAGACGTTTCGCTGGGTCATCTGGCCGGTGCTCTCGACCGCGCTCGTCGCCGGCGGCCTGCTCGCCTTCGCCCTGTCGTTCGACGAGGTGATCGTGACCACGTTCACGGCGGGTGCCCAGACGACGCTGCCGATCTACATCCTCAATCACATCCAGCGCGGGCAGGATCTGCCGGTCGTGAACGCAATCGTCTTCGTCGTCATCATCGCCACCGTCATTCCGGTGGCGATCGCGCAGCGCCTGACCGGCGACACCGGGGTGCTGCGGCGCGGAGCCGCCGCACCGAAGGCCGCGGCGCAGGCGGCGGGGGGCGGCGCGGTGTAGTTTGGAAACGGTCAGCGAAGGAGGGCAGCCATGAGCGTCACGGTCTCGAGCTACAAGAACTTCGTCGGGGGCGATTGGGTCGACTCTGCCTCGGGCGAGACGATGGAGGTCGTCAATCCGTCGACGGGGGAGACGATCGCCGAGGTCCCGCGGGGCGCGGCGGAGGACGTCGACCGCGCGGTTCAGGCGGCGAAGAAGGCGCTGCCGGAGTGGCTCGAGACGACCCCAGGGGAGCGGGCCGAGGTCCTGCTCAAGCTCGCCGATCTGATTGACGAGCACACCGAGGAGCTCGCGCAGATCGAGTCGACGAACGTCGGCAAGCCGCTGCCCGCCTCGCGCGACGAGATGCCCGTCAGCTCGGACAACCTCCGCTTCTTCGCGGGCGCCGCCCGCATGCTCGAGGGGAAGTCAGCCGGCGAGTACATGCGCGGCTACACGTCGATGGTCCGCCGCGAGCCCCTCGGCATCGTGGGCGGGATCACGCCGTGGAACTACCCGCTGATGATGGCGATCTGGAAAATCGGGCCCGCGCTGGCGGCGGGCAACGTCCAGATCGTGAAGCCGTCGGAGCAGACGCCGCTGACGACGCTCCGCTTCGTCCAGCTCGCCCAGGAGGCAGAGATCCTGCCGACGGGCATCCTCAATGTCATTACGGGGGACGGTGTGCCGGTCGGCGAGGCGATGGTCAAGCATCCGGACGTTCGCCTGATCTCGCTCACCGGCGACGTCGAGACCGGCAAGATCATCGCCCGCACGGCCGCGGACACGCTGAAGCGCGTCCACCTCGAGCTGGGCGGCAAGGCGCCGGTCATCGTCTTCGACGACGCGGACCCGGCCGCCGTCGCCGAGGGCATCAAGGTCGCCGGCTACTGGAACTCGGGCCAGGATTGCACCGCCGCTTCCCGCGTTGTCGCCGGCCCGAAGATCTACGACAAGCTGCTGGAGGAGCTCGTCCCCGCGGTGGAGTCGCTCGCCGTCGGCGATCCGGCCGAGCAGGAGGAGCTCGACATGGGTCCCGTGATCTCGAAGGACCAGCGGGACCGCGTCTTCGGCTTCCTCGAGCGGGCGAAGGGCGCCACCGTCCTGACCGGCGGCGAGCCGAACGGCGACCGGGGCTTCTTCGTGAAACCGACTGTGATCACCGACGTCGGACAGGAGGACGAGATCGTCCAGCGCGAGGTCTTCGGCCCGGTCGTGACCGTGCAGCGCTTCGCGGACGACGACCAGGCCCTGGCCTGGGCGAACGACGTCGACTACGGGCTCGCCGCATCTGTCTGGACGCGGGACGTGGGCCGGGCGCTGAACGCCGCCCGCAAGCTGCAGTTCGGGACCGTCTGGATCAACGACCACATTCCGCTCGTCAGCGAGATGCCGCACGGCGGCTACAAGCAGTCCGGTTATGGCAAGGATCTCAGCGCGTATTCGCTCGAGGACTACACGAACGTCAAGCACGTGATGGCGAAGATCGACTGACGTTTTCGAGGGCTCGCCCATCGGGGCGAGCCCTCACTGTGCTCCTGCAGCAGGAACGCCAGCGGTGCGACGCGGCCCTTGCCGCGGCGAGAGGGTCTTCGACGGGCCGGTTGCGTTGCTGCGGCGGACCTCAAGAGCCGAACGGCTCTTGATTGACCCATTGCGCGGAGATTGGTACGAATCCCCTCGCATTGCGAGGCGAGCACGAGCGTGGCGCCGTCGGCCCGGGTCGCGGGCTCGATGCCGTCGACCGGAGCATCATCGAAGCGCTCCAGAAGAACGGGCGCGAATCCTTTCGCCGCATCGCCGCCGCGGTCGGCGTCTCCGAGGCCACGGTGAGGGCGCGCTACAGCCGGCTCTGCGACGAGAACATCCTCCAGGTGACGGGCGTGACCAACCCGCTCGGCCTCGGCTTCGACGCGATGGCGATGGTCGGGATCCGGACGGCCGGCGCACCGGAGCCTGTCGCCGACGAGATCGCGAAGTGGGACGAGGCCGGCTACGTCGTCGTCACGGCGGGGCAGTACGACATCCTCGTCGAGCTCGTCTGCGCCGACCGGCGCCAGCTGCTCGACCTAACGAACCGGCTCCGCTCTCTCGACGGGGTCGTCTCGACGGAGAGCTTCCTGTACCTGGCGCTGTGGAAGCAGCTGTACGACTGGGGCGCACCCGTCGGCAACGGCCGCACCCTCGAGGCGGCTCGCTGATGGCGGTCGACGAGCGGCTCGAGCGGACCGCCGAGCAAACAGGCGCCTCGGCCCCGCCCGACATCCGCCTCGATCGGGTCACCAAGCAGTTCGACGACGTGACGGCGGTCGACGATCTCTCGCTCGAGATCGAGCGCGGCAGCTTCTACGCGCTGCTCGGCCCGTCCGGCTGCGGCAAGACGACCACGCTGCGGATGATCGGCGGCTTCGAGGAGCCGACCGCCGGCTCGATCTACCTCGGGGGCACGGAGGTCAGCGGGCTGCCGCCTTACAAGCGCGATGTCAACACCGTCTTCCAGAGCTACGCGCTCTTTCCGCATCTCTCGATCTTCGAGAACGTCGCGTTCGGCCTGCGCAGGAAGGGCGAGCGCGGCGGCGACCTCAGGCACAAGGTCGAGCACATGCTCGGGCTCGTGCAGCTCGCCGGCTACGGCAAGCGGAAGCCGCGCCAGCTCTCCGGCGGGCAGCAGCAGCGGGTCGCCCTCGCGCGCGCGCTCGTCAACAGTCCACGCGTCCTCCTGCTCGACGAGCCGCTCGGCGCGCTCGACCTGAAGCTCCGTAAGGAGATGCAGCTCTTCATCAAGGCGCTTCAGCACGACCTCGGCATCACCTTCATCCACGTCACGCACGATCAGGAGGAGGCGATGACGATGGCCGACCAGATCGCCGTGATGAACAAGGGCCGCATCGAGCAGCTCGGCGCGCCGGACGAGCTCTACGAGCGCCCGCAGACGCCGTTCGTCGCCGGTTTCCTCGGCATCTCGAACCTCCTGCCCGGCACGGTCTCCGGCGCCGACGCCGTCCGGCTCGACGACGGGACGACCGTCAACGTCCGCCGCGGGTCGCTGAACGGGCGCACAGGGGCGGTGGCCGTCGGAATTCGGCCGGAGAAGATTCGTCCCGACGACCAGGACGCGAATGCCATGCGCGGCGTCGTCAAGGAGCGGGCATACATCGGTGTCTCGACGCAGTACATCGTCGAGACACGCAACGGCAGGCTCACCGTCGTCGTTCTCAACGACCGACCGGGGACACGGCCGCTCGACCCGGGCGACAACCTGACCGTCAGCTGGGATCCCGAAGCCACCTTCGTCGTCGACTCCATGGAGGCAAGCGCATGACAGATCAGCTCAGCCGCCGCGAACTGCTGCAACGTGCCGCCGCCGGCGGCACCTTGCTGACCGTCCCAGGCTTGCTGGCGGCCTGCGGTGGGAGCACCAAGAGCTCCGCCGGATCGGACAACGACAAGACGCTCGCAAAGACGCTTCGCTTCTCGAACTGGACCCTCTACATCGACATCAACGAGAAGACGAAGTCGCATCCGACGCTCAACCAGTTCAAGAAGAAGTACGGCGTCACCGTCAAGTACACGGAGGACATCAACAGCAACGACGAGTACTTCGGAAAGATCCAGGGGCCGCTCTCACGGGGCCAGTCGATCGACCGGGACATCATCGTCCTCACCGACAACTCTCGGTACCCGTCGACGATGATCCGGAAGGGCTGGGTCGAGAAGCTCGACAAGAGCGCCATCCCGAACATAAAGAACCTTCAGCCGGCGCTCCGGCACCCGAGCTTCGATCCCGATCGCGAGTACAGCCTTCCCTGGCAATCCGGGATGACGGGGATCGCCTTCAACGACAAGTTGACCGACCCCGTGACGTCCGTGCAGCAGCTGCTCGAGGATCGCAAGCTCAAGGGGAAGATCACGGTCCTGAACGAGATGGCCGACGCCATGGTCCTCGTGATGCTCGCGAACGGCGACGACCCCACGAAGGTGACGAACGCGACCTTCGACAGCGCTTTCAACCGCATCCAGAAAGCGGTCGACAACGGCCAGATCCGCCAGTTCACCGGCAACGACTACTCCGACAAGCTCGCGCGCGGCGACATCAAGGCGGCGATGGCCTGGTCCGGCGACGTCGTCCAGCTCCAGGCCGACAACAAGCACCTGCATTGGGATCTGCCGAAGGACGGCGGCGACATCTGGACCGACAACATGCTGATCCCGAAGGGCGGGGACGTGTACACCGCCTCGACGTACATGAACTTCGTCTACGACCCGAAGATCGCCGCCCAGATCGAGGACTACGTCAACTACATCTGCCCGGTCGTGGGGGCGAAGGCGGCGCTGCTGAAGGAGGATCCGGCTATCGCAAACAACCGCCTGATCTTCCCGACCAAGAAGATGCTCGACAACGTCCACATCTTCGACGCGGAGGCGGTCCGGAACCCGAAGTACATCGAGCGCTGGCAGAACCTAATTAGCGCCTAGGCACTGATGGGCTGGCTGCATCGGCACCGCGGCGTCACGCCGTATCTGCTCCTCGCGCCGGGGCTGCTCTGGCTCGGCGCGTTCTTCGTCGTGCCGCTTGGATTCCTGGTGCATCAGTCGCTCGAGTCGGGGTCGCTCGACCTCGGCTACGCCTTCACATGGGCCTGGAGCAACTACTGGGATGCGCTCCGCAACTACAAGGGGCACTTCATCCGCTCGTTCGAATACGCGGGCATCGCGACCGTGCTCGCGCTCCTGCTCAGCTATCCGCTCGCCTACTGGATCGCCTTCCGCGGCGGGCGCTGGAAGAACCTGCTCCTGCTCTTCATCGTCGCGCCGTTCTTCGTCACCTACCTGATCCGAACGCTCGCGTGGGAGACGATCCTCGCCGACAACGGGCTCGTTGTCGGCGTCTTCCGCGACGTCGGCATCCTGGGCTCGGACGGCCGCCTGCTCGCCACCTCGACGGCCGTCGTCGCCGGGCTGACCTACAACTACCTCCCCTTCATGGCTCTGCCCCTGTACGTCTCCCTGGAACAGATCGACCACAGCCTCATCGAGGCCGCGCAAGACCTCTACGCCAGTCGGTGGAAGGCGTTCCTGCGGGTGACCCTGCCGCTGTCCTTGCCGGGCGTCGTCGCCGGAACGCTGCTGACCTTCATTCCCGCGGCCGGCGACTTCATCAACGCGCAGCTGCTCGGCTCAACCAGGCAACACATGATCGGCAACGTGATCCAGTCGAAGTTCCTCAACCTGACGGACTACCCCGCGGCCGCGGCGATGTCGTTCGTGCTGATGGCGATGATCCTGCTCGCCGTCTTGGTCTACGCGCGCGCCGTCGGGACGGAGAAGCTGACCGGATGAGCACCGTCGCCGAGCCGCTCGCCGCGCCGCGCCGGCGGCCCGACGTGCTGGCGTTCGTCCGCCGGAACGTGCTGACGGTCTACGCCGTCCTGATGTTCGCGTACCTGCTGCTGCCGATCGCGGTCGTGATCGTGTTCTCGTTCAACAACCCCGCGGGGCGATTCAACTTCACCTGGCAGCGATTCACGTTCGACAACTGGGTCCACTGGGACGCCGTTCCGGGCATCCGCAGCGCGGTCTTCCTGTCGTTGGAGATCGGGCTCCTCGCGAGCGTGCTCGCGACGGCGCTCGGAACGCTGATCGCGCTCGCCCTCGTCCGCTACACGTTCCGCGGCCGGGGCGCGACGAACCTGCTCATCTTCCTGCCGCTCTCGACGCCGGAGATCGTCCTCGGGGCCTCGCTGCTGACGTTGTTCCTGACCTTCACCGTGGTCGACCTCGGCTTCTGGTCGATCCTGATCGCACACGTGATGTTCTGCGTCAGCTTCGCCGTCGTCACCGTCAAGGCGCGGCTCGTCGGCTTCGACCGCCACCTGGAGGAAGCCGCGATGGACCTGGGCGCGAACGAGTGGACCACCTTCCGCAAGGTGACGCTGCCCCTGATCGCGCCGGCGATCCTGGCGGCGCTGCTGCTCTGCTTCGCAATCTCGATCGACGACTTCGTCGTGACGTACTTCGTCGCGGGGTCGGAGATCACGTTCCCGCTCTTCGTCTGGGGCGCCGCCCGAGTGGGGGCGCCGCCGCAGGTGAACGTGATCGGGACGGCGATCTTCGCCGTTGCCGCCGTGGCGATGCTCGCGAACGTCATCTACCAACGGCGCCGGGAGGTTCGTGCATGAGCGAGACCGCGACAACGCTTTCGCCGGAGCAGCTGCAGCAGGCTGCGCACGAGCATCTCTGGCTGCACTTCACCCGGATGGGCGGCTACGCGAGGGGTGACGTGCCCATCATCGTCAGCGGCGACGGCTGCTATCTCGAGGATTCCAGGGGAAAGCGCTATCTGGACGCGCTCGCGGGCCTGTTCGCGGTCAACATCGGCTACGGCTTCGGGGACGAGATCGGCGATGCGGCCGCGGCCCAGATGCGCGAACTGCCGTTCTACACCAACTGGTCCTACGCCCATCCCCGCGCGATCGAGCTCGCCGCCGAGGTTGCGGAGCTCGCGCCCGGCGACCTGAGGCGCGTGTTCTTCGTCTCCGGCGGCTCGGAGGCGGTGGAATCCGCGTGGAAGCTCACCCGCCAGTACCACAACGCCCGCGGCGAGCGCCGCTGGAAGGCGATCTCGCGAAACGTCGCCTACCACGGCACGACGATGGGAGCGCTGTCGATCAACGGGATCCCCGCACTGCGGACTCCCTTCGAGCCACTCGTCCCGTCGGTCGCCCACACGCGGAACACGAACCGATACCACCGCCCCCCCGGCGAGACGGAGGAGGAGTTCACCCGTTTCCTGCTCGAGGACCTCGAGCACGTGGTCGAGGCCGAGGGCCCCGAGACGGTGGCCATGGTGATCATGGAGCCGGTGCAGAACTCCGGCGGGGCGTTCACCCCGCCCGCCGGCTACTTCAAGGGCGTCCGCGAGATCTGCGACCGCCACGGGATCCTGCTCTGCGCGGACGAGGTGATCACTGGGTTCGGCCGCATCGGCTACTGGTTCGCGTCCGAGAAGTACGACGTCCGCCCGGACATCCTCACCTGCGCGAAGGGGCTTTCCTCGGCGTACGCGTCGATCGGCGCCGTACTGACGACGGACCGCGTCATGGAGCCCTTCCTCGAGGACCAGGCGATGTTCACGCACGGGATCACGTTCGGCGGCCATCCGGTGATGGCGGCGATCGCGCTCAAGAACATCGAGATCATGAAGCGCGAGCGCATTGTCGAGGGAGTGCGCGAGAAGGAGGAGCTGATCCGCTCGATCCTGGCGCAACTCCTCGACCTGCCGATCGTGGGCGACCTCCGCGGCGCCGGGTGCTTCTACGCCCTGGAGCTGGTGAAGAACAAGGAAACACGCGCGAGCTTCTCCGACGAAGAGTCGGAGGATCTCCTGCGCGGGTTCCTCTCGCC
>JBKPOY010000068.1:0-20488 GCA_046733295.1 Actinomycetota bacterium | reverse complement strand
TATAAGAGACAGTGCCTACAGTGGTTCCGATACCGTCCGACAGGGTGGAAGCCAAGCACGACGTGCTGATCGTAGGTGCCGGCTGCGCGGGCATGCGGGCCGCGATCGAAGCCTTCGATGCCGGCGCCGACGTCGCGCTCCTCTCCAAGATCCATCCGGTCCGCAGCCATTCGGGAGCTGCTGAAGGCGGGATCAACGCGGCGCTCGGGAACGCGTCGGAGGACGACCCCGAGAAGCACGCGTTCGACACTGTGAAGGGATCGGACTACCTCGGCGACCAGGACGCGATCGAGATCCTCTGCAACGAGGCTCCCGGCGACGTGTACCAGCTCGAGAACTGGGGCGCCGTCTTCTCGAGAACGGAGGAAGGCCGGATCGCCCAGCGGCCGTTCGGAGCCGCGGGGGAGCCGCGGACCGCGTACGCGGCGGACATCACGGGTCACGTCCTCGTGCACGTGCTCTACGAGCAGGTGATGAAGCGCGACATCGCCACCTACGAGGAGTTCTTCGCCTGGCGACTCGTGCTGAACGACGACCGCTGCCAGGGCGTGATCGCCTGGGACCTCCTGAACGGCGGGCTCAAGTCGATCGGCGCCAAGACCGTCATCCTCGCCACGGGCGGTGCGGGCCGGCTCTACACCGGCACGACGAATGCCTACGCGTGCACGGGCGACGGGATGACGATGGCCCTCCGTGCGGGCGTCCCGCTCAAGGACATGGAGATGATGCAGTTCCATCCGACGACGCTTGCGCCGACCGGGATCCTGATCACGGAGGGGTGCCGCGGCGAGGGCGCGTACCTGATCAACGCGGAGGGGGATCGCTTTCTCAAACGGTACGCCCCGAACGCAATGGAGCTCGCGTCGCGGGACGTGATCTCGCGAGCCGAGCAGACGGAGATCGACGAGGGTCGAGGCATCGACGGCAACGTGCTGCTCGACCTCCGCCATCTCGGCGCCGAGAGGATCATCGAGCGGCTGCACGGTACCCGCGAGCTGTCGATGACCTATGCGGGCGTCGACCCGATCCACGAGCCGATCCCGGTCCGGCCCGGAGCTCACTACCACATGGGCGGTGTCGACACGGACGTCTGGGGGCGCACCGAGCTCGAAGGTCTCTACGCAGCCGGCGAGTGCGCCTGCGTCTCGGTCCACGGCGCGAACCGGCTCGGCGGCAACGCGCTGATGGAGACGATCACCTACGGCAAGCGCGCCGGCAGCCACGCGGCGGACTGGGCCCTGACCCACACGACCGTGGAGGTGCCGCCCTCCGTCGAGAGCGACGCGGAGCGTGAGCTGAAGGAGCTGCTCGACCGCAGCGAGGGCGAGCGGCCGTATGCAATCCGGGACGAGCTCGCCGAGTCGATGCACGAGAACTTCGGGGTCTTCCGCCGAGAGGACCAGATGAAAGCGCAGGGCGAGATCGTCGAGCGGCTACGCGAGCGCTACGAGCGCGTCGTCGTCGACGACAAGAGCGAGGTCTTCAACAACGACCTGACCCAGGCGCTCGAGCTCGGCTACCTCCTCGAGCTCGCCGAGTGCATGGTCGTCTCCGGGATCGAGCGGAAGGAGAGCCGCGGGGCCCACGCGCGTCCGCATGACTACCCGGAGCGCGACGACGAGAACTACATGCTGCACACGATCGTCCGCTCGAGCGAGGGCCGGACGCAGCTCGGCTGGAAGCCCGTGACCGTGACCAGGTGGCAGCCGATGGAGCGCACGTACTAGCCGTGGTGCGGACGACCTTGCAACAGACTGTTACGAAGTTTTCGCTGCCGGGTCTCGTTGCGGCCGCGGCGCTGGGGCTGGCCGCTTGCGGCGGGGGCGGCGTGAGCCCCGAATCGGTGGCGGATGCGGCGACGAAGACCGCGGCCGTCAAGAGCTACCGGATGCTGGCCACGACCAAGCTGACCTTGAACGGGAAAGACCTCACGTTTGTGGCGAAGGGCGTCTTCGACCCCAAGCAGAGCCGTGGACGGATGACACTCGACATGTCCCAGCTCGGCTCGGTGCAGGGCGGCGGCGACAGCCCGTACAACTACGGCTACGCGACCTTCATCCTCGACGGCCAGGACATGTACATGCGGATCCCCCTGCTGCGGTTGACGTACCGCAACCTGAAGCCGTGGGTGAAGATCGACCTCGCCCGGGCCGGCAGGAGTGGCGGGCTCGACTCGTACCTGCAGTTCGGCGCGAGCGGTGACCCGACGCAGCTGCTCCGCTCGCTGCGAGGGCTCGGCGACCTCGACAAGAAGGGCAGCGAGGACGTGCGGGGCGTCTCGACGACGCACTACGCGGGCACGATCGACCTCGACAAGGTCAAGGGCGGAAGCCTGCTGAGCAGGATCACCGGGGTGGACAAGCTGCCGGTCGAGGTGTGGGTCGACGAGAACGGCTTCGTCCGGCGGCAGAAGTGGACGGAGAAGCTGAACGGGCCAGACGGCGAGCAGACGGACGTCGAGGTCGCGATGGACGTCTACGACTTCGGAGCGCCGGTCGTCGCCCTCGTGCCGCCCGCCCGAGACGTAACGGATTTGACCCGAGGAGGGAGCGAGAGCTAGTGGACGTTGCCCTGAAGATCTGGCGGTTCGATCCCGAGAGCGGCCGGCGCGAGCTTAGGGACTACGAAGTGGACGCGCCCGAATGGGCCTGTCTTCTCGACGTGCTCGACATCATCAAAGACCGCGAGGACGGCACTCTGGCGTACCGCAAGAGCTGCCGGATGATGATCTGCGGCTCCTGCGGGATGCGGATGGACGGGCGCGCCGTGCTGGCCTGCAAGGAGCGAATGCTGCCGATCGTCGAGAGCGGGCACGTCCCCGTGATCTCGCCGATGGGGAACCTGCCGGTGGTCAAGGACCTCGTCGTCGACATGGATCCGTTCTGGGGGAAGATCAGGGCGATGAAGCCCTGGCTGCAGCCGGGGTACGACGAGGTGGAGGAGAAGGAGCGAGTCGTCTCGCAACAGCAGATGAACGCGATCCACAAGGAGGCGCTCTGCATCATGTGCGGCTGCTGCGTCTCCGAGTGCAACTCGATGGAGTCGGACCCGGAGTTCTTCGGGCCGGCCGCTCTCGCCAAGGGCTTTCGCTTCGTCGGCGACCCGCGCGACCAGGCGAGCGTCGAGCGTCTCGAGGACTACAACAGCGAGCACGGCATCTGGGATTGCACCCGCTGCTATTTCTGCAACGAGCGTTGCCCGAAAGGGGTCGACCCGCGCGACGCGATCGCCAAGCTCGGCGCCGAGTCCGTGAAGGAGGGGATCGACCGCGACATGGGCGCCAAGCACGCGAAGTGGTTCGTGAAGTCGGCGATGACGACGGGCTGGCTCCGGGAGACGGAGCTCGTGCCGAAGACCCAGGGGGTCATCTCCGCGGTCAAGCAGACGAGGTTCGCGATCGGGCTGCTGAAGAAGGGCAAGGTGCCGCCGCCCTTCCCGCCGCACGTCGCCGAGAACGTCGGCGAGGCCCGGGCGCTCTACAACCTCGTCAAGGAGCAGGGCCGCGACGGTGCGGCGGGAATTGTCCAGGGCGAGCGCGCCCTCGCCCAGATCGAGCACGTTCTGGCCGAGGATCCTGACCACGCAGCCGCGAGTAGGATCGCCCCCGAGAAGTCGGGCGGGAAGAGCGCGGGGTCGGAGGCCTAGATGGTCCTGACGAAGGTCGCGTACTACAAAGGCTGTCTCGCGTCGCTGAGCGCGAAGGAGCTCGACACCTCGACGCAGGCGCTTGCGCCGAAGCTCGGGCTCGAGCTCGACGAGCTCGAGTCGGTCACCTGTTGCGGCGCCGGCGACATCCACGAGGCGGAGCCGGACTACTACCTGCACCTGAACGCACGGATCCTCGCCTACGGCGCCGCGACCGGCGCGGACACGCTCATGACGATCTGCAACGTCTGCACGCTCAACCTGCGGCAGGCGAACTGGCAGCTGCTCAACGACGGGGAGCTACGCGCGCGCGTGAACGACAACCTCTCGACGGTCGGCGTGCCGCCGTACGAGACCGACATCGAGGTGAAGCACCTCCTCTGGATGATCGTCGAGGACGGGGGCAGCAAGCGCCTGCGCGAGATCGCCCACAAGGGCCTCAAGGGATTGAAGATCGCGCCCTTCTACGGCTGCCAGATCCTGCGGCCGTCGAAGCTGCTCGGGTTCGAGGACCCGGACCGGCCGTCGTCGCTCGAGACGATCATCGAGGCCTGCGGCGGCGAGGCGATCGACTACCCGGCCAAGATCAAGTGCTGCGGCTTCCCGATCATCCAGGCGCGGGAGGAGGTCGCGATGGGAGAGCTGATCCAGCCGATCGAGCAGGCCGCGGAGGCCGGCGCGGACGCCATGGTGACGCCGTGCCCCCTCTGCCACCTCTCGCTCGACGCGTGGCAGTCGAAGCTGAAGGCCGCCACCGGGCGCGATTTCCAGATGCCGGTCCTGCACCTCTCGCAGCTGATCGGCGTCGCCGCGGGCCTCGAGGACTCCGAGCTGAAGTTCAAGCGCCACGTCGTCAGCCTCGACCCGATTCTCGAGAAGCTCGAGGCCTGAGGGCCGGCGCGCAAGTTTTCCGGCCCGGCGCCGTCTTGAACGTCTGGAGGGGCAGTACCCGGCGCGGCGTGTCCTACGGTGACTGCCGCGCCGGTTCCTTGCTCAGGTGAATCGCGAGCCGAGGTCGCGCAGCGTCTCGAGGATCAGATCGACGTCCGACTCGGTCGTCCGCCAGTTGACGAAGGCTGGGCGGAAGGCGGTCTTTCCCGCCCACGTCGTCGTGCCGACGTAGACCCGGCCGTCGGTCAGCACGGCCTCGCCGATTCGCTCGTTCAGCTCGTCGAGCGCCGACTCGTCGACGCCGGGCGGCCGGTAGCGGCAGCAGACGATGTTCAAGGGCGCGGGTGCGAGCAGCTCGAAGTCGTCCGACTCCTCGATTTGCGTCACGAGGCGGGCGGCGTTGTCGAGACAGCGCTCGACGATCGCGCGGTAGCCCTCGCGGCCGTACGCCGCGAGCGTCGCCCAGACGGCAAGCGAGCGTGCCCGGCGTGAGAGCTCTGGGCCCAGGAACCCGAAGATCGGCCGGTCCTCGGAAGCCTCGGGGAGGTAGGCGGCGCCCGCCCCGAACGTTCGCGCGAGCACGCCCTCGTCACGGACGAACGCGAAACCGCAGTCGAACGGCACGTTCAGCCATTTGTGCCCGTCGGCGATCACCGAGTGGGCGCGGTCGATGCCCGTTGCGAGCTCCGCCGCCCGCGGCGAGATCCGGGCGAACAGACCGAAGGCGCCGTCGACATGGAGCCAGGCGTTGTGCTTCTCGACCAGGTCGGCGATGCCGTCGAGAGGATCGAACAGGCCCGTGTTCACCTCCCCGGCGTTGCCGATCACGATCGCCGGCGCGCCGTCGAGCGCCTCCAGCTCGTGCTCGAGCGCCGTCAGGTCCATCGCGCCCGTCGGATCGGCGCAGACCGTCACGCGTCCGCGGCCGAGCCCCAGCATCGAGAGTGCCTTCGAGCCGGTGACGTGGAGGAAGCCGCTCGTCAGGACCGGTGCCTGCGGCAGCGCCGCGAGCCCCTCGACGGAGACGTCGACACCGTGCCGCTCGCCCCACCACTGGCGCGCGGCCGCGAGGCCGGTGAAGTTCGCCATCTGGCCGCCGGTGACGAGCACCCCGCCCCACTCGTCCGGCAGCTCGAAGAGCTCGCGCAACCACGAGAGGGCGAGGAACTCGAGCCGCGAGGCGAGCGGGCTCGCGTCCCAGCCGCCGGCGTTCTGGTCGAGTAGGGAGGTTACCCAGTCGGCGGCAAGGGCGGCCGGGGTCGTGCCGCCCATCACCCAGTGGAAGAAACGCGGCCCCGACGAGCGAACGTGGGCGTCCAGGCCCCCGAGCAGCTGCTCGAGGGCCGGTAGCGTCCCGATCCCCTGCTCCGGGAGCGAGCCGTCGAACTCGGCTGCCGCCTCGTCGGAGCGTTCCAGCCGGACGGGCGTGCCCGGCAGCGTCTCGAGGTAGGGGCCGGCGGCGGCGACCACTCGCTCGAGCGCGGCCTGGGTCTCGCTCGCGCTCGAGAGCGGGTCGCCCATCGCGCGAATCTACAGTGTCGGCCGATGCTCGCCGAAATCGCGATCGGCGCCGGGGCCGTCGCGGCAGGGGGGCTGGCCTGGGGGCATTTCGAGGCCGGCTGGGTTCGGCTCGAGACCCTGGAGTGCCCTCTGGCCCGCCTGCCCGCCGAGCTGTCCGGGCTCCGGATAGTGCACCTGTCCGACTTCCACCTCGGCCTCCCGTCTCGCGGCCAGAAGGCCGTCCGCGCCGCGGTCGAATGGGCTCGCGCGCGCGACCCCGACCTGGTGCTGGTCTCCGGCGACCTGCTCTCGCGACGTCGCGGTGAGCCGCTCTTGCGCGAGCTGATGGGATGCCTTCCGAACTGCTACGCCGTGCTCGGCAACCACGACTTCGCCGAGACAAAGGATCCGTTTTCCCGCCACTCGCCGGTCGGCGACCTCGCTCCCGCGACACTGCTGCTCGACGAAGAGCGGACGCTCGAGCTGCGGGGGCGCCGCGTGCAGATCGTCGGCGTCGATCCCCGCTCCGACCGCCGGGGCCGCTCCCGGCCCGGGAGGCTCGCGGACCCGGGCGCCGACCTTAGGATCCTGCTCTGCCACTTTCCCAACGTGGTCGACCGCCTGCCGAGCGGCGTTTTCGACCTCATCGTCGCGGGACATCTGCACGCGGGACAGATCAACTTGCCGGTACCCGGCCGGCGAATGCCGCTGGCGCATCCGCGCTCGCGCTATTTACACGGCCTGTACGAGCGGGCGGGAGGCGTGATCCACGTCTCGGCCGGGCTCGGGACGACGTTCGTCCCGTTCCGTTTCCTCGCGCGGCCCGAGGCAACGGAGCTCGTGCTCGTACAATCGGGCTGACGTGGAGGGTCAGGCCAGCATCTCGAGCGAGGTGCTCGCGCGCTACGCAGCCGACGCCGCTCGCGAGGTCGAGGGTGTCACAGACCTCGTCGCGAGTCAGCTTCACCGGCACCGAGGCGTCCGGGTGATCGCGGGCGAGCCGGCGCTGACGGTCGAGTTGCACCTCGAGGTCGAGTGGACGAGCGTGATCCCGGAGGTCGGCAAGACCGTCCAGAGGCGGGTCGGGGACTACCTCGAGCGTATGGCCGGTGCGCGGCCTGCCTCCGTCAACGTCGTCGTCGACGCCGTCGGGCCGGTCCCGTGACGACGAGGCTTCGACCCCTCACGCGCGTCACCCTCCAGGAGGCGCCGATCGTCTGCCACAGCTGCGTGTGGTGGCAGTCGAAGACAGGCCGTCGAGCGAGCAAGGATCGGTGGATCGACCGGGTCGAGGACGAGTTCGGCCCCTGGGGATCGATCTACTACGACGACGATGGGCGGGTGCTCGGTTCGATGCAGTACGGGCCTGCCGCCCTCTTTCCGCGCGCGTTCGAGCTCCCGGCCGGTCCGCCCTCGGAGGATGCGGTGCTCGTGACCTGCGCGTACCTCGTCGACCGCACGAGCCCCTGGGTGTTGCAGTCGCTGTTCCTCGCCGCCATCGGCGAGGCGAAGGACAAGGGCGCGAAGGCGCTGGAGACTTTCGCGTACCGCTATCCCGAGGGCGAGACGCAATACGAGCGCTTCCTCGTCCACAAGACGATCTTCCCGCGGGACTTCCTCTCGGACTTCGGCTTCCAGACCGTCCGGATGGCCGGCCCGGTCGAGCTCGTCCGACTCGACCTCGGCGGCCTCGTCCCGGTCGTCGAGGGCCGGCGCGCGAGGATCCTCAGGGTCATGCGCGAGGCGTTTTCGCCGGCGCCCGTGCCGCAACGGCCTTAGGAGGGTTTGGCGGAATACCGTTCGTCGCCGGGGTGCGACCAGCGGCCCGGCGGCACAGACTGCATTTCGCTAAACCCTCCTAGGAGGGTTAGACCCGCGGCAGGCGGCGCCAACCGTGGCGGATATCCGCCGCGGTCGCGACCGAGAGCACCATCGGGCAGTTGATCGCGAGCTGGAGCTGGGGCAGCAGCGCCGCATCGGTCGGGTCCGCGACGGCGACGACGAGGCCGCCCTCGGGCGTGAACCGGACGGGGAGGGCCGGCAGCGACTCGCCGAGGGTTCGGGGGAGGACGCCGGCGGCCATGGGATCGATGGGGATCGAGTCGAGATTCAGGTACGGGACGCCGGTCTGCTCGGCCAGGACACGCGCGAGCTCATCATCGAAGATGAAGCCGAGCTTCACGAGCACCTCGCCGAGGAGGCCGCCGTGGGCGCGGCGCTCGCTCAGGGCCTGATCGAGCTGCTCCGCCGACACGAGGCCCTTGTCCAGGAGCAGGGAGCCCAGCTGAGGACGCACCTCGTCCTCGAAAAAAGTGTGGTCGAGACGAAGGGGCCGCATTGAACCTCTTTATCGTCCCCGAAACGTCGTTGCTTGAGGGTGATTCCGGCCCCGAATCGCTGTAAATAGAGCGGTTCGCGATGAAACTGCGTTCCGGGCGTCAACTGGTGCGAAAACGCCGAGGGACAGAGGCGCACGACGGCTGCATCAGGTTGACCCTTGTCGCGCCCTCCCGTCTCTCGAAAGAGGGATTGTTCCGCTTGTTCGCGCAGGAATGGAAAGCCGGAAGCGTCGGAGGCTCGGATAAGAACGGACTTTCAGAACAAATTCCGTGCAGGTCCCGACGATCGCTGGCTTCGGCGGGTAAGACCGCCTAAGCTGCCCCTTACCCACGCTCCAAACGGGACGTCTCCCCTCGAGTCCTCCCGGAACGTGGGGAGTTCGGGACCCCAGCCGCAGGGGTGCTGGACTCGGAGAGCCGGTAGGGGCGGCGGGCTCCGTCGGGGATGTCGGAGACGACTTCCAGGAACGTTGATGCGGAGTCCGCCTCCTCCGGCCGCGTGAATTTTCCGGAAAGAGCAGAAACGTTGGTTGGCGTCTCGGCTAACTCGTTGTACGGTGCACGCCGTCGCCGAAGCGTCGGGGGTGAGTAGGAGCCGCACCTGCTCTACCCCGACGCTAGGCGCTCCTTCTTCTTTCTGTTCGATCGGTAGGCCGCGGCGGATCTTCGCTGCCGGCCTAGTGACAGGACGTCGAACCCGAATCGGCGAACGATCGCCCGGCGACGGGAAGGAACTGCCAGTCGTAACCGGTGGGATGAAGCGTGAGGGCCAACACGCCAAACGTGTCGTCTTGGCGCGCTTCGCTTAGAGGCTTGGAAATCGCGAATGCATGGAAGTCGTCACCACCGGTACCGATGACGAACTCACGCATCCCCCGGGCTGGATCGTAGTTCTCGCTGCCGTCTTGCGGGGCGAACCGCTCGTAACCGTGGGCGTGGCCGTTGAGGACGACGTCGACACCCGATGACTGCAGATCCTCCCAGAAAGCCGCCACCGAGGAGTCGTCGCCGAGCGAGCCGGAGGTGAAGCGCGGATGGTGCCAATACGTGAGCGTGCATGCGTTGGAATGACTCTGAAGGTCGGCTCGAAGCCATTCCTCCTGAGGCGAGCCGTGACCACAGCCGCCCACGGCCGAGCAGTTCGAGTTAAGTGCAATGAAATGCCACTCTCCGACATCGAACGAGTAATAGCCTTCGCCTGGAGGACCCGCGGCGCTGCCGAAGTACGTGAAGTAGCCGGTCGCGTTTCCGGCCGGATCGCAGTCAGTCCCGTCCGATGTCTGGTACTCGTGATTTCCAGGCACTGGGCGCGTGATCGATTTCACGCGCCCCCATGTCGGGTCGTACGACTGCAGATACGCGTTGTACCCACCGCATTCGTACTGGTTGTCGCCCAACGGCAACACGTTGGCGAAGCCCCCACCCACCAGCAGGTCCGACGTAGCGCGCTGTTGACATTCCGTGGATAGATCGCCACCGAAAGAGGGGTCGCTCGGGTCGCAGGCGATGTCACCCGCCGCTGCAACGACGGGATCCGTGTTCGGCGACGGGGGCGGCGCCACGACGCTTGTAACCGCCGAGCCGGCAGTCGCTGATCCGGCAGGGTTCGACGCCGTGACGAGCGCCCGCAACCTCGCACCAACGTCGAGAGCAACGACGCCATAGGTGGGCGCGGTCGCGCCGGCGATGTCCGTACACACGGTGCCCGGCTCAACGCAGCGCCGCCACTGGTAGGCGTAGGAGAGCGGCGGCGACCCCGACCAGCTGCCGGGATCGGCGGTCAGCGTCTGCCCCACCTGGGCGCTGCCGGAGATGGTGGGCGGGCTTGTGTTGGCGGGGGCCTGCGCCGGCGGCGTGCCGGCCGTGTAGTGCGCGTTGACCTGCGCCGCCGTCAGGGGCGCGTGGTAGAGCGCGACCTCGTCGATCAAGCCCTTGAAGTTGGCGGTCGAGGAGCTCTGGCCGATCGCCAGCGGCAGCGTATTGTCGGTCATCGTCAGGTTCGTCACCGAGCCGGTCACATCGACCCCGTCCAGGTAGAGCTTCACCGCCGAGCCGTCCTTGGTCGCGGCGACGTGGTGCCAGGCGCTCGTATCGGTGACGGTCACGCTCGAGCTCGCGACGTTGCTCGCGTTCGACTTGCGGAGGACGATGCGGTTGCCGGGGTCGAACAACAGCACCCAGTTGCCGTTCTGCTTCGCCGCCACGACCTGGTTGCCCGAGGTGCTGATCGCGCCCCGCTTGACCCAGGCCTCGACCGTGAAGCGGTCACCCACGTTCAGGGAAGGATCGTGGGCGACCTCGACCCAGCCGCTGTTGCCGTCGAACCCGACCGCGGTGTCGGGATCGCCGGCGAGAGCACCGGGCTGCGCCAAGGTCGTGCCGGTGTGATAGACGCCATTGTCGGAGCCGGCGCTGTCGCAGGCCACCGTCCCCGCGGCCTCGCCGAGGCGCCAGTAGGCGACCAGTCCCGCCGTGCCGAGGATGCCACTGCTGTAGCCCGAGGAGCGAGGCGCACACCCGGACGCAGTCGCCACGACGCCGGTCGCAGCCGAGCTCGCGCTTGCCGAGCCGGCATCGTTGCTGGCGGTGACGCTGACCCTGATCGTCGAGTCGGCATCGCCCGGTGTGAGGAAGTAGGTCGATCCCGTTGCGGCCAGCAAGTCGCTGCAGCCGGCGCCGGCGCTGTCGCAGCGCCGCCACTGGTAGGCGTAGGAGAGCGGCGGCGACCCCGACCAGCTGCCGGGATCGGCGGTCAGCGTCTGCCCCACCTGGGCGCTGCCGGAGATGGTGGGCGGGCTTGTGTTGGCGGGCTGAACGATCGGGTTGACGGTGAAGGTGTTGGCAGTGCTGCGCCCGGCGTTGCCGGCGGCGTCGACCTGCTCCGCCTGGGCTACGTAGATGCCGCCCGCAAGCGCCGGAGTCGCATCGACTCGATACGTCCCGTCGAGTAGGCGTGAGGCCGTCAGCGTCTCGACCGGTGGGGCCGGCGGCTCCATGATCGTCGGGCCGCTGTAGATTCGTACCGTGATCGTCGCGGCGTCGCCCGCCGCATTCCCCGCGTTGCCGCTGAATGTCGGGGTCGTGGACGTTGTCGACGATCCGGTCGCCGGCACTGCCAGGGTCACGAGAGGCGCGGTCGTATCGACGGTCCAGCTGCGGCTGACGACGGCGCTCTCGTTCCCGGCCGGGTCGCGCGCCTTCAGCTGGAAGCTGTGCGTCCCCTCGCCGAGGCCGCTGTAGCTCTTGGGGCTGCTGCAGGCGCTGAAGCCGCTCCCATCCAGCTGGCAGAGGAAGCTGACCCCCGCCTGGCTGTCGGAGAAGGCGAGCAGGGCGGCGGTCGAGTTGCTCGGGTCGGGCGGTCCGGAGTCGATCGTCGGCGCCGGCGGCGCGGTCGTAACGACAGTGAACACCGGAACGACGACGAAATCTGTCGCACCGACGGCGAGCCTCAGCTTCCACACGCCGTCGTTGGAGGTCGTGAACGACGGGCATGGCCGCGTTTCGTAGTTGCCCTCGTTGTTCCAGGCCGACACCGTCGAAGAGGTGGACGGCCGATACTGCAAATACCCGCTCGTTCCGGGCAACCTCCCGTTCGCCGACGCGTCCGCCCGATCACCGCCCGACGTGTTGGCACACGCGATCGACCCGGAAGGGGTGATCCACGTGGTGCTCCAGTTGTTCGAACCAGGGTTGAGACCGGTAACGACTACGTAGGCGGTATCGCCGGCGCTGAACGTTCCGCGCGGCGTGGCCAGGGCCGGATCGGCATACGCGGTCGCCTTCGCAACAAAGAACTTCTTCGATGCCGTCTTGGAAGGAGTGCCCGTGCAGGACGTGTTCCGGAACTGCTGAAGCGTGAACTTCCACGACGTGCCCGTCGATACGGGGTCCGTCGATTGGACTACGTACGTGTTGTCGGCACTGGCGAACGCCGCTGCCGGCACGCACGGAGACGACGGATTGCGAACGGTCGAGGCTGCATCCGTGACCACGAACCTGTAATAGGAGCCCGTGTCGACTCCGCCCTCGGGGTACACGATGTCACCGGCCGTGAAGACGTAATCCTCGGCGCCAGAGGGGCCGCCGATGCGGAGGCGATCGAAAGAAAACGCGCTCGTGGCCGCGGTTGACGGTGCGCTCGACCCAACAACGCTCCCGAGCAGCACTAGCCCGGTAGCGAGGAGAGCAAGTCGGCCACGGTGCGCGCGGCCAGCCGGCACGTCGAGGAGGCGGCTCATCGCCCTCGCCGAACAGCGCTGTCAGTCACATCTCGAAGAAATTCGTCGCCGCAGCCCTCGACCACCGATGCCCCTTTTCCGAACTACCACAACAGGGCCGGGGAGCCCCCCTCCCACGACCTCGTTTTCAATATTGGACTGGTTGGCCCCGTAGTTCAAGAGCCGCATCGCAGACCCAGACGTTCGTCGAGCACATGCCCGGCCTCGAAAGCAGTCTTTGGCTATGCGGCGTACTTGTACAAGAGCTCGCCGGCAGCTCGGCAGACCCACGACGGCGAGTGCTGGATCACCCGTTCCGCGAGCGCCTCTCGGCGCCCCGGGGTTACCTGGACTGGCTTACCCAGCACGGTGTACGTCAACGGCATCTCCGCCGTCGACCAGTTCTGTTTGTACCTTCGCAGGCCTTCGTGTCGAAGCTCGGTTCGCCCGAAATCCAGCGTTTTGATTCCCGCCGCGCACCCTTGCTCGATCGCGGTCCAAAGGATCAGCGCGTTGGGCCGGAGATCCCAGTGCGATTTCAGCGAAGCCGAGTACTTGTAGACGAGCGTGTCCTTGCTCTGCAGGAAGAGCGTGCCCGCGATCGGGCGACCCGTGTGGTAGGCGATCAGGAGAAAGCCATGCCCCGCGTCCAGCATCCTGCGCCAGAGAAGTGTGTAGAACCGGCGCGGCTGGATCGGGACGCCCAACCGCCGCCTGGTATCGAGCTGGAGATCGTAGAACAGGCGGTCGAGATCCTCTTCGCGCTCTGCGCGGCGGACGGTCACACCCTCGCGGCGTGCGCGCTTGACGTTCCGCTGCACCTGCGACTTACTCAGCTGTCGAAAGAGCGTGTCCGAATCACGTTCCAGCTGCAACTCGTGTCGTACTGCCGACGCGGTGGTCTGCGCGCCCGGCGATGCCAGGTCTGCGTGCACTACGACCCGTGCGACTCCCGCGGTCCGGCGCGCGTCCTCCAGTTCGGCCCGGAGCTGCCGCTCGGCTTCGCCGTGCAGTGCCAACGGCGGGCAATAATCAGTGAAGGGGAGCGAGATCCAGCGGCGCTCACGGCCTAGAAGCCCTCTCGTCTCGGCCAGGGGCAGCCCCGCCGTGGGTTCGCCGTCAGAGCCGATCACGGCCGCGGCGAACGTGCGGTAGCCGTAGCATTCGGCCAGAAGCTCCGTCCAACCCGGCTCGTGGAACGGCAGCGCTGCCTGCTGGCCAATGACGAACGACCGCCAGGACGAGCTGCCGACATCGAGGAGGCGAAGGCTCACGCGCGCGGCCCCACCGGAGGCCGCAAGATTTCCGTTCGCGCGGCCTTCGTGATGAGTCGCTCGCTCTTCGCGGGCCGGCTCTGCACCGTGATGAGAACCTGAAGCGGAAGCTCGATCAACCCTGGAACGGGATCATCGACCGTCAGGGTTGCGTAATCCATCGGGCGGCGGAAGTTGCGGGCGTAATCGCGGAAGCGCAGCCGGCCCCTCCGGATCTCACCCAACGCCGTCGGAACGTCCGCAGCCGGCCACATCCAACGCACTCCCGCCGGCGCCGTTTGAGGGGCGGGCGACTCGCCGCGGAGGAGCCGCCACAGGAGAAGCGTAAAGTCCATTCCGACGCGGCGTCCGACGCTATGCCAGCCCCAGACACGCGCGTTGATGTCGAGCAGCTTAAGCGTGTCGGTGCGGGGATCTCGCATGAACTCAACCTCGACCAGGCCGGTGTAGTTCATCGCCTTGATGATGCGAGAGGCCACGTCCGCGACCGCCGGGTCCTCGATGGTTTCGACGAACGTGCTGGCGCGGCCGAAATCCATCGGGTACTGGCGCGTACGGCGGGCAACCAGGGTTGCGATCGGGCGGCCTTCCAACGCCAGCGCCGCGAACGACAGCTGATTCCGGCCGTCGGAAGGGATCAGCTCCTGCACGAGAAGTTCCGAAGCCGGCATCAGGGTGGATGCTCGCTCGAGGAGCCTTGCTAGCGATTCGGGCTCGTCGGCACGCCAGGCCTTTGCAATCGTCAAGGCGTTCACCGAGCTCTTGACGGCCGGCTTGACGATCACCGGGTACTCGATGTCGGAAGGGTCGATCCCCTCCATGCGCACGTCCCACGTCCTGGGGACCGATACTCCGTTCTCGGCTGCGAGCTGGTTTGTGAGTCGCTTGTCGTACGCCCACTGCATGACGTCCCAGCCCGGCACGCTCACCAGGAAGGTCGAGCCCAACCGGGAAAGATTCCGCGCACAGAGCGCCGCCGTATCGTCCCGGGTCGGCACGAGCATCGAGCCTTGCAGGTCGAGCCGGAGCGCAGCGTCTAAAAGGAAGTCGATGCGCGAATCCTCGTCAGCGTCAGACCAACGGACCGCTCGCGAGACATACCGCGAGAACGTTGCGATTTCACGGCGACGCTCGTGGACAACGACCGCAGGTATTCCACGCCGGCCGAGGCTCTGGACGACGCCGAGGCCGCGGTAATCGCCGCCGAGTACGACGACGCCCTCGGCCATTTACGCCTTCGCTTCGCCGCCGGGCGCTTTTTCCTGGCGGGAGCCCGGCGCTCGTCGACTCTCCCGGCGCTGGGCGTTCAGGACCGAGGCAAGTGACGCAGCCGCATACGCTGTCCCAGCCACGAATCGGAACAAGGGACCAAAGCTCCAAGCGGCCGGCGCTCCGAAAAAGAACAACCCTGGAACAGACGCCTCGAATCCGCGCCGGAGCCGTGGATAGCCGTCGACGCGCGCGACCTCCTCGAGCAACTCCGGCGAGAGGAACTCGTATTTCGCGATGTCGACGCGGTATCCGGTCGCAAGGAGTACGTGATCAGCGCGAAGCTTCGACCCGCCGTCGCGCTCGACCACCACCCCTTCGTCGTCCACCTCCGCACTCCTGATCTTGGAGGCAAACGAGATCTCCACTCCCTCTACGCGCGGAACGAGCCAGGCCGACGCCGCAGGCCTGATCGAACGCTGTGCCAGGGAATCTTGAAGACCGCGCGGAATTCGGCGAAAGACGCCGGGGGATGCGACAAGCCAGCTGACACCTGCCGGCCCGACGTCGGAAGGTGCGTACAACATCCGACGCAGAGGCTTCGCCTTGTGGAGCCATCCACTTCGGGTGAGCCAGTTGATCTCACCCGCACGGACGACCAACGTGACGTTTGCCCCGGCTTCCTTGAGGAGTGCGGCTGATTCGACGGCGCTCTGACCGCCCCCGACGACGAGCACATTCCTCTCACGAAACCCGGAGACGTCGGCGTGATCGACCGAATGGGATACGCAATCGGAAGGAAGGTCTGCGAACTCCGGTGGCCGCCAGGCGAATGGGCTGATGCCGGCCGCGATGACGACCGAGCGGGCAGCCAGACTGTCGCCGTCCGCGAGTGTCAGCTTGAACTGCCCACCCCGGCGTTCGACGAGTGTCACCGCACGCGTGTCGGCAGCCGGCGCCGCCTGATCCTTGAACCACATTCCGTACTCGACGAAGGTCTCGAGCGGAAGGGGGTGCTCGGGCGCGAGACCCCGCTCACGCTCGAAATCGACGAGCGACAGTCCCCTGGGGGCCGAGATGTTCGAGGCCTCGCGCGGCGAACGCAAGAGCATGCCGGTCGGCATGTGGTTCCGCCAGAAGGACATCGGGCTCCCGAAGACTTGCGTTTCATGGGACCGAAGATGAGCGGCTGCCGCTAGGCCATACGGCCCCGCTCCCAGGATTCCTACGTCACAGTCGACCACTCAATCTCCTCTTCTAGCCGTGAATGGTTGCGTTCCCTTGGTTTCGCATGAGGTCAACGGTCATTTGCCACAGTTTGGCGTCGACCTGCGCGCCAAGCAACGCTGGCGAGCTTGCCGATGCTCGTGAGGATGGGGAGTGGATCGCGAAGCGAAAACACAGCGTGGACGGTTCCAGGCCGCGGAATCAGAACCTTGAGTGCTGCGGCAGGATGGCCGTGGGCAAACGCGGTCACCATCGCGCGCATGTCCCGCTCTTCGGATCGATACCCAACGTTGAGGCGGTAGCCATGGACGTCAGGCGTTAGACCGAGAAGCAGCTCGGCCCAGATCGCCGGCAGGTTCATGCCAGCCCGAACCGCCAAGGCGAGCGACCCGTACGTGCGCGGGTTGAAGTCGATCAGGTACTTGTCGGACGGAGAGTGGATGAACTGCGCCTGAAAGATGCCGCTCCAATTCATCAGCCTGATTAGCTGTGCAACCTTTTCTTCGAGGTGGAGATCCGCCGCGACTGTGATCGCGTACGCGCTGGGGCCGTCAGCGGGAAAGGTTCGGAGCGCGACCTGATGAACCGCGCAGACGAGCTCTCCTTCCCAGGCGACGCCACAGATGGCGCCGAGCCGGCCGGGAACGTGGCGTTGGATGATCCATTCGTCTCCAGGGAGGCGCTCGAGTGCGGTGTGAAGCTCGTCCTGTGACCGGACGCGGCGGGCCATGACGTACTCGAGGCTCGAGTCGCCCACACGAGTCTCGGACCAGCGAGGTTTGAGAAGGACAGGGAAGTCAATCGCCTGCTCGCCGCGCTCGAGCTGCGCGCGGTCCGCATACACCGAAGGCGGAACCGCCAGGCCAGCAGCGGCGGCAAGATGCAACAGGGCCACCTTGTCCGTGGCGCGCTCGACGATAGCCGGAGCGACGGCACCAACGGCTGTCTTCGGGAGAAATTCTTCGCGGCGGCCCGCAAGTGCGCGAGCGGCCGGCTCGCCCGCCGGCAGGACGACGGCTGCGTCGAGATCATGAGCTGCCTTGACCAGGGCGCGGACAAACGCGGCTGGATCGACCGATGGATCGGGAACGCGGATTCGCCCGGCTGCCGCCCTCGAAAGCGCGGCGTATGTGCCCGTGCGCGGGGAGGCCACCCAGACGTCGAACCCACTGGCGTTGAGGGCGCGAGCGGCGGCGAGCGAGGCGGCGCGATGCTCCACCGCGAGCAGCACCCGGCGGCGGTCGTGGCCGCGCGCGCTCGCGGCAGCCGTGGACAGCGCAGCGGGTCGTGCGACTACCGCTATGGGAGGCTTGCCCACACGTCTCCCGCGATCTCGGCCGCAACTTGATCGCGAGGCCGCTCGCCATTGACGAGCGTAGCCCCATATGTCGGGTACAGCTCGCGATAGAGGGCGAATCGCTCGCTCAGCTCGCGCTCAGTCCACCGATCGATCTTCCGCCCCAGCGCTACCTCCGGCCGGACGTCCAAGAAGAACGCGCGCCGCGGCCTCGGCGAAACGAGCGAGGTCACCGCGATTTGGAACCTCACAAGCCGCGTATCGCCGTAGCGGTGGAGAAGATGAACGGCTGAATCGAGGGCGTAACGGTCGCAGATGACATCCTGTCCTCGCATCAGCTTCGTCGCGCTCCGCAGCTGCGTGAAGGCATCCGCAAGACCCATGAGGACCACCCAGGTGCCGCCGACGAGGCGGTGCTCGTTGGCCGCCACCGGCGACGGTGAGGTCGCGCGCCTGGGCTGACTCGAGGAGGCGGGCCTCAGTACGGAGACGAGACGCTTCCCCCAGCCTCCAAGTGACGCGATGGCACCGGTGCTCCCGGGCGGCGACCACACCACGACGGCATTGCGGCCGAGGACGTCGAGGGTCTCAGCGAGCGTCGCCGCCTGGAAACTCTTGCCGGCGCCGTCGAGCCCGGAGAGCGCAAACAGGTTTCCACGCTTCGCGCCGAGCACGCGGCGGGCGACCTTGCGCACGCCGGCGAACGACGATCCGCCTCCGGCGTGCGCCGTTGCCTCGATGAGAGCACTTGCCCGTGTTCGAAGGCCCGAACGTCTCCGTGAGTACGCCGCGCGCAGGCAGCTGAGCGACGCGCTGACCTCCCATGCCGCCGCGCGAGCCTCGGCACGAGCCCACGCCCGAGGATCCTCTGCCGTGGCGGCTTCAATGCGGCTGCGGTGCTTGTCGCTGATCGCTTCGCCGTGCCACCTTCGCTTCCGCGCAAGAATCAAGAGCGTGTGTGCAGGTGATGGGCGAACGACGTTGCGCATCCCTGGCAGAGCGTCGGCCTCGGCGTAGAGCGTTTCGATCTCGTCGACCGACAACCGCAATGCGTCTGCGGGAATGATCTCGACGACGGCCACCGCCGCCCCGTCGAACCGGGCCCATCGGGTTTCCCGCCGTTCGAAGTCGTGCTGCTGGAGCCAACCGATGAGGGCCTCATGTTCGGGGTCGCCGCGAACGAGGAGATCGAGATCTCGCCCCCGGGGCGGGAGCGAGCCGAACACGAGCATGCGATCGGACACAACTGCGTCGAGATGCGTGAGAATCGCAGCCGAGTCGAGCGACGGTCCGGACATCGACGCGCCGGTCGACGGCACCGAGGGTCCCTGGCTCGCTGGTTCGATTCGCATCACCGAAGGCGAGTTCGATCGCGACGGATGCCGCCGATCACGGTAGAAGAATTCGCGTTCCATTAGCCGCAGTTCCTTTGTCGCCCCCAGGTCCTCCGCACCCCGATGGGGACCGTCCAAATTAAACAGGCGAAACGGAAGCGCGCAACCCATCGCGCGTCGTTTTGGGCGCTACACAAACCGGGAGCCCGAGTCGCCGGGCGACGCTGGAGCGCCCCGCGTCGGCGCCTGGACATGGGTGCGGTGTGCCCCGGGGTGGCGGAAGACGCAGTTGCGGCCTACGTTCTAGGGAGGATGTTGATCGCGGACGGACCTGTGTCGCTGCTCGACTACTTCCGCGTCGCGTACACCGTTGACAAAATGAAGGTCGCATCATCGGAGGCCCACCCGCTGCGGAGGGTCGGTTGGCTCGAAGACGGGAACACGGCGCGGATCTTGTTTTGGCCACCCGCGCTGAACCCGGCGCCCGGGCGTCCCCACCGGATCGGGACGGCGACGGTCTTCGCCGCCGTCGCTCCGGACGAGACATGCCTTCGTTGGCTCCGCCAACTCGGCGGCGAGTGGCATCAGGTGCTGGACGTCCATGACCTGGAGGGGGTGCGGCGGGGCTCCGTCTGGCGCGACGGCCACGGGAGTCTCTTCGTGCCCTTCGATCCCGATCACGCAATCGAGCTGCTGTTGACGGAGCGGTATCGCTCTGCGGGCCGAGGTATTGCGGCGGCAGCGCGCCGATCCGCTGCCGGTCTCTACTACCGCGTTCGGCCAGCCCTCCCGCGCAGGCTGCAGATTGCTGCCCGCCGGATCTTCAGTCGCGCTCAGGCCCGAAGCCCGTTTCCCGCCTGGCCGACCGAGTCGTCGCTGCACGACCTCTACGACCTGATGCTCGCCTTCGTCGCCGAGATCGCCCAGCGTCCGGTGCCGTACATCGCAGCGTGGCCGGCTCCGTTCAGCTGGGCGCTCGTTCTCACCCACGATGTGGAGACACGTGAGGGGGTTGTTCACCTCGACGAGCTGCGTCGGATCGAAGAGGAGCTCGACCTACGGTCGTCGTGGAACTTCGTTCCCCGCCGTTACGAAGTCGATGATCAGGTCGTGAGCGCGCTGACGCGAAATGGGCATGAGGTGGGCGTGCACGGCCTCTACCACGACGGCCGTGACCTCGAATCGACAGCACTGCTCCAAGCGCGCCTACCGGAGATGGAGGCATCCGCCCGCAGATGGGGCGCCGTCGGGTTTCGGTCCCCGGCGCTACGACGCTCGATCGACCTGATGCCGCTCCTTCGGTTCGATTACGACTCCTCGTATCCCGACACTGATCCATTCGGCCCTGACGGCGGCGGCTGTTGTTCTTTGCTCCCGTACATGATCGGCGACCTCGTGGAGCTTCCAGTCACGCTTCCGCAGGATCACACGCTGTTCGAGATCCTCCACCGCACGGAGCCGGGGCCGTGGCTCGACAAGGCGCGCTACGTTCGGGACCGCGGCGGTATGGCGCTCGTGCTGACGCACCCCGACTACATGATGGAACCGGGAGCCC
>JBKPOY010000067.1:0-39169 GCA_046733295.1 Actinomycetota bacterium | reverse complement strand
AGCACCCACGTGCTCGGCTTCGCCCGCTCTGCTACGAACCTGCCGGCCCCGCGCCAGACACCGAGAAACGCCTCCTGGACGGCGTCCTGCGCAAGGGCGTCGTCGCGGAGGATCCGGAACGCGAGCCCGTAGGCAGGCGCGCCGAGCCGCCGGTACAGCTCGGCGAGGGCGGGCTCGTCGGCTCGCGCGATCAGAGCGAGCAGCGCCTCGTCCGACAGGTGCGCGAGCTCACGGCTCGACTCCGCCCCGTTCCGGAGCTGGACGACCGGTCCCACGGCTACGCGCTCGCCCGTAGGACCATCGCTCCGGTCGGCGTCTTGCTGCCGCCCGCCTTCTCGACGGTGACCCCGACCGTTGCGCCGGGGCCGACCGGCTCGGTCAGCTCGAGCACCTTGCTACCCGCACCGCCGTGGAAGAGGCCGGCCGGACGGGCGACCTTGCCCTCGACGACCCAGGCCTCGTAGGTCTTGCCCGGGTCTGCCGGCGTCAGCCCGTTGGCGACGAGCACCGCCCGTCGCGTCGGCGCGACCACGAGCAAACCGCTGCCGCCCTTGGTCGTAATCTGCCGCGCGCCGGGCTGGGAGAGGATCGCGATCACCCGGGCGTCGCGCGCGTGGGCCGACCGCTCGTGGTCGAGCGAGTCCGAGAGCCGGATGCCCCAGATCCCGAGCCCGATCGCGACGGCCGCCGCCACGGCGGCGACCGCTGCCGCGGGGACGGCCCAGCGCTGACGCAACGGCACCACGTTTCGCTCGGCGCGCGCCGCGCTCAGGATGCGGCGCTCGAGCCCCTCGGGCGGTGCGACCGGCTCGGTGTCCCGGGCCAGCGCCGCCGCGGTCTCCCGGAAGGAGGCCACGTCCTCGCGGCAGCGAGGGCAATCCGCCAGGTGGGCCTCAAAGCTTCGGCGGTCGGCCTCGTCGAGCGCGTCGAGGGCGTACGCGGCCGAGAGCTCGTGGAGCGAGCCGTCGTCCATCCGGGTTCCGGTGAGAGATACCACAGCGCCCAGCCCTTCTTGTTCGCCCGGCGACGGCGGTCGGTTCAGAACACGTAGGGCGCGAGGCTGAGCGCGCCCAGCGAGTACCAGGCGCCGAAGGTCAGGCTCAGGAGGCCGAGGATCGGCACGAGCCGGTCGAAGGAGCGCTGAACGGGGCGCGATCGAAGCGTCACTCCCCAGCCGGCAGTGACGACCGCCATCGACGCGGCCGTGCACGTCGCGAAGAGACCGAGCGCGGCGACCGCCTCGACGCGATCGTGAATCGTCGCGAGCAGCAGGACGCCGACGCCGGCGCTGCCGCCCATCCCGTGCAGCAGGCCGATGCCGTACGCCTGCCACGCCGAGCGGGCACGTCGCGGCGCTTCTCCGTGCGTGTGACCGTGATGCCAGCGGAGGAGGACCCAGAGCGCGAGCGCGACGATCAGGATCCCGACCGCCGTCTCAGCGGCGGCCTGCGCCGGTCCGGGCAGGTACGCGTCGTACAGGATGATCGGCAGCCCGAATCCGAAGAGCGTCGTCGCGTGGCCGAGACCCCAGGCGGCGCCGAGGCGGGTCGCGGCGCGGGCCGCGTGGCCGCGGCCCCCCGCGATCAACGTCGTCACGGCGGCAAGATGATCGGGGTCGGTGGCGTGGCGCAGGCCGAGCAGGATGGCCACCGCGACCGTCAGCCAGAGGGTCGTCCCGTTCGAGAGGCTTGCGATCCAGTCGTCGAGTCCGAACATGTTCAGCTCACTTTCGGGAGGGCGCGCACGGTCATCGCGAGACCGGCGGCGAGTATGACGAGAGCACTGGCGGCGGGAAGCAGCCGGAAGAAGCGGCCGTCGAGGCCGACGCGGCCGAAGGCGCGCTTCGCCAGCACGGCGAGGAGGCCGATGCCGCTGATCGTCAGGGCGAGGCCGAGGCTGAAGGCCACGATCAGCAGCATTCCGAAGGCGACGCGATGCAGCGAGATCGCGGCGAGCAGGACGACCAACGCCGAGGGGCACGGGAGCAGGCCGCCGGAGATGCCGACGGCGAGCAGCGAGCGCCCGCCCGGGTGTTCGTGGTGGTGATGCTCATGACCCCGGGCGTGGGCACGCCGGTGGCGAAGCCGGCCCAGGAAGACCGACGCGCCGATCCCGACGACGAGCACTCCGGCCGTGAGATTGAGCCACGGATAGAGCTGCTCGGGGACGATGAACGCCGAGAGCCCGAGGGTCACGAGCCCGAGGGCGAAGACGCCGATCGTGTGGGTCACGGTGACGATCAGGCCGAGGAGCACGGCGTGCCGGGGAGTGCCGCGGCTGCCGACGAGATAGGCGGCGATGATCGCCTTGCCGTGCCCGGGCGAGAGGGCGTGAGCCATTCCCCAGAAGAGGGCCGCCGCGAGGGACGCGAGCACGACGAGGAGGCCCAGCTGCCCGCGTCCGACGAGGCTCGCGAAACCCCCGTCCGCGACGCGGTCAGGGGCGGCGAGCGCCGTCCCGTGGCTCAGCCGCGGCGGTACGCCGCCGGCAGGCGCCAGCCGTCCCGATGCAGTCGTCACCGCGAGCGGGCTCTGCAGCAGGCTCCTCGGGTAGGAGCGAAGGCCGCTGCTCGCGCTCGCAGTCCGGGCCCCGACGACGACCTCCTGCCAGCCGATGCGCCCGGCGTAGTTCAGGTCGCGGTACTGGAAGGACGCGCTCCGCTGCAGTCGCGGGCCCTTCAGGAGCACCTCCAGCCGAGTCGTCGGGAGACCGCCCGCGCCGCGCGGGTGTGCGAGCGTGACCGCGACGGGAGCTAGTGCCGCCCTGCGGCCGTCGAGCTCCAGCTCCGCTTTCGCCGCGATCCGTCGCCCGTACGATCGGGCGTCGACCCGCCCGGCCTGATACGTCGGGATCTCCGCGAGGTCGAGAACGTAGTGGACATACACGCGCTGGTCGGCGACCTCGATCCGGCTGAAGCGGTTGACCGTGAAGTTGCCGAGCGGGTGTGCCACCGCTGAGGCCGCGCCGGCGAGCGCCGCGACCGCGGCAGTGATGAGAACGAGCCGCCTCATCGCAGCTCCTTCCGGGCGACTGGAGCCCAGCGGACCGAGAAGCGGGGGTTGCGAGCCAGGGCTCGCCCGAACCAGGCGCGCGCTTCTGCCCGGTGGCCGAGGCACCGCTCGATCATCCCGCGGTGGAAGAACTTGAGCGCATCCTGCGTGCCGAGCCGCAAGGCGTGCACCGAAGACGCGAGCGCTTCGCCGCAGCGACCGTCCCTGAAAAGCGCCCAGGCGAGGGTGTCGTCACCGTCGATCGACGGCCGATCTCGACGGGCGACGCGTGCGAGCTCGGCCGTCTCGGCGGGCCGGATCCCACGGTCGGCTCGGTAGAGCGCGGTCTCGAGATCGGTCTTGACGCCGTTGGCGGCGAGCAGCCGCTCGATCACCGTGACGAGCCCGTCCTGCCGCCTGGCATCGCGCTGCCTGCCGGCGAGGCGGTAGAGGTCGCCGAGCGCCGCGGCGAACTGGGGCAGAGGCACCCGGTCGACGGCGCGCCGCTCGAGCGAGATGGCGCGGGCGACGCCGCCCCGGCCGGCTTCCACCTGCGCCAGTGAGTCGAGTGCGTAGACGTAGCTCGGCAGGGCGGTCAGCGCCGTCCGATATTCGGCGGCCGCGTCGGCGCTCCGTCCGATCGACCAGTAGAGCTTGCCGAGCTGCCAGTGCGTCCAGGCCGCGGGCTCGCCGCCGGCGGCCGTGTCTGCGGCCAGCCTCATCGCCTGGATCGCTCCGGCCGTGTCGCCGATGAGCTCCCGGCCGTAGGCGATCCGGGTGTAGGCCGTCAGTCCGGGCTTCAGCCGGGACAGCGTGTCGAAGGCCCGGAACGCCTCCTCGTACCGGCCGAGCTCGACGAGCGCGTCGCCGAGGACCGCGTACGGCGCGGCCGAGGTCGGCGCGAGCCGCCGGGCCTCACGGCCGTAGCGGAGCGCTTCCCTGAACCGGTGGCGCGAGAGCGCGAGCGAGCCGAGACCGGTCGTCGCCGCGAGATCGTGCGGCTCGAGCCGCAGGGCGCGCCGCAGCGCGCCCTCGGCCTTCGTGTAGTACGACGGATCCGCGGTCTCGCGTGCCTTCTGCTCGTACGCGAGCCCCAGGCGCGCCCACGAGTCGGCGTCGCGGGGAGCGGCGGGAAGCGGGCGGGCGCCTGCGCCCGCGCTGCCCGAGTCGGGCTCGCGCAACCCGGTGAAGAGCAGGGCAGCGGCGGCGAGAGCCGCCGCTGCCCCGAGGAGCGAGAGTCGCCGTCGCATCGAGCTAGGGCGTCGCGGTGTGCGAGTCGTAGCCCTGATGCGGCGAGGCGACGTACGGGAAGCTCGACATGAACGCCTTGTCGTTCGCGTCGACCCCGTCGCCGATCTGGTCGTTCGGCTGCAGGTCACACAGGCCGAGCGCCGCCTTCAGAATCGGCCCGTAGCCGCAGGCGACCGCCCGCAGCTCGATGTCCGTCACGTCGTCGGCGAGCCGCCGGCCGTTCGGGAAGCCGGCGAAGTCGCCCGCGAGGACACCGAGGCGGTTCGGGGCCGCCGCCGGCGGGATCGAGGTGTTCAGGCGGAGCAGGTCGCTCGGCTTCGGGCCGGTGAAGTTCAGCGTCGGGACGCCGGTGAGCAGCACGCTGACGAGGTCCTTGCGGTTGGTCGTCGGCGCGTCCGGCAGCGCCGGGTAGAGCAGGTTCACGAGCCCTGCGAGCTCCGGGTTCAGGTACCGGTTGACGAACTGCTGGTCGTCCTCCGGGTCCTGCCGGTTCCAGTAGTCCTTCTGCCCGAGCGGGATCACGACCTCGTTGACGAGCGGGTTCCCGAGGCGGGAGATCTGCACGTCGGGCCCGAGGTTCTTCGTCCGCCCGTCGGCCTTCAGGATCCGCAGCGCGGGCCGACTGGAGCTCGCGTAGATCCCGATCGTCGGGCTCGCGTCGACGAGCTGCGCGGCCGGAACCTGGATCGCGATCGAGTGGACGTTGTAGCCGGCGACGTCGTCCACGCCGCCCTGTGCCGGCAGAGGGATGAGGTGGAAGGGGTTGAACGGCCGCAAGCCGCCGAGATCGAAGATCGAGCCGAGGTCGACGAAGAACGGGTCGTCCCGCTGCCCGGCAAAGACCTTGATGCCGCCCGGAAGCGTCTTGACGGCCCTCGCAGCGAGGCTGTCGTAGTCGGGGGTCGAGCGAGGCCCGATGTTCGCGGGCGGAGTCGCGAGACCCGTCGCCAGCACGCTGCGCCGATGGTTCTGCAAACGCGTGACGGAGTAGGTCTGCCGGACGTTCCAGTCCGCGTCGTCGAGCGACGTGATCGGGCCGGTGTTGTAGAGGAACGTGTTGCCGTTTCGCGTTTGCGTGTCGAACCGGAACTGGTAGGTGACGTCGTCCCGGCCGTTTCCGTCGTTGTCGACGTGCAGCTCGTAGAGAGCGTTCTCGTCGAAGTTGGAGAAGTTCGGCCCCCCGGCCGGCTCTTCGAACGGGATGTAGTTCGCGACGATCGTGACCGTGTCCGGCCGGTCGGGGCTCACGAACGCGTAGAGGTCCGTGTTGTCCGCCGTCGGATCGGCCGCGATCAGCGGCGCCTCGCGGTGGCTCGACGCCTTCGCCGCCTGCGGTCCCGGCCCGATGGCGAGCAGGATCGCAACGACTGCGCCGGCGAGAGCGAGCGTTGCCAGGCGAAGCCTCCCTCCAGAAAAGACTGCTGTTCCCATCTGCCCTTCCCTCCTGACCCCGGTGGTTTTCCCGGCCTGATTCGCCCGGCAGCCGAGGTCGGTTCGATTAGGGCGTGATGTGCGTGCCGGCCTCTCCGTGGAGGGCTTGGGGGAGCGCCGCGGCCGAGGTCACGAGCGCTGCACGCCCGGTCGCCCGGGCGAAGGACGATGCCGCCTCGACCTTCGGGCCGATCGAACCGGCCGCGAGGTCGGGCAGCAGTTCCTCGGCCTCCGCGACGCTGAGCCGGCGCAGCTCCTCGCGCTCCTCAGTGCCCCACCCGCGGTAGACGGCGTCCACATCGGTGAGGATGACCAGGCGGTCCGCGCCGAGGGCGGTTGCCAGCAGCGCAGATGCCCGGTCCTTGTCGATGACAGCGTCGACTCCGTTCAAACGCCTGTCGCGCCTCGAGACAGGAATCCCGCCGCCGCCGCAGGCGACCGCGATCGAGCCTGCGCCGAGCAGCGCCTTGATCCCCTCGAGCTCGACCACCTCGAGCGGCCTCGGCGAGGGAACGACGCGGCGCCAGCCGCGGCCCGCGTCCTCGCGGACACTCCAGCCGCGCTCGGACTCGAGCTCACGAGCCTGCGCTTCGGAGTAGAACGGCCCGACCGGCTTCGTGGGGCTCTCGAAGGCGGGATCGGCCTCGTCGACGAGCACGTGGGTCAGCAGGCACACGACCGGCCGCCCGGCGACGGGAGCGAGCTCTGCCTCGATCAGCGCGCCGATCTCGGCCTGCGTCTGCGCAACGGCGAGGTAGAGCGGCAGCGGCGGCACCTCGTCCGCTGCGCGCTCCTGGCGCACGAGCTCGTTGCCGACCTGCGGGCCGTTCCCGTGCGTGACGACGACCTCCCCGGAGGCGAGCAGCGGGCGCAGCGACTCGGCCGTCTTCCGCAGGTTCGCGCGCTGCTCCGCCGCGGTCCCGCGTTCGCCGGGCCGCATCAGGGCGTTGCCGCCCAGCGCTATGACGGTCGTCACACCAGGGCGCGTTCGATGATGCCGCGCTCTTCCAGGATGCCCGCCAGCTCGGGCTCGAGCTCCTGCAGCCGGTAGGTAACTCGGAGCGCAGGCTTGTCGAGCTCGATCAGCCGGCGCAGGTCGATCGGCGTGCCGATCAGGACGAGGTCGGCATCCGAGCGAGAGATCGTCTCGCGCAGATCGTCCATCTGCTCGCGGCCGTAGCCCATGGCGGGCAGCAGCGCCCCCACGTTCGGATAGTCCACGAAGGTCTGCGCAATCGAGCCGACGGCGAATGGCCGCGGGTCGACGAGTGACGCGGCGCCGTTCTCCTTTGCGGCCAGCACGGCCGCCCCGTACGTCATCTCGCCGTGCGTGAGTGTCGGGCCGTCCTCGATCGCGAGGACGCGCTTGCCGGCGATCGAGCCGGCGTCCCCTTCGACAAGGAACGGCGATGCGGCCAGGACGACCCGCGCGAGCGGATTGTGCTCTCGGATCGAAGCCAGCACCGCGTCGACGCCCTGTTGCGGTGCGGAGTCCACCTTGTTGACGATGCAGACATCGGCCATGCGGAGGTTCGTCTCGCCGGGGTGGTAGCGGAGCTCGTGACCGGGCCGGTGCGGGTCGACGACGACGAGGTGGAGGTTCGGCTTGACGAACGGCGTGTCGTTGTTGCCGCCGTCCCACAGGATCGCGTCGGCCTCCTGCTCGGCGGCGTCGAGAATCGCGGCGTAATCGATCCCGGCGAAGACGAGGTTGCCCTCGTTCAGGTGCGGCTCGTACTCCTCGCGCTCTTCGATCGTGCAGTCGGCCGCGTCCAGGTCCTCGTACGTCGCGAAGCGCTGCACGACCTGCTTCTCAAGATCGCCGTAGGGCATCGGGTGGCGGAGGACCGCGACGCGCTTACCGGCTTCGCGCAGCAGCCCGGCGACGTAGCGCGTCGTCTGGCTCTTGCCCGAACCGGTCCGAACGGCACAGACCGCCACGACCGGTTTCGCCGAGGTCAGCATCGTCTCGCGCGGGGAGAGCAAGCGGTATGACGCCCCGGCGGCGAGCGCGCGCGACCCGATGTGCATCACGTGCTCGTGCGTCACGTCGGAGTACGAGAAGACGACCTCCTCGACGCCGTGCTCGCCGATCACGGCCTCGAGCTCGTCCTCGGCCACGATCGGGATGCCCTGCGGGTACAGCTCGCCGGCGAGCGCGGTGGGGTAGACACGCCCCTCGATGTTCGGGATCTGGGTCGCCGTGAAGGCGACGACCTCGAGATCCTCTCGGCCGCGGTAGACGAGGTTGAAATTGTGAAAGTCGCGGCCGGCGGCTCCCGCGATCACGACGCGCGTCCTATCCATGAATAAAGCATATGCAGCTAGCCAGGACGGCAGCGCGGGCGCGTGCTACGGTGCCCCCCGTCACAAGGTCTTAGAGCGAGTACCGGTAGTGCCCAGCACCCCGTGCACGTTCGTGGAAGGCAGCAGGGAGGTGTGAACATGGCAACCGGAACCGTGAAGTGGTTCAGCGATTCGAAGGGCTACGGCTTCATCTCGCAGGCCGACGGAGGCGACGACGTCTTCGTCCACTTCAGTGCGATCTCGGGTGAGGGCTTCAAGACCCTCGCCGAGGGCACGAAGGTCGAGTACGAGGTCGAGCAGGGCCCGAAGGGCCCGCAGGCCCGTGAAGTCACCGTCGTCTCGTAGGACGGCTACCTTTGGCGCGCGGGCCAACCCGCGCCCCCCCGCCCGTACGAACAAAAGACCCACCACCACGCCCAAAAAGAAGAAAAGATCGAGCTAGACGGGGAGGTCGTCGAGGCCTTTCGCAGCGGCATGTATCGAATCGCGCTCGACAACGGACACGAGGCTCTCGGCTACACGGCCGGGAAGATGCGGCGCTACCGCATCAGGATCCTGCCCGGCGATCGCGTCAAGCTCGAGCTCTCCCCCTACGACCTTACCCGCGGCCGCATCGTCTATCGGTACAGAGACGGCGATACCGGACCGCCGCCTTCGTAGCGCTTCTTCCGAACCGCTTCCCGCCGCGAACCGAAGCTAGCGCAGGTCTTCCTGAACGCGGTCGGCGACCGCCGCCATCTCGAGCTCTGCGCCGGTGACGTCCTTCAGCAGCTCGTCGGCGTTGATCCGCTGGCCCTCCGACCACAGCTCGCGGAGCAGCGAGCCGGCCTCGCGCTTCGCGAACCAGGTGTTGCCGAAACGCTCGCGCAGGTGGGCCCGGAGCTGGGCCTCGAACGCCCACGACCGCAGGTACTCGGTCACATAGAAGCCTGAGTCGATGTCGGCGAGGTAGTCCGTGGCGCTCGGCTCGATCTTGAGCGCGTCGCCGAGGAGCTCGACGTAGCGCGGCCGCATCGACGTGACCTCGTCCGTGCCGTGGAACTCGATCTCGTAGAGGAGCTTCGCGCAGTAGCGGCGGACGAAGTAGAGAAGGCCGGTTGCGCCTTCCCGCGCGAACTCGTCGGGCCGTCCCACGTCCAGGCGCCGCGTGAGCCAGGCCGGCTCGTCCGTCAGGTGCTGGAGCAGCATCGCCCAGCCCTCGGTGACCGCGTTGTCACCAAGGCGCCGCTCCTCCATCGCGAGATCGGGCGACGTATGTGCGAAATGCTCTGTGTGCCCGGCCTCGTGGAAGAGGGCGCGCCAGTCGTCGGCGCCGCCGATCGGCTGGATCACGAGCATCACCTTCCCGGGGACCTCGATCGGCGCGCAGAAGGCGCGCGGCGACTTCGAGGGGCGCTGCTCGAGATCGAGGTGCACGTTCTCCTGGGAGTGGAGGTCGATGCCGAGGTCGGCGAGCGTGGCCTCGAGCGCCGGCAGCATCCTGTCCGCGGGGAAGAACTCGTCCCAGCTCTCTGCACGGAAGACGCGCGGCACGTCCCACCGCTTCGCTTCGTCGAGACCGATGCCGATCCGGCCACGGAAGAGCTTGTCCGTCGCGTCCTCGTACATCCGCTCCGTTCCCGCAAGGACGGCCCGGCATTGATCGGCGAGGTTGTCGAGCCGAAATCCGAACGTGCGGTAGAGCTCGAGGTAGTTCGATGAGCCGAGCCGCGGCACCGCACGCTGGCTGATCGTCACCGCATCGAGGTAGACCGGATTCAGGTGCTCCTCAGTGAGCGCCGTGCGCGCCTCGTCCAGCCGCTCGCGCTTGCCCCGGTCGTCCGTGTTCGCGATCGTCGGCCGCAGCATGCGGTAGCCGACCTTCTCGCCGTCTACGTCGGCCTCGAGCTCGGTCTCCAGGGCGGCGACCTTCTCGCTGTGCGCCTTCGTCAGGTTCCCGAGGTGGCCTTCGCACGCGAACCGCCAGAGCTCGCGAATGCGCCGGTCACCGTCGACGGCCTCCCCGAGCGACTGCGCCCACTCGAGCGTGGTCAGCTCCTGGTGGCGCTCGTAGATCGGCTCGAGCTCGAGATTTTCCTTCAGCCCCGCAAAATGGAGGTAGTACTCCTCGTCGAGCTCGGCGATGAAACGGTCTGCGCCTTCGCGGTAGCCGTCGAGCTGCTCGGGTGTGGGCGGGCCGCTCGGCACAGGCCGTAGGATAACGACGTGCGCGAGATCAGCCTCAAAACCGAGCGGAAGACGCAGCTCGTCGACATCACGGAGCTCGTCCAAGACACGCTCGGGGCTACGAACGGGGCGTCCGCGGCGCTGGTCTACGTCCCTCACACCACGGCCGGGGTGACGATCAACGAGGACGCAGACCCGGCCCTCGCCGAGGACATCGAGTCGGCGATGGAGCGGATCGTCGACGACAACGGCGGCTGGCAGCACTCAGACGCGGATGGGCCGAACGCGCCCTCGCACATCCGGGCATCCCTGATCAGCCCCCAGGTGCTTGTGCCGCTCGACGAGGGCCGGCTCGCGCTCGGCCGCTGGCAGGGAATTTTTTTCTGCGAATTCGACGGCCCGCGGGACCGCAAGGTCTACGTGACGCCGCTCACGTGATCGACGCCTGAAGCCGATTGAGATTCTTACCGTGCGACGCCAGGCCCTGATCGCGGCCGTCCTCGTTGCGGCGGCCGTCGCCGGCGGGGCGTCGTTCGTTCGCGGAGCCGCCTCGCACGAGGCGCCGCACGCGCCGAAAGTCTCGCTCCAGGGCATCGAGAAGATCGACCACGTCGTGATGATCTTCCAGGAGAACCGTTCCTTCGACCATTACTTCGGCACGTTCCCAGGGGCCGACGGGATCCCGACCGACCACGGCGTCCCACTCGTCTGCTCGCCGGACCCGAAGACGCGGGCCTGCCTGCACCCGTACCACGATCGCCGCGACCGCAACGTCGGCGGGCCGCACAACCATCTGAACGCCGTGCACGACGTCAACCACCAGCAGATGGACGGCTTCGTCGGCCAGGCACGGGCGGTCCTCAAGAAGAACTGCGGGCCCGATCCGAACCAGCCGGGATGCGTGAAGGGCGGCCGCATCGACGTGATGGGCTACCACACCGCCCGGGAGATCCCGAACTACTGGGCCTACGCCCGGAACTTCGTCCTCCAGGATCACATGTTCCAGCCGAACACGTCCTGGAGCCTCCCGGCGCACCTGTTCCAGGTCTCGGCCTGGTCGGCGCGCTGCACCAAGCGGAGGGATCCGCAAACCTGCGTCAACGCGATTCAGAACCCGGGGTCACCGCCGGGCGAGCCGCAGAACGAGGACGGCAAGGCGCCGATCTACGCATGGACCGACCTCACCTACCTCCTGCACAAGCACAACGTCTCGTGGCGGTACTACGTCTTCAAGGGCGGCGAGCCCGATTGCCGGGAGGATGGGGCGATCGTGTGTCCGCGCATCAAGCAGAGCGCGAAGACTCCGGGCATCTGGAACCCGCTGCCCTGGTTCGACACCGTTCGCGAGAACGGCCAGCTCCGGAACATCACGTCGATCGACAACTTCTTCGTGGCCGCGAAGCGCGGACGGCTCCCCGCCGTCTCGTGGATCGTCCCGAACGACCGCACGAGCGAGCATCCGCCGGCACTCGTGAGCGCGGGCCAGGCCTTTGTGACGGGAATCGTCAACGCGGTGATGCGCAGCCCGAACTGGAAGTCGACCGCGATCTTCATCACCTGGGACGACTGGGGCGGCTTCTACGACCACGTGCCGCCGCCGATCGTGGACAAGAACGGCTACGGCCTGCGGGTTCCCGGCCTCGTCGTTTCGCCGTACGCGCGGCGCGGCTACATCGACCACCAGATACTCAGCTTCGACGCCTATCTGAAGTTCATCGAGGACCGGTTCCTGGAGGGGGAGAGGCTCGATCCCACACGGGACGGGCGGCCCGACCCGCGGCCGACCGTGCGCGAGAACGTGCCCATCCTCGGCAACCTCGTCCGCGACTTCGACTTCCGACAGCGGCCGCGCCGGCCGCTCGTCCTCAAGCCCCATCCCGGATTCATCAACCGCCGCTAGCCTCACCCCGATGGCAGCGCCGGTGGCAAGAGACCAGGAGGTCGAGCTCCACGTCGACTCGCTCGCCTACGGCGGCAACGGCGTCGCCCGCCTGAACGGCTACGTGGTCTTCGTCCGCCGCGGGCTGCCCGGCGACACGGTCCGCGCCCGCGTGACGAAGGTCAAGCGCAACCATGCGGAGGCGCTGGCGATCGACGTCCTCGAGCCGAGCCCTCAGCGCGTCGAGGCGCCGTGCAGCCATTACCCGGCGTGCGGCGGCTGCCGCTTCCAGGATCTCGACTACGGCGTCCAGCTCGAGTCGAAGCAGGAGCAGGTACGCGACGCCCTGCGACGAATCGGCGGCGTGGCCGACCCGCCCGTCGAGCCGATCCTGCCGGCCGCCGCGCAGTTCTTTTACCGCAACAAGCTCGAGTACTCGTTCACGCAGACGCCGGCCGGGCCGGCGCTCGGATTCCACAGGGCCGGCCGCTGGGACGAGGTGCTCGAGGTCGAGAAATGCTGGCTGACGACCGAGCTCGGCAACGCCATCCGAAACACCGTCCGCGACTGGGCGCGCGAGGAGCGCCTCGAGCCCTACGACCAGTCGGGGCACACCGGCTACCTGAGGCACCTCGTGGTTCGCGAGGGCCGGAACACCGGGCAGGTGCTCGTCCAGCTCGTCACCCACGCCGGCGAGAAGTTCGACCGCGGCCAGCTCGTCGAAACTCTGCATCGCTTTCCGGAGGTGCGCTCGATCCACTGGGCCGTCAACGAGACGCCTGCGGAGGTCACGAACCTGCCGACGACGCTCCTCTGGGGCGAGGAGGCGATCGAAGAGGAGCTGTGTGGCCTCCGCTTCCGGGTTCGTCCCAACGCCTTCCTGCAGACGAACACCGCCATGGCGGAGCGGCTTTACGGGCTCGCCGCCGAGTACGCGGCGCTGAGCGGGGGCGAGACCGTCTACGACCTGTACTGCGGGATCGGCACAATCGGCCTCTCGCTCGCCTCGCGCTCGCTGACGGTGTGGGGGGTCGACGTATCCGAGGAATCGGTCGCCTGCGCGATCGAGAACGCCGAGTTGAACGGGATCACGAACGCCGCATTCTTCGCCGGCGAGACCGCAGACTCGCTCGCGGAGCTGCGGGAGCGGGCCGGCGACCCGGACGTCGTTGTCGTCGACCCGCCGCGGGCGGGCTTGTCCGGGAAGGCATTGCGTCGGCTCGGCCGCCTGGGAGCCGGCCGCATCGTCTACGTCTCCTGCAACCCGACGACGCTGGCGGGCAACGTCAAGGAGCTGGCCGCGAGCTGGGGCTACCTTCTCGAGCGGGTGCAGCCGGTCGACATGTTCCCGCACACGCCGCACGTCGAATCGGTCTCGCTGCTCACGGCGGCGAGCTAGGTCGGCGCACGCGGTCCCAAATCAGGTCGGCGTTCACGAGCAGGAAGCCGAGCGAGAGCAGGGGCAGCGCGGGCAGTCCCGCCTTGTCCCACGCCACCGCGAGGGCGATGGTCGCGCCGAACGAAGCTGCGAGCGCGACCCAGGTCGGAAAGACCCTCAGGCCGAACCGTGCCGCGGCTCCGAGGAAGAGGCTGAAGAAGAGCAGGTCGGGGAGGCCGAGGTTGGCGGCGCTGTTCTCGCCGGGCACGGGGAAGGCGAACGAGAGGGTCGTGAAGACCTGCCGGTGGTTGTGGACGATGTCGTTGGTGGGGCCGCGCCAGACCGAGTACGCGTCGACCCACGGCACGATGCACGCGACGAGGACGACCCACGAGAGCGCCTCGAAGAAGTTCAGGAACCACCAGGCGAGGAAGGCCATCGCACCGAGCTTCGAGAAGTCGGAGAGCGCATCGAGGCTCGCCTGGTGGAGCAGAACCGCGAGCACCCCGAACGCGAGCCCGAGCAGGAGCAACTGCATTTCGCGCGCCTGCTGGAGCGGCAGCAGGAGGTAGACCAGGAACAGGACGGCGGGCATCAGCACGGCGCCGATGAAGGCGACGTCGCCCCAGGTCGACGTGTCCGGCAGCGATGCGTGGAACCGGTAGTAGAGCCCGAGCAGGACCGCGAGCGCGGCGAACGCCGCGGCGCGCGGCGTCCTCAGTACGGCGGGAGCTCGGCCCACCAGGGACCGAGTTGCTTGAACGCGTTCCAAAAGCGCGTCTTGGCCGGTTGCTCGTCGAGCGACGAGTCGATGTCGGGGACGAGGAGCGCCTGGATCGTGGGGGTGAAGCGTTGGAGCTCGCCGATCTTCGGCTCGAGCGTGTCCGCGAGCGGGAACTCGACCTCGTTCAGGATCCGCAACGGCTCGTCGCCCATGACGACGACAAGTTTCGGCTGGACGACGTGCAGCTCGCGCAGCAACCACGGCCGCGCCTCGTCCTCGTCCTCGCCGGCGAACTTGAGGCAATTCGTCCCGTAGATCGCGAGCGGATCGACGTGGAGCCGCTGGAGCGACTTGAGGATCGCCTGGCCTGTACGCCCGTAGAACGCGACTCCCTCCTGCACCTCCGCCGCTTGGGGCGCGTGCTTGAGCAGGAAGACGTCCGCGAGCGGGTGACCTGAGCCCAGCACCGGAACGCGGTCGCCCGCCGCCTTGGCGATCTCGTCGCCGAGCTCGTTGATCTCCGTGATGGCCTTTTGCAGGTACTTCTCGTAGATCTCGTCGGTGGGCACGGGGGACAAGGGCACGCGTCGATTTCTCCGCTAGCGGACCCGTTCCTTGGCCTGGGCGGCCCACTTCAGCGACTGGAGGTAGAGCAGGGACTTCGGCCGCCGCAGCACCTGGGCCGACCTGAGGCTGACCAGGAACTCTTCCGGGCCCTCGAACCGGCGCATTCGCAGCGCGCCGGTGCCCACGCCCTGGAGGACGTGGGCGTCCGAGCCCGCTCCCATCGTCAGGTTGTACTTCTGGGCGAAACGAAGCGCTTCGTCGTTGTAGGCGTCGAAGAGCAGCCGCGCGTTGTAGACCTCGAACACGTCGATGTCGTCGAGGTGGCGTCGAAGCGTCGCAGCCTCGGGGATCGCGTGCATCCGGTCGAACGGATGGGGGACGTAGACCAGGCCCCGCTGGGCCTTGATGGCCGCCACCGTCTCGGCGAAGGACATGCCCTTCGGGATCTCATCGGACAGAAATAGGCCGATCACCTCGCCCTGGCCGTCCGTCTTGATCTCCTCGCCGGGAATCACCGTCAGGCCGGTCGTCGAGCCGAGCGCCTCCAGCGCCCCGCCGAAGACGTTGTGGTCCGTGATCGCGATGGCGCCGAGCCCCTCCGTTTCCGCGTGCGTCAGCAGATCCGGCACCTCGATCGCGCAGTCGTGCGACCACGAGGTGTGCATGTGGAGGTCGCAGACGATCCACTCCCGGTCGGAGAGCTCGTCGGGGCCGTGTGAGCGCCGCCTCGTCTTCGCGAGCCCACGGTAGATCTCGTCGTGTTCGCGGGCGAGCTGCTCGAACGTGTTGGCGGCCGCGAGCTGGCGGTTCCTACGCCCGTCGCGCTCGCGCAGCTGGTCGTCCTCGGCCAGGCGCGCCACCGCCGCTCCGGCGAGCTCCGGCTGCTCCTGCACATGCGGTGGCGCCGCGAGCGCGCACCCGGCGGCCGCGGCCTCCAGGGTGACCCTGCCGAGCCCGTCGATCCCGGGGACGAAGATCGCCGCCTCGTTCAGCACGCCGGCCCGGGTGATGCCGTCGCGGGCGGTCTTGACCTGAACCCGTCCTGCCAGCGCCCGCGGGACCGTCGGCCGGCCGGTGAGGGGCTTCGTCCGCAGCAGGACGAGCTCCCAGTCCGGCAGCTCGGCGAGGGTGCGCACGACCGAGCGCGCAAGCGCACGCTCGGTGGGCCGCCACTCGAGCACGACCCGTCTGCGCTTGGTCTCCGGCCGCAGCAGGTCGGTGTCGACTCCCTCGGAGACCACGCGGTACTCGCCGGGCAGGCGCTCGCCGGCCGCCTCCGCGACCTCTTCGGAGGTCGCGAGCAGCGCGTCGATCCGGGAGAGCAGGCGCTCCCGCTGCGGCTTTCCGGGCGGGTAGCCGAGTCGCTCCGCGGAGAGGAACGTCGCCACTCCGAGCGCATGCGAGTCCCGCAACGCGAGGTACGAGAGGCTCGGCAGCGCCGGCTCGAAGCCGTGCACGACGTCGAAACGGCCGCGGGTCAGCGCGAGAGCGAGGTTCGCTCGGACTCCGACCGGGACACCGATCCGGCTCCGCCGCGAAACCGGCACGGCCGGGCCGAGTGCGATCACGTCGGCATCGGCCCCGTCGAGCAGGGCCCGCCGCCCCGCGACGAGATCCGAGGCACGCGTCGACGGGGCAAGAACCGTGACCGAGTGGTCAAGTGCGCGCAGCTCCCGGGCGAGCCCGGCGACGTGCTCGTTGACGTCGTGCGGCCGCGACCAGGCGAATGGGCTTACGAGGCAAACGCGAAGACCCACTCCGGCGAGTCTAGTGGGGCGACGGATCGAAGCTTGGACGCTCGAGGACGGCCCCGCGGCAGCAGGGCCGTCCTCGGCATCGCGTTCCTAGTGGTCGTAGGGCTGGTTGAAGTTGCCCGGGTGCCTGATCGCGATCACGTGGCTCGCCCGCGGCGGGTCGGCCTGGATCGACAGGTAGAGCAACTTGTTGTCGAACGAGAACCAGGGCCCGGTCGGCTCGTCCGGCGTCGCGCCGAAGAGGATGAGGTTTTCCGAGCCCTCCTCGTGCCGTGGCAGCACCCAGATCTGGTTCACGTTCCCGGTCGCGCCGCGGCTGAAGTCGCTGGCGCTGTGGTCCTCCATCACGAATAGGTCGCCGGCGTCGGTGAACCGCAGGTTGTCCGGCCTGCCGAGCCGGGCGAAGTCGCCCTCGACGACGACATGGCCCGTCACGAACGGGTCGTTGCCGAGGTGGTCGAGCGTCCACACACGGCCGGGGTCGGCCCCGACGCCCGACTCGGTGAAGTAGACGGCGCCGCCGCCGACGCCGCTCGAGCTCGCCGTGCCGACGATGCCCTCGGCTTTGTTGAACCCCCACACGGACGGCTGGAAGCCGCGCGAGCGCATGTCGCTGTCAGGGTCGAGCGGGTTGAGCGGGCCGATCCACGTGCCGGTGCCTGTCGCCTTGCTGAACGCGAGCCCGTACAGGCTGCCGGTCGTCAAATCGCGGTGCTTGTCAGGCACGAACTTGTAGATGAACCGGGCGTCGCCGCGGTCGTCGGTCAGGTACCAGGAGCCGGCCGCGTAGGCCTCCTGCTCGTGGCTGAAGTGGCCCATTCCCGTCAACCGCTTCTCGGAGCCGGTGGCCGGGTCGATCTCCCACACCCAGCCCGAACGCAGCTCGGGATCGTTGATGAAGGGGAACTCCTCGTTCGTCAGGTAGGTCTTCCACGGCGTGACCGTGGCCGCGCAGTTGTCGTGCAGCCCCGTCGTGATCAGCTCCGCGGCCTCGACGGTCGTGCCGTCCTTGCCGAGCGTGAGCCGCGAGATCGCTCCCCAGCCGTCGGAATCGTCGTCCCCAGGCGTCTGCTCGTCGACGTGGCATTTGCCGGCGTCGCCCTGGAAGTCACCCGGCCGAGGTTGGGTCAGCTCGTGCTGGACCAGCAGCCACGTCTTGCCCCCAGGAGCGTGGAAGAGCGCCTTCCCATCGGGGTCGTCGGGCATCGGGTACGTGATGCCGCTCTCGGTCGACCGCTCCTGGGTCACGCAGCCGGTCGCGAGGTTCGTGTAGCTGTAGCCCGCCTGCAGGCTGAGCACGCCCGCGGGATCAGGCACGAGCGCCGGGTCTGCCGCAGTGGCCCCCACCGGCGCGAGCGCGGCGGCCGCCAGGGCGGCCACCGCCGCGATCTTGAGCTTCATCTCTCCCCTTTCTCGATGACAAGGGGAGTATTTCTAAGTCAGGCCCGTGTTGCGGAAGCCTCGGTGTCCGCGGGGCCCTTGGCCGTGCGCCCGTTCTGCGCGATGAAGTCCTCGACGAGGTCCCGGGCCGCGTCGTCGTTGTACTGCACCGGCGGCGACTTCATCAGGTACGAGGACGGCCCCTCGAGCGTGCCGGAGATGCCCTTGTTGAGCGCGAGCTTCGCAAGCCGCACCGCGTCGATGACGACGCCGGCCGAGTTCGGCGAGTCCCAGACCTCGATCTTCAGCTCCGCGTTCAGAGGCACGTCGCCGAAGGCGGTTCCCTCGAGCCGGATGTAGGCCCACTTGCGGTCCTCGAGCCAGGGAACGTAGTCGGAGGGGCCGACGTGGATGTTCTTGTCCTCGAGCTCGTAGGGGAGCATCGACTTGATCGAGTAGGTCTTCGAGATCTTCTTCGACTCCAGGCGCTCCCGCTCCAGCATGTTCAGGAAGTCGGCGTTCCCGCCGAAGTTGAGCTGGAAGGTCCGGTCGACCTGGACGCCGCGGTCGCGGAAGATGCTCGTCAGCACACGGTGCGTGATCGTGGCGCCGACCTGCGACTTGATGTCGTCGCCGATGATCGGGACGCGGGCTTTTTTGAAGCGGTCGCTCCAGTACTTCTCGCGGGCGATGAAGACCGGCATGCAGTTCACCATCGCGCACCCGGCGTTCAGGATCTGCTCCGTGTACCACTTCGTCGCCTCTTCCGAACCGACGGGGAGGTAGTTGATCACGACGTCCGTGCCCGTGTCCTCGAGGATCCCGGTGACGTCGGCCGTCGAGCCCTTCGCCTTCTTGACCTTCTCGCCGAGGTACTTGCCGAGGCCGTCGTGAGTCATGCCGCGCGAGACCGTGATCCCGGTCTTCGGGACGTCCGAGAACTTGATCGTGTTGTTCGGGTGGGCCCAGATGGCCTCGCCGAGGTCCTTGCCGACCTTGTCCTCCGTGACGTCGAACGCCGCCGTGAACTCGACGTCGCGGACGTGGTAGCCGCCGAGGTCGACGTGCATGAGACCGGGGACGAACTGGTCCGGCTGGGCGTCCTTGTAGTACTCGACCCCCTGCACGAGCGAACTCGCGCAGTTGCCGACGCCGATGATCGCGACGCGCACCTTGTCTTCGGAGCGCGGCGCCTTACCGTTGGTCGAAGCCATCAGCTTCCTTTCGAAGAAGTTGTTTTCGGACGGACAGAATTCGCTGCAGGACGGTCAGCCAGGCCGTTGCCGCGAGGAGATAGATGAACCACTGCAGCGGCACGCCGAACGGCACCAGGATGAGCCCTGCGGAGATGACGACCACACGCTCCGCGCGGCTGCCGATTCCCACGTCCCCTTTCAGCCCGATCAGCTCGGCCTTCGCCCGGGCGTAGGAGACGAGGAAGGAGCCGGCGACGGCCGCGACGCAGAACACGACGCTGATGTCGTCGCCCGCGCGCGCGAAGACGAGCGCGATCGCGGCGAGCACGAACCCCTCGCTGACCCGGTCGGAGATCGAGTCGACGAACTCCCCGAACGGCGTCGCCTTGTCGCTCTGGCGGGCGAGAGCCCCGTCGAGGATGTCGAGGATTGAGCCGGCGATGAACAGCGCCGCCGCGAGCCAGTAGTACAGGAGCTCGTTGCGGTGCGCGAAGGGGATCACCACCGCGGCAGCGACGCAGAGCACGATCCCGCCGGCCGTCAGTGCATTGGGGGTCACGCGTGTTCGCGCGAGCCGGGATACGTAGCGAGACGCGAGCCTGCGCGTACCGTCCGTATAGCCCTGCTTGACCGAGACGATCGCTGCGGTCCGGTTCACGGATCGGACGCTAGCAGCGTCTCGACGCACCGGCCTCTCCACAGTCGATAGGCGGTCGATCCAGGCCGCTAAGCGGCGGCGTGCTGCGGGCGGGCCAAGATGCGACGCAGCTCGCGGCGGTAGACGATCGCCATTGCCACCAGCGCCACGAAGACGCCCGCGAGCACGTCCAGCCAGAAGTGGTTGCCCGTCGCCATGACCGAGAACCAGACCCACAGCGGCCACAGTGCCCAGAAGATCCTCGCGGCCCAGTTGCGGCAAACGAATGCGAGGACGACGCCGACGATCAGCGCGTCGGCGGCATGCAGGCTCGGCATCGCGGCGTAGGGGTTGGCGACGAAGTTGACCAGGCCGCTGCCGTGATTCAGGCTCGCGAACTGCGACAGCGTGTCGTCGAAGCCGAGGTCCGGGAACATCCGCGGCGGCGCGGTCGGGAGGAGGACGTAGCCGACCAGTCCGATCACGTTCGCGAGCAGGATGGTGTTCCTGAAGCGGATGAACGCTTCGGTGCGGCGCAGGTAGACCCAGAGGAGCGCCAGCCCGACGACGGTGAACTCCGAGTTCCAGTACGTCCACGATGCGATGCCGACGAGGAACTCCGATGAGTCGACGAATCGCTGGAAGCTGAGCTCGAACAGGCCGTGGATGTGGCGCTCGGCGTCGATCACCCGAAGCCCGTTCTCGAAGGCGCGGGCGGGATTCCGGTCGGCGATGCCGCGGGCGATCTGGTACGCGAGCAGGAACCCGAACCAGATGCAGATCTGGCGGGCGAAATCGCCCCATCCGCGTGGGAGGTAGCGACGGCCGACTGCGGCTAGTGCGGTCATGGGCGGCGCGGTGCTCTCGACACCCTCGATTCTAAAGGCCGAGGCGGTAGGCCCGAAAAAACCCTGCGATCAGCCGCCAATTTGCGACATCGTGCGGCTCGCGCGGACGAAGCCGGGCTCGTTCACCTTGTGCTTGAGCTCCTTGTGCCGGACGGCGAACCGGATCAGCTCGGCGAGGTGTTCGTCGGAGGATCCGTCCCGCAGCGGCGTCTTCAGGTCCCAGTCGCGGCGAGAGAAGAGGCAGGTCCGCAGCTGGCCGTCGGCGGTCAGCCGGATGCGGTCACAGCTGGCACAAAAAGGCTCCGAGATGGGGTTGACAAACCCGATCTCGCCGGCGCCGTCGGCGAAACGAAATCGCCGTGCCGTCGACGACGGCTTCGCGGGGATCTCCTCCAGGGGCCAGCGCTCCTCGATCAGCGCCCGGATCTCTCCGCCGGTGAGGACGTCGTCGCCCTTCCACACCTCGTCCGCGTCGAGCGGCATGAATTCGATGAACCGGACGACGTAGGGCTTGCCGCGTGCGAGCTCCGCGAGCGCCGGAACCTCGGTCTCGGTGAAACCACGGATCCCGACGCAGTTGACCTTGATAGGGCGCAGCTGCGGATGGCGTTCCGCCGCCTCGAGCCCGGCCAGGACACGGTCGAGTGCATCGCGACGGGTGATCTCGGCGAAGCGGACGTGCGAGAGCGAGTCGAGCGAGACGTTCAGCCGCCGCAGCCCCGCCTCGACGAGCGGCGCGGCGAAGCGGTCGAGCAGGACGCCGTTCGTGGTCAGTGAGAGATCGCGCACGCCCGGGAGTCGCGCGAGCAGACCGACCAGGACGGGCAGTTCGCGCCGCACGAGTGGCTCTCCGCCGGTGAGCCGGACCTCGTCGACGCCCATCGAGGCGAGCACGCGCACGAGTCGCTCGATCTCCTCGAAGCTGAGCACCTCGTCGCGGGGAAGCCATTCGAGCCCCTCGGCCGGCATGCAGTACCGGCAGCGGAAGTTGCACTTGTCCGTGACCGAGATCCGGAGAGACCGGATCTCACGTCCCCACGCGTCGTGAAGCGGCTCCATCGGCAGGAGACTAGCCACGTTTCACGTACGGACGGCTGCGGAAAGTCGCGTGTACATCCACGAAGGAGGCACCGAATGTCTGAGTGGGACCAGGAAGGCCAGGGCGGCGGCATGGGCGGCGGCTCCGAAGAGGGCGGCTCCGAAGAGGGTGGAGACATGGGCGGCGGCTCGGAAGAAGGCGGCATGGGCGGCGGCTCCGAAGGTGGAGACATGGGCGGCGGCTCGGACGACGAGTCCGGCGGCATGGGTGGCGGCGAGAGCGCTTAGCCCGCACTCACCCCGACGTGGTTGTTCGCGAAGGCGCCGGGCGGCGCCTTCGCCTTTCTCCGGGAGGCAACGATGAGCGAGAACAAGCGGGAAAGCGGGGAGGAGAACATCGACGAGTCCGGCCGCAACCCGACCCAGCAGCGGATGGACGAGATGGGTGGCGGCGACCGGCCGGTCGACGTCGAGGAGGACGTGGAGGAGAACGAACCGAGCCCGCACGAGGGCGAGGAGGGGCAGGACATCACCTGAGCCCGGCAGGGCTTGCCCCGGCCCTCTGAGGCGCTCCCAGGAGGGTCTGACGAAATGCAGTCTGTGCCGCCGGGCCGCGCTGCCGCACCCCGGCGACGAGCGGTATTCCGCCAAACCCTCCTAGTCTCCGCGCGTGGCGCTGCTCGCGCTCATCGCGGTCACGGCGGTCTGGGGCGTCACGTTCGTCCAGGTCAAGGACGCGATCGCGGTCTACCCGCTGTTCGCGTTCCTGGCCGTGCGCTATGCGATCGCGACCGGTGCGCTCGCGCTCGTCGGCGCGCCGCGCGTTCGCTCGCTCGGACGTTCCGGCCTGGCCGCGGGCGCCCTCCTCGGAGCGCTCCTCGGACTCGGGATCGGGCTTCAGACCGCCGGCCTCGAGCGGACGACCGTCTCGAGCACCGGTTTCATCACGGGCCTCTACGTCGTCCTGACCCCGCTCTTCGGCCTGGCGCTCTTTCGCACGCCCGTCGGGGCGGAGGTGTGGGTCGGCGTCGCGGTCTCCATCGTCGGGCTCGGGATGCTCAGCGGGGTCCACGTCGGCTCGACGACGGGCGACCTGCTCGTCCTCGCATCGACGGCGGCGCAGGCCCTGCAAATCGTCATGGTCGAGCGCTACGCGAGGCGTTTCGACGCGATCGCTCTCACCCTCGCCGAGATGGCCGCCTGTTGCCTGGGGTTCCTCGCGATCGCGGCGGCCCTGGGAGACCTCGAAGTGCCCCGCGGCCGGACGGTCTGGGGCGCGCTGCTCGTGACGGCGATCTTCGCGAGCGCTCTCGGCTACCTGATCCAGATCTGGGCGCAGCGGCGGATCAGCGCCGCCCGCATCGCGCTCGTCTTCGCGCTCGAGACGGTGTGGGCGGGGCTCTTCGGCTACGTCCTCGACGGCGACCGGCTCGGCTGGCTCGGCTGGGGCGGCTGCGCGCTGATCCTCGCCGGAATCGTCCTCGCCGAGCCCGCGGCTGCGCGGACGCTGCGACGGCTCGTGCCCCGGCCGCAGGATTGATATACTCCCGCTTAGATTTTCTGTAAAGGAATCTAGATAGGGAGAGACGCATGGCAAAGACAATCGGTATCGACCTTGGCACGACCAACTCCGCGATGGCGGTGATCGAGGGCGGCGAGCCGACCGTGATCCCGAACGCCGAAGGCGGCCGGACGACGCCCTCCGTCGTCGCGTTCGCGAACGACGGACAGCGGCTCGTCGGCGCACCTGCGAAGCGCCAACAGGTAACGAATCCTCAGAACACGATCTTCTCGATCAAGCGCTTCATGGGGCGCAAGTTCGGCGAGGTCTCCGAGGAGATGAAGATCGTCCCGTACGAGGTCGTGGAGGGCCCGAACGGCGACGTGCGCGTGAAGGCGGAGGGCAAGGACTACGCCCCGCCGGAGATCAGCGCGATGATCCTGCAGAAGCTGAAGGCTGATGCCGAGGCCTACCTCGGCGAGTCGGTCACCGACGCGGTGATCACCGTGCCCGCGTACTTCAACAACGCGCAGCGCGAGGCGACGAAGGACGCCGGCAAGATCGCCGGCCTCAACGTCCTCCGGATCATCAACGAGCCCACCGCGGCCTCGCTCGCGTACGGGCTCGACAAAGAGGGCGAGGACCAGACGATCCTCGTGTTCGACCTCGGCGGCGGCACGTTCGACGTTTCGGTGCTCGAGCTCGGCGAGGGGGTCTTCGAGGTGAAGGCCACGAACGGTGACAACCACCTCGGAGGGGACAACTTCGACAAGGCGATCGTCGACTGGATGGTGTCCGAGTTCAAGCGCGATCAGGGCATCGACCTCGCCGCCGACAAGATGGCGCTGCAGCGACTCTACGAGGCCGCCGAGAAGGCGAAGATCGAGCTGTCGTCGACGATGGCGACGCAGATCAACCTGCCGTTCATCACGGCCACGCAGGAGGGCCCGAAGCACCTCGATCTGCAGCTCAGCCGCGCCAAGCTCAACGAGCTGACCGCGGATCTGCTCGAGCGGACGGTGGGCCCGACGAAGCAGGCGCTGGCGGACGCGGGCATCGACGCCTCCGGCATCGACCACGTCGTTCTCGTGGGCGGCATGACCCGCATGCCCGCCACCGTCGACAAGGTCAAGGAACTGATCGGCAAGGAGCCGCACAAGGGCGTCAACCCGGACGAGGTCGTCGCCGTGGGCGCCGCGATCCAGGCCGGCGTGCTGCGCGGTGAGGTCAAGGACGTGCTTCTGCTCGACGTGACGCCGCTGTCGCTCGGGATCGAGACCAAGGGCGGCGTGATGACGAGGCTGATCGAGCGCAACACGACCATCCCGACAAAGAAGTCCGAAGTCTTCACGACCGCGGAGGACAACCAGCCCTCCGTCGAGGTCCACGTCCTCCAGGGCGAGTCGGAGATGGCGCTCTACAACAAGACGCTCGGCAAGTTCCAGCTGGTCGGGATCGCGCCCGCACCGCGCGGGATGCCCCAGATCGAGGTGGCCTTCGACATCGACGCGGACGGGATCATCCACGTCTCGGCCAAGGACACCGGTACCGGGAACGAGCAGAAGATCCGGATCGAGGGCGGCTCGGGCCTGAAGCAGGAGGAGGTCGAGCGGATGATCCGCGAGGCCGAGTCCCACGCCGACGAGGCCCACCGGCTGCGCGAGCTCGCCGACGCCCGGAACATGGGCGAAAGCCTTGCCTACCAGACCGAGCGCACCCTCAAGGACCACCGCGACAAGCTCGACGAGGCCGATGCCTCGACGATCGAGGGCCGCGTGATGGAGCTGCGAGGTGTGCTCGAGAGCACGGACGTCAACGAGATCCGGCAGAAGACGCAGGCGCTGCAGGAGGCCTCGCAGAAGCTCGCCGAGGCGGTCTATGCGCAGGCGGCGAGCTCACAGTCGGCCGGCGCGGGTGACGGCAACGGCGCCCCCGCGTCCGACGACGAGGTGATCGAGGACGCCGAGATCGTCGACGAGGAGGCGGCGAAGTCGTGACCGACTCTTCGAACGCTCGGGGCGGGCAGTCGACGCAGCCGCCTGTCCGCGACAGCGGACCGGTTGAGGGGAAGCCGGCGCGGAGCGATCGGGAGGTCCCGCCGGCAGACCCGGCACGCGAGCAGTTGGACGAGGTCGCCGAAGCGGAGTCCGGCGAGCCGGTCGAGGAGGACCGGCTCGCCGCCGCCGAGGCGACGGCTCAGGAGCACCTCGACGACCTCAAGCGTCTGGCCGCCGAGTTCGAGAACTACAAGAAGCGCACGGCCCGCGAGCAGCAAAAGCTCTCCGAGCGGGCTGCCGAGCGGCTGGTCAAGGAGCTCCTGCCGATCGTCGACGACCTCGAGCGGGCGCTCGTCGCGGCCGAGGAGCACGAGGAAGCCAAGCTGGAGGAGGGCGTGCGTCTTGTCCATCGACAGCTCGCGTCCGTGCTCGAGCGTGAGGGTCTCGCGGTGATCGAGACCGACGGCAAGTTCGATCCTCACGTGCACGAGGCGCTGCTCGCGCAGCCGTCCGAGGCGGGCGAAGGCAGCGTGATCGAGGTTCTTCAGAAGGGCTACCGTCTCGGCGACCACGTGCTCCGGCCGGCCCGCGTCGTGATCGCGGCACCCCAGGCCGAGGACGAGTAGCGTGGCGACCACTCGCAAGAGTCCGTACGACGTGCTCGGCGTGGCCAAGGGCGCGTCGGCCGACGAGATCAAGAAGGCCTACCGCAAGCTCGCGCGCGAGTTCCACCCCGACCGAAACCCGGGTGACGCATCGGCCGAGGAGCGGTTCAAGGAGGTGCAGAACGCGTACGACGTGCTTTCCGACCCGGAGAAGCGCAAGCAGTACGACGCCTTCGGCTCGACCAACGGGCGCGGCGGGTTCCAGGGCGGCGGCGTCAACTTCGGCGACTTCAACTTCTCCGATCTCGGCGACCTCGGTGATCTGTTCGGGGGCATGTTCGGACGAGGCGGCGGTGGCGCACAGCGATCGCAAGCTCAGCGGGGCAACGATCTCGAGGTCGACGTGAATCTCTCCTTCGAGGACTCGCTGCGCGGGATCGAGACGAAGATTCCGATCACCCTCGACACCGCCTGCTCGGAGTGCAACGGCTCCGGCGCCAGGCCGGGCACCGCCCCGAGGATCTGTCCCGAGTGCAACGGGCGGGGAGTCGTTGCCGAGAGCCAGGGCTTCTTCGCCCTCTCCCAGCCCTGCCCGCGCTGCCGCGGCAACGGCACGGTGATCGAGGATCCATGTCCGCGCTGCAGCGGGACGGGACGCCAGCGGCGCACGAAGCGCTACACGGTCAGGATCCCCGCCGGAGTCAAGGACGGCACGCGGATCCGCCTGAAGGGAAAAGGCGAGGCCGGTTTCAACGGCGGCGAGGCGGGCGATCTCTTCGTGGTCACGCGCGTCCAGCCCTCGAAGCTCTACGAGCGGCGCGGCGACGACCTCGTCGTCGACGTGCCGGTGACGTTCTCCGAGGCGGCGCTCGGCGCGACGGTCGAGGTGCCGACGCCGGAGGGCTCGGTGGCGCTGAAGGTGAAACCCGGCACCCAGGACGGGACGCTGCTGCGCGTCAAGGGCAAGGGGGCGCCGAAGCTGAGGGGCTCCGGCCGCGGCGACGTGCTCGCGCGCATGCGCATCACCGTCCCGAAGAAGCTGAAGAAGCGGGAGCGGGAGCTGCTCGAGGAGCTCCAGGCGCTTCCGCACGAGGATCCACGGGGGGCGCTCTTCTCGTGAGGGACGTGTTCACGCGGCTGCTCGTCTGGGCCCTGTCGCCGGTGGGCACGCTGCTCAACGCCGCGATGCTCGTCATCGTGCTCGTGGCGGCGGGTGCCGACTGGAACCGCCCGATGCTCTGGCTGATCGTCGCCATCTTCGTCGGCGCCTCGGCGTACCTCGACATCCGCGCGTACGTCGCGCGCAAGCGCCGCGGCCTCTCGGCCTACGAGGCAGGTGAGGTCGTGATGGAGCGGATCTGGGGCCCGCGCGTCCAGAACGAGCCGGACGAGGAGCCCGAGCGCTGATGGACGACCGCCCGCGCTACATGATCTCGATCGCCGCAGAGCTCGTCGGTATGCATCCGCAGACGCTGCGGATCTACGAGAGCAAGGGTCTCGTCAGGCCGAAGCGCACGAGCGGCAACACGCGCCTTTACTCGGACGCCGATCTGGAGCGCCTGCGCCTCGTCCAGCGCCTGACGACGGAGCTCGGCCTCAATCTGGCCGGCGTCGAGGTCGTCATCCGGCTCGAGGACCAGCTTCGCAGGGCGCACGAGCGCATCGAGAAGCTGCAGCGGCAGCTGCGCGAGGAGATCCAGGACGTTCACAGGCAGTACCGGCGCGAGCTGGTCCTTTACGAGCCGCCGCGGCCGGTACCGACCGGACAGCAGCAGCACTAGGGGAAGCGATGGACTTCAACAAGCTCACTCTCAAGTCACAGGAGGCGGTCGCCGCGGCGCAGGAGCTCGCGCGTGCGAACGGCAATCCCGAGCTGTACCCCGAGCACCTGCTGCTGGCGCTCCTCGACCAGGAGCTGCCCCGCGAGCTCGTGCCCGACCCGGACATCCTGCGGGCGGAGGCCGGGGCCTCGCTGCGGGCGAAGCCGTCCGCCCAAGGCACGCAGCAGCAGCCGCAGGTGGGGGCGGCCTTCTCGCGTGTGCTCGACCAGGCGTTCGAGGAGGCGCGGAGGCTCGAGGACGACTACGTCTCGACCGAGCACCTCCTGCTCGCGCTCGACGTCGTCCCCCGCGACCAGCTCGAGGCGAAGATCAAGGCAGTCCGCGGCGGGCAGCGCGTCACGTCCCAGGATCCGGAAGGGACCTACCAGGCGCTCGAGAAGTTCGGTCGCGACCTGACCGAGCTCGCGGAGCTGGGCAAGCTCGACCCAGTGATCGGGCGCGACGAGGAGATCCGGCGCGTGATCCAAGTTCTCTCGCGGCGGACGAAGAACAACCCGGTGCTGATCGGCGACCCAGGCGTCGGCAAGACGGCCATCGCGGAAGGCCTCGCCCAGCGGATCGTCGCCGGCGACGTGCCCGAGGGCCTGAAAGGCAAGCGGGTCTGGGCGCTCGACATCGGTTCGCTGCTCGCCGGCTCGAAGTACCGCGGGGAGTTCGAGGAGCGCCTCAAGGCTGTTCTGACCGAGATCAAGAACGCCGAGGGCGAGCTGATCCTCTTCATCGACGAGCTGCACACGATCGTGGGTGCGGGCGCGGCCGAGGGCGCGGTCGACGCGGCGAACATGCTGAAGCCGATGCTCGCGCGCGGCGAGCTGCGGTGCATCGGCGCGACGACTCTCGACGAGTACCGCAAGCACATCGAGAAGGACGCCGCGCTCGAGCGCCGCTTCCAGCCGATCTTCGTCGGCGAGCCCTCCGTCGCGGACACAATCGCGATCCTCCGCGGGCTCAAGGAGCGCTACGAAGCCCACCACGGCGTCCGCATCCGCGACGCGGCGCTTGTGGCGGCCGGGGTTCTCTCCGACCGCTACATCTCCGACCGCCAGCTGCCGGACAAGGCGATCGACCTCATCGACGAGGCGGCGTCGCGCCTGCGGATGGAGATCGACTCCTCCCCGCTCGAGCTCGACGAGGCGGAGCGGCGCGTCCGCCAGCTGGAGATCGAGCTGGCAGCGATGGGGAAGGAGTCGAAGGAGACCCGTGAGCCCGTCGAGCGCGAGCTCGCGGAGGCCAAGGAACGGCGCGACGAGCTAGCCGCCCGCTGGTCGCGTGAGAAGGAAGCGCTCGAGCGGGTCAAGGAGATCATGTCCCGGATCGACGCGCTCAAGATGGAGGCCGAGCGCGCCGAGCGCGCCGGCGACCTCGAGCGGGTCGCCGAGATCCGCTACGGCGAGCTGCCCGAGCTCGAAAAGGAGCTGGCCGAGCGCGACGGCGCCGTCCCCGCCGACGAGCCGATGGTCAAGGAGGAGGTCGACGAGGACGACGTCGCCGAGGTCGTGGCGCGCTGGACGGGGATTCCCGTCTCCCGGCTGCTCGAAGGCGAGACCGAGAAACTGATCCACATGGAGGAGCGCCTACACGAACGCGTCGTCGGCCAGGACGAGGCTGTCGAGGCCGTGGCGAACGCCCTCCGTCGGGCGCGCACCGGCCTGCAGGACCCAAATCGGCCGATCGGTTCGTTCGTCTTCCTCGGCCCGACGGGCGTCGGCAAGACCGAGCTCGCGCGGGCTCTCGCCGAGTTCATGTTCGACGACGAGCGCGCGATGGTCAGGCTCGACATGTCCGAGTACCAGGAACGCCACACGGTGGCCCGCCTCATCGGGGCTCCGCCGGGCTATGTCGGCTACGAGGAGGGCGGCCAGCTGACCGAGGCGGTTCGGCGCCGTCCCTACTCGGTCGTCCTGCTCGACGAGATCGAGAAGGCGCACAACGAGGTCTTCGACGTCCTGCTGCAGATCCTCGACGACGGCCGGCTGACGGACGGCCAGGGCCGCACGGTCGACTTCCGAAACACCGTGATCATCATGACCTCGAACATTCGCTCGGCCGCCGCGCTGACCGAGCACTTCCGGCCGGAGTTCCTGAACCGGATCGACGAGGTCGTCGAGTTCGCGCCGTTGTCGAAAGAACAGCTCGGCGAGATCGTCGAGCTCCAGCTGCGGCGCTTGCGGGATCGGCTCGCCGAGCGCGGCCTCGGGCTCGAGCTGACCGACGCGGCGAAGGAAGTCGTCGCCGAGGCCGGTTGGGACCCGACCTACGGCGCACGTCCGCTCAAGCGTGCGCTGCAGCGGCTGGTCGAGAATCCGCTCGCGCTGCGGCTGCTCGAGGGCGAGTTCGGCGAGGGCGACACGGTGCTTGTGGACGCCCCGGACGGGGAGCTCGTGTTCGAGAAGGCGCGCGAGCCCGCCGGCGTCGCAGCTTAGCGACGCCCGCTCAGCATTCGAGCGGGGCCATCGTCAAGCCGAACTCGTTCAGGCGCGACCAGTAGAGCTCGGCCGCCTCGCGGTGTCCCGACCACACAATCGCCTGACCCGTGCTGTCGATCCGCGTCGCCAGCGCGAGCCCGTCGTCGAAGCTCACCCCCGGCAAAACGTTCGCGAGGGCGTGCGCGACCCCGTCGAAGGTGTTGTGGTTGTCGTTGAGGACGATGACCCGCCACGCGTCGCCGACGCCTCCGCCACCGTCGCCGGTGCGAGGACGGGTGCGCGTCGGTGTTGCCGGTGCAACGGCCATGGACTGACGCTAGCGTGTTCCGCTCGTTTCGTCGCACTTGCGTTTCACACGCGGCACGGATTCCGCCCTAGCCTGTCGGTGGGCGGGCGTGGTGGCGACCCGGGTCACGCGTGTACCTAGAAGGTAGGTTCGGGCCCGTGGCCCGCAAGGGAACCTCACCCACGCCGCAGCCGCGGCCGGCGCCGCTGCCTCCCGAGACCCGCACGGTCGGCCAACTGGTCGCGGAGACGTTGCGCCTGTACGGGCGGCGCCCGTGGCGCTCGCTCGCGCTCGGTGTCTCGGTCGGCCTCATCGACACAGCGGCGATCGGCCTCGGCGACACGAACGCGATCCTCTTCGAGGCCATCGTCGCCGGGCCGCTGCTGAGCGTCTCCTACGTCGGCGCATCGATGTTGATCTCCGACTCCGAGACGCGAGCGCCCGCCGCGACCCTGGCTTCCGCGTGGCTCGCCGGGACGATCGCGTTCGTCCCGTTCCCGGTCCTCGCGCTCGCGTTCATCCTGCCTGCGGTCGCCTGGCTGGCTCTCGTCGGCCTCGTCGTGCCGGTGATCGTCCTGGAGCGAAGATCGATCGGCGCGGCCTTCCGCCGAGCCGTCGAGCTCTCCCGGGCCGACTACATCCACGCGCTCGGCTCGCTCGCGACGCTCGCGATCACCTACTTCATCGCGCGCGTCGGCCTGTTCTTCCTTCTCCGCGGCGGAAGCGGTACCGCGGAGCGGACGGCGGCATTCCTCGCAGACCTCGTGATCTCCCCGCTCCTCTTCCTCGGCGCGGCGCTTCTCTACTTCGACCAGGCCGCGCGTGTGCCGGGTCGTTTACGCTCGACGCCCCGATCGAGGAGGCGCGATGCCGACGTACATCCTGCTGTCCAATCTGACCGCGCAGGGCGTTCAGACGCTGAAGGCGAATCCCGCCCGGTTGCGCGAGGTCAACAGTGACGTCGAGGAGCTCGGCGCCCGGGTCGTGCACCAGTGGGCCACGCTCGGCCCGTTCGACTTCGTCAACGTCGTCGAGGCCCCGGACGCGGAGACCATTGCGCGCGTGTCGGTCGCGCTCGGCGCGCGGGGCAGCGCGAAGCTCCAGACGCTGACGGCTCTGACGATCGACGAGTTCCTCGGCGCGCTCGACTAGGAGGGTTGGCGGAATATCGCTCGTCGCCGGGAGGCGAGCAGCGCGGCCCGGTGGCACCGACTGTATTTCGCCAACCCTCCTACGAGGAGGCCGCGACGGCCACGTCGGCGGCGACCGCCGCGTTGTCGGCGATCAGGCGCTTGTTGACGCGGACGGTCGCGCCATCGCTCGAGCGATGGAGGTGGGCGAGGACGAAGGGGGTCACGGCCTGACCCGTCACGCCCGCGTCGTCCGCGGCGGCCAGTGCCTCCCGCAGCAACGGCTCGACGTCGAGGCTCTCGGCCGGTGCTCGCGCGAGCAGAAGCCCGGTTCGCCCCAGCGCCCAGTGCGCCCGCGCCACTGCCGCCGCCTCGGAGGCCGACTCGACTCGCTGCGGCACCGGCGGTCCGCCCGTCGCGCTGTAGAACAGCGGCAGCGTCTCGGTTTGCCACCCGAGCACGGGCACGCCGAGCGTCTCGAGCACCTCGAGCGTGGCCTCGACGTCAAGCAGTGACTTGACGCCCGAGCAGGCAACGAGGACGGGCGTGCGAGCGAGCTCGCCGAGATCCGCCGAGACGTCCGGCCGGTTCGCGAAGCCGCGATGGACGCCGCCGATGCCACCGGTGCCCATGAAACGAATGCCGACGCTCGCGCAGACCGCCAGCGTCCCGCCCACGGTCGTCGCAGCGAGGTGTCCGAGCGCGGCGCCCGCCGCGAGATCGCGTGGCCCGGCTTTGCGCGCATCGTCCCCCGCTTCTGCGAAGCGCTCGAGCTCGCGCGGCGACAGCCCGACTCGCACCGCCCCGTCGACAATGCCCACGGTCGCCGGGGTCCCGCCGTGCGCGCGGACGAGCCGCTCCGACTCGAGCGCGACCTCGAGGCCCTCACCTGCCGGGAAGCCGTGGGCGACGAGGGTCGTTTCGAGCGCGACGACCGGCCGCCCGTCGGCGAGTGCGTCGGCAACATCGGGTGCGACGTCGATCACGGCATCGTTCCGAGCTGGGCGACGCAGCGGGCGGCCGTCTCGAGCGCGAGGTCGACGCCGCCGACGAGGTAGCCGGCTGCGAACGCGTCGCCGGCTCCGGTGGTGTCTGCGACCTCGACCGGAAGCGCGGGCCGCTCGACGCGCCGCCCTCCTTGCTCGACGACACACCCGGCAGGGCCCCGCTTCAGGACCCAGGTGGTGCTCGCGCCGAGATCGAGCCCTTCGACGGCGCCCCGCTCCTGTTCGTTCGCGAACACGACGTCGGGTGAGAGCGCGCGCAGGCACGCGGCGAGTTGCTCGCCGCCGAACGTGCGGATCACGCTCCAGGACGCGAGGTCGATGCTGACCGTTCCACCTGCATCCCTTACCGTCGTGGCGGCGCTCTCAGCCGCGCCGTCGATCGGCGAGCTCATGACGCTGTAGCCGGAGAGGTGAAGGTGGGAGCACGCCTCGAACCATGTGGGCTGCAGCTCGTCGGCCGAGAGCGTCGGCGCAACGCCTCGATCGCTTGCCATCGCTCGATCGCCTCGGCGGTCGACGAGCGAGACGACGACGCCGTTTCGTCCCGAGGCCACAGGTCCGAGCACGGACACTCCACGCGCCTGGAGCTCCGCCGCGGCCAGCGAGCCGGCGGGATCGTCGCCGCGCTTCCCGACAAAACGCGCCTCGACCCCGAGCGAGGCCGCCCATGCCGCCACGTTGGCCGCTTGACCGCCGGCGCCCGTCCGCGTGACCGCCGTCGCGTCGGCACCGTCCTGCAACGGCTCTTCGAGCCGGACGACCACGTCCAGGAGCAGATCGCCGAGCGCGCAGAGGACGAAGGGCGTCACCGTACAATCGTTCCATGGACGGAGAGGTTCAGCGCGGGCGGTTGCGCACGTTCGTCCTCGGCGGCCTCGTGGGCGCGTCCGCCGTCCTGGCGGCCGCAAGGAGGCGTCGGCCGGGGCATGAAGCCCGCCCCGTACGGGCCGGTCTCGCCGCCTTCGAGGACGCTCCGTGCCACGCCGAATTGCTCGACCAGGAGCGGGTTGAACGCCAGGACCAGCGGACTTAGCCCGCCACCCCCGGTGCTACTGTCCGAGCGTGCCCATCTACGAGTACCGTTGTCCAAACGGACACGTTTTCGAGCTCTTTCAGCGGATGGGAGACGCCGCTCCCGAGGGATGTGAGGTCTGCGGCGAGGGTCCGGTCGAGCGCGTGCTCTACCCGGTCGCCGTCCACTTCAAGGGCTCTGGGTTCTACTCGACGGACTACGGCCGCGGCGCGCGGAAGCGTGACGCCTCGAGGGACGGCGACGGCGAGTCGAGCTCGAAGGGCGACCCGAAGACCGAGTCGAAACCGGACTCGAAGCCGGACACGAAGGCAGCCGACGCCTCCTAGGAGGGTTTGGCGGAATACCGCTCGTCGCCGGGGGGCGAGCAGCGCGGCCCGGCGGCACAGACTGCATTTCGCCAAACCCTCCCAGGACTAGCGCCCTGTCGGGATCTTGTCGACGAAGCACCCCGGCGGGTACGTGTCGCCGTTCGGCGGCGGCGGTTGGATCGCTGCCTTGCCCGTGACCATCAGGATCACGGACCGGTTGTCCTCGCTCGGCTCGATGTAGCTGCCGGTCCAGGTGCCACCGAGTCGGCAGTGCAGGGTCTGGTCGGCGCGGAACTTCAACCAGCCGAGCTGCACGAACTCGGTCGGCGAGAGATCGGTCGCGAGCGGCTTCATCAGGTCGCCGCCGATGAAGGGCAGCTTGAAGAAGGTGCCTGTGCTCGCGAGCTTGGAGGTCAGCGCCTGCATGACCTCCTGCTGGCGCGAGCCGCGCGTGATGTCGCTGTCGCGGGGGTTCAACCGGTTCTCGCGCACGCGCGAGTAGATGAGCGCTCGATAGCCGTTCATGTGCTGCTTCCCCTTGCGGAAGCGCCATCCCTTCCAGCGGGCGCAGCGCTCGTTCGTGGCGTAAGGACAGTCGAATCGGTTCGAGAGGATCGGTGCCGGGACGTTCACGTCGATGCCGCCGATCTTGTCGATCAGCTTGCTGAAGCTGTGGAAGTTGACGACGACGAGGTGGTTGATCGGCAGGCCCGTGTAATTGCTCACCGTCCGCGCGGCGAGGCGCGGGCCGCCCAGCTGGAACGCCGCGTTGATCTTGTCCGGGCCGTGGCCCGGGATGTTCGGAACCCGGAGATCGCGCGGAATCGAGAGGTAATAGAGGCGGTGATGCTTCGGGTCGGTCCGCAACAGCATGATCGAGTCCGAATGCTGGTCGCCCGAACGCGATGCGTTCAGCGAGTGGTCGGTTCCGAGCAGCAGGATCGTGCTCGAGTGGCTGAGCATCATCCCCTTGTCCGAGACGAGGGCGAGCCGGGCCGACTCGGGCAGCCGCTTGTTCGCCTCCTTGACCCCGCCGCGGAACGAGAGGTACGCCGCGACGAGCCAGATCGCGAGGACGAGCAGGACTGCGAGGAGCGTCAGCGCGGTCCAGCGCTTCCAGCTCCAGGATCGCCAGCCCTTGGCCGGACGCTTCGGGCCGGGGCCGCGATAGTCGCGGCGTCCGTTCCCGTCGCCGCCCCGTTCACGGGTCGGGCGAGGGATCGTCGGGACCTTGCCCTTGACCCTGCCGCCGCGGTAGACGCGGTACGGCTTCTCTCCGCGAGGAGCGGCCATCCGGCGGGCTATGGTAGCCGCGCGAGACGACGCGGCTTGACGTGCAAGAGGAGGTGGGCGGGAAAACCGTGAGCTCGGGGCGGCACGCGATCGGCGTCGACGTCGGCGGGACGAAGATTCTCGCCGGGGTCGTCGACGTCGAGGGAACGGTGCACCACCGGCGCGAGCGGAGAACCAACCTGATCTCCGAGGAGCAGCTGATCTCCGAGCTCGAAGCTGCGGTCGCCGAGCTGCTCGACGACTCGATCGCGGCGATCGGATTCGGCCTCCCTTCCCGGATCGACTCGAAGACCGGGGTGGTCCAGGCGTCCGTCAACATCCCGCTCGAGGACATGCCGTTGCGCGATCTTCTGCAAGAGCGATTCGACGTGACCGTCGAGCTCGAGAACGACGGAAACGCCGCCGCCCTGGCCGAGTTCCGCGTGGGGGCAGGCCGCGAGGCGGAGAACCTGGTGATGCTGACGCTCGGAACGGGGTGCGGGGGCGGCGTCGTGCTCGACGGCAAGCTCATGCGCGACGGCGGCGAGCTCGGCCACACCGTGCTCGTCTATGACGGGATTCCATGCCAGGGGACCTGCACGGGCCGGGGTCATCTCGAGGCGTACGTGAGCGGTACGGCGGCGACGAAGCTCGCGCGAGAAGCATTCGGCCCTGCCGTCGACGCTCACCGGCTCGTCCGCATTGCGCGCGAGGGGGATTCGGAGGCGATCGAGATCCTCGCCGGAATCGGGCACAAGCTCGGGGCCGCGATCGGCAGCTTCGTCAACATCTTCCGGCCCGAGCTGGTCGTGGTCGGCGGCGGATTTGCCGCCGCCGGGGACTTCCTGCTCGAGCCCGCCCGCGAGACGATGGTCCGCGAGGCTCTGCCCCCGGCGGGCGATCGGGCGCAGATCGTCGGGGCGGAGCTCGGGACGACCGCAGGAATGATCGGCGCCGGGCTCGTCGCGTTCGACGCTCTCCACTAGTGCTCGCAGTCTGCGCGACGCCGATCGGGAATCTCGAGGACATCACCCTTCGCGTCCTCCGCGAGCTGTCGGAGGCCGACGTCGTTCTCTGCGAGGACACCCGCCACACCCGCAAGCTCCTGGAGCACCACGGCATCCGGGCTCGACTCGTGTCGTACCACGAGCACAACGAAGCCGCTCGCACCGCGGCCCTCCTGCCCCGCCTGGAAGCCGGTGAGCGCATGGCGCTCGTCAGCGACGCAGGGCTGCCTGGTGTTTCCGACCCGGGCTCGCGCCTGGTGAACGCCGCTCTCTCGGCCGGCGTCCCGGTCACGGTGATTCCGGGCCCGTCGGCGGTCGACACCGCTCTCGTCGCCAGCGGGCTCGTAGGCGAGCGCTACCAGTTCATCGGCTTCCTTCCGCGTGGGCAGCGCGCCCTCGACCGGCTCTGGGGGGAGCTCTCCGGATGGCCGTGGCCCACCGTTGCCTTCGAGTCTCCGCGACGTCTCGGTTCGACGCTGGCCTCGCTTGCGCGGGCGGAGCCGGGCCGCGAGGTGGCGGTGTGTCGCGAGCTGACGAAGCGCCATGAGCAGGTCGTCCGTGCTGCTGCTGCCGACGTCGCGGGGCGCTTCCGGGAGGCGCCGCGAGGCGAGGTGACGCTCGTGATCGGGCCCGCAGCGGCGGTCGGAGAGGGGGCCGATGAGGCGGCAGCGGTCGCGGCCGTCGCGGAGCTCCTGGAAGCCGGTTTGCCCCGGCGCCAGGCCGTCGACGTGGTGGCCAGGCTGGCCGGTGTAGCGCGGAAACGTCTTTACGACATGTCCTTGTAGTCCATATTGACAACAGAGCGGGAACACTGCTACCGTCGCTCCGTTATCAATTTCGACAACAGGAGTGAGTAGATGCGCGTCCTCGTGCTGACCGTCGTGACCTGCGCAGCGGTTGTCTTCGCCCCGAACGCCGCCGCGTGGACATGGCCCGTGCAAGGCCCCGTCCTGCGGCAATTCGCGTTCGGTGACGACCCCTATGCGGCGGGCCAGCACCGCGGGGTCGACATCGGCGCGCCGGCCGGAGCGCCGGTCGGTGCTCCCGCGGGCGGAACCGTCTCCTTTACCGGAGCTGTGCCGGGGAGCGGCAAGAGCGTGACGGTGCAGACCGTCGACGGCTATTCGGTCACGTTGACACACCTCGGGTCGATCACCATCCGGCGGGGAGCACTCCTCGACGAGGGCGCCCAGGTCGGCGCGGTGGGCGTCAGCGGCGAGCCCGAGCTCGACGAACCGTACGTGCATCTCGGCGTCCGCCGGACGAGCGATCCGAACGGCTACTTGGATCCCCTCCTGTTCCTGCCGCAGCCGGCGACGGGCCCGCCGAGCCCTCCGGACGATCCGCCTGCAGAACCTGTCCGGGCCCCGGAGCCCGCCGCCGCGCCACTGCCTCCTGCCGAGGCGGTGCCGGCGCGTCCCGCGGCCGGCCCCATGCGGCGCCTGCGTGCACGGCCTGCATCGGCAAAGCGCACCGCGACCGTAGTGACATCGCGGCCCGTCCACGGCCGAGCATCCGTGCAGCGCTCGCTACCTGCCCGCGGGGCGGGACGAGCCGCGTCCGCACGTCTCCCCGCGCTGCCCTCCGTTGGTGTCCGCCGGCGGGCGAGGCCGTCGAGCCGGATGATCGTCGGGCCGTCGCAGTTTCGGCGCGGGCTCGCCGCGGCGGCGGAGTCGGCCGTCGTTTCCGCGAGCGCCTCCACGCGGGGCCGCCGCCGCGTGGCGAGCTCGGGGCAACCCCCACGGGGCGACTGGCGGTTCCCGTCGCTCTGGGCAGCGGGGTTGCTCACGGCGGCGGGGGCGTTCGCGATCCTGCTGCGCGCTCGACGAACGGGGGCGCGGCGACCCGCGCCTATCATTGCTGCCAATGCCGCGCTTCTACCTGACAACGCCGATCTACTACGTCAACGCGACGCCCCACATCGGCCACGCGTACACGAACGTCGCCGCCGACATTCTCGTGCGGCACCACAGGCAGCGCGGCGACGACACGTTCTTCCTGACCGGCACCGACGAGAATGCGTCGAAGAACGTCCGTGCGGCAGAGGAGGTCGGCGTCGACCCGAAGACCTACGTCGACGGCCTCGTCGAGGAGCACTGGCGTCCGCTGGCGGCACGTGTGGGTGCGTCGCCCGACTTCTTCATCAGGACTACCGATGAGGGGCACCACCGCTTCGTCCAGGAGTTCGTCCAGCGCATCTACGACAACGGTCACATCTACGAGGACACGTACGCCGGCCTCTATTGCGTCAGTTGCGAGGAATTCAAGACCGAGGACGAGCTAACGGCCGACGGGTTCTGCCCCATCCACGAGATCAAGGCAGAGTGGATCGAGGAGCGGAACTGGTTCTTCCGGCTGTCGTCTTTCCAGGACGACCTGCTGCGCCTCTATGACGAGCGCCCCGATCTCGTGTTGCCCGACTTCCGCTACAACGAGGCCCGCAGCTTCATCGCCGGCGGGCTCCGGGACTTCAGCCTCAGCCGCGCGGGCCAGCCCTGGGGCGTGCCGGTGCCGTGGGACCCCGAGCAGGTCGTGTACGTCTGGGTTGACGCGCTCATCAACTACCTCAGCGCGCTGACCTACGCGCGGCCGGGTGAGGACCTGCGGGAGGAGTTCTGGCCAGAGGTCCGCCATCTCCTCGGCAAGGACATCCTGCGATTCCACTGCGTCTTCTGGCCGGCTCTGCTCCTGGCCGCTGGCTACGAGGTGCCGAAGCAGATCTTCGTCCACGGGTTCCTCGTGATCGACGACCAGAAGATCTCGAAGTCCAGGGGCAACGTGATCGACCCCTTGCAGCTGGTCGACGTCTACGGCATCGATCCGGTGCGCTACTACCTCGCCCGCGTCACGCGCTTCGGCCAGGATGGGAACGCGTCGGCCGACGACCTCCACGAACGCTACGAGCGCGAGCTCGGCAACGACCTCGGCAACCTCCTCTCGCGCACGACCGCGATGATCGCCCAGTACCGCAACGGCCGGATTCCCGATGCTGCCTGGGAGTCGCCGTTCCGGAGTGAGCTCGACGAGCTTGCGCCGGTCGTTGCGGAACGCGTCGACGACTACGACCTGTCGGGAGCGCTCGAGGCGATCTGGAGCGTCGTGCGCTCGCTGAACAAGTACGTCGAGGACCGCGAGCCGTGGCAGCTCGCTAAGGACGACGCCAAGGCCGACGAGCTCGACAGGACGCTCTTCGACCTCGCCGACGGACTG
>JBKPOY010000066.1:0-21815 GCA_046733295.1 Actinomycetota bacterium | reverse complement strand
GAGATCGTCGTGCTCGAGAAGAGGAGCCGGAAGTTCCGCTCCGCCAGCGCTCCGAGGGGAAGCCTCACGCGAGGGAATCTACGATGGCCCCATGGAGCCGCGGTACGACCCGCACGGCGTCGAGGAGCGCTGGCAGCAGACGTGGGAGGGGGAAGGCCTCTACAACGCGGAGGCGGACGACCCGCGCCCGTCCTACGCGATCTGCTTTCCGCCTCCGAACGTGACGGGCGAGCTGCACCTCGGCCACGCCCTCAACGGCACGATCCAGGACACGCTGATCCGGTGGCACCGGATGCGCGGGTTCAACACCCTCTTCCAACCCGGGTACGACCACGCGGGCATCTCGACCCAGAACGTGATCGAGAGGCAGCTCGCTGACGAGGGAAAGACCAGGCACGACCTCGGCCGCGAGGCCTTCGTCGAGCGCACGTGGGCGTGGTTGGAGGCGACGGGGCGGACGATCTTCGAGCAGCTGCGGAAGCTCGGCGCCTCGATGGACTACCGCCGCGAGCGCTTCACGATGGACGAGCGCTACGTCAGGGCGGTGATGCGCTTCTTCGTCCATCTCTACGAGCGGGGCTGGATCTACCGAGACAACCGGATCATCAACTGGTGCCCGTTCCACGAGTCGTCGCTCTCCGATCTCGAGCTGAGCCACGACGAGGTCGACGACACGCTCTCGTACGTCCGCTACCCGTTCGCCGACGGGGGCGACGGGGTGACGATCGCGACCGTGCGGCCGGCGACGATCCTCGCCGACGTCGCGGTGGCGGTGCATCCCGACGACGAGCGCTACCGCGACGTAATCGGCCGGGAGGTCGTCGTGCCGTACGTCGAACGGGTGGTTCCGGTCGTCGCGGACGAGCGGGTGGAGCCGGGTTTCGGGACCGGCGCGCTCAAGGTGACGCCCGGCCACGACCCGACGGATTTCGAGATCGGTCGCGCCCACGGCCTCCCGGAGCCGGCCGTGATCGGGCCCGACGGCCGCATGAACGAGGACGCGGGTGAGCTCGCCGGCCTGACGCAGGAGGAGGCCGGCGAGCGGGTCATCGCCTGGTGTCGCGAGCGAGGTCTGCTCGAGAAGCAGGAGCCCTACCGGCACGCCGTCGCACGCTGCGAGCGCTGCAAGAGCAGAATCGAGCCGCTGATCTCGCTCCAGTGGTGGTGCGCGATGGGCGAGCTCAAGGGTGCCGCGCTCGAGGCGCTCCGGGAGCGGCGTGTCCTCTACCACCCGGAATCGCAGCATCGCTTCGCGATCGAGTCCTTGGAGGCGGCCCCGGACTGGAACATCTCGCGCCAGCTCTGGTGGGGCCATCAGCTGCCGGTCTGGTACTGCCCCGACGGCCACGTGACCGTGTCCGAGACCGATCCGGATGCCTGTGGCGAGTGCGGTGCGACGGAATTGATGCGTGAGGAGGACGTGCTCGACACCTGGTTCTCGTCCGCGCTCTGGCCCTCCGCGACCCTCGGCTGGCCCGACGACACGCCCGAGCTGCAAACGTTCTATCCGGGCGACGTCTCCGTGACCGCCCGCGAGATCATCCGACTCTGGGAGAACCGGATGATCTTCGCGGGCCTCGAGCTGCTCGGGAACGTGCCCTTCACCGACGTGATCATCACGTCGACGATCCTCGCCCCCGACAAGCGCAGGATGTCGAAGAGCCTGGGCACGGGGATCGACCCGCGCGACGTGATCTCGCAGCACGGCGCCGACGCCACCCGCTACGGGCTGCTCAAGATCTCCTCGACGCAGGACGTGGCGTTCTCCTACGGGGCGATCGAGGAGGGGCGGAAGCTCGCGAACAAGCTCTGGAACGCGAGCCGGCTCCTGCTCCAGGCGGTCGAGGGGGACGACGTGGAGCTGCGCCCGCGGGACGTCGAGGAGCGGTGGATCCTGGCGCGGATCGATGCGGCTCGCGCGACCGTCGAGGAGGATCTCGCCGCGTTCGACTTCTCGCACGTGGCGCACGCGCTCTACCGGCTCACGTTCGACGATTTCTGCGACTGGTACCTCGAGTCGATCAAGCCCCGGCTCTACGCCGGTGACGCCGACTCGCGGGCGACAGGGCTGGCGGCGCTCGAGCGGATCTTGAGGCTCCTCCATCCCCTGATGCCGCACGTGACCGAGGAGATCTGGTCGCACCTGCCGAACCGCGAGACCAGGCTCATCGTCGCCCCCTGGCCGGAGGCTGAGCCGGCACACGCCGCTGCGATCGACTCGCTCGAGCCGGTGCAGGACGCGGCCGCGATCTTCCGGCGCAGCGGGGTGCTCGTGAATCTCGGCGACGACGAGAAGCGGATCTTCGACGCGGTCGTCAAGCCGGAGCGGGTCGCGGCGAACGGCAACGCAGCGGCGGAGATCGAGCGCCTGCAGAAGGAAGTCGACCGGGCCGAGAGGATGCTGGCGAACGACCGTTTCGTGCAGAACGCCGCGCCCGACGTCGTCGAGGCCGAGCGCGAGAAGCTCGCCCGCTACCGGCGTGAGCTCGATGCCCTGTCAGGCTGACTGGATCGAGTCGCTCTCGCCCTGGCCCGAGGAGTTCGGCCTGGGCAGGATGCGGGCGCTTCTCGGCGGGCTCGGCGAGCCGCAGCGCGGGTATCGGGCGATCCACGTCGTCGGGACGAACGGCAAGTCGAGCGCGACCCGCCGCGCCGCGGCGTTCCTGACCAGGGAGGGGTTGAGGGTCGGTGCGTACACGTCGCCCCACGTCCGCGGGTGGAGCGAGCGGATCCAGGTCGACGGCGGGGACGCCGACTTCGAGGCCGCGGTCGAGCGGGTGCGGGCCGCCGCCGAAGCGGCGGGCGCGACGCAGTTCGAGGCGCTGACCGCCGCCGCGTTGGCGGAGTTCGCCGCGGCGGAGGTCGACGTCGCGGTCGTCGAGGCGGGCCTCGGCGGACGCCTCGACGCGACGAACGTCCTCTCGGCCTCTGTCGTCGTGCTCACGAACGTGTCGCTCGACCACACGGACGTCCTGGGCGAGACGCGTGGCCAGATCGCGCGCGAGAAGCTCGCGGTCGTCGGGGCGGGTGCGACGGTGGTCCTCGGCGAGGCCGAGTGGGAGCCGCTCGCCCGGGAGCTCGGCGCGGCGCGGGTCGACTCTGCCGACGACGTCGGCCGCGCGGCCGCGGAGCGTTTTCTGGGCCGCCCGCTCCGCGGGGATGTGGAGGTCGATCTGCCCGGGCGGTTCGACTTCGCGGGCGAGGATGTTTACGCAGGCGCCCACAACGCCGCGGGGGTCGAGTGGCTCGTCCGGCGGCTGCCGCGCGACGACTACGTGGTCTGCGCGGCGATCCTCGCGGACAAGGACGCGCACGCGATGCTCGCCGCTCTCGCGACGCGCGGCGCCCGTTTCGTCGCCACCGAGACGGAAACGGAGCGGGTACTTGCCGCGGACGAACTTGCAGAGGTGGCGAGGGAGTTTTTCCCCGCCGTCGAATCGGTTGCAGATGCAACAGCCGCGCTCGACCGCGCTCGCGAGCTCGCCGGTCCGCACGGGGCCGTGCTGGTCACGGGCTCGCTCTACCTGCTCCGTGACCTCTTCGGACGATTGGAAACCGTACGATGACGAGGCTCGGCGAGAGGCTGAGCGTCTTCGCGGTCGCCCTGATCGTGATCGTCATGGTGGTCGGGCTCGCGTTCGGCGCCGGCTATCTCGTCGGCAAGCTCCTCCTCTGACCGGAGCGTGCAGCTGATGGACCCAGCTCAGATCACCGCCGACGGCGCCTTCGACTTCTTCAGCGCGGGCACCTGGGAGATGGTCCGGAATCTCGCGATCTTCTTCATCGTCGTCTTCTGGGTCGCGGTCGGCGTGTGGGTGTTCAAGGATGCCCGCAGGCGGGTCGAGGATCCGTGGCTCGTCGGGATGGCGACGCTGGTCGGGCTCGTGCCCCCGTTCATCGGCGCCCTGATCTACCTGCTCCTCCGACCGCCCGAGTACCTCGAGGAGGCCCGCGAGCGCGAGCTCGAGATCCGCGCGATGGAGGACCGGCTTGCGACCCGCGATCTGCACTGTCCCGTGTGCCGGGCGCAGGTCGACGCGACCTTCCTCGTCTGTCCGGTCTGCACGACGAAGCTGAAGCAGGCCTGCGTGAACTGCAAGGCGCCGCTCGAGGCGCTTTGGCAGGTTTGCCCCTACTGCGAGACGCCGGTCGAGAGCCCGGCCACGCCCGAGTTCGGCCGGACGCAGTGGCTCGAGCCTCGCAGCAGGAGAGAGCGTCGGCGCGCTGAGTAGACTGCGGCGGCCTTGGCCGCGGAGCGCACGCTCGTCCTGATCAAGCCCGACGCTGTGCAGCGGCGGCTCGCCGGCGAGATCCTCGCGCGCTTCGAGCGCCGTGGCCTCGACATCCGCGAGGCGAAGCTCCTGACGGTCGACCGCGCCCTCGCCGAGGAGCACTACGCCGAGCATGCAGAGAAGCCGTTCTTCGGCGAGCTCGTCCAGTTCATCACGTCGTCGCCGACGCTGGCGCTGGTGCTTGAGGGCGAATCCGCGATCTCGGTCGTGCGGACGACGATAGGCGTGACGAACCCCGCGGAAGCCGATCCCGGTTCGGTCCGCGGCGACTTCGCGCTCGCGATGCCGGACAATCTCGTGCACGGGTCGGACTCGCCGGAGTCCGCCGCGCGCGAGATCTCGCTCTGGTTCGGCGATGGCGGCGGATAGCTCGATCGAGCGCAACCGCCGGGCCTGGACGGAGTGGGCCGGCGAGTTCGCCGAGAGCGCCCAGCGCGCCTGGGCGCAGGACGAGATCACGTGGGGGATCTGGCGGGTGCCCGAGGCCCAGGTTCGGGCGCTGCCGGAGCTCGACGGCAAGGAGGTGGTGGAGCTCGGCTGCGGGACCGCCTACCTCTCGGCCTGGCTCGCACGGCGCGGCGCCCGGCCGGTCGGGGTCGATCCGACGCCAGCCCAGCTGGAGACCGCGCGCGCGATGCAGGCGCAGCACGGCCTCGAGTTCCCGCTGGTCGAGGCGGCCGCCGAGGAGGTGCCGCTGCCGGACGCCTCGTTCGACCTGGCCGTGTCCGAATACGGCGCCTCGATCTGGGCCGATCCGTACAGGTGGATCCCGGAGGCCGCCCGCCTGTTGCGTCCCGGCGGTGAGCTCGTCTTCCTCGTCAACGGGACGATCGCCGTGCTGGCGTTCCAGGAGACGGAGGTGCCGCCGACGAACGAGCTCCGGCGGCCGTACTTCGGCCTCCACCGGCTCGAGTGGCCCGAGGATGAGAACGACGACTCGGTCAACTTCCATCTCGGCTACGGAAACTGGATCCGGCTCCTTCGCGAGAACGGGTTCGAGGTGCTCGACCTGATCGAGGTGCAGCCGCCGGCCGACGCGGAGCCGCACCGCTACGAGGCGCTGCCCGACCGCGAGTGGTCGCGGCAGTGGCCGGCCGAGGAAATCTGGCGCGCGCGCAAGCGCGCGTGAGCGCGCCGCCGGCACCGCCGCTGCTGCTCGCCTCCCGCTCGCCACAGCGGCGCGCGATCATGGAGCAGCTCGGCCTGCCGTTCGAGGTGGTCGTCCCGACGTACGAGGAGGCGCCGGGCGGGGACGAGCCCCGGGCGGAGGTGGAGCGCCACGCGCGCGGCAAGGCGCGTTCGGTCGCGGGGGTGGCCGGCGACCGGCCGGTGCTCGGCGTCGACACCGAGGTCGTCCTCGACGGGCGGGTCTACGGCAAACCGGGCGATTCCGCGGAGGCGGAGGCGATGCTCGAGGCCTTGGCGGGAAAGACGCACGAGGTCGTCTCGGGGCTCTGCCTGGTGACCCCGGCCTGGGAGGAGCTGCGCCACGAGGTGACGCGCGTGACGTTCCGGGCATTGACCCCGCGTGAGCTGGGCCTGTACGTCGCGAGCGGCGAGTGGCGAGACCGCGCCGGCGGCTACGCCATCCAGGGCCTCGGCGCCGCCCTGGTCGAGCGCCTCGAAGGCGACTACCTGAACGTCGTCGGCCTCCCGGCAGCCCTCCTGGTCGGCCTGCTCGCGGAGCGCTACCCGGGCGTCTACGGGTACGGCTGATCGGGGCGTGCCCTGGGGGTCATTCAGTCACAGGTCCTTGCGAGAGAACCCCGCCACGGCCACGAGCCCGACGGCCGCCAGGTAGGCGAGCGCCCAAAGCCTCAGGAGCGTTCCGCCGGTGTAGGCGCCGCCGAACGGGCCGAGCTGGAGGAGGAAGCCCGTGAGTCCCGTTGTGTCCGCCGTGATCTCGCGCAGCCCGTCCTGGTAGAGCCCTTCGAAGGGGATCACCCACGCTGCGATCTCGGCTGAGTGTTCGAGCGTGTGCGAGTTCAGCGCGTGCCCGATCGAGCCGAGGAGGCCGCTGACGAGTCCCGCGCCGAAGACCATGAAGACCGCGATCCCGTTCGCGGTCGAGGTCAGAAAGACGGAACCGAGCAGCGAGAGCGCCGCGACGATTGCGACCCCGGCCGCGAGCTCGATTCCGGGCACGACGACGCGGTCGGGCCACCACTGGCCGGTCAGTCCGGTGATCAGCATCGCGGCGACGTAGACGCCGCCGACGTACGGCGCGCATACGGCCACCGCCCCGAGCCAGCGCGCTAACAGCAGCGTCGAGCGTCCCACGGGCCGCACGATCAGCGGCTGGAGCAGGCCGCGCTCGGCGTCGCCGCGCACGACGCCCAGGGTGAGGAAGACCGCGAGCACGACGCCGAGGAACAGCGTGGCGAACATCGCGAGGCCGAACATGAAAGCTCCGGCGAAGGCGCGGGCGTCGATGCCGGCAGGCGGCGAGATGTTCTCGACGTCGCGGAAGACGTAGTGGTTCGCAAGCCAGTAGAGCCCCAGGAAGACGAGCGTGAGGAGAAGGACGACCGAGAACACCTTGCGCCGCAGCGCCTCGCGCAGCGCATAGCCGGCGATGATCGGGATGGAGGTCACGAGGTCTCTCCGCCGACGGCCTCGAGGTACGTCTCTTCGAGGGTGGACGTCAGCGCACGGACGCCGTAGACGAGTCGGCCGGCGGCGACCAAGTCGGCGACGAGCCTCGGCGCGTCCTCGCGCGAGGCGCCTTCGAAGAGCTGCACGCCCTCGTCGGTCTCGATCTCCACCCCGCGGGCCCGGGCGAGTTCGGCGGGCGAGCCTTCCGCGACGAGGCGTCCGTGCAGGAGGATCGCGACCCGGTCGCAGACCAGCTCGATCTCGCTCAACAGGTGCGAGTTGAGCAGCACCGAGACGCCCCGCCGGCGCAGCTCCTCGAGGAGCGTGCGGACCGTGCGGCGGCCCACAGGGTCGAGCGCGCTGGTCGGCTCGTCGAGAAGGAGGAGCGGCGGCGAGCCCACGAGCGCCTGCGCCACGCCCAGCCGCTGCTGCATGCCCTTGGACATCGCCTCGATCCGGCGGTCGCGGGCATCGGAGAGGCCGACAAGGTCGAGCAGCTCCGTACGCTCGGCGGTTCCCCGGCGCGACCCCGCGAGGCGCTGGTGCAGCTCGAGCAGCTCGTCGGCCGAGTACCAGCCGGGGAAGCGGAAGAGCTCGGCGAGATAGCCCAGGGAGCGCCGCGCCTTGAGCGACCCGGCCGGTGCGCCGCACACCTGCGCCGTTCCCGCGGAGGCGCGAACGAGGCCGCAGGCGATCTTCACAAGGGTGGACTTGCCGGCGCCGTTCGGCCCGAGCAGGCCGACGAGCTCGCCCTCGCCGACCTCCAGGTCGACGCCGGCGAGCGCCTCGATCGGGCCGTAGCGCTTTGCGAGCCCGCGAACGGCGAGAGCTGCGGCCACCCGGCCGAGTCTACGCGCGGGGGCCGCGAAGAACTTCGTGTAAATAGTCGTTCGTCATCAGGCAGTAGCGTGACTGCTGCACTCGATGAGCTCGACGACGTTCTGGAACAGCTGGAGGAAACGAATCGACCGCGCGCGTCGGTGCAGACGTGGGTCACTGCGAACTCCGGCCCGAGGCCTCGCGCCGTGACGAACCTCGTCAGGGGCGAGGACGGCAAGGAGCGCTGCGCCTGGGGCGCCGGCGACGCCGCGTACCGCGACTACCACGACACGGAATGGGGGAGGCCGGTCACGGACGAGCGCGGGTTGTTCGAGAAGCTCTGCCTCGAGTGCCTGCAGAGCGGCCTCTCGTGGGCGCTGATCCTCCGCAAGCGGGAGGGCATCCGGGAGGCGTTCGCACGGTTCGACCCCGATGCGGTCGCGGTATTCGGGCCGGGCGACATCGCGCGGCTGCTCGACGACGCGCGCGTGATCCGGAACCGGCGCAAGCTCGAGGCGATCGTCCGCAACGCCGAGGCGACGGTCGCGATGCGCGCGGGCACGCCGCTGCCCGAGCTCGTCTGGAGCCACCGCCCACCGCCGGGCCCGGCCCCGGAGACGTACGACGACATGGTCTCGCTCTCCAACGAGTCGAAGGCCCTCGCGAAGGAGCTGAAACGCCGCGGCTTCGCGTTCGTCGGCCCGACGACCGTCTACTCGACGATGCAGGCGGTCGGCCTGGTCAACGACCACCTGGCCGGCTGCTTCGTCCGCGACGACGTGGAGCGAGCACAGGAACGTGCAGGTCTTTTCGCGGCCGGGTAGCTAGACTCGGCGCGGGTCGATGGGGATCTTCACGCAGCTGACGGGCTTCGGCGGCCGCGACATGGCGGTCGACCTCGGCACCGCCAACACGCTCGTCTACGTGCGCGGACGCGGCATCGTCCTGAGCGAGCCGTCGGTCGTCGCCATCGACCAGCGCAGCGGCGAGGTGCACGCGGTCGGCGTCGAGGCCAAGCGGATGCTCGGCCGGACGCCGGGGACGATCAGCGCGATTCGGCCGCTCAAGGACGGCGTCATCGCCGACTTCGACGTCACCGAGCAGATGCTCCGCCACTTCATCCAGAAGGTGCACCAGCACCGCTTCGCGCACCCCCGCGTTGTCGTCTGCGTCCCGAGCGGCGTCACGGGCGTCGAGAAGCGTGCGGTCGAAGAGGCGACGCTGAGCGCCGGCGCACGCCAGGCCTATCTGATCGAGGAGCCGATGGCAGCGGCCATCGGCGCCGGCCTGCCGGTTGCCGAGCCGACCGGGAACATGATCGTCGACATCGGCGGCGGCACGACCGAGGTCGCCGTGATCAGCCTCGGCGGCATCGTCGTCAGCCAGAGCCTGCGGGTCGGCGGCGACGAGATGGACGAGGCGATCATCCAGCACATCAAGACCGAGTACAAGCTGCTCGTCGGCCAGCAGACCGCCGAGGAGATCAAGCTCGAAGTCGGCTCCGCGTTCGACCTCCGCGACGAGGTCCAGGCCGAGGTCCGCGGTCGCGACATGCTCACCGGGCTGCCCAAGACGGTCATCCTCAGCAGCGAGGAGGTCCGTCGCGCTCTCGACGGCCCGGTCGGCCAGATCATCGACGCGATCAAGTCGACGCTGGACAAGACGCCGCCCGAGCTCGCCGCGGACATCATGGATCGGGGGATCGTCCTCGCCGGCGGCGGCGCGCTCCTGCACGGCCTGGACGAGCGGCTCCGCTATGAGACCCAGATGCCGGTGCACCTCGCCGAGAGCCCGCTGACCTGCGTGGCCGTCGGCTCCGGCCGGAGCCTCGAGGAATTCGAGGCGATCCACCGCAGCGCCTCGCGTGCTCGCCGTAACAATCACCGCGCGTACAGCTAACCCGACGCCTTCGTTACCGACTCTCCGGATCCTCCCCTACACTTAAACGCTTCGTGCCTCGCAACCGCTCAGCACGGCTGGCGGTCTTGGGGGCGGGAGTCCCGCGCTCGAGGCCGGTTTCATACTCGTCACGACAGGCCAGCGCCATCCGGCGCCGGATCGTGGCGGGTGTGCTGGTCCTGCTCTCGATCGCCCTGATCACCATCTACTTCCGGGAGTCGTCCGGTGGCGGGCTGCACCAGGTGCAGAGCGCCGGCGCCACGGTGCTGAGGCCGTTCGAGATCGCCGCGGAGCGGGTCGCCCGGCCGTTCCGCGATGCCTACGGCTACTTCGCCGGTCTCGTCCACGCGAAGTCCGAGAACGAGCGGCTCCGCAACGAGGTCGAGCAGCTCCGGCAGCGGGCGACGCAGAACCTTTCGGCCGCGAGCGACAACGCGGAGCTGAGGACGCTGCTCCATTTCCGCAACAGCACCAGCTTCCCCCAGGGGTTCGACTACGTCGGCGCGCGAATCATCGCGCGGCCCAGCCCGGAGTTCGAGCAGATCGTGACCATCGACGCGGGCAAGACCTCCGGGATCCAGAAGGACGACCCGGTCGTCGGCAGCGAGGGCCTCGTCGGCTCGGTGACGAAGGTCGCACGGAACGTCGCCCAGGTCACGCTCCTCACGGACGACACGAGTGCCGTCTCCGCCCTCGACGCCGAGACGCGCGCGACCGGGGTCGTCAAGAAGGGCCAGTCGGGGATGACCTTCGACCACGTCACGAAGGACCTCAAGGTCAAAAGCGGCGACACCCTCGTCACCGCGGGCTGGAAGTCCGAGGGGCTCAGCTCAATCTACCCGCGAGGCATCCCGATCGGCACCGTCACGTTCGTAGGCCAGAACGAGGTCGACCTCTACAAGCACGTCCAGCTAGAGCCGTTCGTGAACTTCAAGTCACTGACGTCGCTGCTCGTGCTCGTGCCGCACGAACGATGATCGTCGACATCGCGAAGGGGGCAGCGGTGATGTTCGTCGCGGCGATCGTCCAGGTGACGCTTCTCTCCGACATCGACGTCTTCCACGGCGCCCCCGACCTCGTTCTCGTCACGCTCGTCGCCGTCGCCCTCCTGCAGGGGGCGATCTTCGGCGCCGCAGCGGGCTTCGGCGCGGGGCTCGTGCTCGACACGGCGACGCTGCAGACACTCGGCGTCAGCTCACTGCTGCTGACGCTCGCCGGCTACTGGATCGGGCGCTACGGGGAGACGACCGGACGCGACCGCACGCATGCTCCGTTCGTCTCCGTGGCGGTGGTGACGCTCCTGTACTCGGTCGGGGCCCTCGTCCTCCACTACATGCTGGGCGACCCGGCCTCGGCCCAGCGCGTGCTGCTGAACGCGTTTCCGTTCGAGCTGCTCTTCAACCTGATCCTGACGCTGCCGGTCTACGCGCTCTGCCGCCGGCTCTTCCGGCCGCCGCCGAGCGGGCTCGAGGAGGTGCGGCTGCTTGGCTAGCACCGGCGTCCGCGCCAGGACCGCGGCCGGAACCGCGCGGCCGCGCACGTTCCTGCCGCCCGATCCCCGGGTCGCCGAGCCGTTCCGGCTGACCCCGCAGCTGGCGTTCAGGATCGCCGTCCTCGGCGCGATCGCGCTTGCCGTCTTCGGCGTCCTCTTCTTCAGGCTCTGGGCGCTGCAGGTCCTCGCGGGCCCGAAGTACCTCGACGCCGCGCGCAACAACCAGCTCCGCTCGATCCCGATCGAGGCGCCGCGCGGGCCGCTGCTCGACCGCAACGGCAACACGATCGTCGACAACCGGGGCACGACGGCGGTGCAGCTACTGACGTCGGACCTGCCGAGCAAGTGGTCGGCGCGGCTGAACGAGCTGCGGCGCCTCTCGAAGGTGATCAACGTCCCCGTCTCCGAGATGGTCGCCGACCTCAAGAAGCGGGCCGGGGACCCCGTCACTCCGGTCACGATCCAGGAGTCGATCCACCGGCCGCAGTACCTCTACCTCTCCGAGCACGAGCGGGACTTTCCGGGCGTGCGGCTGGCGCCCAGCTACCTACGCAACTACCACTACCAGTCGCTCGCCGCCCAGCTCCTCGGCAATGTCGGGCTGATCTCGCCCGCGCAGTACACGCGGCTGCGGGGCAGGGGCTACGCCCTCGGCGACAAGATCGGCCAGGGCGGGGTCGAGGCGCGCTACGACGCCTACCTCCGCGGTCGCAACGGCCTGGCGCAGTTCAAGGTCGACGCGCTCGGGCGCCCCCGGACCGCCGCGATCGTCCAGACGCACGCGACGCCGGGCGAGGCCGTCCGCCTGACGCTCGACATGAAGCTGCAGCGCGCGGCCGAGCGGGGGATCCGGACGGGGATCGCGGCCGCCCACGCGTCGGAGTGCGTCGGCTGCTGGGCGGCCAACGGTGGCGCGATCGTCGCGCTCGACCCGCGCAACGGCGCAATCCTCGCGATGGCATCGAACCCGACCTTCAAGCCGAACGTCTTCGAGACTCGGGACCCGAGGAAGCTGAAGCCGCTGCTGAACCCCGAGGCCGCCAGGCTCGCGAACTACCCGGCCCTGAACCGCGCCGTCGCGGGGCTCTATCCGGCCGGGTCGACGTTCAAGCCCGTCACCGCCCTCGCCGCGCTCGAGGAGCGGCTGGTCACGCCCTACGACCTGCTGCCGTGCACCGGCGTCTACCACGTCTACGACAAGGACAACCATGTGATCCCCGGGGGGACGTTCAAGAACTGGGATCCGTACGTCAGCGCGCAGATGACCTTGCCGACGGCGCTCGGGGCGTCGTGCGACACGTACTTCTACGAGCTGGGCAAGCGCTTCTACAACCTGCCGGCCGAGCGCCGCCACCCGTTCCAGGAGTGGGCCTCGCGCTTCGGCTTCGGACGTCTCACCGGCTCCGACGTCCCGGGCGAGCTGCCCGGGCTGCTCCCGACGCCGGAGTGGCGCAAGGCGACCTACACGAAGAAGACGGATCCGAAGGAATGGCAGGTCGACAGCCTCTGGAAGCCCGGCGACTCGATCCAGCTCGCGATCGGCCAGAAGGATTTGCTCGTGACGCCCTTGCAGATGGCGCGGTTCTACGCGCTGATCGCGAACGGCGGCCGCCTCGTCCACCCGCACGTAGCCGCCGACGTCGAGGAGGTCGGGACGCCGAACGCACCCGGGCGCGTGCTGCACAGCTTCACCGCCCCGCCCGCATCGAGCGTCCATATCGATCCGGTCTATCTCGCGGCCGTCCGCAGTGGTCTCTACGACGCCACCCACGCGAGCTACGGCACGTCGACGTCCATCTTCGGCACCTTCCCGATCCCGGTGGCGGGCAAGACGGGCACGGCGGAGAAGCACGTCGACGTTCCCGGCTTCACGGGGATGATGGATCAGTCCTGGTGGTGCGGCTACGCGCCGGTGGACAGCCCGGAGCTCGTCGTCTGCGCGATGATCGAGAACGGGGGCCACGGCGGTACCGCGGCGGCGCCGGCGGCGCTGAAGGTGTTCGAGTCCTACTTCGACGTTCGGCCGGCGCAGGTGTCGGTCCCGGTCAAGAGTGATTGAGGCTGTCGACACCAGGGCCCGCGGGCTTCGGACCCGGCGGAGCGAGGCGGTCGAGGCGGCGTCGATCGTCCGCCGGCTCGACTGGATCCTGCTCGCGGCGACGGGCGCGCTCATCGGCTTCGGCCTCTGGGCCGTCTCCGGGATCACCGAGCACGATGTCCCGGGCAACCCGAACTACTACGTCGTGCGCCAGGGCGTCTACGCCGCCCTAGGCGCCGTCGCGCTCGTCGCGGCGGTCTTCGTCGACCCGGAGTACTACCGGCGCTACAAGAAGCCCATCTATATCGGCACGCTCGGGCTGATGGTGATCGTCCTGCTGGCCGGCGCAGTCACGCGCGGCTCGAAGCGCTGGCTCGACCTCGGTTTCTTCAAGTTCCAGCCGTCCGAGTTCGGAAAGCTGCTCTTCGTCCTCTTCCTCGCCGGCCTCCTCGCCGACAGGGCGAAGCGGATCGGCGACAGCAAGACGGTGCTGGCCGCGATCGGCTTCGCGGCCGGGCCGATCTTCCTGGTCTTCGTGCAGCCCGACTTCGGAACGGCGATGGTCTACACGGCGGCGCTCGCCGGCGTCCTCTTCATCGCGGGCACGCGCTGGACGCACCTCGCGGCCCTCGGCGCGGCCACGCTCGTCGCGGCGGTGCTCGTGCTCTGGATCCTGCCGGCCAGCGGGATCCACGTGCTCAAGCCGTACCAGCAGGACCGGATCGTCGGCTTCATGCACCGGGACAACGACCCGCGCGGGGCGACCTACAACGTGACGCAATCGATCAACGCGGTCGGCGCCGGCGGAGCCACGGGCCGCGGCGTCAAGGGCGCCACCCAGACGAACCTCAACTTCCTGCCCGAGCACGCGACGGACTTCGTCTTCGCGTCGATCGCCGAGCAGCGCGGCTTCGTCGGCGTCTCGTTCCTGCTGCTGCTCTATCTCCTGGTCATCTGGCGCGGTCTGAAGGTGATGGCGGGGGCGCGCGACGCCTTCTCCGCGATCGCGGCCGGCGGGATCGTCGTCGCCTTGCTCTTCCAGGTCTTCGTCAACGTCGGCATGACGATCGGGATCGCCCCGATCACCGGCATTCCGCTCCCGTTCGTCAGCGTCGGCGGTTCCGCCATGATCGCGAACCTGCTCGCGATCGGCGTGCTGGAGGCGATTCACGTCCGCGGCACGTCCGGACGTCGGCGCACCTACTAGGAGGGTCTGGCGAAATACAGTCTGTGCCGCTGGGCCGCGCTGCTCGCCCCCAGGCGGCGCCCTCGGTCGCGCCAATAGCTTCCTGCTCTGACGCTCCCTGCGTCCTTGCCTTGGGAACGAGCATCGCACCCCGGCGGACGAGGCGGTATCCCGCCGAATCCTCCATTAGCAGCGAAAACGCCGTATAGTCCGCCCGTCAGTTCGATCTACCAAGGGGGAGAGGTGGAGAGGAAACGCCTGCTAGTGCGGGCTGCTGTCGTGCTCGCAGCCAGCGTCGTCACATCCGGAGTGCTGGCAGCGACGGCGAACGCACAGAACTACATCCTGCTGTACAAGCAGAACGCCGTCTCGGCGGACGTTGCCACGACGGTGCAGAAGGCGGGCGGCACGCTCGTCTACACGTATCCGCAGATCGGAGTCGCGATCGCGAGCTCTGACAATGCGTCATTCCGTGACAACGTGCTGAAGGACAGCCGGATCGAGAATGCCGCGGGAACGGCCGCCTACGCGTCGCAGCTGCCGTCCGACGCGGCGGAGGCCTCGCCCGGCGACCTGCCGAACGCTCCCGCGACGGACGGAGACAATCTTTCGGGTCTGCAGTGGGACATGCGGCAGATCCACACGCCGGAAGCCCACGCGATCACGGGCGGGAGCCCCGCCGTGCTCGTCGGCGACATCGATACCGGCCTCGACTACACGCATCCGGATCTGGCACCGAACGTCGACAGCGCGAACAGCGTCAACTGCGTCGGCGGAGCGCCGGTCCCGGGCGCGGTGGCCGCGGACGACGACAACGGCCATGGAACGCACACCGCCGGCACGATCGCAGGGGCGTCGAATGGAATCGGCATCGTCGGTGTGGCTCCGAACGTGAAGATCGCCGGGATCAAGGCCGGCAACGCCGACGGGTTCTTCTTCCCGGAGGCGGTCGTCTGCTCGTTCATGTGGGCGGGCAACCACGGCTTCGACGTCACGAACAACAGCTACTTCGCTGATCCGTGGCTCTTCAATTGCCGGAACGACCCGGTGCAGCGGGCGATCTGGAAGGCGGAACGGCGGGCAATCGAGTTCGCGCAGCAGCAGGGCGTGACGGTCGTGGCGGCTCAGGGCAATCAGTCGGACGACCTCGCGCACCCGACGGAGGACGCCACGAGCCCCGACAATACGACGCCCGTTACGCGCGAGATCACGAATGCATGCGTCGTGATCCCCGTGGAGATCCCCGGCGTCATCGGCGTCACCGCCGACGGGAACAAGATGATCAAGTCGTACTACTCGAGCTACGGCGTGGGTGTCGCCGATGTCGTTGCGCCGGGCGGCGACCGTCGCCTCCAGCTCACGGCCGAGGCGCCGAACGGGCGCGTGCTCTCGACCTATCCGGCGAAGTTCTTCGCGCCCTCGCCGCTGATCATCAAGGACCCGGCCAACCCGAACGCGGTCTACGCTTACCTGCAGGGGACGTCGATGGCCTCGCCCCATGTGACGGGCGTGGCGGCGCTCATCGACAGCTGGTATGGGCACCTGCAGCCCGGCCGCGTCGCGGCGTTGATCGGACAGACCGCCGATCCGATCGCGTGCCCGGATGCGGCGACCCTGGCGCTCTACGCGCCGTTCCCCGCCCTCGACGGCGGCGCGCCGCAGACGTGTCAGGGCGGTCTCGGCAACAACGGCTGGTACGGCAAGGGCCAGGTGAACGCGCTCAGCGCGATCACCCATTCGCCCTAACCGGACGGACGTCCAGCTCACGGGAGGGGCCGGCGCGAGCCGGCCCCTCTGCCGTCCGACGGCGGTCCTACCCTTGCGCGCATCGACCCGGAGGTGGATCGCATGGCCGCCACGCACGAAGCCGAAGAGCTGCTGATGATCGAGGAGGCGGACGCCTGGTTCGAATACCTGGAAGCCACCCGCGCGCAGTCGGAGGTGCGTTACCAGGAAGTCGAGCCGTGGGCCTGGGCCCGCCTGTCGCAGCGGCTGCGCGCCGTCCACGCGCGCAAGGCGAGACTGCGGCCTGCCGCAGCCGCGTAGACCGGGTCTTCAAGCGCCGCTGCTACCCTTCGGGTACGCCTATGGCACGGCTTTTTCATACACATCCGCAGCGCGCGCTCCGCCCGGAACCGGGTGACGCCAGCGCGCGCGCACGAGAAGGAGAAACCTTTTGCTGCAGTGGTTCAGGCGCAAGAAGCGCGAGGACAGCGCGCCCCAGGAGGGCGCTGCACCACCAGAGCCCGTAACGACCCCGCCCCCCGCCGAGGCGGGCGGACAACCGAGACCCAAACGACGCCGCGGTAGCCGTGGCGGCCGCAACCGGAAGAAGAAGACCGAGACGGCGGCCGCCGTCGAACCCAAGCCCGAGCCCGAGAAGAAGAAGTCCGCCCCGGAGCGCAAGCCGGCACAACGCTCCCGGCGTAGCACCTCCCAGCGCCGGCGGACTCCGCCCCGCCGGGCGCCTCTGCCGGCCGCAAAGCGCGAGCTGGTCGTGTCGGTGGACGTCGGCGAGCAGCGGGTGGCGGTGCTCGAGGACGATCAGGTCGCAGAGGTCTACCTGGAGCGCCCCGAACGCCGGTCGATCGCAGGCAACGTCTACAAGGGCGTCGTCGACAACGTACTCCCGGGGATGGAGGCGGCGTTCGTCGAGATCGGTCTCGAGAAGAACGGCTTCCTGTACGTGGACGAGATCGTCGTCCCCGAGCTCGAGGGAAGACGGCACGGCCGGAAGATCCAGGACCTCCTGAGTCGCGGCCAGGAGGTGCTCGTCCAGGCGGTCAAGGACCCGATGAAGTCGAAGGGCGCACGCCTGACGACCGAGATCTCGCTGCCGGGTCGCTTCGTGGTCTACGTCCCGAGCGGCGAGGGCCTCGGCGTGTCGCGCCGGCTCGAGGACGACGAGCGCACGCGTCTGCGGGACATCCTCAAGGCGCTCGATGTCAAGAAGGGCGGTGTGATCATCCGCACCGCGGCGGAGGGCGCCTCGGCAGAGGACATCGAGCGCGACCTCGTCTTCCTCCAGCGGCTCTGGAAGCAAATCGAGGATCGCGCGAAGACCGCGAAGGCGCCCGCGCTCCTGTACCAGGAGGCCGAGCTGCCGCTCCGCGTCGTCCGAGACCTCTTCACAGAGGACTTCGAGCGCCTGCTCGTCGACGACGAGCGAACGCAGAAGCGCATCGTCGGCTACCTGAAGAAGACGTCCCCGCACATGGCCGAGCGCGTCTCGCGCTACCGCGAGAAGGCACCGCTGATGGAGGCCTGCGGCGTCGAGGCGCAGATCAGGTCGACGCTGTCGCGCAGGGTCGACCTTCCCTCCGGCGGGTATCTCATCTTCGACTACGCCGAGGCGTTCACCGTCATCGACGTGAACACGGGCCGCTTCGTCGGCTCGCGCTCCAAGAGCTCCGCGGGCCGCCTCGAGGACACGATCACGAAGAACAACCTCGAGGCCGTCAAGGAGGTCGTACGGCAGCTGCGGCTGCGCGACATCGGCGGGATCATCGTCATCGACTTCATCGACATGGCGAATCCGAAAAACCGCGCCACCGTCGAGGGGGCGCTGAAGAACGAGCTCGAACGCGACCGGACGAAGACCTACGTCGTCGAGATCTCGCCGCTCGGGCTGGTCGAGATGACGCGCCAGAACGTCACTGACGGTCCGAGGGAGATCCTGACCCGAAAGTGCCCGGTCTGCGAGGGCGACGGCGTGGTCGTCTCGGACGCCTCCGTCGCGATCGACCTCGAGCGGCGCCTGCGCGCCCTGGTCGCCGGCTCCCGGCACAAGGCTTTCAAGGTCGCCGTCAACGAGCACGTCGCGAGCCTGCTGATCGGCTCCGGTGCGCGGCGACTGACCGAGATCGAGGCCCAGGTCAAGCGGCGGTTCGTGCTCGAGCCCCGCGCCGACGTGCCGCACGACTACTTCGAGGTGCTCGACCAGGGCACCGTCGAGAAGCTCCAGGGCGAGCTGCCCGTCGAGGAGGGCGCGGAGCTCCAGGTCAAGCTCCTCGAGGTCGGCAAGCACGACGTCAAGGCCGCGATGGCGGCGCGCGACGGCTACACAGTCTGTGTCGGCGATGCCGCTCCGATGGTGGGCAAGACCGTCCGGGTCAGGGTCGAACGCGTCGTCGATGGCACCGCGTACGCGGCGCTCGTCTCGAAGAAGGCTGCACCCGAGGCGCCGATCACCGCCGAGGACCAGGCCGAGAAGCCCACCCGCAAGCCGCCCGCGCGCAAGGGCGCGAAGGGGGTTGAACCGAAGGCCGAGGCGGCGCCGGTCGAGCCGGAGCCGGAGCCGGAGGCCGGGGAAACGCCCTCGGAGGACGCTGTCGCGGAGGAGCCGAAGCCGAAGAAGAAGACCCGGCGCGGCTCTCGCGGAGGTCGCGGCCGCAAGAAGAAGACCGCCCAAGCCGCAGGGGCCGCCGCCACGGACGACGGGGGTGGCCCGACCGCGGAGGCCGAGCCCGTCGCACCCAGGATCCACGTTCCGGATCCGGGACTCGGTCAGGAGGAGGACGGGGAGCCGGCCGGCGACGGCGAGAACGGTGCAGCGGCCGCTCCGGCGAAGAAGAAGACCCGGCGCGGCAGCCGGGGAGGGCGCAACCGCCGCAAGAAGCCGGCCGCCGCCGAGAAGAACGGCGGGGCTGCAGCCGAGTCTGCCGCTGCGGAGACGCCGGCTGCCGAGGAGCCTGTCGCCGCCTCCGACGGTGCCTCCGACGATTACGTGCCGATGTCGGAGTGGATCGACGAGGTCGAGTCGCCGAGGAGGTCCTAGCCCGATTCGGTGAACGCCCTGCGGCGCGGCCGTATGAACGCCGCGTAGATCACGACCGCGGCGGCGAGCATCGAGGCCCACGCCGCCGAGAGCGTCGGATGCAGGACGCTCGGGATCTGCCAGCGTGTCCAGCTCCGCTTGGTCACCTGCTCGACCCAGAGATCTTCCACCTGGTTCGTCAGCCCGTAGACGAGCATCAGCGACAGATATGCCGCCGTCAGCGTGCGCAGGACCGGCCTGTGGACGGCTCCGAGCAGCCGCGAGAGCAGGAGAGCCGTGACGGCGAGCAGGAAGCCGTCCATCCCGTGGTGATGGCCGTGGTGCACGGCCGCATGCAGCGCCCCGCCGCCGGGCTCCGCCTTCACCGCCCCGGTCTGGAAGAACCACCCCAGCAACGGCACGCCGTCCAGGAAGAAGCCCAGCTCGGCGGCGATGTACGGGGTCGCGAAGACGAGCGCGAGCGCGGCGACGGCCGCCCGTGCGGCATCGCCCGCGGTGGTCGTCCTCGGGACCTCTTGCCGCCCGGAGCGAGAGGCCCAGACCGTGAGCCCGAACGCGAGCGCAATGCCGAGCACGGCCGGGAGGTTCGCCCATTTCGGATCCAGGTGGCTCTCGGTCTGCACCCCGGGTAGCGCGACCGTCGCGCACAGCACGACCGCCGCGTAGCCCAGCCAGTTGGCGCACCGATCGTCGAGCCGGTCGATCACAATCGGGACGATCGCGACGGCGGCCAGCGCTGCCGAGAAGCTGAGGAAGACGAACGCGCGCCCGGCGCCGCCGACGAAGCCTGTGTTGTGCACCTTCCAGAGCTCCGCGGGAGGCACGCGCCAGTAGGTCGCGAACACGGCCGCCGCGGTGAGGGCGAACAGAGCCCAGACGATGTGGACGTCGCGAAGGCCCGAGCTTTGCGGCCGTCCAGGAATCACGGCTACACTGCCTCCTCGCGGGCGAGAGCCCGCGTTTCCATGGCCGGTTACGCGATCATCTCAGTCGGAGGGAAGCAGTACCGCGTCAGCGAAGGCGATCGCCTGCTCGTGGACCGCCTCTCGACCGGAGAAGGCAAGACATTTCACCCGGACGTGCTCTTCACCGGTGGAAGCGGCAAGCCGAATTTGTCGCCGCGGGTCCAGGTGACGGCGAAGGTCGTCTCCTCTCAGCTCGGGGAGAAGATCAGGATCGGCAAGTACCGGCGCCGCACGGGGTACAGGCGGCACACGGGCCACCGGGCGAAGCTCTCCGAGATCGAGATCCAGTCGATCGGCTCCCGCTCGAGTGGCTCGACGGCGAAGAAGGAAGAGCCGAAGGCCGAGGCGCAGGCCAAGCCCGAGGCGAAGGCCAAGCCCGCGGCCAAGGCGAAGGCGCCGGCGCGAAAGCCGGCCGCGAAGAAGGCTCCGGCCCGGAAACCGGCAGCGAAGAAGAAGGACGACTAGATGGCACACAAAAAAGGTCTCGGCTCGTCCCGCAACGGTCGCGACTCGAACGCCAAGCGTCTCGGCGTCAAGCTGTTCGACGGGCAGGACGTGAAGGCGGGGATGATCATCGTCCGCCAGCGCGGCACGCGGTTCCGCCCCGGCCCCGGCACGGGTCGCGGTAAGGACGACACGATCTTCGCCAAGCGCGACGGCAAGCTCTCGTTCCGCCAGAGCGGCGAGCGCAGGACCGTCTCGATCACCGACTAGTCCTCGGCACCGTGTTCAGCGACCGCGCCCGCATTCACGTGCAGGCGGGCCGCGGCGGCGACGGCGCTCTGAGCTTCAGGCGCGAGAAATACGTGCCCAAGGGCGGGCCGGACGGCGGTGACGGCGGCCGTGGCGGCGACGTCGTCGTCGTGGCCGATCGCGCCCTGCGCGATCTCTCGCGCTTCCAGCGCGAGCGCTTCTTCCGCGGCGGCAGGGGCGGTCACGGCGGCGGGTCCGGCAAGCACGGAGCCAACGGCGACGACGTCGAGCTGCGCGTTCCGGCCGGCACGCAGGTTTTCGACTCGGACGGGGAGCTGACGATCGACCTCGCCCATCCCGGAGCACGCGTCGTGCTCGTGCGGGGAGGGTCCGGAGGCCGGGGGAACCGCCGCTTCGCGACGCCGACGCGCCAGACGCCCCGCTTCGCCGAGACGGGGGTTCCGGGCGAGGAGGCGGCGTTCGAGCTGCGGCTGAAGCTCCTCGCGGATGCGGCGCTCGTCGGGCTCCCGAACGCCGGCAAGTCCTCTCTGCTAGCGCGGATCTCGAACGCGAGGCCGAAGGTCGCCGACTACCCGTTCACGACGGTGGAGCCGGTTCTCGGAACGGTCGACTCGCCCGACGGCCGGCAGCTCGTCGTCGCCGACGTTCCTGGGTTGATCGAAGGAGCGAGCGAGGGCGTCGGCCTCGGGCACGAGTTCCTCGCCCACCTCGAGCGAGCGCGCGTCCTCGTGCATGTGATCGACACGGCCGTCGGCGAGCCGGAGGCGCAGTTCCGGACGATCGACGCGGAGCTCTCGGTCTACGGTGCCGGCCTCGAGGCCAGACCGCAGGTCGTCGTCCTGAACAAGCTCGACCTGCTGCCGGAGCCGCCGGTCTTCGACCTCGCAGACGAGCGAGTCGTACGGGTCTTCGCGATCTCCTGCGCGACCGGCGAGGGGGTGGAGGAGTTCCGGCGGGCGCTCTTCGAGCTCGTGCCCGAGCCGGAGCGGGCGCCCCCCGGCGACGGGCTGGCGGACTACCTGGTCTACCGGCCCACCC
>JBKPOY010000065.1:0-27160 GCA_046733295.1 Actinomycetota bacterium | reverse complement strand
CCCTGCCGCCGCTCTCGGGCTACGGGCCCGGCCGCTAACAGCGGCACCCGCCTAGACGTCGACCTCCATCCCGTCGTAGGCCTGCTCGAGGCCGTCCTCGAGCGGCCGCTCCGACGGCCGGTGGGTGATCAGGAGCCGCTTCGCGCCCGATGCCTCGAACGCCTCGACGGCCTCCGTCGCGGCGAGGTGGCCGCGCGTCCCTCCCTCCGGGTTCGGTTGCAGCAGCGTCGCCTCGCAGACGAAGAGGTCGGCGTCGGCGGCGAGCTTCGGCAGGGCGTCGCTCGGCCCGGAGTCTCCGGAGTAGGCCATCACGATGCCGTTCGCCTTCGCCCGGAAGCCGAACGCGAGCATCTCGTAGTGCAGGACGCGCTCGGGGGTCACCTCGACGCCGGCGGCCTCGAACGGTTCCCCGTCGGCGAACTCGAGCAGCTCGAAGGCGTTCGAGAACATCCATGGCTGCCCCACACGCGCGCCGATCGTCTCCAGGACTTCCTTGCCCCCCGGTGGGATCCAAAGCTCCGCCTTCGGCAGATCCATGCCGGGGCCCAGCGTCTTGCCCCAGACCCAGGGGACGACGTCTCCCCAGTGGTCGAGGTGCCAGTGCGTGAGGGCGATCGCCTGCACGTTCGGCCAGGACTCGTGCTCGCGCAGCCGGGCGAGGACACCGGGCCCGCAGTCGAGCAGGAGCCGTCCGACGTCGCTCTCGACCATGTAGCCGGACTGCGCGCCGCCCGGGTTGGGCCACGCCGGCGAGCAACCCACGACCGTCAATTTCACCTGCCCATCACCGCCATATACTTGCCGCCCGTGGCGCGCAAGATCCGAGTCGTGATCGCAAAACCAGGCCTCGACGGACACGATCGCGGGGCCAAGATCATCGCACGCGCGTTACGGGATGCGGGCATGGAAGTTATCTATACCGGGCTGCACCAGACGCCTGAGCAAATCGTCGAGACCGCGATCCAGGAGGATGCCGATGCGGTCGGGATTTCGATCCTCTCGGGCGCGCACATGACGCTCGTGCCGAGGATCCTCGAGGGCCTCAAGGAGAACGGCGCCGAGGACGTCGTGGTCGTCGTCGGCGGAACCATTCCGACCGCGGACGCGGACGAGCTCAAGGGCCGCGGGGTCGCCGAGGTGTTCACGCCGGGAGCACCCACATCCGAGATCGTGGATTTTCTGCGCGCGAAGGTGGCGGCCTGATCGCGGTCGCGCAGGACGGTGGCGTCGGCGTCGTCACCATCGATCGACAAGACGCGCTGAATGCGCTCGATCTTCCGACGCTGACCGAGCTCCGCGACCGGCTGCGGGAGCTCGCGGCCGACGACTCGGCGCGCGTGATCGTGCTCACCGGCGCCGGTGAGAAGGCGTTCGCCGCCGGCGCGGACATCAAGTACATGAGCGGTCTCGACGTCGACCAGGCCAGGGAGTGGGGAGGGCTGGGCCATGAAGCGGGCCACCTGCTGGAGACGATGCCGAAGCCGACGATCGCCGCGGTCAACGGCTACGCACTCGGAGGCGGTTGCGAGCTCGCCTTGGCCTGCGACCTCCGCTACGCATCGCGGACCGCCCAGCTCGGCCAGCCCGAGATCAACCTCGGGATCATTCCGGGGTGGGGTGGCACGCAGCGGCTCGCCCGGACGACGACGCTCGGCTATGCGAAGGAGCTGATCTTCACGGGCCGTGTCGTCGACGCCGAGGAGGCCGAGCGCCGGGGGCTCGTCAACGCGGTCTTCGAGGCGGACGAGTTGCTCGCTCGAACGATGGTCGTCGCCAAGCTCCTCGCTTCCAAGAGCCCCGTCGCCCTCGCCGCCGCGAAGGCCGAGTGCAACCGGGCACTCCAGGGCGGTCATGCGGCCAACCTCGAAGCCGAGGCCGAGCGGTTCAGCGAGCTCTTCTCCTCGGAGGACGCGAAGGAAGGCATGACCGCCTTCGTCGAGAAGCGCGAGCCGGCCTTCAAGGGCCGCTAGCGCGGCGTTTTCAGCAGGACGAGTGCCGCGTTCAGGGCGAGGTCGTCGCCTCGAGCAGCCCGCAGAGTCGCCCGCGCCGGCACCGTCCAGATCTTCACGCTCTGGCCCTTCTGCGCGTTGACGAGCAGGGCCGGACGCGAAGTCGTCCCGTTCGTCGCCTGGACGACCGCAGACGTGGGCACGCTCAGAACGACGCTGCGGCGCAGCTTTCTCTGGTGCTGGCGCATCGGCCAAGCGTGGACGTCGCCGACCCTGATCTGAACCGTGTCCGCCGTCGGCGTGAGGACGGTGCCGTCGAGCTCGAGCGTGAACGGCGTTCCGGCGGGCGCCGCGAAGAGGAGATGCTGGGCCGCCTTCAAGTAGGGGAACGGGTCGACCGCGCCCTTCTTGACCGGGTGGACCTCGAAGTGCAGGTGAGGATGGATCCCGTTCGCGTCGCCCGAGTCACCGACGAACCCCAACGGCTGGCCCGCCACGACCTTCGCCCCGTCCTTCAGGCCGGTCGCATACGCCGTGCCGGGGACGCATTTCCCGCGGTTGTCGTTGCGGCGGGTGAGGTCGTTGTTCAGGTGGATGTAGTAGTAGGTCGTGCCGCTCGTCCCGTGGAGGTAGAGCATGCAGCCGGCCGCGCCCGACGTCGTCCAGAACTTGACCTTGCCCGCCTCGGCCGCGAGGGCGAGCGACTTGCGCGCCGCGATGATGTCGATGCCCTGGTGCGACCCTCCGGCGCGCGGGTCGCCGAAGTCATCGGAGTAGTGCGCGGCCCCGAACACGGGGAAGATGATCGGCTTCGCCGCGGCGCCCGGGCGCGCAGCAGCAGTCCCTGCCAGGAGCGTGAGAGAAACCAGCAGGAAAAGGACTCCTCGGGCTGTCGTCCGGTGACGTCGCATAGGGCTCCGGTTCGAGCTCGAAGCGCGGGAGCCTAGCAGCGGTTGTCGGATGCCGCCGCGCCGGTAGAGTCCCGCGCCGGGATGAAGATCGCTGTTTGCGCGAAGGTGGTGCCCGAACATGCGCGGCGGATCGATCCGGGCACGATGCGGCTCGACCGGTCGGGCGAGAACGCCCTGAACCCGTTCGACGCCAACGCCGTCGAGGAGGCCCTGCGGCTGAAGGGGGAGGGAGCCGACGCCGAGGTCGTGATCGTGTCGCTCGGCCCGGAGAAGGCGCTCGACGCGCTGCGAAAGGCGCTCGCGATGGGCGCCGACCGGGCCGTTGTCGTCAGCGACGAAAGCGCCGCGGGCTCCGATCTCGTGGCGACGAGCTACGCGCTCGCGAAGGCGCTCGAGCGGGAGGAGGCGGAGCTCGTCCTCTTCGGGCAGCAGGCGAGCGACTCGGACGGAGCCGTGATGTGGGCCGCGGTCGCCGAGCGTCTGCGCAGGCCCCTGATCTCACAGGTCGCCGAGCTGACCGTCGCGGACGGCACCCTCCGCGGCAAGCGCCAGACCGAGTTCGGCTACGACGTGATCGAGACGGCGCTGCCGGCGGTCATCGCTGTCTCCGACGCGATCAACGAGCCCCGCTACCCGTCGCTGAAGGGGATCATGGGCGCCAAGAAGAAGCCGCAGGACACGCGCTCCCTCGCAGACCTCGGCGTCGAGGGCGACCGCGCCGGCGAGGCGGGCTCCCGAACGGAGGTCTACGCGCTGAACGAGCCGCCGGCCCGCGGCGACACGCAGAAGATCGAGGACGACGGCAGCGCGGCCGAGAAGATCGTCGACTTCCTGTTGGACAGGAAGGCGCTGTGACCGCGCTCGTCTTCCTCGAGCACCACGACGGCGAGCTCCAGAAGGACTCCCTCGGCGTGCTCGGCAAGGCGGTGCAGCTCGGGGGCGAGGTCGCCGGCCTCGTCGCGGGGTCGGGCGTCGAGGCCCTCGCTGTCGAGGCCGGGAAGTTCGGTGCCTCGAAGGTCTACGTCGCCGACGACCCGGCGCTCGAGGCGCCGCTGCCGCAACCTCGGGTCGACGTCCTCGCGAAGGTCGTCGCCGACGGTGGGCTCGACACCGTTCTTTTCGCGGCCACCGTTCTGACCGCCGATGTCGCCGCCGGGCTCGCCGCACGCCTCGACGCGGGCCTGAACTGGGACCTCGTCGACCTCGCCGAGGAGGACGGGAAGCTCGTCGGCAAGCGTCCCGCGCTCGACGACACCGTCTACGTCGATGTCGGCTGGAAGACGGAGCCTCGCCTCGCGCTGATCCGGACGGGTACCTTCGACCCGGCCGCGAGCGGGGGCGAGGCGCAGGTGGAGAAGGTCGAGGTCGGCCTCGAGGATTTCTCGACTCAGGCGAAGATGGTCGAGCAGGCGCACGAGGAAAGCGAGGGCCCGTCGATCGAGGACGCCGACGTGATCGTGGCCGGGGGACGCGGGCTCGGCGGCCCCGAGAACTTCGCGCTCGTCGAGGAGCTCGCCAAGGCGCTCGGCGGCGCCGTCGCGGCGACGCGGGCGGTCGTCGACGCGGGCTGGTACCCGTACGCGACCCAGGTCGGCCAGACAGGCAAGACCGTGGCGCCGCGGCTCTACATCGCCTGCGGTATCTCCGGCGCGATCCAGCACAAGGTCGGCATGCAGGGATCGAACGTGATCGTGGCGATCAACAAGGACCCCAACGCGCCGATCTTCGAGTACGCCGATCTCGGCGTCGTCGGCGACCTGCACGAGATCGTCCCGAAGCTGACCGAGCTCGTCCGTCAGCGCCGCGCCGCGTGACTGCGCCGGCGGAGTTCCCGCCTCCGTTCGAGCCCGCGGAGGCGATCTCGCCGCCGACGGATCCCGAGGACGAGCGGATCGAGGTCGGCGTCGCGATCGTCGGTGCCGGCCCCGCCGGGCTCGCCTGCGCGATCCGGCTCGGGCAGCTGCTCGAGGACGCGCCCGCGGTCGCGGAGCGGCTCGGCGAGGTGCCCGTCGCGGTGATCGAGAAGGGCAAGCAGGCCGGCTCGCATCTGCTCTCGGGCGCCGTCGTCAACCCGCGCTCGCTGCAGCGTCTGTTCGCCGGCCGCAAGCGCCTCGACCAGATGCCGTTCTACGGCGAAATCCAGGAGGAATCGGTCTACCTCCTGACGCCGAAGCGGGCCCTCCGGATCCCGACCCCGCCGACGATGAAGAACCACGGCAACCGGGTCGCGTCGATCTCCGAGCTGGGCCGCTGGCTCGCCGAGGAGGCCGAGGCCGTCGGGGCGATGATCCTGCCGGAGACCGCGGCGACGAAGCTGCTCGTCGACCACGGCCGCGTGCGCGGGATCAGGACGGGCGACAAGGGCAGAGGGAAGGACGGTGAGGAGCTGGCGAACTTCGAGCCCGGCTCCGACCTCGTCGCCCGCGTGACCGTGCTGGCGGAGGGCACGCAGGGCCACCTCACGGGGGTGGCGATCGAGCGATTCGGCCTTCAGGGAGAGAACCCGCAGGTCTGGGCGCTCGGCGTCAAGGAGGTCTGGCGGGTCGCGAAGCCGCTGCCACGCGTCGTCCACACGATGGGCTGGCCGCTGCGGGCGGGGGCGAAGTACCGCGAGTTCGGCGGCTCGTTCATCTACCCCATGGGCCCGGATCTCGTTTCGATGGGGATGGTCGTCGGCCTCGACTACCGCGACGCGGAGCTCTCTGTGCACAACCTCCTCCAGGAGCTGAAAACGCACCCGCTCGTCCGCAAGCTGCTCAATGGTGGAGAGCGGATCGCGTGGGGAGCAAAGACGATTCCGGAGGGCGGGCTCCTCTCCCTTCCGAAGCGGCTGCATGCGCCGGGGTTGCTGCTCGCCGGCGACGGGCCCGGGTTCGTGAACGTGCCGGCGTTGAAAGGCATTCACTACGCGGTCGAGACGGGAGCCCTCGCCGCCGAGGCCGCCTTCGCGGCGCTGCAGCGCGGCGAGTCACCGGGCCGGCGCGGCGCCCTGGCCGCCTACGACGAAGCCGTCAAGCAGAGCTTCGTCTGGCGCGACCTCGAGCAGGTTCGCAACATGCGGCAGGCCTTCGGCCGCGGCTTCTGGCTCGGCGGCGCGCTCGCCGGCGCGATGACTGCGTCGCGCGGCAAGTTCCCTCCCGGGAACGCCCGCACCGAGCCCGACGCCGAACAGGAGCTGATCCGCACCGACCGTGCGGCGAGGTATCCGCCCGCCGACGGGACGCTGACGTTCGACAAGCTGTCGTCGGTCTACCTCAGCGGGAACAAGACGCGCGACGATGCGCCGAGCCACATCCGCGTCCGGACGGACGTCCCGCTCGAGGTCGCGGAGCTCTGGGCTCGGATGTGCCCGGCAAAGGTCTACGAGGTCAAGGCGGACGTGGTCGGCGGCGTGGAGGTGACGGCCTCCAACTGCGTCCAGTGCGGCGCGATCACGGCGAAGGGCGGGCGTCTGACTCCGGGCGAAGGCGGCTCCGGCCCGGAGTACACGGTCACCTGACGACCAGAACGGGGCTGTACTCGTCGTCCAGCAGCGACCAGACGCGGAATCTCGAGCCCGCGCCCGCGCTCACGTAGCGGGTGAAGAAGCCCTGCCGACCGGTCGTGCCGACCGGGCCGATCGGCAGCCAGTGCCCGCGCCAGCGGCGTTGCAGGAGGTACGGCTGCGGGCCCGAGCGCGCCCGCACCTGCCCCCAGAGCTGGGTTCGCCAGCCGTGCCGGTTCACCTGGACGAGCGGCAGCATGAAGGAGAAGAACGACGGCTTGATCTCGTCGGTGGCCGTGAAGAAGCCGCTGGCCCAGCGCCCGACGATCGGCTCGTCGCGGATGAGGAAGTTGATCAACAGGTCGACGCGCGGGGCCTGGTACACCCGCCGGGCGGCCTCGGCCAGGTAGCGCGCCTGCAGGTCGGGCGCGACGCCGCGGTAGCGGTCCGGCGGATTCGTCTTGTACGCGTACTCCGTCAACCAGACGTGCTTCAGGCCGAAGTTGCGGGTGACCTCGGCGAGCAGGCACTGAAGGCTCGCCATCGTCAGCCACCGGCTGCAGCCCAGCGTGCGCAGCGGCGTCTCCGGCCGGCCGCGGCCGAACCAGCGCGGATACGGGTGATGCGAGTAGACGTCGAACCTGGCGTGGTTGCGCCGCATGCCGCGCATGAACGCGACCGCCGAGCGCGCCGTTGCGGTCGCACGCGGTGAGGTCGCGCCGCCGGCGACCACGTTCTCCCGGTTCACCTGGTGGAGGGCGGCAACGGTCGGGTTCAGGAGGCGCTGGACGTAGAGCCGGGGTGAGTTCGGGTTAAGCCCGCCGAGCTGGTTCGGCTCGTTCCAGACTTCCCACTTGCGGATCCACGGGTAGCGTTTGGCGGCCGCCTTCGCGAACAGCGAGAGGGCGGACGGGCTCTTCGGCGGCCAGTTCGGCTTGTTCCAACCGTTTGCCCACACGGGTGTGCCCCAGAACGTCAGCACGACGTCGATCCCGTGCCGGTAGAGGCCGTCGAGCAGCGCGTCCGACGAGCTCCAGTCGTAGCCCGGATCATTGGGATCGGACGGGTGCTCGGGCCGGAAGACGGCGACGTGATCCCAGCGAAGGGTGTAGCGCACCGCGTCGACGCCGAGTTGGTCGAGCATCTGTAGCCGGTCCTCGAGCAGCGGGCTCTTCGCGGTGCCGTACTCGAGCCAGGCGTCGTCCTGGATTCCGTACTTCACCTTCCAGGAGGCCGAGGCGGTGGAGGCGCCGACGGCGAGAAACGCGGCGACCAGCCAGGCAAGAAGGGTGATCGCTCGCATCGGTTCTATTGTGCTCGGCGCGTGAGGCCCCCGCCTTTAGAGGCGGCTCACACTTCCCTAACGACTTACGCTGGCCATGTGCCCCTGACCCGGGACGACGTGCTCGCTGCTCGGCGGACGGTTTCCGGCCGCGTCCACAGGACGCCGACGCTCACGTCCGCCTCCCTCGAACGGGAGCTCGGCCTGCCCGTTTATCTGAAAGCCGAGCTCTTCCAGCGCACGGGCTCGTTCAAGCCGCGAGGGGTGCTGAACAAGCTCGCCTCGCTCTCTGATCAGGAGAAAGCGCGCGGCGTGATCGGGATCTCGGCGGGCAACCATGCGCAGGCGCTGGCCTACGCCGCCGCCCTTGAAGGAGTCGACGCCCTCGTCGTCATGTGGCGCGGATCGAGCGAGCAGAAGCAGGAGGCAACGCGGGGGTACGGGGCGACGGTCGACCTCGAGGCGGGCGATCCGGCCGGCGCCTTCGAGCGGCTCGCGACGTTGATGGAGGAGACCGGCCGCGTGCTGATCCACCCCTTCGACGACCCGCTCGTGATCGCCGGCCAGGGGACGGTCGGGCTCGAGATCGTCGAGGACGCGCCCGCGGGAGACGTCTTCGTCGTGCCGGTCGGCGGCGGGGGCCTCATCGCCGGGATCGCGACCGCGGTCGATGCTCGGGTCGTAGGGGTCGAGCCCGAGGGTTCGGCTGCGCTGCACGCCGGGCTCGCGGCCGGGAAGCCGGTGACGATCGAGCCGCGCTCGATCGCAGACGGGCTCAACGCGCCCTTCGCCGGCGAGAACGCGCTCGCGATCTGCCGGGAGCGCGGCGTCGAGTCGAGCCTCGTCACCGAGGCCGAGATCGAGGCCGGCTTTCGCTTTCTCTACGAGCGGGCGAAGCTCGCCTGTGAGCCCGCCGCCGCGGTCGGCGTGGGGGCCCTGCTGGCCGGAAAAGTCCCGCTGGAGGGGGCAAACGGAGTCGCCCTTGTCGTCTCGGGAGGCAACGTCGCCGGCGAAACCGCGGCTGCTATCCTGACGCGGCGATGAAGGCCGGCATCCACCCCGAATACGTGCTCGCAACGGTTCGTTGCGCCTGTGGCAACGAGTTCCAGACGCGCTCGACGAAGCCCGAGCTGCATGTCGAGATCTGCTCGAACTGCCACCCGTTCTACACGGGCAAGCAGAAGCTCGTCGACACCGGCGGCCGGGTGGAGCGGTTCCAGCGGCGCCTCGAGCGAGCGCAAGCCGCTAAGTCGTCGAACTAGACGCGATGAGCTCTCCGATCGGGGGTCAGGCCGTCCTCGAGGGCGTCATGATGCGCGGCCCATCCAACTGGGCCGTCGCCGTCCGCAAGCCGGACGGGGACATCGCGCAGGTCTCGAAGTCGATCCATTCGCCGATGGCGCGGCACTGGCTGCTCCGCCTGCCGGTGATCCGCGGCATCGTCGCGCTCGGCGAGTCCCTGGCGATCGGCTTTCGAGCCCTGGCGATCTCGGCCAACTACGCCGCGCAGGAGGAAGGGGACGACGAGGTCGCAACCGAGCTGACGCGGGGCCAGCTGATCTTCGCGTTCGCGATCGCGATCGGCTTCGCGCTGCTGCTGTTCAAGGTCGGGCCGGCGCTGATCACGAACTGGATCGGGATCGACGCGGGCTGGTTCGTGATCGTCGAGGGCCTGATCCGCGTCACCGTCTTCATCGTCTACCTCTGTTTGATCTCGCTCCTGCCGGATTTGCGCCGCGTCTTCCAGTACCACGCGGCCGAGCACAAGGCGATCAACGCCTACGAGGCCGGCGACGAGCTCGAGCCCGAGCGCGTGCAGCGGTACAGCCTCATCCACCCGCGCTGCGGTACGGCATTTCTCCTCTGGGTGATGGTGATCGCGATCTTCGTCTTCGCCTTCTTCGGGCGACCGGTCTGGTACTGGCTGATCGCGAGCCGAATCCTCCTTCTGCCCGTGATCGCCGGGATCGCCTACGAGCTGATCCGCTTCGCCGGCAAGCACACGGGCAACCGCATCCTGATGACGCTGCTCGCGCCCGGCCTCTGGCTGCAGCGGCTGACCACGCGCGAGCCGACGCTCGACCAGCTCGAGGTCTCGATCCGGGCCCTCCGCGAGGTCCTCCAGCTGGAGGGCCGCGACGCCTCGCCCGACGCCAAGCGCGTCGAGGTGATGGCGTAGGGCGGTACGCACGTAAGCGCGCCTTACGCAAAAGGCACAAACCGCTGCAAATCGGTAGCGTCTAACGCTTCGATGAGTCGCCGAGCGGCACCCATGGCCGCCGTCCTCGCGCTCGCGGCCACGCTTCTCTCCGGTTCGGCTTCGGCGAAGCCGCCGTGGACGAAGGACCTCGCGCTGATCCGGAGCGGGCTCGACCGCGCGGTCGCGAAGGGCCGCATCGACTCGGCGGAGGGCGACGAATACCGGGCGAGCGTGACTCGTGCGGCGGCGGTGCTCCCCAAGCTGCGCAGCAGCCGCTACCGCAACCTCGCTGCGGTGCTCCATCAGGTCGCAGGCTTCTGGAAGGGCTACGACTCCACCCGCGGCCGGACGCTCTTCGACATGCTCGATTTCAACACGCGCTGGTTCGCCAGCCACTGGGATCAGAAGGCCGGCACGGACGTCGTCGACTACTCGGACGGCACCTGGTACCGGGCGTTTCCCGGCATCGGCTTTCAGTTCCACCCGCTCGAGAACTTCGGCAAGCTGAACGCCCTCGTCTCGCAGAAGAACGACGAGCGCGCGGGGCAGCTGGCGCAGTCGCTGATGGATCGCAGCGTCGTCCGCGCCGGCGGGCTCGCCTGGGAGTACTACTTCCGCTTCGGCGGCGGCAGGCCGCCCTGGATCTCGGGCATGGCGCAGGCGGTCGCCGCCCAGGCGCTCGCGCGGGCGGGGACGCAGCTCCAGGATCCGGTCCTGACCGCGGCGGCGGGACGCGTTTACCGGACGGTCCCGTCCCTGACCAAGAGCGTGCAGAGCGGCCCGTGGATCCGCCTCTACGCGTTCAACGGGCTCATGGTGCTGAACGCTCAGCTGCAGACGATCGTCTCGCTGCAGGACTATGCGGCACAAACGAGCGACCAGGCGGCGGTCCAGCTGGCCGCGCGGCTCCAGGCAGCGGCGATCGGGTTGCTGCCGCGCTTCGACACGGGGGCGTGGTCGCTCTACTCCCTCGGCGGCGCCGAGGCGACGCTCGAGTACCACAAGTACGTCGTCCGCCTGCTCGTGATGCTCTCGAAGCGGACCCAGGACCCGACGCTCACCTCCTACGCGCAGCGGTTCTCGAACGACCTGCGCGAGGCGCCGATCGTCAAGGAGGGCCCCGCGCCCGGTGCGATCTACCCGTCGCCCGCCGACGGCTACCGCGACTACGCGCGCTACGTGTTCTGGGTGTCGAAGCGGTCGACGGTCCGGCTGCAGATCGACCAGGCCGGCAAGCCGATCGTGGTCTCGCGCGGCTGGAATTCGATCAACTGGAGTCCGGGGCGGATCGAGCCGGGCATCTATACGCCGAACCTGCGCGCCGTCGACGTTGTCGGCAACAGCTCGGACACCGACCTCTCGCCGGTCGAGGTCCGGCGCGATACGACCCCGCCGAAGGTCTCCGCGTCGGTTGCGGGGCGCCGCGTCTACTGGCGCGGCCGAGACGACGCTTCGCCGTGGCTGCGGTTGCGGGTCGTTCTGCGCAGCGCCGGGAGCGTGCGGACTCTCTGGCTCGGGCGTGAAAGCTTCCGCGGCTCCGCCCTCCTGCGTGCGCCTGCCGGCACCTGGAACGCGACGCTGTTCGCGGCCGATTCGTCGGGCAATTCGGCGCAGGTCGCGCTCGGGCCGCTCCGCGGACACCGCGGCTAACCTCTGCGGCATGGCAGCGATCGAGTCCCTCGTCCAGGAGGTCGAGCGCTCCTACGCCGAGACGCAGGAGCGGATGAACGACCCCTCCATCTACAGCGACCACCGGGAGGCGGCCGAGGTCGGCCGGCGCCTGAAGGAGCTCGAGGCCGCGAACAAGCTCGCCCAGGAGTGGCGCGAGGCGGCGAACGACCTCGAGGCCGCCCGCGGCGACGGCGACCTGCGCGAGCTCGTGCCGGAGCTCGAAGACCGCGTCGAGCAGCTCGAGCACGACCTCAAGCTCGCCCTGGTCGAGACCGATCCGGCCGACCGCAAGGACGTGATCGTGGAGATCCGCCAGGCGGCCGGCGGCGACGAGGCGGCACTCTGGGCGGGCGACGTCTTCCGGATGCTGACCCGCTACGCGGAGCGCCGCGGGTTCGCCTTCGAGCAGCTCGAGGCGAGCCCGAACGACGCCGGCGGCTTCCAGAGCATCAGCTTCGCCGTCAAGGGCGACGGCGCGTACTCGGTCTTCAAGTGGGAAGGCGGGACGCATCGGGTCCAGCGCGTGCCCGCGACCGAGTCGCAGGGGCGGATCCACACCTCGACCGCGACGGTCGCGGTGATGCCCGAGGCCGAGGAGGTCGAGGTCGAGATCAACGACAACGAGCTCAAGATCGACGTCTACCGGTCGACGGGCCCGGGCGGCCAGAGCGTCAACACGACCGACTCCGCGGTGCGGATAACGCATCTGCCGACCGGAATCGTGGTCGCGATGCAGGACGAGAAATCGCAGCTTCAGAACAAGACGAAGGCGATGCGCGTGCTGCGCGCGCGCCTCTACGAGCTGGAGCGGGACCGGCAGGCGGCGGAGCAAGCGGCGACGCGGCGCTCCCAGATCGGCTCCGGCGAGCGGGCAGAGAAGATCCGCACGTACAACTTTCCGGAGAACCGGGTCACCGACCATCGCGTAAAGCTGACCGTGCACAGGCTCGATCAGGTGCTCGAGGGACACCTCGAGGAGTTCACGGAGGCGCTCGCGGCGGAGGAGCGTCGGCAGGCGCTGGAGGCGGCGGCGGCTTGACGGTCGGAGAGGCGCTCGCGCACGGGACGCGCGAGCTGGCGAACGCGGGCATCGACACGGCGCGCCTCGAGGCGGAGCTCCTCCTCGCGAAAGCGTGCGACGACTGCGCGCGGGCGCTCCTCTACATGGAGCTGCGCCGCGAGCTCAGCGACGAGGCCGAGGCCGCCTACACGGAGTTGCTCGCGCGCCGTTCCCGGCGCGAGCCGCTCGCGTACATCCTCGGCCACTGGGGCTTCCGCCGGCTGACGCTGAAGACGGACAAGCGCGCCCTGATCCCGCGCCCCGAGACCGAGATCGTGGTGGAGCGCGCGCTCGAGCACATCGAGGGGGTGGCCGAGCCTCGCGTGCTCGACGTCGGAACGGGCACCGGCGCGATCGCGCTTGCGATCGCCGACGAGCACCCCGACGCGTGGGTGACGGCGATCGACGCCTCGGAGGATGCGCTCGCGCTCGCGCGCGAGAACCTCGACCTGCTCGGGGTCAACGGCAGGGTGCGGCTGGTGGAGCACGACCTGACGGAGGGGCTCGGCCGCGACGACTACGACCTCGTCGTCTCCAACCCACCGTACGTGGAGCCCGAGGACATCGAGACCCTGCAACCCGAGGTTCGAGACTGGGAGCCGCGAATCGCCCTCGTCGCGCACGGCGCGACCGAGGCGGTGGCGCGCGCCGCGACCCAGGCGCTTCGGCCGGGCGGCTGGATCGTGCTGGAGATCGCCGAGAACCAGGCTGCCAACCTCGCCAACCTTCTCCGCGGGCTTGGCTACGCCGACCTTACGATCTGGCCGGACATGGCCGGACGGGATCGCGTGATCGAGGCCCAGTGGAGCCGCTGAGGGTCGGGAACGGCGAGGTCGATCGCGCCGTCGCCGCCCTCCGGGCCGGCAAGCCGGTGGTCCTGCCGACCGACACGGTGTACGGCCTCTGCGCCTCGCCCTACAGGGAGGAGCCGGTCAGGCGGGCCTACGCGCTGAAGGGCCGGGAGCCCACGCAGCCGAGCGCCCTGCTGGCGGCGGACGTCGACATGCTGTTCGAGTGCGTTCCCGAGCTCCGCGGCCGGATCGGGCTGATGCTCCGCGCGCTGCTGCCGGGCCCGCTGACGCTCGTCGTACCGAATCCGGCCCACCGCTACAGCTGGCTCGCCGGCTCGAACCCGGACGCGATCGGGGTGCGTGTGCCCGAGCTGCCACCGCCGGCCGCCGGCGTGCTCGCGCGCGTCGGCGCGGTCATGGCGACGAGCGCCAATCGCCCGGGCGAGCCGGATCCGCGGCGGCTCGAGGACGTGCCGGACGAGATCGCCGAGGGCGTGGAGGCGATGCTCGACGGGGGCGAGCTGCCGGGGACGCCGTCGACCGTCGTCGACCTGACCGGCGACGAGCCGCGGATCGTCCGCGACGGCGCCGTGCCCGCCGAGGAGGCGCTCGGGCGGATTTCCAGCCTCGCCGCCGAGTAGCATCCAGGGACCCGACCAGGAGCGTCCGAGATGGCCGTCGCCGAGCAAACCCTGCAGTACCTGCGCACCGCCGGGCTGGCGGACGTGGATCCGGAGATCGCCGAGCTGCTCGGCCGCGAGCTCGAGCGCCAGCGGAACCAGATCGAGCTGATCGCGTCGGAGAACTTCACGTGGCCGAGCGTCCTCGAAGCGGTCGGCAGCGTGCCGACGAACAAGTACGCCGAGGGGTATCCCGGCAAGCGCTACTACGGCGGCTGCGAGGTCGTAGACGAGATCGAGCAGACGGCCATCGATCGCGCCAAGTCGCTCTTCGGCGCGGAGCACGCGAACGTCCAGCCGCACGCGGGCGCCCAGACGAACATGGCGGTCTACATGGCGGTGCTGCAGCCCGGCGAGACGATCCTCTCGCTCGAGCTTGCACACGGCGGCCACCTGACGCACGGGCTCAAGGTCAACTTTTCGGGCCGCCTCTACACGATCGTCCACTACGGCGTGTCGCGCGAGACGAACGTCGTCGACTACGACGAGGTCCTCGAGCTCGCGAAGGAACACCGGCCCAGGCTGATCGTGTGCGGAGGCTCGGCCTATCCGCGGACGGTCGAGGCGGACAGGTTCCGCGAGATCGCGGACGAGGTCGGGGCGCTGCTTCTCTGCGACATGGCCCACTTCGCCGGGCTTGTGGCGGCGGGCCTCCATCCGAACCCCGTCGAGCATTGCCACTTCGTCACGTCGACGACGCACAAGACGCTCGCCGGGCCTCGCGCCGGCTTCATCCTCTGCACCGAGGAGCATGCACAGGCGGTCGACCGGGCGGTCTTCCCGGGGATGCAGGGCGGGCCGCTCGTGCACACGATCGCGGCGAAGGCGGCTTGCTTCCGGATCGCGGCGACAGAGGCCTTCCGCGAGTACCAGACGCAGGTGCGCAGGAACGCCGACGTGCTCTCTGAGACGCTGCAGTCCGGTGCGCTCGAGGTGCTGACCGGCGGGACGGACACGCACCTGCTCCAGCTCGACCTGCGCTCGACGGACTGGACCGGTAAGGACGCGGAGGAGCGTCTCGCGGAGGCGAAGCTGACAGTCAACCGGAACACCGTCCCCTTCGACGAGCGTCCGCCGACGGTTGCGTCGGGCGTACGAATCGGAACACCGGCGGCGACGATGCGCGGCTTCGACGAGGAGGACTTCCGGGAGGTCGGCGGGATCATCATCGAGGCGCTCGCGGACGGTGCCGACCTGCGCGGGCTCGCGGCGCGTTCCGACGCGCTCTGTGCGAAGCGGCCGCTCTATCCCGGCTTCCGCGGCTTCACCACCTACGTGACGTGACGCAAAAGCTCACGGTCGTCTCGCACCCGCTCGTCCAGCACAAGCTGTCGTACCTGCGGGACAAGGAGACGCCCACGGTTCATTTTCGGAAGCTCGCGAACGAGGTGACGCTGCTGCTCACCTACGAGGCGACGAAGGACTTCCTTACGGAGCCGGTCGAGATCGAGACGCCGCTGGAGACGACGAGCGCGGAGCGGATCTCGGGCAAGAAGGTGGCGGTCTGCCCGGTTCTGCGGGCTGGCGTCGGGATGCTCGACGGGGTGCTCTCGCTCGTCTCGAGCGCGCGCGTCGGGTTCCTCGGGATGTACCGCGACGAGGAGACGCTCGAGCCGGTCGAGTACTACGTCAAGCTGCCAGGCGACCTCGAGCAGCGAGACGCGATCGTCCTCGACCCGATGCTCGCGACGGGCAACTCGAGCGTCGCGGCGCTCGAGACGGTCAAGAAGGCCGGCGCGCGGTCGGTGATCCTCGTCTGCCTCGTCTCGGCTCCCGAAGGCATCGACCACGTCCACGCGCAGCACCCCGACGTCCACATCGTCACCGCGTCCGTCGACCGCGGCCTGAACGAGAAAGGCTTCATCGTCCCGGGCCTCGGCGACGCCGGCGACCGCCTCTACGGCACCCGTTAGGGGCGAAGCGAACGTGTCCAGGGTCTGACCCCCGACACGGCTGTCAGAGACGCGCACCGTTGCTGCCGGGGGCGGCGCAAAGGCGTTGGTTGCGCCCTCCTTCGGCCGTTTTGGGCCCGTCCGGGGTCTGACCCCCGGACACGGCTACTCGGGCTTCGTCATGCCCCAGACGAGGCGGATCAGGTTTCGCCTCATCCCGGGGACGCGCTCCAGACCGCGGTCGGCGGCGATCAGGCCGTTCAGCAACGCCTCGCGGCCGGCGAGATAGCGGAAGAGGCGTTGCGGCGGCAGCCGCTCCGAGGCGCGGGTGAACAAGTAGTGGACGAAGCTGCTCCGCTCGAACCACGGCTCGCAGCCGGCTGCGCGGATCAGCTTCGCCAGCTCCTCTTCGCGAAAGCCGCCGTGCATCGTGAACCGGAGGTCCTCGGGGGAGGGCGGCTCCTTGCTGTGGAAATACCGCATCAGTGGCTTCAGCGCGGTCGTCTTCGCGCCCTGCCACAGCGGTGAGTAGCCGTCGTCCATGAAGACCGCCCTGCCGTTTGGACGCAGAACGCGTCCCGTCTCCGCGAGAAGGCCGCCCACGTCCTCGACGTGGTGGACCATCGCGTAGGCATAGACGACGTCGAGGCTCTCCTCCGGGAAAGGCAAGGCGGTCCCGTCGATCGCCGCCCACATGACTCGATCGCCGACCTCCGGCGCCCACCGATCATGCGCGGCCTGGGCGGCGACGGGGGAGAGGTCGGAGACGATCATCGACGCCGGTCCCTGCGTCAGGAGATAGAGCTCCTTCTCGGAGGTGCCGTTTCCGAGCAGCAAAACGTCCTTGTCGCGGACGTCGCCGACCCGCTCGAGCACCATGTTGTTCATCGGGTAGTAGCGGCTGCGCCACTGCCGCTCGAGTGACTCGAGCGGCGGGGGCGACCCTGTCCGCTCCGCGTCGTACCAGTCGTCGTAGTGCTCCTGTTCCATGCCGCCCGGCTCGGGGAGGAAGTTGAGGATCTCGTCGCCGGACGAACGAACGAGCCGCCCGCACGAGGCGCACGCGACTCGGCCGCCACCGACCTCGAGCCCCTCGCCGCACCCGGGGCACCGAAAGGCGACGGTCACGCGGTCTTCGGTTGCGGCGGCGCGAGCAGCCCCGGCCGCTGCATCGCCTCGAGCCAGGTTTCGCGCGCCTCCTCCCGGCCGGCCCCGCTCGGCAGCCGCTCGATCACCCACGCTGCGCCCGCGGTCGGAATCTCGCCCTCGATGGCGCAGGTCCCCTGGTAGCGCTCGCCACCAAGCTCCTCGCCGGGCCCGGTCAGTACCTCCGTGAGCGTTTCGCCGCGCCGGATTCCGAGTAGCTCGATCTCGGTCTCGCCGCCCGGCCCCGCGAGCCGCCAGACGCGTTCGGCGAGCTCACCGACGGTCATCATCACGGGATCGTGCGGGCCGCAGAGCGGCACGCCCTCGGCCGCGAGGAGGGCGGCATGCGCAACCAGGCAGGCCGCATGCTGCATCGTGATCCAGTACCGGACCATGCCAGTGTCGGTCACCGTCAACGGGACACCGGCGCGAGCCTGCCGGAGAAAGATCTCGGACGCCGCGCCGGCGGAGCCGAGCACGTTGACAAGCCGCACTGCGCTCCGCTGGGCTCCGGCACGACGCGCCGCGAACGCGGTCAGCTGCTCCATGAACCTTTTTGTCCGCCCGTAGAAGCTCTGTGCCAGGGCGGCCTTGTCGGTCGAGGCAACGACGACGGTCTCCACCCCGACCGCTTCGGCGGCGCGGAGCACGTTCCAGGAGCCGTGCAGGTTCGTGTCGACGAATTCCTCGGGAAAGACCTCCGCCCAGTCGACGTGCTTGTACGCGGCAAGGTGGAAGACGACGTCGGGCTTCGCTGCCGCGAGCTCGTGCTCGAGGCGGCCCGGCTCGCGGATATCGCAGAGGACGTGCCGGAATCGCTCGAGCGTCTCCTGCGCACGTGCCCGGCGGTCTGCGATCAGCGACGACTCGTGGCCGTCGACCAGCGTGATCCGCTCGGGCCGAAAGCCGGCAAGGAACGTCCCGAGCGCGTGGCCGATCGAGCCGCCGCCTCCGGTCAGGAGCAGCCGCCGCCCGCCGAACCGCTCCTGAAGCTCCAGCAAAGAGGGCACCGGGTCGCGCCGGCCGAGCACCGACTGCCAGTCGAAATCGTCCGGCGGAACCCGCCGCCGCGCTGCCGTTCGCTCGGCAGGCTTTCGGAGCGCGCGCTCGATCGCTCCGTAGGCGGCCTTCATGTCCCCTGACCGCGCGGGATCAGGCTCGTTGATCTCGGCGACGACGAAGGGGACGAGCTCCCCGAGTCGCGCGACGACGGGATCGAGATCGAGCTCGCCGGCACCGTAGGGCAGGCCCTCGCCCAGCAACCCATGGGCGTCCGAGACGTGTGCGACCTCGGCGTGCGGCCCGAGCTCCTCGACGAAGCGCTCGAGCTCGAGGCCCTCGTCCGACGAGAGGCCGAACAGGCCGGGATACACGGCCGCGAACGACCGGAAGAGGGCGGCGTGCGAGGTGTCGATCGTGAAGCCGAGGTCGGGGATGCGGTCGCGCCACTCGTGCAGGTCGCGCCAGTGGCCGCCGATCTGCGACAGGAAAACGCCGCCGGTTCGCATCCGCAGCACCGGCGGAACGTTTTCGATCAGCGGCGTGACGCTGCGCCGACCGCACGCCTCGACGTAGAAGCGCAGGAACTCCTCGACGGCGTGCGCGTCGACCGGCCCCGCCTCTCGGAAGTCGTCCGGGCCAAGCGGGATGAAGAGATGGATGATCAGGACGGGCGAGCCGATCGCTGCCGCGAACTCGGCACTCCGTTGGATTCCGGCGCGCGCCTCCTCGTCCAGCCGGTCGACCCGCACGAACGCGCCGCTCGGCCAGGCCACCGGCGCCTCGGCAGTCACGACGAGGCCCTCCGTCGCGCTGCGCGTGACCTCGATGGCGCGGGCGACCGAGGTGTCGTCGGCGACGTGCCGCGGCATCAGAGCGAGCTCGATCCCGCGCCAGCCGCCCCCTTCCAGACGGTCGGCGAGCTGCTCAGGCTCGGGCGCGGCCTTGAGCAGCGGGATGCTTGCGGAGCCAGTCGACATAGCGGCGGATCCCCTCCTCCAGGGACAGGTTCAAGGGTAACGGCGCCTGCGGCGTGGTCTCGTAGCTGTCGTTCTCGCCGGCGGGCAGCTCCCCTCCCGGGGTCTCGATCGGCACCGGCGACGCCACCGCCTCGCGCACCAGCTCGGCCGCTTCGCGAAGGGGGGTCGGCCGGCCGCTCGCCACGAGGACGGTGCGGTCCCACGCGCCCTGGCGGACGAGCGTCTCGATCGCGCCGACGGCGTCGTCCACGTAGATGAAATCGCGTGTCCGGCCGGGATCGCCCACGATCACGAGCGGCTCGCCCTCGAGGGCGCGGGCCGCGAACGAAGCGATCCCGCCGGTCGCGCCTTCCCACGCGACCTGCCCGGGGCCGAAGACGGAGGTCAGCCGGACGACGAGCGTCTGCGCGGCGTGTAGCCGGCAGACCTCCTCGCCGAGGCGTTTGGAGATCGCGTACGCGTCGGGCGGCGGATCGAGCGCGGCCCTCAGCGTCGACGGATAGACGAGCCCCGCGCCGTGCTCGAGGCAGCCCTCGAGCAGGTTCAGCGTCGCGCCGGCATTCTCCCGGACGGCCCGCGCCGGATCCTCGCGCGCGCGCGCGGGATCCGGGATGCCTGCGAAGTGCAGAACCGCGTCCGCGCCCGCAACGAGTCGACGGGCGGCCGGATCACCCGCGTCCATGCGAACGAGACGGCCCTCGTCGACGCCGTGCCGCTCGGCGCCGCCCGGACGCGCGAGTCGCACGACCTCGTGACCCGACGCCTCGAGGAGCTCGGCCGCGCGCGAGCCGAGGAATCCCGTGGCCCCCGTCACGACGAGCCTCATCGGCCCAGGTACTCCGAGAGCCGGTGCCGGTACCCGAACGGCGAGCGCACGGTGAACGCCGGCTCGCCCGCTGCTTCCTCGCCGCGCGCCATCGCCGCGATGTCGCCCACCGTGACCGTCTCGGCCGCCACGTTCTCGGTGCCGGCCTCGGCGCCCAGCAGGATCCGGGCTGCATCCTCGACGTGGACGACCCCGATCGTCGCGCGCCCGCCGTCGTCGAGGTGTAGCTCCTCGCCGGCGGCCGCCAGTTGGCGGAACTTGTCGACGACCGTCTGAGAGTGGGCGGCCGCGTGCTCGACCGGGCTCGGACCGTAGACGATTCCCAGCCGGAGCACGGACAGCCGGAAGCCGTGCCGGCGGGCCTCGATCTCGAGTGCCTGCTCGCCGTAGATCTTCGAAAGGTGGGCAAGGTCGCCTTGCCGACCGTAGGGGGCATCGGCGCCGACCTCACCCGTGAGCCCGGCGCCGTAGACGTGCAGTGACGAGCCGAACACGAGCAGGGGAACGCCCGCACCGCCCGCAGCCGCGGCGACTCGACGGGTTCCGCTGACGTTCGTCTCCTCGGTGTAGTCGGGGTCGCGTTCCGAGAGCGGCCGAGAGGCCTGGGCGGCCAGCAGGTACACGCGGTCGGGGCGGTCGACGAGCAGCGCCTCGACGTCCTCGTAGCGCCGGATGTCCGCCGTCTCGACCCGCGCCCCGGCCGCCGCCAGGGCGTCCAGCTGGCCGCGCTCGGTCGCGAACCAGTTGTCGGCGAGCGTCACATCGTGGTCGGCTGCGAGCGCGAGCTCGCCGAGCTTCGCGCCGATGTACCCGGCCCCGAGGACCAGGGTCTTCATCGGCCTAGATCTGGTGGACGGTCGGCCCGTCGGGCACGACGTGGCGCGTGTCCACGATCACCTGCGCGCGGTCCCAGAGCGGCTCGTCCGAAAAGCGCGTGTGCGGGGTCAGCACCACCACGCAGTCGGCGGCCGTGACCTCCTCGGCCGTCCACTCCGCGGACGTGTGGTTCTGTCCGTCGAGGGCCAGCTCGGAGACCCACGGATCGCAGTAGCGCACGTCGCCGCCGCGCTGGATCAGCTGGCGCATGATCTCGAGCGAGGGCGACTCGCGGGTGTCGTGGACGTCGGCCTTGTAGGCCATGCCGAGCAGCAGCAGGCGGGACCCCTTGATGGGGCGACCCGCGTCGTTGAGCGCGTCGGCGATCTTCTGCACCACGTAGAGCGGCATCGCGGCGTTGACCTCGTGCGCGGCCTCGATCAGGCGCGCCGAGTAGCCGTACTCGCGCAACCGCCACGCGAGGAAGTGCGGGACGACCGGGATGCAGTCCCCGCCGAGGCCCGGGCCCGGGTAGTGGGGCAGGAACCCGAACGGCTTCGAGGACGCGGCCTCGATCACCTCCCACGGGGAGATTCCCATCCGATCGCACATCAGGGCGAGCTCGTTGGCGAGCGCGATGTTGACCGCGCGGAACGTGTTCTCGTGCAGCTTCGCCGTCTCGGCCACCATCGGGCGCGAGAGAGGCTGCACCGTGTCGACGATCTGCTCGTAGAGAAGCGCCGTGCGCCGCAGGCACTCCTCCGTCACGCCGGCGACGAGCTTGGGCGTGTTCTTGATCGTCCAGGTCCGGTTGCCCGGGTCGACGCGCTCCGGCGCGTAGCCGAGGAAGAAGTCCTTACCGACCTTGCCGCCGGACCGCTCCTCGAGGATCGGCAGCACGACCTCTTCCGTCGTGCCGGGATGCGTCGTCGACTGGAGCACGATCAGCATCCCCGGCTTGATGTTCGAGCCGACCGACTCGGCGGCCGAGACGATGTAGCCGAGATCGGGCGTGCGCGTCTTCGAGAGCGGCGTCGGCACGCAGATCGTCAGGGCGTCGAGCTCCGCGACGACCGAATAATCCGTGGTCGCCGTGAGGTTGCCTTCGAGACCTTCGTAGCGCTCCTTCGGGACGTCGACGAGGTAGGACTCGTGCCGCTGAACCGCCTGCACCCGCCCCTTGTTCAGGTCGATGCCCGTGACGTCGAAGCCGGCCTCGGCGAAGGCCATTGCGAGCGGCAGCCCCGCGTAACCGAGGCCGACGATGCCGAGCGTCGCGGTTCGCTGAGCGATCCGGTCGTCGAAGGCGGTGTCGGGTGAGAGAACCTTGCTCAAGAGACGTTGCAGGCTACCAACCTGTCCCGCAGTAACCCAGTATCGGCAGGGCGGCTCGATTCCTCCACATGGCCGCCGACAACCGAGTCAGCTATAACGGCCACGAATGTCCTTCCCGGACTCCGTGCACGCGCTCGTTCGCGACGGAACGGCGATCTGGGGGTTCCTGACCGCTGCCGGCATCGTGCTGGCGCTCACGCCCCTCGTGATGCGGCTGGCCCCGCGGATCGGCGGCGTCGACGACAAGGGCGACCGGCCGCGCGTCCACGGCGGCAAGCCGATCCCACGGATCGGCGGCGTCGCAATCGTGATCGCGATCGTGGTGGCGATGGTGATCTTCGTCGAGCCGGAGGGGAACTACCTCGGCATCCTGCTCGGGACGCTGATGGTGGCCGTGCTCGGCCTGATCGACGACATCCGGGGGCTGAACGCGGCCGTGAAGATGGTCGGGATCGTAGTCGCGGCGCTGATCCCGGTCGTCGGCTTCGGGATGACGTGGGAATCGGTCGGTGCGCCGCTCGTCGGCAACTTCGATCTCGGGTGGATTGCCTATCCGCTGACCGTGTTCTGGATCGCCGCGCTCGCAAACCTCGTGAACCTGATCGACGGCATGGACGGGCTCGCTTCAGGCATCGTCGCGATCGCATCGGGCTCGTTCGCGCTGCTCGCCGCCTCATTCGGTCGTACGGACGCAGCCGTCCTGGCGGCGATCGTCTGCGGTGCCACGCTCGCCTTCCTGTGGCACAACTACCACCCGGCGAAGATCTTCATGGGAGATACGGGGGCGCTCGCGCTGGGTTTCCTGCTCGCGTGCGTCGCGGTTCAGGGCGTGCTGAAGACGGCCGCCACGATCGCCCTCGTCGGACCGCTGCTCGTGCTTGCGGTGCCGATCCTGGACACGTCGTTCGTCGTCCTGAAGCGGCTCAAGTACAAACGGTCGCCCTTCGCGCCCGACCAGAACCACTTCTACCACCGCTTCATGCGGATCGGCTTCACGCAGCGCCGCACGGCCGCCTATTTGCACCTCTGGGCGCTGCTCCTCGCGGTCTACGCGATCCTGCTCCGCTTCGAGCCGCCGCGCCCGCGCGGCAACTGGGAGCTCGACAACACGCTGATCGCGATCGGCGTCGGGCTCGTCGTCCTCGCGGCCTCGGTCTGGATGGTCTACACGCTCGAGATTCTGAAGTCGCGGCACCTGCAGCTTTTGCGGCGCGGGCGGCCAGAGGACGACCCCGAGCGCGAGGAAGCGGTCGAACGGGTGCTCAGCGCGAGCGGCCGTCGCTGACCGCGGGGATCGCGAGCCGCAACAAATCGGCTGGGTCGCGGTGGCCGCGGCGCTGGCGGTTCGCCGGCGCCTTCTCGACCACCAGCTCGTCGGGGTCGCGGAGGAAGCGCACCCGGCCCTCGCGGACGAGCTGCTCGTCGACTGCGCCAGGGGCCCCCTCGAAGATCGACCAGACGGGGGTGCCGAGCACGGCCGCCTCCCGGATCATCGTCCCGCCTGCCGAGACGACGAGGTCGGCGAGGGCGGCAAGGCTCCGCCCGTCGACGGCACGTTCCGGCACGACGAGGCGCTCGTCGTGCTCCGCCAGTGCCCGACGCTGCTCGTCCGTGCGCGCGAGCACGACGACCTGCGCGTCGGCGCCGAGCAGCCGGCGCAGCACCCGCGGCAGGAGCTCGTTTTCGGAGCCGCCGAGGTAGAGCGCGTAGGACGGGGCGGTGCGCACGACCGCGATCAGGCGCTCACGGTCGAGGCCCGTGAGCACCGCCGGGTCGGGCTCGAAACCGCTGAGGTAGTACTCCTCCTTCAGGCCCGGGTAGCGAACGAGCTTCGGCGGCTTCGCGCCGTAGCGGGCGAGCCGCTCGGCCGGGATCGCGTCGGGAACGAGCACCCGGGTGGCGAGCCGGCAGTTGAGCATGTGCTGCAGCGTCGCCCACTCGTAGTCGAACATCGTCGTGCTCGGGAACCGGAGGGCGCGGGCGACCGGCGGGAGGTCGGTCGACCCGTGGGCGAGCCCGTGGTCGAAGTCGCGGCCGCGGGCGAACGCGAGCATCTGCGCGGCGCGGCCGGAGGCCGCGAGCGCCTTGCCGACCCGACCGGCGCCGCCGTGGCGGCCGATCGCGGTGTAGGGGTGGCCCCAGTCGTCGAGGAGCTCCGTCGTGTGCGAGAGCGGCCGTGCCGTGAGCGTCACGGTGTGCCCGCCCTCCTCGAGCAGCTCGACCAGGGGCCGAAGCACGATCACGTGCGCCGAGTTCGTGAGGTCGACCCAGACGTTCATGGCCGCACCGGCCGGGCCCTGGTGTCCGACGTCGCTACCGAAGTGTGACGAACCTTCCACATTTCCCTGCACCCGCGCGGCGTCTCAGTGGGGTCGGACACAGTTACGGAAGCGTCACGGGCCTGTGAATTGAATATCGCACGGCGTCGAAGTCGCGGTAGCGAACCCGGCCTTCGAAGGACATGCCCAGCTTCTCCATCACCCGGGTCGAGGCGCGGTTCGCCTCGAGCGCGACGGCGACCACGTGGTCGAGGTCCGTCTCGCGCCAGGCCGCGGCCAGCAGCGCCGCGCCGGCCTCGGTGGCATAGCCCCGATTCCAGGCCGAGGGAAGCACATGGTAGGCGAGCTCGATTTCCGGCCCCTTCCACTCGAGCGGGAACAGCCCCGCTCCTCCGACCAGGCTGCCGCTTGCCAGCTCGTCGAGCGCCCAGAAGCCCCAGCCGTCCCGCGCGCGCTCCAGCGCCGACTCGAGCCGCTCGCGCGTCTCCTCGACCGAGCCGACCCCGCCGGGGACGACGAACCGGAATGCCTCGGCGTCGCCCCAGAGCTCGTGCAGGATCGGCGCGTCCTCCGCGGGCACGAACGGCCTGACGCGCAGTCGCTCGCTCTCCAGCGGCAGCGTGATCACACCGACTCCATGAACCCGATCAGGGTCTCGTTGTACCCAGGCGCAGAGGGGATGCTGTGGCCGCGGCCGGCGACGACCGCCCGCTGGGCACCAACGCGCTCGGCGATCGCGTCGGCGACGACGTCGAACGCCCGCCGGTGCCCGCCCGAGATCACGACCGTGGGGATCGCCGCCTCGCGCAGGGTGGTGAACGGGATCTCAGCCTGCCACGGCGGCCGCTCCACCATTCCCGCGCGGACTGTCTGCTCCAGCTCGGGCGGCAGCGGGTCGGGAATGTCGAGCTGCACGCCGACGAGCGCGACGAAGCGCCGCAGATGCTCAGCCGGGTCCAGCGCGTCCGATTCGAACAGCCGCCGCAGCTCGCCCGCGAGCTCCGCAACCGCTGGGTCGTCCGGCGCTACCCCGAAGGCGGGCGGCTCCGAGACGACGAGCGACCGCACGTGCTGCGGAGCGGAGGCGGCCATGAGCAGCGCGATCACGCCTCCGTAGGAATGCCCGACGAGGTGCGTGCCGCCGGCGAGCAGCGGCGCGAGCTCCTCAGCCTGCCGCTCGAAGTCGATCCGCTCCAGCGGCGCGTTCGGCGGATAGCCGGTCCGGGCCGGCAACACCAGCGTGAACCGGTTCTGCAGCTCGCGTTGGCGGGCCCACGCTCCGGTCGCGTTCCCGCTCCCGTGGACGAAGACGACCCGGGGCCCACTGCCGATCGTCTCGACGTGAAACTCGGGCACGCGGGGCACGATAACCGGTGAACAAAGTCGGTCGAAAACAACCGCTTTTCGTGGAGAAAAGCCGTTCTGACGGTGTTACAAGCTCTGCTATGCTCGCGGCGATGGAGCCCAGTTCCCGCCCGACGTTCCAGCCGGCGGGAGCAGGCATGCTCCTCGCCTCCACGACCGTCGCGTCGATCGGCGCGGGTGCGTTGATCGGCTGGGCCGCGGGCTCGCTCTCCTACGGGATCCTCGGCGGAGCGATCGTCGGCCTGCCGGCGGGAGTTGCCGCCGTCTACTTTCGCTACCGGGACGCCTTCTGATGCGCGCGACCGCTCTCGGCGCCCCCCGTCCGATTCCCGGCCGGCTCGTGGCGATCGCCGCGGGCGGCGTCGTGGTCGTGCTCGCGTTACCGGTCTTCGCGCTCGCCGGCTGGCCGCTCGCCGGCTGGGCGATCGCCGCGCTGCTCTGGCTCGGCGCGCAGGCGCTCGGCCTGCTGCTCTCGCGGGTCCGCCCGTCGCCGGATAACCTCGCCGCCTCAAGCGTGCTGGCGTTCGGGATGATGGGACGCGTTCTCGCCGTTTTGGTCGTGCTGGTGGCCGTGACGGCATCGAACGCATCGGTCGGCCTTGCGGCCGCACTCGTCTACGCCCTCGCGTACACCGCCGAGCTCGCCGTCTCCGTCGCGAGCTACTACACCCAGGAGCCTCGAGCATGAGGCGTGTCCTCGCCGCCGCGACGCTGCTCGCCCTGAGCCTGCCCGCGCCCGCGTTCGCCCGCGGCGAGTTCGACCCGTCGACGGAGTTCGAGCAGCACGAGTGGATCCCGATCCATCTCGGCCCGCTCGACCTCTCGATCACGAAGGCGGTCGTCTACCTGATGCTCGGCGCGGTCGTGACGATTCTGCTGGGCCTGGTCCTCATGCGCGGGAGGACGCTGAACCGGCGCCGCACGATCGGCGAGCAGGTCTACGAGATCGCCCAGGTGCAGGTGGCCGAGCAGGGACTGCCCTCGAAGGCGATCGGCCGCTGGTTCCCGTACGTCGCGAGCCTGATGCTCTTCATCTGGGTCGTGAACATGCTCGGGTTCATCCCGCTGCCGCTGACCGGCGAGACCTGGCACGGGTTGCCGGTCTGGGGGATCTATGCGGCGACGTCCTCCCTGTCCGTCACGCTCGCCCTCGCCTTGCTCACGTTCTTCTTCACGCACTACGAAGGCATTCGCTGGAACGGCCCGGTCAAGTACTTCAAGAGCTGGATCCCGGAGGTCCCGAAGGCGATCCTGCCGTTGATCATCCCGCTCGAGATCCTCGGTCAGTTCATGCGGCTGATCTCGCTGAGCGTTCGTCTCTTCGCGAACATGCTGGCCGGCCACATGCTGATCCTGACCTTCATCGGCCTGATCTTCGTGCTCGAGTCGGTCGTGCTCGCGGTCGTCGTGGTTCCCGCCGCGACCGCCTTCTACCTCTTCGAAGTCGTCATCGTGGTTTCGATCCAGGCTTTCATCTTCGCCGCTCTCTCTGCC
>JBKPOY010000064.1:0-26440 GCA_046733295.1 Actinomycetota bacterium | reverse complement strand
CCTGCGCTTCGGCTCGCGCCTGCAGGCCGACGCTTCGGAGCTAGCCTAGGCCGGCGTCAGAGCGATCACGTTCTCGACCGCCGCGGCGTCGCGGTAGCCGGCCCCCAGCTTCTCCTCGAGGGTGCGGGCGAGCTCCCCGTTCGCCTCCAGCTCCTCGACGACGTCGGCCCCGCCGATGAGCTCGCCGCGGACGAAGACCTGCGGAATGGTCGGCCAGTTCGAGAGCTCGCTCAGCTCCTGGCGAAAGCGCGGGTCGGGGAGGATGTCCACGGCGGTCACCGGCGCGCCGGCGCGGCGCAGCGCCTCGAGCGCGCGCATCGAGTTGCCGCACATCACGAACTGCGGCGTCCCCTTCATGAAGATCGCGACATCCTCGTTGTCGATCACGTTCTGGATCTGCTCGCGCAACTCGCTCACTGAGTTCCTTTCGTCGAGATCCGTAGCTCGTGAATCGTGCCATCCGCGAACGGGGCTGCGAGGGCTTCGTTGACGAGGCGGTGCTGCTCGAGCAGCGGGATGCCGTCGAAGCGCCGGCTGCGCACGTACACCAGGAAGTGGTCGCCGCCGCCGGTCCGATCCTCGATCGAGACCTCGGCCGCCTCGGGAAACGCCTGCTCGAGCAGGCCGCGCAGGCGGTCGAGGGCCATCAACCGCTCGAGTTGCCGCGTTGGTGCGCGAGGTAGTCGAGCAGATCCGAGCGGGTGATCACGCCGACCGGCCGACCGTCCCGGGCGACGACGACGGCGTTCGTGCGGCCGGTCAGGATTGGGAAGACCTCGTCGAGCGAGTCGCGGATGTCGATGGTCGCGAGCGGAGGCTGCATCGCCGTGGCGACGTCCTCGTGCAGCGCGTCCGAATTCTTGAACACGCGGTCGAGCAGGTCCCGGTCCTGGAGCGAGCCGACCACGTCGGCGAGGGATTCGGAGGCGCCGTCGCGGACGACCGGTAGCTGCGAGATCGAGTACTGCTGCATCAGCTCGATCGCCTCGCCGACCTTCTGATGCGAGCCGATGACGACGAACGCGGGCAGCTCCGGCTCTTCGGCGCGCTTCGCGGCCAGCACCTCGTCGACGGTCGGCACCCGCGCGCGCCGATCCAGGAAGCCGTGGTCGAGGAACCAGTTGTCGTCGTAGAACTTCGACAGGTAGTTCCGGCCGGTGTCGGGGATCATCGTCAGGATCGTCGCCTCGGGGCCGAGGCGCTCCGCCACCTTCAGGGCGGCCCAGACGGTGGTTCCGCCCGAGCCGCCGGCCAGGAGCCCCTCCTCGCGGGCGAGACGGCGCGCGGTCAGGAACGAGTCGCGGTCGGACACGCGGATCCACTCGTCGACGACCTCCGGGTTCATCGTCTGCGGCCACGTGTCCTTGCCGATTCCTTCGACGAGGTACGGGTGGACGTCGCGCTCGTCCTGGGCCGTGTAAACGGATCCCTCCGGGTCGGCCCCGACGATCAGCACGTCCGGCTTGCGCTCCTTGAAGAAGCGACCGACGCCCGAGATGGTGCCGCCGGTGCCGACCGAGATCACGATCGCGTCGATCTCGCCGCCCGTCTGCTCCCAGATCTCCGGGCCGGTCTGCTCGTAGTGAGCCTCGGGGTTGGCCATGTTGGAGTACTGGTCGGGTTTGAAACCGCCGGGGATCTCCTCCGCGAGGCGGTCGGAAACCGAGTAGTAGCTCTCGGGCGAGTCCGGCGGAACGGCGGTCGGACAGATCACGACCTCGGCGCCGTAAGCGCGCAGGAGCGCGATCTTCTCTTGGCTCATCTTGTCGGGCATCACGAAGATGCAGCGGTAGCCCTTCACGGCCGCGGCGATCGCGAGGCCGACGCCGGTGTTCCCGGAGGTCGGCTCGATGATCGTGCCGCCGGGCTCGAGCCTTCCGTCCTTCTCCGCCTGCTCGATCATCGGCAGGCCGATCCGGTCCTTGACTGACCCGCCGGGGTTCAGGTACTCGAGCTTCGCCAGCAGCGCCGGCTCGACGTCGCGGCCGAGCCGGTCGAGGCGGACGATCGGTGTCGCGCCGACGAGCTCGAGCAGCGTGGGGAACTCGCGCGCCATCGCCCGAAGCTTAGATCCCTAGATCACGATTCCCGCCGGCTCGTGCTCCTCCACGCCGGGCCTCTTCACTCCCCGCAGCAGGACGAAGGCCGCCACCGCGCCGGCCAGCGACAGCGCCATGAGCGCCCAGAACGCGTGCTGGTAACCGGAGGTGTACGCCTCGGCCGGTGTATGCCCCGTCAAGAGCAGATCCTTCGCCTGGGTGCTGAAGATCGTGGTCGCGACGGCGACGCCGATCGCGCCGCCGATCTGCTGGCTCGTGTTCAGGAGCCCCGAGGCGAGCCCTGCTTCGTGCGGTGCGACTCCTGTGAGCGCGGCGATCGAGACGGGCACGAACGCAAATGCCAGCCCGACGGCGAAGATGAGGTAGGCGGGCAACAGGTCCGGCCAGTAGCTCCCGTCGACTGGAATGCGCGTGTACCAGTAGAGCGCGGCCGCGAGGACGAGCAGGCCGGCGGTCATGACCACCCGCGGACCGAGCCTCGTCGCCAGCGCCTGTGCGACACCTGCCCAGATCACGGTCGTGCCCGCGGTGGCGAGGAAGGTGACGCCGGTCTTAAGCGCCGACCAGCCGAGCACCTGCTGGACGTAGAGGGTCAGGACGAAGAAGTTGGCGAAGATGACCATGCCCATCAGGAAGCCGACGACGTTCGCTCCGCTCAAGGAACGGTTGCGGAAGATCCCGAACGGGACGAGCGGCGCCCTGCCTCGGAGCTCGATGACGATGAACGCCGCCAGCAGCAGCCCGGCGACGATCAGGAGCAGGATCGTCCGGGTCGAGCCCCACCCGTCGTCGGGCGCTTTCGAGATCGCGTAGACGAGCACCGCCAGCCCGCTGGTGACCGTGATCGCACCGGCCGCGTCGAAGCGGCGCTGGGCGTCCTCGACCCGGCTCTCGGGAATGATCCGCTCCGCCAGCAGGAAGACGAGGATGCCGACCGGCACGTTGACGAAGAAGATCCATTCCCAGCCGAGGTACTTGACGAGAATCCCTCCGAAGAGCACGCCGGCGGCGGCTCCCGAGCCGCCGAGTGCGCCCCAGATGCCGAGCGCCTTGTTTCGCTCGGCGCCCTCGCTGAAGGTCGTGGTAACGATCGAGAGCGCCGCGGGGGAAATGATCGCGGCGCCGAGTCCCTGCACCGCGCGTGCGGCGATGAGGACCTCGGCGCTGTCCGCCGCCTTCGAGAGCCCACAGGCGAGGGAGGCCAGCGTGAAGAGGACGATGCCGAGCACGAAGATCCGCCGCCGCCCGAGCAGGTCGGCCATCCGGCCGCCGAGCAGCAGGAAGCCGCCGAAGGTGATCGCGTAGGCGGTGATGACCCACTGCACCGTCTCGCGTTTGATGTCCAGATCCGTCTCGATCGACGGGATCGCGACGTTCACGATCGCGACGTCGAGGATCGTCATGAAGAACGCCGTGCCTACGACGGCGAGAATGAACCAGCGGCGCGGATCGGGTTCGGCGGCTACGTCGGTCAATGCTTCCCTCCCTCGGGTCACTTGCGCGGCAGAACGTAACTGCCGCGACGGCTATTCCGGCTCAGGGAAGTTGCCAGAACGGGGTGGTGAGGCCAAGTCCGGCGAGGATTGCCTGGTTCTGCCCGCGAGTGTGCGGCACCCAGTTCGGTGCGAGCCGATCGCTCCACCAGGCCTCGGCGAGCAGCCAGAGCCGGCGCGAGTCGAGGATCGCGCCGGCCTCCCGGCCGTTCGCGTCGAGCCAGCGCTCTAGATGCTCTTCCGACCGGAAGAGGTTCATCGTGCTTCAGGTGAAGCCGATGTCGTCCCACCAGTGCGCGGCGGGGACGAGGACGTGGAAGACGTGGTCGTCAGGGATCGGCGCGTCGCGGCCGCCGCCGACATCGATCTCGAGCGTCTCGCCGCAGTCGGGGCAGACGGCCGACACGTGACCTCCCACGTGCAGCGCGGCCGGGATCCCGAATGCGTCCCAGGCGCAGTTCGCGTACCAAAAGCGGCCGTCCGCCTCGACCCGATAGGGCGTCGGTACCGCCGAGAAAGGATTGGCCATCCGGATCTCGCCGCTCTCGGGCTCCAGCACCAGAGCGTGCGCATCGTGCAGCCGCCGCAGCGAGCCCTCGACGTCTTCGAGGCCGGGCTCCTGGCGGAGCTCGGCCACCGTCGGCGCCCGCCCGAGCTCGACGACGCTGCGGTAGACGTGTCTGCGAACGCGGAGGTCGAGCTCGTTCACGAGCGCACCTGATGTCCCGGGCCGGCGGCCTGCACCGCTAATGGCGGAAGTGGCGGCGGTGGGTGAAGACCATCGTCGCGCCTGCTTCCTCGACGGCGGCCACGACTTCGTCGTCTCGCTTTGAGCCGCCCGGCTGGATGAACGCGGTCACGCCGGCCCTCAGCGCGAGCTCAGGGCCGTCGGCGAACGGGAAGAACGCATCGGATGCGAGCACCGCCCGCTCGAGCTCGTGGCCGTGCTCGCGGGCCTTCGCGAGTGCGATGGCCACGGCGTCGACGCGGCTCATCTGGCCGGCGCCGACGCCGAGGGTCTGTAGCTCGCGCGCCAGCACGATCGCGTTCGAGGTGACTTGCTTGCACACTCGCCAGGCGAACAGGAGCTCGCCCCACAGCATCTCGTCGACGGAGCCGCAGGCGATCTCCATGCCGCTCCGGTCCTCGACGTCCCAGTCGCGATCCTGGACCAGCATGCCGCCGAGCACGCGCTTGTAGTCACGCTCGCCGGCGGCGTACCGGCGCCGCTCCTGGTCGACGAGGATCCGCGTCGCCGGCTTCTGCGTCAGGGTTTCGAGCGCTCCCTCCTCGTAGCCGGGCGCGAAGAGAACCTCCACGAACTGCTCCACCAGCAGGCCCGCCAACTCCTCCGACACCGGCCGGTTTACAACCACGATCCCGCCGTACGCCGAGACCGGATCGGCCGCGAGCGCCCGCTCGTACGCGTTCTCGATCGAGCCCGCGACGGCGACGCCGCACGGGTTCGCGTGCTTGACGATCACGCAGGCCGGGAGCTCGAACTCGCGCAAGCACAGCCGTGCACCGTTCAGGTCGTTGAGGTTGTTGAACGACAGCGCACGCCCATGAAGCTGCTCGACCTGCGAGAGCAGGTGGCGACGGGCGCCGATCTCCGCGTAGAACGCGGCGCGCTGGTGCGGGTTCTCCCCGTAGGAGAGATCGAGCACCTTCTCGAACGCCGGGATCAGCCGGTCCGGGAACGTGTCCCGATCCATGAACCACGCCGCAATCGACGCTTCGTATGCGGCCGTGACGGAGAAGGCCTCGGCCGCGAGCTCACGCCGGGTTACGAGGGACAGCTCGCCGTCGCGTCTCAGCTCCTCGAGCACACGCTCGTACTGGAGGGTCCGGCTGACGGGCGCGACGTGCGCGAAGTTCTTCGCGGCGGCCCGGATCATCGCCGGCCCGCCGATGTCGATCACCTCCACGGCCTCCTCCTCGGTGACGCCGCGCCGGGCGACTGTCTCGCGAAACGGGTAGAGGTTGACGCAGACGAGGTCGAACGGCGTGATCTCCTCCTCCTCGAGCGACGAGACGTCGCCGGGCTCGTCCCGCCGGGCGAGTATCGCCGCGTGGATCCGCGGGTGGAGCGTCTTCACCCGGCCGCCGAGCATCTCCGGGACCTGCGTGATGTCCTCGATCCGCGTCACCTCGATGCCCATCTCCTCGAGGTGCGCGCTCGTCCCCCCGCTCGAGACGATCTCGACGCCGAGCTCGGCCAGCCCTCGGGCGAACTCGTCGAGCCCCGACTTGTCGTAGACCGAGATCAGCGCGCGCCGGATCACGCGGTGACCGCCGGGCTCAGCTTGCCGTCGAGGAACAGGCGCACCGCGCGGGGCAGCAGCCGATGCTCGACCTCCTGAATGCGCGCATGGAGCGACGCGGCCGTGTCGCCGTCGCGGATCTCGACCGCCTCCTGCAGCACGATCGGGCCGGTGTCGACTCCCTCGTCGACGAAGTGGACGGTCGCGCCCGTCACCTTGACACCGTGGGCGAGGGCGTCCTCGACGGCGTGCGCGCCGGGGAACGACGGCAGCAGCGACGGGTGCACGTTGAGAACTCGGTGCGGGAATCGATCGAGGAACGCCCGGCTCAGCAACTGCATGTAGCCGGCGAGCACGACCAGCTCGACGTTGCGCTCCGCCAACCACTCCGCCATCTCCGCATCACGCTGCTCGCGGCTGTCGAACTCGACCGCGGGAAAGGCACCTGCTTCGACGCCTGCCCGTGCGGCCCGGTCGAGCGCCGGCGCTTTGGTGTTGTTCGACGCCACGGCCCCGATCGGGAGGCCCTCGTCGAGGAGCGCCTGCAGGTTCGTGCCGGAGCCGGAGACGAGGACGCCGATCAACGGATCCGCCCGATCACGAGCTCCTCGCCGGCATCGGCGGGCGGCACCACGGCGCAGTAGCCGATCCCGAGGTTGAAGACGCGGCGCAGCTCCTGCTCACCGACGTGACGCCCGAGCCACTCGAAGACGGCCGGGCGCTCCCAGCTCTCCCAGTCGATCTCTGCCGAGACGCCTGCGGGCATCACGCGCGCGAGGTTGCCGGTGATTCCGCCACCCGTGACGTGTGCGAGCGCCCGCACATCGGCGCGGCGGACGAGCTCTCGAACCGCGGAAAGATAGAGCCGGGTCGGGGCCAGCAGATCGGGTCCCTCGTAGCCCTCGTCCTCGAGCACCCGCCGGACGAGCGTGAAGCCGTTGGCGTGCACCCCGGCCGAGGGGAAACCGAGCACGAGGTCGCCCGCCTCGACCCGCGAGCCGTCAATCAGCTCGTCCCGTTCGACGATGCCGACGCACGTGCCCGCCAGGTCGAGCTCGCCTTCCCGGTAGATCCCAGGCAGCTCGGCCGTCTCGCCGCCGATCAACGCGCAGCCCGCCTCCCGGCAGACCTCCGCCGCCCCCTCGACGAGCTCGGCCACCTGCTCGAGCTCGAGCTCGTTCGCCGCCACGTAGTCGAGCAGGAACAAGGGCGTCGCGCCGGTCGTGAGCACGTCGTTGATGCAGTGGGCGGCGAGGTCGCGCCCGCACTCGCGTAGACGCCCACGCTCACGCGCGAGGATCAGCTTCGTGCCGACGCCGTCGGTCGATGCCGCGAGCAGGCGTCCATCGGCAAGCGGGTGCAGGCCCGCGAAGGCGCCGAAGTTCGCGGCGCCGGTCGACTCGACTGCGGCGCGCAGGCGCGCGACGACCGCGTCGGCGGCAGCCAGCGAGACCCCGGCCTCCGCGTACGTCTTGCGGCTCACACGCCGAGTCTAGGCCGCATTCCGGCCGGGACGGCTACCCGAAGAGCTCGCCGTCGAGCTGTGGACGGCCGGGCGGCCCGCCCGGCACGAAGCGGATGAACGAGTCACCGACCTCGACCTCCGTCTCGTCCGGGACGAGGTCGAAGAGCTGCGCGAGCGCGCCCGCCTGCTCGTCTGGGTTCTCGGCCTTGAGCCGCAGTCCGGCGAGCCTCATCTCGCCGCGCGCGCCGAGCAGCTCGTCGATCCAGTCGCGTTGAGGATGGATCTCGACCCGGTAGCCGACACCGGTCGCGACGAACGTCCTGCGACCGGGGTACTCCTGCACCCGGAGCTCGAGCCGGTTTGCGCGTTCGAGCGCCTCGGCGAACTCGTCGTCGTCGAGGGCGAAGCCGACGTGATCGAGCCTGGGCAGGTCCCACTGGCCCGGCTGGACAACCACGTTGACCGCGCCGCGCTCGAGCTCCGAGAGCCGGAGCCGGAACCCGATGCGGTCGAGCTCCTCCCATGGGACGCCGGCCTCGTAGTGCGTCTGCTCGTCGCCGATTCGCCCGTAGCGCGCCACGAGGCGGAAGCCAAGCTTGGCGATGTAGCGCGCTTCCACGTCCCGCACCTTGCTGGTGACCAGGTGGTAGTGGAAGAGCTGCACGACATCTACGCTAAACGCTCGTGCTGCTGTTTCACGGGGGCCCCGCGGAGGTCGCGCCGTCGCTGCTGACAAGCTGGCGGTTCGAGCCGCTGCAGATCGTGCCGATCGCGCTCGTCGGCCTGCTCTACGCGCGGCGGCTGAGGACGCTGCGCCGACGGGGCACACCCGTTCCGGCCTGGCGCGCCTGGATCTTCGCCACCGGCCTGCTGCTGGCGTTCGTCGCGCTCGCCTCGCCCATCGACGTCTACGCCGAAGACCAGTTCCTGTTCATGCACATGATCCAGCACGTCCTGCTGGGCGATCTTGCGCCGCTCTGCGTCGTGGTGGGTTTGACGGGCCCGGTCCTCCAGCCGCTGCTTCGCTTCCGCATCGTCAATCGCCTCCGAGTGCTGACGCATCCGTTCGTCGCGCTGCCACTCTGGGCGATCAACCTCGCGGGCTGGCACGTGCCCTTCATGTACGAGGCCGCCCTGCACCACGACGCCATCCACGCCCTCGAGCACCTGTGCTTCTTCACGGCCGGCGCGCTCATGTGGGCCGCCGTCGTCGAGACCCTGCCCGGCCCGGAGTGGTTCGGGACGGGCTTCAAGCTCGGCTACATCGCCGTCGTCCGCTCCTTCGAGACGGTGCTCGGCAACGTTTTCCTCTGGTCCGGGACTGTCTTCTACCCCTTCTACATCCACGAAGATCCGATCTGGGGAGTCTCAGCGCTCCACGACCAGGTGCTCGCGGGGACGGTGATGATGATCGAGGGGTCCGCGGTGACGCTCGCCGCGCTCGCGTGGCTCTTTCTCAAGCTCGCCGCCGAGGGCGAGCTCCGCCAGGAGCTGCTCGAACGCGGTATCGATCCGCGCCTCGTTCGACGCGCGGTCCGGTACGGGCGCGGGCAGGAGCTCTCGGGACAACGATGAACCTGTTCGTCCAGGTTCTGCGAGAAAGGAGAGCTGGCATGTCCTCATCAACTCCCCAGGGATCCGGCCCTAACGTGCCGATGGGCCAGACCCTCGGCTCGCCGGGGTCACTTGCGCGCCTGCCGATGCCCGGCAATGCGGAGTTCGCCGTGTACGTGATCGTCGAGCTGATCTTCGTGCTGATCTGGATCATCGCGGACAGCGTCGACACCCAGCAGTGGGTGCTCTACACGACCGTCTTGACCGCGTTCTACATGCTCAGCCGCGGCATCGCGAAGGCGAGCCGGGTGCTCGAGGCGTAGCTAGACCGCCGTCTTCTCGAACCGCAGCTTCGTGCCTTCGCGCGGGATTGCCGTCGGGTAGTCCCGCGTGAGGCACGCGCGGCAGGACGACGACTCCGGACGCCGCGTCGAGGCTTGCAGGCCCTCGAGCGAGAGGTAGGCGAGCGAGGTGGCGCCGATGTGCTCGCGGACCTCCTCGACCGTGCGCCTCGCGGCGATCAGCTCGTCCTCGTCAGCGAAGTCGATCCCGTAGTAGCACTGCGAGATCACCGGTGGTGCGGAGACACGGACGTGCACCTCGGCCGCGCCCGCCTCGAAGAGCATCGTGACGATCTGCCGTGTCGTGTTGCCGCGGACGATCGAGTCGTCGACCGCGACGACGCGCTTTCCCTTCACCTCCGCGAGCGGGTTGAACTTCAGTCTGACGCCCTGCTCTCGGAGCCCCTGGTCGGGCTCGATGAACGTCCGCCCGACGTAGCGATTTTTGATCAGGCCCTCGCTGAAGGGGATCCCGGTCGCGCGCGAGAAGCCGATCGCGGCGGGCGTGCCCGAGTCCGGAATCGGCAGGATCAGGTCGGCATCCGCCGGGGCCTCCTCGGCCAAGCGCTCGCCCATCCGCACCCGCGCGGCGTGAACCTCGACGCCCGCCAGCCGCGAGTCCGGACGGGCGAGATAGAAGAACTCGAAGATGCAGAGCGCGCCGCCGTCCGCCTCGGGCATGGCCTCCGTCGCGTGGCATCCCTCGTCGTCGATCACGATCAGCTCTCCGCGTCCGACCTCGCGCTCGAGCTCTGCGCCGACGAGGTCGAGCGAGCACGTCTCCGAGGCGATGACCCAGTCGGCGTCGAGCCGACCGAGCACAAGCGGCCTGAACCCGTGGGCGTCTCGAAAGCCGATCAGCTTTCCTTCGGAGAGCGCGGTGACCGAGAACGCGCCCTCGAGCCGCTGCATCGCGTTTGCCACGGCCTCGGGCAGCGGCGCCGGATCGTTGGCGATCAGCGCCGCGATCACCTCTGTGTCCGACGTCGTCTTCAGTGGCGTGCCCGCGGCTGCAAGCTCCTCGCGGAGCTCGGCCGCGTTGACGAGGTTGCCGTTGTGGCCGAGGGCGACCGTGCGGGTCCGCCCGTGGTGGATCAGCGGCTGAGCGTTGTCCCAGTGGGTCGAGCCGGTGGTCGAGTAGCGGGTGTGCCCGACGGCCACCTGCCCGTGCAGCCCGCGCAGCTTCTCCTCGTTGAAAACCTGGGTGACGAGGCCCATATCGCGGAGCACGGTGAGGCGCCCATTGTCGGAGACTGCGATCCCGGCGGACTCCTGGCCCCGGTGCTGGAGCGCGAAGAGGCCGAAATAGGTGACGCGCGCGACGTCGCGGTCGTCTGCACGAATGCCGAAAACGCCGCACATCAGGCGACGGCTCCGAGGACGGTCAGCAGCGGCCACTCGAGCTTTTCGACGTTCCCGGGCGCGCACGCGAGCACGACAGAACCCTGCGGTGCCTTCCCGGTCGCACGCGCGGCCGGGCCACTCCAGGACGCACCCTCCGCCAGGGTGGTCTCGAGCCCTCCGTCGGAGACATCGTGGGCGAGGGATAGCACCGGCGCCGACTGCCAGACGAACTCGATCAGCTCCGCCTGCTCGGCGAGCGTCTCGCCAGCCTCTGCAAGTAGGAGCGTGTCGCCGGAGCGCCAGCCCGAGGGGACGGTTCTCACGTCTTCGATGATGCCGATGCAGCCGACAACTGGCGTCGGCGGGATCGCCCGGCCGTCGGTCTCGTTGTACAGCGAGACGTTCCCCGACACGACGGGGATGCCGAGCGCCTCGGCAGCTGCGGCAATTCCCTCGATCGCCTGGGCGAGCTCCCAGCCGATCTCGGCCTTCTCCGGGTTGCCGAAGTTCAGGCAGTCCGTCAGCCCGATCGGCCGGCCGCCGGTGCAGGCGACGTTGCGCGCCGCGTCCAGGACGGCGGCCGTGCCTGCCTCGAAGGGCCTCCTCTCGCCGAGCGGTGGGCCGTCGAGCGAGACGGCGAGGCCCCGGTGGGAGGGGAGCAGCCGCAGGACGGCCGCGCCGAGCCCGGGCCGCCGCACCGTCCGGGACTGCACCATCTGGTCGTACTGCTCGTAGACCCAGCGGCGCTCCTCGAAGTTCACGGGCGAGACGGGTGCGGGTGTGGGGAGCGCCTCGGCCTGCCCCACCTCGTAGCGGGGACACTCGTCGGTGAGAAGGCGCGCCGGGATCGCACACTCGAGGTCGCCTCGGAAGAAACAGCGGAGCTCGCCGCCGTCGGTCACCGAGCCGATCGCGGCGTGGTGCAGCTCCCATTTGTCGAGGACGGCCTCCACATCGGCGAGCCTGGACGGCTCGACCACGGCGACCATGCGCTCCTGGCTCTCGGAGATCATGATCTCCCAGGGGGCGAGGTCCTCCTCTCGAAGCGGCACGCGGTCGAGATGGACGTCGACACCCGCGCCGTCACGCGCCATCTCGGCCAGCGAGGACGCCAGGCCCGCCGCCCCGCAGTCTTGGAGCGACGCGACGAGCCCGCCCTCGACCAGCTCCAGCGACGCCTCGATCAGCTTCTTGCCGGTGAACGGGTCGCCGATCTGGACCGAGGGCCGTTTCTCCGCCGAGCCGTCGCCGAGCTCCTGGCTCGCCAGCACGCTGGCGCCGCCGATTCCGTCGCGGCCCGTCGTGGCGCCGTAGAGCACGAGAATGTTGCCGGAGCCGCTGGCGCCGGCCCTCGTCAGGCGCTCGGCTGGAAGAACGCCCACGCACATCGCGTTGACGAGACAGTTGTGTTCGTACGCCTCGTCGAAGACCGACTCGCCGCCGATGGTGGGCACGCCGACGCAGTTTCCGTAATGCCCGATCCCGGCGACGGCTCGCCGGAAAGCCCAATCCGGTGTGCCGAAGCGCAACCCGTCGAGCAGCGCGATCGGCCGGGCCCCCATCGCGACGATGTCGCGCAGGATCCCACCCACGCCGGTCGCGGCCCCCTGGAACGGCTCGACCGCGCTCGGGTGGTTGTGGCTCTCGACCTTGAACGCGACCGCGAGCCCGTCCCCGACGTCGATGACGCCCGCGTTCTCGCCGGGGCCCTGGAGCACCTCGTCGCCGCCGGCCGGGAGCCGCTTCAGCAGCGGCGCCGAATGCTTGTAGCCGCAGTGCTCCGACCACAGGAGCGAGAAGACCGCGAGCTCGAAGTGGTTCGGCTCCCGTTCGAGCAGATCGCAGATCCGGGTGAGCTCGCCGTCGGTCAGCCCCAGGGCACGATGCAGCGGTTGTTCCGCGACCGGCGTCAGATCATCGAGTGTAGCCGCCTTCGCGGACGCGTCACGGCTAGCGTAGGCGCCGAGCCGTGAGCCGCCTCTACATCCCTCTGCTCCTGCTGCTCGCGGCGATCTGGGGAGCGTCCTTCATGTTCATCAAGGTTGCGAACCGGGACTTCGAGCCCTGGACGATGATGTTCTTCCGGCTCCTGATCGCGGCACTGATCATGTGGGGTGTCCTGGTCGCTCGGCGCGGTGCGGGCGGCGCCGTCGCGGATGTGCGCCGGCTCGGCTGGGCGGGGCTGTTGCTCGGGGTCGTCAACGGCGCGATTCCGTTCACGCTGATCGCCTGGGGCGAGAGGCACATCGATTCCGGCGTCGCAGCCATCGCCAATGCATCGATGCCGATCTTCGTCGCCCTCATCGCCTTGCGGTACCTCCCCCAGGAGCGGAGCACCGGCGCTCGGCTGCTCGGCGTCTTCGTGGGGCTCCTGGGCGTCGCCGTGCTCGCCGGCGTCGATCCGCGGGGCGGCTGGTGGGCGGTCGCCGGCACGCTCGCGGTGATTCTCGCCTCGATCTCGTACGCGGCCTCGAGCCTTTGGGTACAGGATCTCGTCAGCCGGACGACGCCGCTCGCCCTCGTCACCGCCACCATGACGGGCGGCGCGCTCGCGCTGCTCCTGCCCGGACTGGCCGAGCTGCCTGCCGAGCCGCCCGGCTGGAAAGAGGTCGGCTCGGTGCTCGCGCTGGCCGTGCTGGGTACGGCGATCGGCCAGTTCATCTACTACCGGCTCGTGGAGACCGACGGCTCGGCCCGCGCGAGCCTCGTGACGTACCTGCTCCCGGTAACCGCGCTCTTCTACGGCGTCACGCTCCTGGAGGAGCCGTTGACCGTGCCGGAGCTCGTCGGGCTCGTCCTGATTCTCGGCGGCGTGGCGCTTGGGTCCGGCGCCGTCCGACCGGCGCGGCGGGAGACAGCGCCTGCCGCGCCCACGTCGTGATGGAGGCCGACGGCCTTCGCCTGCGGCGCGCCGAGCCCGGCGACGTCGATTTCCTGCTCGAGCTGACCACGCACCAAGACGTGGAGCCGTACCTGGCCGGCGCGCGGCCGCGGGATCGCGAGGGGCTCCTCGAGGAAGTGGAACGCTCGCAACTCGAGCCGGAGGAGTTCGGCCGCTTCGTGCTCGAGGTGGAAGATGAGGGGGCGTGGCGGCGTGCCGGGGTCATGGGCTTCGAGCTCGCGAACCGCCGCTCGAGGATCGCCCACCTCGGCAACCTCGCGATCCATCCGGACTTCCGCGGCCGCCGCCTCTCGGACACCGCCGCGAGGTTGCTCCAGGGGCATCTGCTCCTCGAGCTCGGCTTCCATCGACTGCAGCTCGAGATCTACGGCTTCAACGAACGCGCGCAGCGCCATGCCGAGCGGTCGGGATTCGTCCGCGAAGGCGTGCGCCGCAAGGCTTACTGGCGCCACGGCGAGTGGGTGGACGGCGTCCTCTACGGCCTGCTGCGAGAGGATCTCGAGCCATGAGCGCGATCGACAGGTACATCGCCGTCCACAATGCCGCGGTTCGCAGCGGCGACTGGCGCGAGTTCGCCGGGTGGTTCACCGACGACGCCGAGGTCCGCTTCGAGGGCGTCCCGGTCGGCCCTTTTTGCGGCCGTGACGAGATCCGGTCTGCATACGAAGAGCGCCCGCCCGACGACGAGGTCGAGATCCGCAACGTCCGCGAGGACGGTGAGCGCACCGTCGCCGACTACGGCTGGGCCGCAGAGGCCGGCGTCCGCGCGGGCGAGCTACGTCTCCAATGGGAGCGCGATCGGATCCGGGAGCTCGTGATCACCTTCGAATGAGACCCTCTGTGGCTGCGCCCAGCGAATTCGGCGGGCCTTTCGCCCCAGCCCGCTAGAGTCAGGCCGTGGCCAGGGTCACGGCGCAGGAGCTCGCCGAGCTTGCTCCGTGCTCGCTCGACTACGTGCAGCGGCTGGCCGACCTTGACGTCCTCGGGCCCTCCGCGGACGACGGGCTATTCGCCTCCTCCGATGTCCACGTCGTCCGCCTGATGGCGGCTTTCGAGGAGGCCGGGATCGCGTTGGAGGACGTTGCCCGCGGGATTGCGGGAGGGGAACTGTCGTTCCCGCTCGGGTTGTTCCTCCCCGAGCCCGCGCGGATGACGGCCACCTACGGCGAGCTCGCCGCGCGGCTCGAGCGCCGGCCCGAGCTGTTGCGCCGCCTCAGCGGTGAATTCGGCTTGCCGCCGCCGGCCGACGACCGCGTGCGTGAGGAGGACGTGGAGATGCTCTCCCTGCTGCTGGCGAGGCTCGACCTGGCGACCGACGACGAGCTCTCGCGCTTCGCCCGGCTGTACGGCGGCACTGTCCAGCGAATGGTCGACTCGGGCTTGCAGTTCTTCGATCGAGTCGTTCGCCAGCGCGTCGGAGCCTTCCAGCTGCCGGACGAGGAAAGGGACAGGCTCGTCTACGAGCGCGCGGCCGGCTTCACCGAGCTCGTCAGCAGTGTCGTCCCCTGGCTTCAGCGACGGCACCGCGAGCATTTCGTCCTCGACTACCTCGTCGCGGTGACCGAGGGGTTCATGGAGGAGCGAGGGATCACGCCCCCGCAACCGAGGCAGCCGCCGGCGATCGCCTTCCTCGACCTCACCGGCTACACGGCGCTCGCGGACGAGCGAGGAGACGAGGCTGCTGCCGAGCTTGCCGCGAGTCTCGCGAGCATCGTGCAGGACGCGGCGCAGGCGCACCGTGGGCGGCCGGTCAAATGGCTCGGAGACGGCGTGATGTTCCACTTCGCCGACGCCGGCAATGCCATCCTCACCGGCCTCGAGCTCGTCGAGCAGACCGAGGTGGAGACCTCGGTTCCCGCGCGGGTGGGGATCAATGCCGGTGCTGTGATCGCCCAGGAGGGCGACTACTTCGGCAGAACGGTCAACGTCGCGGCCAGGATTGCCGACTACGCGCGGCCGCGGGAGGTGCTCGTGAGCGAAGACGCACGGCAAAACGCCGCGGCCGCCGACGTCGAGTTCCAGCTCGTCGGCGATGTGCCGCTCAAGGGTGTGTCGCGAGCCGTGCGGATCCACAAGGCCGTCCGCGCCGCAACGTGAGGCCTGCGCTGCCCCGGCATCTCTACGCTTAGCGCATGACCCGCTTCCTCCACACGATGTATCGCATCACCGAGCCGGAAGCGAGCCGCGCCTTCTACGAGGCGCTCGGCTTCGAGTTCCGGCGTGAGCTGCCGATCGTGCGTGACGGAGAGCTGGAGGCAACCAACTACTTCTTCGGGGTCCCGGGCCAGGACGAGGAGCTGGAGCTGACCTTCAACCACGACGGGCGCGGTTACGACCTCGGGACGGCGTACGGGCACATCGCGCTCAGCGTCGACGACCTCGACGGAACGCTCGCCCGGCTGGCCGAGCAAGGGATCGAGCCGGAACGGCCGCCGTACAGGGTTCGCGAGGGCGGCTCGCGCCTCTGTTTCGTTCAAGACCCGGATTCGTACCGCGTGGAGCTCATCGAGGCCGGCTGAATCGGATGGTTTGGGGCGCTCAAACCGACGGCCGGCGAAAAACCCACCAGAAACCCGACCTCCAGCCCGCCTGCCTCCCGGCTTACCCTGCGCGGTCGCGCCTGCGACCGTGGACGAGTCCCCGGCATGAAGGAGCGCTTGAAGACGCGTGCCGTCCGGACGATTAGGCAACGAATCACTATTCAGCGAAGGAGATCGTGATGAGCGAGCTTCCTGTTCGGACTGACGTGCTCGTGGTTGGTGCGGGGCCGGTGGGGTTAGCGGTCGCAGCCTCGTTGGTCGGGCATGGCCATGAGGTCACTGTGGTCGATCAGCAGGCGGCGGGGGCGAATACCTCACGCGCCGCTGTCGTGCACGCCCGGACCCTAGAGATGCTCGAGCGCATCGGCGTCTCGAGGCGACTGGCGGGGCTGGGTATACACGCTCGGCAGTTCAGCATCCGCGATGGGGATCGCGAGCTCGTGCCGGTCCGGTTCGACGGGCTCCCGACTGAGTATCCGTACACGCTGATGGTCCCGCAGAACGTCACCGAGCAGGTCCTGCTCGACCGCCTCGAGGAGCTCGGCGGCAGGGTCCACCGCCCGCACGTTGCCACCGGGCTCAGCCAGAGCGCGGACGGTGCCGAGGTCACGCTGGACAGCGGCGACACGATCAAGGCCAGGTACGTCGTTGCCGCCGACGGCATGCACAGCACGATGCGCGACCTGGCCGGGCTCGGGTCCGACGGCAACGGCGCGTTACCGCTGTCCTTCGCGCTGGCTGACGTCCGGGTGGAGGGCGGCTTGCCGGCTGACCAGGTCCTCCTGTTTTTCTCCAGACCCGGCATGCTGGTCGTGGCGCCGTTGCCGGACGGTTCGTTCCGGCTGGTGGCTGAGGTCGACGATGCGCCGGAGCAGCCGGACGTCGCTTATGCACAGCAACTCCTCGACACCCGGGGGCCGCGCCGTACGACGGCAAGGGTGACCGAAGTTATCTGGGGATCCAGGTTCCGGATCCACGAGCGGGTGGCGGACCACTACCGGGCCGGGCGGGTGCTGCTCGCCGGCGACGCCGCACATACGCACAGCCCTGCAGGTGGGCAAGGCATGAACCTCGGCCTGCGTGATGCAGTGACTCTCGGGGATGCGCTCTCGGTGGCGCTGCGGGAAGGCCGCGAGGACGAGCTCGACGAGTATGCGACCTCCAGTCGAGCCGAAGCCATGCATGTGGTCGCACTAGCCCACCGGCTCACCCGACTGGCCACCGCCCCGCCGGCGGCTCGCCCGCTGCGAAACCTAGCGCTACGCCTCCTCGCTCTCGTGCCGGCCGTCCGCCGCAGCCTGGCCGAGCAACTCTCCGCCATCGGCCACCGCTGAGGCAGCTAGATGGTTACCGGATCGAGCTGATCGAACGCTATTCCGCTAGCGCGTCAGGTACGCGACGCGGCCCTGCTCACCCGACGCCCAGCAGGCGTTCGGGCTTGCGCAGTCGGTCGTGTCGAAGCTGCCGTCGTCGAACCGTCTCCACGTGCGGCCGTGGTCGGAACTGACGTCGCTCCCCGAGGGGCCGACCGCGATCGCGGTGTGACCGTCGACCCACGTGGCCCCCGAGCGGTACTCGGCCGGCGCGCCCGAGATGAGCTGCCAGCTTCGGCCGCCGTCGCGGGTGAAGGCGAAGTTGTCGGGGGACGCGGTGGGCGTGAGGAAGTCGCCGCCGACAGCGAGCCCGTGCTGCTGACTGCGGAAGGCGAGGGCAAAGATGCCGCCGGACGGCGTGCTGCGGATCGGCGTCGCCGCGACCGTCCATGTCAGACCGCGGTCGGTCGAGCGGAAGACGCGCGCCTGCGCCGCTCCACCCGTGGCGAACCAGGCCGTGTGGCCGTGATTCGTCGTGATGCACTGGCCGCTCGCGGCGAACGCGAACTCGCCCGGGAGCGCCTGGGGCATCCCTGCCGGGTCGACGACGTGCCAGGTAAGACCGCCGTCCTCGGTCGCGAGGATGCGGAACTTGTTGCCGTCGGGCGGGTCGGACAGGGCAAGCCCGCGCTTCTCGTCGAAGAAGGTCATGCAGTCGTAGAACGCGTTCGGGTCGGGGTTCACGAACGTCAATGTCCAGTGCCGGCCGGCATCGGAGGTCACGTAGATGCGCGAATCAGTGCCGGTCCCGATCGAGAGGATCACCGCGTGATCCGCGTCGAACGCCTCGATGTCGCGGAACTGGAGAGCCTGGGTGCCGGGTGGGCCGACCTGCTGCCACGTCGCGCCTCGGTTCGTCGTGCGCAGCACCGTTCCGAGACTGCCGCTCGTCCAGGCGGTGGTCGCGCTCAGGGCGGCGAGTCCGCGCAAGCGTGCCGCCGATCCGGTCGGCGTAAGGTGCCAGGCGTAGCTCGAATTTCCGGCGGCTGCGAGTGTGACGACGACGCCGGCGAGCGCCAACCCGACCGAGAGGAGCGACATGCGCCTCAGCACACTGCAGAACCTAACGCCGCGCGACGGAGGGGGCAACTGATGGCTGAGAGCCCTGTCCGCGAGCTACGGCTCGCCTTGACGATCGAGGACTACGAGACCGCGCTCCGGTTCTACCGTGACGTGCTCGGGTTGCCGGTGATCTCGGCCTGGGAGCGCGACGACGGCAGCGGCGCGATCCTCGACGCCGGCCGGGCGACGCTCGAGGTGCTTTCGGTCGACCAGACGGGGCTCGTCGACGAGGTCGAGGTCGGAACGCGTGGCGTCTCCGGCCCGGTGCGGGTCGCGCTCGAAGTCGATGACTCGGTGGCGACGGCTCAGCGGCTCGTCGACGGCGGCGCCGAGCAGCTTGCCGAGCCCGCAGTGACCCCCTGGTCTCATCGGAACGTCCGCCTGCGGGCGCCCGACGGCATGCAGTTGACGCTCTTCACCGTGCTCGACGGCGCGTCATGAGCGATGCACGCCCATCGTGATCGCCCCGATGTACCCGCCCTGGCGACGCCGGGTGAGGCGCAGGAGCGACCGCCTGCCGCCCTGGGCGAAGACGAAGTCGTTCGAGTTGCGCGTCGAACGGCGGGAACGCCTGTTGTAGGGGCTGCGCTTGAAGACCGCGTCCGTGACCGCGTCGGAGAAGTAGAGCTGTCCGGTGTGAACGACGTTCCCGCGGACGTGGACCTTCACGTGGATGTGGACGGTCCGACCCTGGTACCACCCCGGATGAACGGTCCGGAACGTCGCGAAGCCACGCGCGTCGGTCCGCTGCAGCCCGCGCATGAACGTCCTCCCGCCGCTGCCACCGACGCCTGAGTAGGCGCCCAGCGCATCGCAGTGCCAGACGTCCACGACCGCGCCCTTGATCGGCTTGCAGGTCGAGGCGTCGACTACGCGGAGCCGCAGCACGAGCGGGGTACCGGGCCGTCCCTCGGTGATGTTCCGCCTCAGCCGCTGGCCGTCGATGTAGTACGGGCCCTCGGTCTGCTTGGGCGTGAGGACGCACGTGACCGCGCCGGACTCGACCGCCGCCGGGCCCCCGCCGTCGGCCGAGGCGGCCTTCCAGCTCGCGAGCCCCAGGGCGCCCGCGGCGAGGCCCGCGACCCGCAGGAGCGACGAGCGGCTGTATCGCTGTTCTTCCACGGCGGGGACGGTAGCGCTCGCAACTGAGAATGCGATGAGAAACGCTCTTTCGTCCCGGCACCCTCCTGCCGATACACGGATCGTGAGCAGCAGCGGCATGCTTTTCATCGTCCTGATCACGGTCGTGCTCGTCGGGGCGACGGTGGTTGTCGTCGGCCGCGCCCGGCGCGTCGCCCGCGCAACCGGCGCCGAAGACCTCGTCTCCCGCGACGACACCCAGCGCTACCTCGCCGAGAACTGGGCGCTCGTCGAGAAGAGCGCACGCGAGAGCGGCATGAGCGACGACGAGATCGCGCGCGTGCGGACGAACGTGCTCGGCGGCTCCTCGTAGGCGACTCTCACGGCCGAGATGTTTCGACTTCCGCCGCCGCGTGGAGAACCGCGATGGTGCGGTTTCGTAAGGACGTCGGCCTCGATCCGTCGCAAGTCGAAGACGCGCGCGGCAGCGGTGGACCGATTTCCTCGCTACCGATCCCGGGGGTGGCCGCGGGCGGTGGCGGCCTTGGCCTCGTCCTCCTGATCGCCTACCTCGTCCTCAGTTCGCTCGGCGGCGGCAGCAACGGTGGCCTCTCCGGCCCGCTCGAGAACCTCGACGATCGCACTGCCGGCGGCGGACGCTCGCCGGGTGGTGTCATCGACGAGTGCCGCACCGGTGAGGACGCGAACGAGCGTGAGGACTGCCGCATCGTCGCCGACGTGAACAGCATTCAGAGCTACTGGTCGCAGTTCTTTCAGGCGACCGGGCGCCAGTACGCGCCCGCGAAGACCGTCTTCTTCAGCGGCGCGGTGCGCACCGGCTGCGGCGACGCGAGCTCTGAGGTCGGCCCCTTCTACTGTCCCGTCGACAAGCGGGTCTACATCGACCTCGGGTTCTTCGACGACCTGACGTCACGCTTCGGTGCGCGGGGCGGGCCGCTCGCGGAGGCCTACGTCCTCGCTCACGAGTATGGACATCACGTGCAGGACCTGACCGGAATCCTCGACAAGGTCAGCCACGGCGAGACCGGGGCGGGCAGCGACTCCGTGCGCTCGGAGCTCCAGGCCGACTGCTATGCAGGTGTCTGGACGAGCCACGCGGTCGAGACCGGCTACATCACCGATCTCACCGAGGCTGACGTGGCGGACGCCCTCGACGCGGCAGCCGCTGTGGGAGACGACCGAATCCAGGCCGAGACCCAGGGGCAGGTCAACCCCGAGACCTGGACACATGGCTCGTCGGTCAAACGGCGCGAGTGGTTCACCCGCGGCTACAACAGCGGCAAACCCGCCGCCTGCGACACGTTCCAGGGTCAGCCCTCGGAGGGTTTGCGAAATGCAGTCTGTGCCGCCGGGCACGCTGCTCGCCCCCCAGGCGGTCCTCAGTCGCCCATATCTACGGATGGACGCTCCGTATTCCGCCAAAGCCTTTCAGCGCACCGAGCGGAGGGCGACCGCCTCGGTCTCGGCGGCGAGCGGCGAGATCTCGGTGCCGTGGAGGCGGTTGCGGATCAGCTTCTGCGCATGCAGCCGCTCGTCCGCTGCGCGGAAGAGCGCGAGGGCGTCGCGTCCGTCCCGAGGGTGGACGGCCCAGCCGAAGCTCATCGCGAGCCCTTCGTGTGCGAGCGCATTCGGCAGCCGGCCGCAGAGGGCGCGCACCGCGTCGGTGCCGGGCAGCGTCGTCAGGACGGCAAACTCGTCGCCGCCGGTGCGCGCCAGCTGATCCTCGTTTCGGACGACCGTCTGGAGCACCTCGGCCGCTCGGCGAAGGACGTCGTTCCCGACGGCGTGTCCCTCCTCGTCGTTGATCGCCTTCAGGCCGTCGAAGTCACCGAGCACCAGTCCGAACGGCCGGTTCTGCACCAGCTTCGCCTCGAGCAGGCCGTCGAAGGCACGCGTGTTCCAGAGGTCGGTGAGGAAGTCGCGGTCGGCGGCGGTTCGCAGCCGCTCGACGAGGCAGCGGTTGTGCTGGGCGAACCAGCCGATCAGGGCTCCCATGAGCGTGTAGGTGACGAAGCGGATGCCGGTCGTCGAAGAGATGACGCTGGCGGATGGGATGTGAGGGTTGATCAGGATCCCGAGCGCGTAGAGGCCGTCGGCCAGCACTCCCGCCGCGACTCCGCACCACATATTGGTGCTCAGCGCGACCAGTGCGACCGTGAGGTAGTAGAAGTGGCCGACGCCGAGGCCGGGCCGCTCGATCAGCAGGAACGAGCCGAAGATGAACGCGTAGCCCGCAAGCGCCACCGCGAGGACCGCGCGTCGATGTGACATCGCCAGCGGCATACGTGCTCACGATCAGCGACGCACGGGTTTCGCGCCTCCCTCGTTTGTGGGATCTGCCCGGCGTCGCACAGATGGGGCAGAGCGGTCACACACGTGTCACATCCGTCTCTCTACGGTGCGGGCATGAACGCGAACGGCGGAGCGAAGACGGCGACACCGTGGGGGCAAGCGTCACTCGTCGACGAGCTCACGCTGCCCCAGCGGGCGGGAGACAAGCGTTTCGCGTCGGTGGTGCAGTTGCTCGAGGGCCCGCGGGGTGAGCGCCTGGTTCGGTTCGCGTATTCGACCGGAGGTGCCGCGCGGCGCGGGCCTGTGACGCTGCGTCTCCGCGATCTCGAGCGGCTCCGGGCCGCGCTCGGCGAACATCCGCGGCTGGCGGAGGTGTTGCGGCTGGCTGGCGACTGATCCTCAGACGGCGGCCGGCGCGGCTCCGACTCGGTCCCGGACGGCGTCGACCAGCGACCCGAGGACGAAGGTTCCGTCCGTCGATCCCGTCAGCGAATCGACTGCGTGCTCGGGGTGCGGCATCAACCCCATCACGGTTCGGTTCCGGTTGACGACGCCTGCGATCTCGGCGACGGATCCGTTGGGGTTCGCGTCCTCGTAGCGCAGGACGACCTGGCCGGACTCCTCCAGCTCTGCGAGCAATCGCTCGTCGGCGAAGTAGCACCCCTCGCCGTGCTTGACGGGAATCGTCAGGCGCTGGCCGGCCTCGCAGCGAGATGTGAACGGCGTGTCGACGTGCTCGACGGTGAGCGAAACGTCATGGCAGACGAACGCGAGCGACTCGTTCGGCCGGAGGACTCCGGGCAGGAGACCCGCCTCACACATGATCTGGAAGCCGTTGCAGATGCCGAGAACGAGGCCGCCGTTGTCCGCAAACGCCCGGACCGCCTCCATGATCGGCGCGAAGCGGGCGAGTGCCCCTGCCCGCAGATAGTCCCCGTACGAGAACCCGCCCGGCAGCACCACGGCGCCCACGTCCGGAAGCGCCGGCTCGCTGTGCCAGACCGGAACCGGGTCCGCCCCGAGAAGCTCGAGGGCGAGCGCCGCGTCGCGGTCGTCGTTCGACCCTGGAAACGTGACGACGGCGATGAGCGGTCGAGCGCTCACGACTCGTCGGCCAGCTCGATCTCGTAGGACTCGATCAGGGGGTTCGCGAGGAGCTGCTCACACATGCGCTCGAGGGCGGCGTTCGCCTCGTCCCGGTCCCCGTTCTCGAGCTCGAGGTCGATCACGCGTCCGACGCGCGCCTGCTCGACGGCGAACCCGAGCTGCCGCAGAGATCCCTGCACGGCCTCGCCCTGGGGGTCGAGGATCCCGGGCTTCGGCCGGACGACCACCGTGGCCCTCATCGGAGCACCGATTCCGGATCGTCGAGGTAGCTCGCGAACGGGAGCTCCGTCAGCCGCTCGAAGGCCTCGACGTAGCGCGCGCGGGTGCCCTCGACGACGTCTTCGGGGAGCTCTGGGCCCGGGTAGTTCTTGTCCCAGCCGAGGGATTCGCAGTAGTCGCGGACGAACTGTTTGTCGAACGAGGGCTGCCCTCGGCCGGCTTCGTACTCGTCGGCCGGCCAGAATCGCGACGAGTCGGGCGTGAACGCCTCGTCGCCCAGGACGAGCTCGCCGTCCGGTCCCCAGCCGAACTCGAACTTCGTGTCGGCGATGATGATTCCGCGTGCGAGCGCGTGCTGGGACGCATGGCGGTACAACTCCAGCGAGACGCGCTCGACCTCGGCGAGCCGCTCCGCGCCCACGAGCGCCGCCGCCTGCTCGAGGTCGATGTTCTCGTCGTGTCCTTCGACGGCCTTGGTCGACGGCGTGAAGATCGGCTCGGGCAGCCGCTCGGATTCGCGCAGGCCCTCGGGTAGAACGTGGCCGGAGGTCGCACCGGTCGCCTGGTAGTCCTTCCAGCCGGAGCCCGTGATGTAGCCACGGACGACGCACTCGAGGGGAAGCATCTCGAGGCGCCTGCACTCGCTGGAGCGCCCGTCCTCGCGCAGGCCCAGGAGGTGGTTCGGCACGATCGAGCCCGTCCGCCCGAACCAGAAGGCGGAAAGCCCGGTGAGGACACGCCCCTTATCGGGAATCTCGGTGGGGAGGACGACGTCGAAGGTCGAGATGCGGTCGCTTGCGACGAGCAGCAGGCGGTTGTCGTCCAATGCGTAGAGCTCGCGGACCTTGCCGCTGCCCACATGTGCCGCTTCAGGCATGGATCGTTTCCTCTCTCCGCACGAGCGAGCGCAGGCGCTCGAAGACGGTGTCGACGTGACGGGTGTAGGCGTTGAGGTCGAAGACCGCGTCGAGGTCGACGCGACCTGCGAGCTCCCGGTCGGCCCGGACGAGCTCGCGGAAATCCTGCTCCTCGTCCCACGCCCGGAGCGCGTGGCGCTGGACGAGCCGGTAGGCGTCGTCGCGCTGCAGTCCTGATTCGACGAGCGCGAGCAGAAGGCGCTGGCTGAAGAAGAGGCCGTGGCTCGACTCGAGATTCCGGCGCATCCGCTCCGCTCGGACGACGAGGCCCTCGACGAGCCAGGCGAACCGGTCGAGCATGTAGTCGAGCGCGAGGAAGGCGTCGGGCAGCACGACCCGCTCGGCCGACGAGTGCGAGATGTCGCGCTCGTGCCAGAGAGCGACGTTCTCGAGCCCGACGGTGGCCGCCGCGCGGACGACCCGGGCGAGACCGCAGATCCGCTCGGCGACGACCGGGTTGCGCTTGTGAGGCATCGCCGAGGAGCCCTTCTGGCCCTTGCCGAAGGGCTCCATGATTTCGCCGACCTCGGTTCGCGCTAGGTGGCGGAGCTCGAGCGCGAACTTCTCGAGCGACGCCGCCACGACGGCGAGTGCCGAGAGCAGCTCGGCGTGGCGGTCGCGCTGGAGGATTTGGGTCGACGTCGGCGCCGGCTCGAGGCCGAGCCGCTCACACGCCAGGCGCTCGACCTCGGGATCGGTGGCGGAGTAGGTGCCCACGGCACCCGACAGCTTCCCGACGCGCATCCCCTCGAGCGCCCGCTCGATTCGAGTCCGGTCGCGGTCGAGCTCGAAAGCCCAGCCCGCCAGCTTGAGGCCGAAGGTCATCGGCTCGGCGTGCACGCCGTGGGTGCGCCCGATCTGACCCGTCACGCGGTGCTCCTCGGCCCGCATCACGACCGCCGCAAAGGCGCGGTCGATGCCGGCGAGGATCAGCTCGCCCGCCTCGCGGATCTGGAGGGCGAGCGCGGTGTCGATGACGTCAGACGAGGTGAGCCCGTAGTGGAACCAGCGTCCCTCGGGGCCGAGCCCCTCCGCGACGGCGTCGGCGAAAGCCGCCAGATCGTGGTGTGTCTGCGCCTCGATGGCGGCGACGCGCTCGGGTGACGGCGGCTCGGCCTTCGCCCGAATCTCCGCCACCGCCTGAGACGGGACGAGGCCGGTCTCCGCCCACGCATCCAGTGCGGCGAGCTCAACGTCGAGCCAGCGCGCGAGCTTGCCCTCCTCCGACCAGACCCTGGCCATGGCCGGACGGGAATACCGCGCGATCACCGAAGGCAGTCTAGAGGCGCGGCAGGCGGTCGACCGGCTTCTCGGGTGGGGAACCTTTGCAGGTCGGCCGCCGTATAGGAGGTCCGATGGCTCTCGTACGCCTTGCCGTGCCTGCGACCCTGGCCGTGCTCGTTGTCGCCGGATCGGCGGCCGCCAAGGACATCAGGCCGGGCGACCTCCGCATCTGCAATGGTGCGAAGTGCGTCGCGATCTTCGACCGCGTGGCGCTGAAGAGGTTCGGCGCCTTCTACTACGGCGCCGGCACCGTGGCGACCGCGCCGGCTCCGGCCCGGGGAGCGCCTGCCTTTCGCTTGAAGCTTGGAACGTCGATCGTCGGCGTCGCCGCGACCAGGCGGCTCGACCGGGTGCTCGTCTACGGCCTCAACTGCGGTCGTTTCGAGCGAGGGGTCTGGTACCGGCTTCCGCGTCGGGCCGCGAGCGCGTTGCGTCGCGTGACCGTCGGTCTCGTCCCGCAACGCGTCCGCGGCGCATTCCGCGTTCCTGCTAGTAGGAGGTTTTGGCGAAATACAGTCTGTGCAGCCGGGCCACGCTGCCCGCCCCCAGGCGGCGTCCTCAGTCGCGCCAATAGCTTCCCGCTATTGACCGCTCCCTGCGTCCTTGCCTGGGAACGAGCATCGCACCCCGGCGGCGAGCGGTAGCCTGCCGAACCCTCCTAGGCGCCGAGGATCCGTGCGGCGAGCACGGCTGCGTTCTTCGCGTTGTCGACTCCGACCGTGGCCACCGGAACGCCGGGCGGCATCTGAACGATCGAGAGGAGGGCATCGAGGCCGTCCAGAACGCTTTTCGACGACCGAAGCGGTACACCGATCACCGGCAGGTCAGTGTGCGCCGAGACGACGCCCGGCAGGGCCGCTGCGAGGCCTGCGCCGCAGATCAGGACCCGCAGGCCGCGTTCCCGGGCCGACTTCGCGTACTGCGCGACGGCATCGGGCGACCGATGAGCGGAGCGCACCTCGAACTCGTGGGCGATGCCGCGGTCGGTGAGCTCGTCCACCGCCGCCTGCATGCGCTCGCGGTCGGACTCGGAGCCGACCAGGATCCCGACCAGAGGTGTCTCAGCCGGCATTCGTCTCGGCCCGCTCGGCGATGTCACGTCTGTACCGCATCCCCGGGAAC
>JBKPOY010000063.1:0-6672 GCA_046733295.1 Actinomycetota bacterium | reverse complement strand
CCAGCCGACCACCGAGGTCTTCGAGACCGGGATGAAGGTGATCGACCTGATCGCGCCCTTCATCAAGGGCGGCAAGGTCGGTCTCTTCGGCGGCGCCGGCCTCGGCAAGACAGTCCTCATCCAGGAGCTGATCCGCAACGTTGCGCGCGAGCACCAGGGCAACTCGGTCTTCGCCGGCGTGGGCGAGCGGACGCGCGAAGGGAACGACCTTTTCCTCGAGATGCAGGAGTCCGGCGTCCTCAAGGACACGGCGCTCGTCTTCGGCCAGATGAACGAGCCGCCGGGCGCGCGCCTGCGGGTCGGCCTGACGGGCCTGACGATCGCGGAGTACTTCCGCGACCAGGGCGCGGACGTGCTCCTCTTCATCGACAACATCTTCCGCTTCGTCCAGGCGGGTTCCGAGGTCTCCGCGCTGCTCGGCCGGATGCCGAGCGCCGTCGGCTATCAGCCGACGCTTGCGACCGAAATGGGCCAGCTGCAGGAGCGGATCACGTCGACCCGGGCCGGCTCGGTCACGTCCGTCCAGGCCATCTACGTCCCGGCCGACGACCTCACCGACCCGGCGCCGGCGAACACGTTCGCCCACCTCGACGCGTTCATCACGCTCTCTCGGTCGATCTCGGAGAAGGGGATCTACCCGGCGATCGACCCGCTCGATTCGAGCTCGCGGGCGCTCGCGCGCGGGATCGTCTCCGACGAGCATTACGAGACGGCGACGCGCGTCCAGGAGGTGCTCCAGCGCTACCGCGAGCTGCAGGACATCATCGCGATCCTCGGGATCGACGAGCTCTCCGACGAAGACCGTCTCGTCGTGCAGCGCGCGCGCAAGATCGAGCGCTTCCTCTCCCAGCCGATGTTCGTGGCCGAGGCCTTCACCGGCCAGGTGGGCAAGTACGTCAAGCTCGAGGACACGATCAGGGGCTTCACCGAAATCCTCGAGGGTAAGCACGACGACCTGCCCGAGCAGGCCTTCTACATGGTCGGCACGATCGAGGAGGCCGTCGCGAAGGCACGCGAGCAGTCCGGCGAGGCGGCGCCCGAGGAGCCCGAGGACGAGCAGGCCGAGCCGGAAGAGGAGACGGAGCCGGCCGCAGAGGAAACCGAAGCAGTCCCCGCCTAGCGCCCGTTGGCTGACGACAGAAAGACCTTCTCCGTCTCGCTCGTGACGCCTGACGGCCCGGTCTTCGACGACGAGGCCGAGATGATCGTCGTCCCAGGCGAGGCCGGCGAGGTCGGCGTGCTCGCCCGCCACGCGCCGCTGATCGCCCTGCTGAAGGCAGGGTCCACGCGCGTGTACAAGAGCGTGGACAGCAGGGACATCCAGGAGTTCGCCACGGGCCCCGGCTTCTTCACCGTCGAGGAGGACCGGGCCCTCGCGCTCGTCGACGCGGCGGTCGACGTCAAGGAGATCGACGAGGAGGTCGCCCGTCGGCAGCTCGAGGAGGCCCGCGAGCAGCTCGAGGGGCTCGACAGCGGTGCCTCCGAGGAGGTCGACCGCTGGCAGGTGGAGCAGCGGCTCAAGCACGCCGAGAACCAGCTCTCGGCCCTCGGGCGCGGCTGATGCGGGCGTTCGCGCCGGGCATCTATCCTCGCTCCGAGACGCTCGTGCAGGCGACGCGCGACCTCGATCGTGGTCGAACGTCGCAGGAGGCGGTCGACGAGCAGGTCCGGAAGGACCGCGACGAGCTTGTCGCGGCTCAGCAGGAGGCCGGCCTCGATCTGCTCAGCGACGGGATGCTCACGTGGCAGGATCTCTTCCGCCCGCTGCTCGAGGCGAGCGACGGCCTCGAGCCCGGCGCGCTGACGCGGTTCCTGGACACGAACACCTTCTACCGCGCGCCGCACGCGACGAGCGCGACGCCGAGGCTGGCCCGCGCCCTCGACGAGCGGTACATCGCGCCCCTGCCGGGGCCACGGCTCGTGACGCTTCCCTCGCCCTGGGCGCTGGCCGAAGGGACCGGCGTCAAACCGAAGGCGATGGCTGAGAACGTGCTCAAGCCGGTGATCGAATCGCTCGACGCCGAGCTCGTCGTTCTCGCCGAGCCGTTCTTCGGCCGCAGCGAGACCGCCGAGGCGCCCGAGCTCGAAGAGGCGCTCGGCGTCCTCACCGGCGGCGTCCGAGTCGCGCTGCAACTGACCTTCTGCGACGCGCGGAAGCCGCTCGAAAACGGGCTCGCGGACCTTCCCGTCGACGCCGTCGGGATCGACTTCTATGGGACGCACCTGACCGACGTCCCGGAGGGCACCGGGAGACTCCTGCTCGCCGGCGTGATCGACGCCCGCAGCTCGACCGTCGAGGAGCCGCGCGAGCTGGCGGCCTTTGCCGCGCAGCTGCAGGCCGACCGCGGCGTCGAGGAGATCGCGCTCGTGCCGAACGGCGATCTCCAGTTCGTCTCCGAGCCGATCGCGCGGGAGAAGCTGCACCGGCTGGGCAAGGCGAAGACGGCTACGGTAGAGGCGGCAGCGTGACCTTCCTGACGCACGAGATCGGTTCGTTGGCGAAGCCGCCCTGGCTGGTCAAGGCCTCGGCGGGGACGCCGCTCGCGGAGAGCGACGTCGAGCACGCGAGAACGTGGGGCCAGAAGGTCGGCGTCGACGGCCACGAGGAGCTCGTCGAGAAGCTTCGGCGCGGCAGCGACCTCGACAGGGACGAGCTCGGCCGTTGGGCCAGCCGCTATGCGCTCCGCCTCCTCGAGAGCGCCGGCCTCGAGATCGTCTATGACGGCGAGCAGCAGCGGACGGAGATGTACAACTGGGCCGTCGCGCACTCCAACGGGTTCGAGCCGCGCGGCACCGTTCGCAGCTTCGACAACAAGTACTACGCGAAGTCGGCGATCACGGAGGAGCCTTCCCTCGGCGAGCCGTACCACAACCACGAGTTCCAGTTCATGCAGTCGGTCGCCAACCACGACCTCAAGATCCCGGTCACCGGCGCGTACACGATCGCCGTCTGGTCGTACGACGAGCACTACGCACCCCAGACGGGCCGGCTTGGGGTCGGTCACGGCCGCAACGAGGAGCTCGCCGCCCGGCGCGAGTTCGCCGTCGATGTGGCCCGCAACGTCATCCGCCCGAATCTGGAGGCGCTGATCGAGCTCGGCGCGAAGTGGATCCAGATCGACGAGCCCGGCGCCTCGACCGAGGCCGACGAGCTCGACATCTTCGTCGAGAGCTTCAACGAGAGCGTCGACGGCCTGGATTGCTTTTTCTCGACGCATCTCTGCTTCTCGGACTACGACCTCTTCTTCCCACCGATCGAGCAGATGAGCGGCTGCAAGCAGTACTGCGTCGGCTTCGCCAACTACGACAGCCGGCAGCTGGGGACGTCGGGGGCCGACCGTCCCGGCTACGAGGTGATCTCGAAGTTCCGCGACCTTCCCTACGACCCGAGCCTCGGCCTCGGCGTCCTCGACATCCACACCGACTTCGTCGAGTCGCCGGAGCTCGTCCGCGACCGGGTTCTCTACGCCGTGGAGGTCTTCGGCGATCCCGGCCGAATCCACGTCTGTCCGGACTGCGGCCTGCGGACGCGAAGCTGGGAGGTCGCCTACGAGAAGCTCAGGAACATGGTCGAGGGGACGAAGCTCGCAGAGCAGGCCCTCACCGGCGCCACGGCAGGGGCGAGGGCCTAGCCGGGAGCTTGGCTATCCTCGACGTCCGGCGGGCGCCCTGGTGGCGCTTTTGCACATCTAGGCGCTGATGCGAACCACACTGAAGAGAGGAATCGGCCGCGGCGCCGGCACCAACGGGAACGGCCACGTGACGCTGCCGCCCGGTGCTCTGACGCCCGTCGCTCGTTACCGGCAGCCGCCGGGCGCGCGCCCGGGGGTCGCCTCGCGCGTCGGCAAGTTCTTCCTCGGGCTGCTCGTGATCGTGCTGATGGTCTCCGGCGGGGCGGCCGGCGGCCTCTACCTCTACGGCCATGACTTCGCGGCCGCGACGGCCCCCCACTCGCGGGCGATGAAGGAGGCGTCGAGCCGGCTGGCCTACGTGTCTCCCGACAAGCCGGCCGTCGCGCTCGTGATCGGCTCGGACCACCGCTTCATCGACGGCAAGGACCCCGGGCGTTCCGACACCCTGATGCTGATCAGGACCGATCCCTCGTCCAAGACCGTGTCGATGCTTTCGTTCCCTCGCGACCTGCGCGTCGAGATCCACTGCCCGGGTCGCGGGACATTCGTCGACAAGATCAACGCCGCCTATTCGACCTGCGGCCCTAGCGGCCCGCTGGAGACCGTCAAGGCGCTGACGAACGTCCCGATCAACTACCTGATCAGCGTCAACTTCGTCGGCTTCGTCGACGCGGTGAACAAGCTCGGCGGCGTCTACATGGACGTCGACCGCCGCTACTTCAACGACCATACGGGCCCCTTCGGCTACGCGGCGATCGACCTGAAGCCGGGCTACCAGAAGCTGAACGGCAAGCAGGCCCTGGATTTCGTCCGCTACCGCCACACCGACTCCGACCTCTACCGCGTCGCGCGCCAGCAGATGTTCGTGCGGGCCGCGAAGGAGCGGATGGCCCGCTTCTCCAAGCTCCACGTGCCGTCGCTGCTAAAGGCGATCAAGAAGAACGTCGAGGTCGGGCGGGCAGGCGGGAAGGGCGTGACGTTCTCGACGATGGTCAACTACGCCCAGTTCTTCCACGGCCTCCCGGGCGGCCACTTCGTCCAGGTGCGCATCCAGGGGCTCGAGGGCCTGACGGACCTGACGACCGCGCCGCAGAACATCAGCAACGCCGTCCAGGAGTTCATGAACCCCGACCCGGAGGAGCCGGAGAAGGCCAACGCGGCCGCGCTCAAGGAGAAGTACCGCCCGAAGGTCAGGGGCATCAATCCGAAGTCGATCTTCATGACCGTCCTGAACGGCAACGGCATCACCGGCTCCGCCGCGGTGGCAGGGACGCAGTTGAAGGAACGCGGCTACGTCATCCTCCAGCCGCCGGACACGCTCCGCGCCGACTCGCCGGACGGGTGGGACCACGAGCGGACGCGGATCTTCTACGAGCCGACCGCGAAGCGCGCGAAGCCGGCCGCGGCGCAGGTCGCGAAGCTCTTCTCCAACGTCTCGATCGGACCCTTGACGCCGCGCTTCAGGCCCTACGCGAACGGCGCGACCCTCGTCGTCGTGGTCGGCAAGTCGTACGCCGGCTCGCTCATCGGCACGACCCCGGGCACCGGAGTCCCGAAGCACCGGCCGCCGCACACCACGCGCTACCCGAGCGCGACGCTCTCGCTCATGCGCGGGAGCAGGCGGCAGGTCCCCTTCAGGCTCGAGTACCCGACGGTGATCGACCGCAGTTCACGCGTGGACAACGAGCCCCCCAATCCGCGGGTCTACACGATCCAGGGGCACAAGGCCGTCCGGCTCGTCTTCAGCACCGGCACTCCGGGTGAGTTCTGGGGCATCCAGGAGACGAACTGGACCGCTGCGCCCGTGCTGTCGGAGAAGAATTTCCACCGGCACTTCGGCAAGCGGACGTTCGACTTCTACTACTCGGGTGCGCACCTGCACATGGTCGTCCTGCGCGAGCACGGGGCCACGTACTGGGTCGTGAACACGCTCATCGACTCGCTCTCCAACGAGACGATGATCGCGATCGCGCGCGGGTTGCGGCCTCTAAGGTGACTCGCGTGAAACGGGAGCGGAAAGAGCCGCTCGCGATCTTCGGGGCCGGTTGGGTCGGGCTCGTCACCGGCGCGTGCTTCGCCGAGCTTGGCCACGACGTCACGATCCGTGATGTCGTTCCCGAGAAGATCGAGCGCCTCCAGGCGGGCGAGCTTTCGTTCTTCGAGCCCGGCCTGGGCGAGCTCGTCGAGAAGAACCGCGCGCGCCTGACCTTCACGCTCGACGCGGCGGAGGCCGGTCAGGCGGCCGAGCTTCTGTTCGTCTGCGTCGATACGCCCCCCACGTATTCGGGCGACGCCGACCTCTCGCGGGTCTGGACGGTGATCGACGAGCTGCCGCGGCTCGAGCGGCGCGCGATCCTCGTGATGAAGAGCACCGTTCCGGTGGGAACCGGTGACAAGGTCCGCGCGGCCCTCGAGGCGCGCCGTCTCGACCACATCGGCTACGTGGCGAACCCCGAGTTTCTGGCCGAGGGCGGGGCAGTCCGGGATTTCATGCATCCCGACCGCGTCGTAGTCGGCTCGTTCGCGGCAGCGGACGGCGAGCGGGTCGCGGGTCTCTACGAAAAGATGGAGGCGCCGATCGTCCGCGCCGACGTCGCCTCGGCAGAGATGATCAAGCTCGCCGCGAACGCGTTCCTCGCGACCCGGATCAGTTTCATCAACGAGATCGCGAACGTCTGCGAGGTGACCGGCGCCGACGTGGAGAAGGTCGCCGAGGGCGTCGGCCTCGACCACCGTCTCGGCCCGCACTTCCTCAAGGCGGGAGTCGGCTTCGGCGGCTCCTGCTTCCCCAAGGACACGTCCGCCTTGAAGCAGCTCGCCTCGAACTCGGGCTACCACTTCCAGTTGCTCTCGGCGGTGATCGAGGTCAACGAGCTGCAGAAGCGACGCGTGATCAACAAGCTCCAGAAGTACCTCGGTCGGCTTCGCGGGAAGAGGATCGCTTTGCTCGGCCTCGCGTTCAAGGCGAACACCGACGACATGCGCGAGGCGCCGTCGGTCGTGCTCGCATCGCGGCTGCTCGCGGAGGGCGCCGAGGTCC
>JBKPOY010000062.1:0-9879 GCA_046733295.1 Actinomycetota bacterium | reverse complement strand
ACGTTGCGGATCAGCTCCTGGATGAGGACTGTCTTGCCGAGGCCGGCGCCGCCGAAGAGACCGACCTTGCCGCCCTTGATGAAGGGCGCGATCAGGTCGATCACCTTCATCCCGGTCTCGAAGACCTCGGTGGTCGGCTGGAGAGCCTCCATGCCGGGCGGGTCGCGGTGGATCGGCCAGCGCTCGCCCGCCTCGACCGGGTCGTCGGTGTCGATCGGCTCGCCGAGCACGTTGAAGATGCGGCCGAGCGTCGGCTTGCCGACCGGGACGGAGATCGGCGCGCCCGTGTCGACGATGTCGACGCCGCGCGGGATCCCGTCCGTGGAGTCCATCGCGACGGCGCGGACGCGGTCGTCGCCGAGGTGCTGCTGGACCTCGGAGATGAGGTTGATCGCCTCGCGGCCGTCCTCAGCGGGAAGCTCGATCTTCAGGGCGCTGTAGATCTCCGGCAGGTTCTCGGTGAAGGCCGCGTCGATGACGACGCCCTTGATCTCGATCACCTTGCCGACGTTCTGCTGCTCAGGCATGCGTCTCCTCGAGAGTCGGAACAGGGCGACCCCGGAGGCGCCCAACCAGCGCGCGCAGTCTATCGAAGGCCCGTTCGTTCCGGGGCAGCGTTTCGGCGTCGTAAGCCCTCTCGATCGCCGACACACGGTCGGCGTGATCGAGGCTTCAGACGTACGAGGTGACGAGTGACGGAATCGGCACGGGACTCAGGGTACTTGTCTCGTTCGGGGCCGCACCGTTACGGCCGGGTCTCGCGCGGGCGTGGGCGCGGCTCGGGCGGCGGTGGCGGTGCGGGCCGCCCCGTCCCGGTGTCCGACACCATGCGAACGGTGGGACTGAGCAGCGGTTTTCGGGGCCGCCGTCACACTTCGGTAACGGTGTCCGACGTCGAGACTGGTCTAGACCACGCATGGCCAGACAGGGCGCGGCCGGCTGGACAGCGCGGTGGAGCTGGCTAGACGGTCTGGCGGCCGCCGGCTCGACCGACCGGCACGCGCGGGATCAGCTCGGCACGGCGGACGGCCCGGAGGGCGTCGACGCCGTCCGCGGGACCGCTCTGGGCGAACGGCGGCTGCGCCGGGGTGTGCGAGCGCACTGTGCCCACGAGGCCGGCGAGACCCGCTGCGATTGCGATCGCGGCCGCCGCGGCGCCGACCTGGAGCGGCCGGAGCGACCAGCGGACGCGCTGCGGGAGCGCGACAGGGCGTTCGAGCTGCTCGAGCGGAGCGGCGCGGAGCGCAAGCGTCAGCTCGGCCAGCTCGGCCTTGAGCTGCCGGCACGAGCCGCAGTGCTCGAGGTGCGAATCGAGCCGTGCGGCTTCGAGCTCCGAGAGCTCACCGTCGAGCTCGAGCGAGACGAGCTCTCGGGTTTCCCCGCATTGCGCGACAATTTTCCTCATTGCTCCCACACCGAATCTGACGGTATCGACGTACCTTAGTTAGCAAAAACCGGAAACAATCTTCTACACAGTGTCGGCTAGAACGCCGACGAGGATTAGGGCGAAGCCGAGGGAGACGTAGACCGCCGAGGTGTTGATCGTCTCGTTGAGCTCGTCGGCGGTCGCCCACCGGACGAAGCGGGCTCCGAAGACCGGAATCGGCTGATCCCGCTTCGCGCGTACGGGGCCACGGTTCCCCACGAAGAAGCCGCCGATCAGCAGCGTTGCGCCGACGAGGTAGAAGCCGACCGCGACCGAGCGTGACACGTCCGAGCCGAGCAACAACGCCGCGATGAGCGAGGCGATCGCCGTCCCGAGCGCCGCGACCCCGAAGATGGTGAAGAACCGCCGCAGTCCCGCGACGAGCACCGCGCGTTCCACGAGGGCCTCCGGCTAGCTCGCTGCTGCGGGCTGCTTCGACGACCGGATCTCGTCGGCGGTCATCGGCCAGCGCTCGAGCGGGTAATGACACGCGGCGACGTGACCGTCGCCGAAGGGATAGAGCGGCGGCGTCTCCACGTCACAGTGCCCCTCGTGAAACCGGGGGCAGCGCGGGTGGAACCAGCACGCGCTCGGCGGGTTGATCGGGTTCGGGACGTCGCCCTCGAGGACGATCGGCTGACGCTCGCGGCCCACCCGCGGATCCGGGATCGGCACCGCCGAGAGCAGGGCGCCCGTGTACGGATGCTTCGGCTCCGCGTAGAGCTGCTGGCGCGTGGCGATCTCGACCGCGTGGCCGAGGTACATGACCATCACCCGATCCGAGATGTGCCGAACGACGTTGAGGTCGTGGGCGATGAAGACGTACGTGAGGCCGAAGTCCCGCTGCAGATCCTTGAGCAGGTTGAGGATCTGCGCCTGCACCGAGACGTCCAGGGCCGAGACGGGCTCGTCGCAGACGATCAGCTTCGGATTGACCGCGAGCGCGCGCGCGACCCCGATCCGCTGGCGCTGGCCGCCCGAGAACTCGTGCGGGAAGCGGTTGTAGTGCTCAGGGTTGAGGCCGACGACCTCGAGGAGCTCCTGCACCCGGCGCTTCGTCTCGGCCTCGGTACCGAGCTTGTGCACCTCGAGGGCCTCGGCAACGATGAAGCCGACGCGCTTGCGCGGGTTCAGCGACGCGTACGGGTCCTGGAAGATCATCATCATCTCGCGGCGCAGAGGACGCATGTTCGCGCGCGAGAGCTTCGTGATGTCCCGGCCGTCGAAGACGACCTTGCCGCCCGTCGGCTCGAGCAGCCGCATGATGCAGCGGGCCATCGTCGACTTCCCGCAGCCCGACTCGCCGACGACGCCGAGCGTCTCGCCCTCGCGAACGGTGAAGGAGACGCCGTCGACGGCCTTCACGGCCGCGATCTGCTTCTGGAAGATGATCCCGCGAGTGACGGGGAAGTACTTCTGGAGGTCTTCGACGACGAGGAGCTCGTCGCCGCGCCTGCCGCCGGTCTCTGCCGGAGCTGCCGCCGTCTCGGTCACTAGCTCGCCTCCGCCAACGTGCCCTCGAGGAGCTTGCGGGCCTCGCGGTCCTTCGTCTCCTCGTCGAGGTGGCAGGCGGCCGAGTGGCCGTCGTCGCCGCTGACCGGCTTCAGCGGCGGATCCTGCTCCTTGCAGATGTCCATCACGTAGGGGCAGCGCGGATGGAACCGGCAGCCCTTGGGCGGGTTCAGCAGCGACGGGGGCTGCCCCTTGATCTGCACAAGGCGTTCGAGGTCGGTGTCGAGCCGCGGCAGGGACCCGAGCAGGCCCCAGGTGTACGGCATGTGCGGCCGGCGGAAGATGGAGTCCACCGGCCCTTCCTCCACGACCTCGGCCGCGTACATCACGACCACGTCGTCCGCTGTCTCGGCGACGACGCCGAGGTCGTGGGTGATGATCACGATCGCGCTGTCGAACTCCTTCTGGAGATTGTTCATCAGCGTCAGGATCTGCGCCTGGGTCGTGACGTCGAGGGCGGTCGTCGGCTCGTCGGCGATCAGGAGGTCAGGATCGTTCACGAGCGCCATCGCGATCATGACCCGCTGACGCATGCCGCCGGAAAACTGATGCGGATAGTCGTCGATCCGTCTTTCGGCGCGCGGGATCCCGACCGCCTTGAGCAGCTCGAGCGCGCGTCCTTTGGCCTGCTTCTTCGTCAGGTCCTGGTGGAGCAGCACCGCCTCGGTGAGCTGGTCGCCGATCTTGTGGACCGGGTTCAGCGACGTCATGGGGTCCTGGAAGATCATCGCGATGTCGTTCCCGCGAATCTGCCGCAGGCGGCGGGAGCTCATGTGCAGCAGGTTCTCACCGCGGAAGTTGGCCTCGCCGCTCGAGATCGTGTTCTTCTTCGGGTTGAGCCCCATGATCGTCAGGCAGGTGACGCTCTTGCCCGAGCCCGACTCGCCCACGATCCCCAGCGTCTGCCCTTTCTCGACCGCGAAGGTGACGCCGTCCACGGCCTTGACCACCCCGTCGTCCGTCCGGAAGTAGGTCTTCAGGTCGTTGACTTCGAGCAGGGCCATGTGAGGCCTACTTTAAGTGAGCCGGATACGCGGGTCGATGACTGCGTAGAGCAAGTCGATGATCAGATTGAAGACGATGATCGCCAGGGTGGCGAAGACGACGATCCCCTGCGTCGTCGGCAGGTCGTCTCCGGTGAGGCTGACGATCAGCGTGCGGCCGAGTCCGGGTAAGCCGTAGATCGACTCGGTGAACACTGCGCCGCCGAGCCCGAGCGCGAGATCCATCCCGAGCATCGTCACGACGGGCAGCATCGCGTTCCGCAAGACGTGCTTCGCCATCACGCGCGACTCGGGCGCGCCCTTGGCGCGCGCGGTTCGCACGTAGTCCTCGTTGAGCGTCTCGAGAACGTTTGCCCTGATCATCCGGACGTAGAGGGCTGCGAACAGGATCGCATAGGTCAGCCAGGGCAAAATCATGTGGTAGAACCACTGCACGACGCCGCCGCAAATCGAGCCTTCTGGTGGTGTGAAGGCCTCGCAGTAGCCGGCGATCGGGACGATCCCGAGCTTGTAGCCGAAGAACCACGAGAAGATCAGCCCGATCCAGACCGGATGCGCGGAGATCCCGACCAGGACGAAGACCATCGCCGCTCTGTCTAAGAGCGAGCGGGGGCGCAGTGCAGAGAGGATCCCGATTGGGATCGAGATCAGCAGCCAGGTGACGGCGCCGCCGAAGACGAGCGAGGCGGTCACCGGCGCTGCGCGGGCCACGATCGTGTTGACGTCCTGCCGGTTGGCGAACGACCTTCCGAGCGAACGGTCGACGACGACCCGCTTCAGGAACTTCAGGTACTGCATGTAGACAGGCTTGTCGAGGCCGAGACTGTGCCGGGCCTTCTCGACACAGGCGGGCGTGACGAGCTGGCCGCACGCCTTCCGTGCCGGATCGGCCGGAATCATGAAGAAGATGATGTAGGTGATCATCGTGATGGCGACGAACAGCACCACCGCCCAGAGAAGCCGCCGGATCAGATAGCGAATCACCTAGTCATCACCTTCCTCCCGCAGAGGACGCTGGACCTTACCCCAGTGTGAGGGAAAACGAACGTCGAGCGGCCGTGAAAGCCACGAGGCGCCGGCTTTCGCCGGCGCCTCGCAGTCGAACCGAACTACCGTGTTCAACGGCTCCTTACTTGAGACAGAGCAGGGCGAGGTCGGCAAGGCCGTAGACGGGCTGGTTGATGTAGCAGCCGGTCTTCGCCGAGATGAACTCGCGGTCGTTGTCGTTGTCCCAAGCCGCAATCGGAGCAGCCGCCTTGTTGATCGCAACGTCCAGCGACCCGTAGGTGCTGAAGCGCTTCGCTCCGAAGAGCCGGGCAGCCGCGTTCATCTTGCGGTTGAACGCCTTGTTGTTGAAGTACGAGTAGTTGTTGTTGTTCGAGTCATGAATCGACTCTCCGCTGAGGAGGACGTTCATGAAGTCGAACGGGTCCGGGTAGTCCGCGATCCAACCGACGTTGCAGACGTCGAAGGCCTCAGAACGCGTACCGCACTTCTTGTACATCGTGCTGGTGCCGTAGCGCTCGACGTGGAGGTCGATGCCGATCTGCTTCAGGTTGGCCTGGACGAGCGTGCCCTGAGCGGTGCCGATCGGGCTCGTCGTCGTGTACATCACGGAGTCGAACTTCCGGCCGGCCTGGAGCTTCTTGGCCGTCTTGAAGTTCGGCCTGAACGGGAAGATGCTCGCGTTCTTGTACCCGCGCAGGTTGGCCGGGAGGAGCTGGTCGGTCGGCTTGCCGGCGAACGCGCCGCGCAGGCTGATCATGCCCTTCCGGTCGAGTGCGTAGTTCGCCGCCTTGCGCATGGAGATCGTGCCGAAGGTCTTCCGGCTCGTCTTCAGGGCCAGGTAGCGAGTCGCGATCACCGGGTGCACGAAGTAGCGGCCCTTGTTGATGCCGTACCTCTTGGCCAGGCCGGCGTGAACCGTCGGCGGCAGGCCACCCAGGTCGTAGTTGATGTCACCGCGCTGAACCTGGTTGAAGCTCGTGTCCGGGTTCGTGTTGACGGCGACAACGCTGATCGCGTTGGCGTTGTGCGGCCGCGGTCCGTTGTAGTGCGTGTTGCGCTTGATCAGGATCGGGCCGTTCGGCGTGCGGGCCGCCACGTAGTACGGGCCCGAGCCGGGGAACGTGTTGACGCCCTGCGCGGTCAGCGGCAGTGCGCCCTTCTGACCCGGAGCCGGGATCGGGCAGAAGAACAGCATGCCCATCCGCGAGAGAATGTCCGGGCCCGCCTTCGTGAGGCGGACAGTGAGCGTGTAACCCTTGGCCTTGACGCCGGAGACCGACGTTCCATGGCCTTCGTTCACAGCCGTCGCACCGACGATGTCGGTGAAGAACGGCAGCGACGGGGACTCCATCTTCGGGTTCGCGTTCCGGTCGATCGCGGCCTTGTAGTTCTTGGCCGTGATTGCAAGACCGTTCGAGAACTTCATCCCGCGGCGGATCTTGAAGGTGTAGGTCTTACCCCTGTTCGACACCTTCGGGAACGCTGCGGCACCATCCGGAGTCAGGCGCGAGCCCGCGGGGGCCGGCTTATCCGGGTAGTTGAGCAGCGGCCGACACGTGATGTAGAGGATGTCCCAGCTCAACTGGTAATAGGCCAGCGCAGGGTCGATGTAATCGACGTCCGAGCTGGACATGTTGAGCTTCAGTGTGCCGCCCTTCTTCGCACCCGCGAAGGAAGAGTTGGCGCCACTGGTGCTGCTCTGCGCCGGGGAAGCAAAGCCCGCGGCGACGAGCAGGGCTGCACCGATCGCCACAGCGACGACCGACAGCCACAGCCTCTTATGCATGCCACTCCTTTCCGTAACAACCATCCGAGCCCGCTGGTCGCAAGGCCCTGGGACGCCACTTCTGCGCCCTGTTTCTAAGACGCTGTTAAGAAGATTTGGTTAGTCCCGAAAAGGGCCTGCTACTACCGAATGCGGGCCGAGGCGCCGACTCAGTGGCGCCGATCTGGAAACCAACCTAATGCGAGCCTCGCGGGTCGAACGCGTCCCGAAGACCGTCGCCGAGGAGGTTGAAGGCGAGGGTCGCGAGCAGCACCGCCAGGCCCGGCCAGAGCATCAGCCACGGTTGGGTCAGGTAGTAGTCCGGCGCGCTCGAGAGCAGGTTCCCCCAGCTTGCGGTCGGCAGTGGAATCCCGATGCCGAGGAACGAAAGCCCCGCTTCGAGAAGGATGTTCTGGGCGACGATCAGCGTCGAGTAGACGATGATCGGGGCAACCAGGTGCGGCAGCAGGTGCGAGCGGATGATCCGCCAGTCGCCGGCCCCGACCATGCGGGCCGCCTCGACAAACTCCTTCTCGCGCAGCGACAGGATCTGGGCGCGGATGATCCGGGCCGGGTAGTACCAGGTGAAGAGGCCTATGACCAGGACCAGCGTGAAGACACCCTTTCCGAAGATCCCACCCAGCGTGACGTTGTCCAGGCGCGGTCCCACCGTGCTCGCGAGAGCGACGATGAACAGCAGGATCGGGAACGCCATCACGATCTCGGTCAGACGCGAGATCAGAATGTCGATGCCGCCGCCGTAGTAGCCGGCGATGGAGCCGAGCAGGATCCCGAGGAACATCGCCAAAACCGTCGCGCCTATAGCCACCTCCAGCGAGGTCTGCGCTCCGTAGAGAAGCCGCAGGAACTCGTCGCGGCCGAGCTGCGAGTCGGCACCGAGGACGAACAGCGTCCTCGTGCACACGAGGCCCGGCGAGCAGGTGAGCCCGTCGGGGCCGGAGGTGATGTGCGTCCATGGACCGACCGGCAGCTGATCCTCGTTCAGCGCCGCGGAGGTGAAAACGTCGTTGGGCCCGTGGCCGAGCCAGTGCTTCGCGATCGGCGCGCCGCCGAAGGCGAAGATGAAGAGGCAGATGATGAAGACCCCGCCGGCGATCGCGATCTTGTCGCGGCGGAAACGGCGCCAGACCTGTTCCCAGTAGCCGCGCGCGCGGATCTCTTCGACTTCGCCGAGCTCTCCACCGGTCTCGGTGACGATCGCACCCGCGAGGCCCGCTGCCGCGCCCAGGACTTCGCGTTCTTGCTCTTTGGTCGGCACGAGTTCCGCGGAATATAACGGTTGAGCTTGGAGGCCCTAGTGGGAGTGCTCTATGTAAGACGAACGTAAACCGGGGTTGGTTAGGCGATCAGCGCGTCGGCCCCGGCGACGACCTCCAAGATCTCCTGCGTGATCTCGGCTTGGCGCGCTCGGTTCATCGCCAGCGTCAGGTTGTCGATCAGGTCGCCCGCGTTGCTCGACGCGTTCCGCATCGCCGTCATCCGGGCGCCCTGCTCCGAGGCGGCGGACTCGAGCAGCGCCCGGTAGAGCTCGGTCTCGACGTAGACGGGCAGCAGCCGCTCGAGGATCTGCTCCGGCTCCGGCTCGTAGATGAAGTCGCCGCGCATCGCCGCCTCGCGTGCCTCGTCCTCCCCCGCCCGCTCGACGACCTTCTCCGGAATCGGCAGCAGGTCCTGCACGGTGACCTCCTGCGTCAGCGCGGACTGGAACCGGTTGTAGATGACAACGACACGGTCGATCTCGTCACTCGAGTAGAGCTCGGCCGCACGGCGGGCGAGGGCCTGGGCGTCGAGGTACTCCGGCCTCTCGCTGAATCCGGTCCACGCCTGGGTGACGTCGTAACCGCGGAACTGCAGGGTCGAGCGGCCCTTCCGGCCCGAGACAAGCCACCGGACCTCCATGCCCTCCCGCCGGAGCTCGGCTTCGAGCGCGAAGGCGCGCCGCAGGATCTGCGCGTTGAACGCGCCGGCGAGACCGCGGTCGGCCGTGATCGGCAGCAGCGCGACGCGCCTCACCTCCCGTCGCTGGAGGAGCGGCAGCGGCACGGAGCCGCTGGCGCGGGCCGTGATCGCCATCAGCTCGAGCATGCGGTCGGCGTACGGTCGCATCGCCTCGATCCGCGACTGGGCCCGGCGGAGCCGCGCGGAGGCCACGAGCTCCATCGCCTTGGTGATCTTCCGCGTGTTGGTGACGGAGCGGATCCGCCGCTTTAGGTCTTGAACGGTGGCCATTAGCCGACGAGCGACTCTTCGCGGACGGCGAAGGTGTTCTTGAACTTGCCGATCTCGCCGCGGAGCTTCTCCTGGAGGTCGTCGCTGAGCTCGAGCTTCTCACGGATCTCGCCGTAGGTCGATCCCTCGGTGCGCAGGTACTCGCGGAGCTCGTCGTGGAAGCGCTGCACCTGGTCGACGGGGATGTCGTCGAGGAAGCCCTCGTTGCCGGCGAAGATCGCAGCGACCTGCTCCTCGAGCGCCCAGGGCTGGTACTGCGGCTGGTTCAGCGTCGCGACCATCCGCTCACCGCGGGCGAGCGTCTGCTGGGTGGCGGTGTCCAGCTCGGAGCCGAACTGCGAGAACGCCTCGAGCTCGCGGTACTGGGCCAGGTCGAGCTTCAGACGCCCGGCGACCTGACGCATCGCCTTCGTCTGCGCGTTCCCGCCGACGCGGGAGACCGAGATGCCGACGTTGATCGCCGGGCGCACGCCCGAGTAGAAGAGCTCGGACTCGAGGAAGATCTGGCCGTCCGTGATCGAGATGACGTTCGTCGGGATGTAGGCCGAGACGTCACCCGCCTGGGTCTCGACGATCGGGAGGGCCGTGAGCGAGCCGCCGCCGAGCTCGTCCGAGAGCTTGACCGAACGCTCGAGCAGCCGCGAGTGGAGGTAGAAGACGTCGCCGGGGTAGGCCTCGCGGCCGGGCGGGCGGCGGAGGAGCAGCGACATCTGCCGGTACGCATCGGCGTGCTTCGAGAGATCGTCGTAGATGCAGAGCGCGTGCTGCCCCTGGTAGAGGAAGTGCTCGCCCATCGCCGTGCCCGCGTAGGGCGCCATCCACTTGATCGGCGCGGCCTCGGACGCCGCCGCCGTGACGATGATCGTGTAGTCCATCGCGCCGGCGTCCTTGAGCCGCTCGTACACCTGCGCGAC
>JBKPOY010000061.1:0-6374 GCA_046733295.1 Actinomycetota bacterium | reverse complement strand
GTGTAGGTGCCGGCGACGAGGTCGGAGACCTTCTTGCCGGTCGCGTCGTTCAGCGTGATCACGAACGCGTCGTTCGTTCCGACGATCGCGGTGAGTTCGGGCGGGTCGTCGCCGTGCGCCGCGGCCGCGGGCAGGAAGGCGAGCGCGACGATCACGACGACGGAGTGGTGGCGATAGCGAATCATTTGACGCCACGTTGCCCCTCGCTCAGGATCTGGTCAACTTTTTAACCAGAAAGGAAATCCATGATCAAGTTCCGCTTCGAAGCCCACCCGGCCGAGTCGATCGCCTTCTCGTACTCGCCGCTGCTCGAGGCGACCCTGAGCCTGCATGTGCTGACGGTCCCGAAGCACCACGCGCTCCAGCACGAATGGATCCGCCGGGCTCGTTCCCTGCCGGCGTCGCTTCGGAAAGAGATCGCCCGGCTCAGCTTTGCTTATAGCCAGCTTTTGCCCGAGTTCCTCGCGCCGACGCTCTCGTCCGCCTCGTATCGGAGCTTCGACGAGGAGCTGGCCGAGCTGGCGCGGCTCGACAAGGGAACGATCGCCCTCGGCTTTCTCCGCCCGCTCTGGGACCACGGCGGGCGCCGCGACGAAGCGCTGCTCGAGGACGAGGTGGTTCGCCGTCATGTCACCGGGCGCGTCGAGGGCGAGGGCGCCGATGCCAAGCTCGCGCAGCTGATCTTCGACGCGCCGGAGCGGCTGTTGAACCGGTTCTCGTCCATGCTCGCGGCGTACTGGGAGGCGGCGTTCGAAGACGAGTGGGCACGGCTCGAGCCCCGGTTGGCCGAGACCGTCGCCGAAGCCGGGCGGCGAATCGCGGGCGACGGCGTCTTCGCCTACCTCACGGGCCTCTCGCCGCAGCTCCTGATCGAGCCCCGGAAGCGCGAGATCCGACGCGACCTGCCGCACGAACACACGGTCGAGATCAGGCCGTCGTCCGAGCTCGTGCTCGTGCCGAGCGCGTACGTCTGGCCTCACGTACGGGTGAACTGCGACCCGCCCTGGCCTCCCGCGATCGTCTATCCGGCCCCGTTCCTGCTGAGGGAGGCGCAGTCAAAGCTTCCCTCCGAGGAGGTCGTGCACGTCCTGCGCGCGCTGGCAGACGACACGCGCCTGCGCGCGCTGAAGCTGATCGCCGGCCGGCCGCGGTCGACGCAGGAGCTCGCGCCGCTCGTCGGCATCAGCGAGGCCGGCCTCTCGAAGCATTTGCGCCTCCTGGCGCGCTCGGGGCTCGTGCAGACGAAACGGGAGGGCTATTACGTCCTCTACAGCGTCGACCGGGAGCGGATCGAGCCGCTCTCGGACGCCCTGCTCGAGTTTCTGGGCTAGCCCTCGGCGACCGCGCCCGGGTCCGACTTCACCCGCTGCTTCCAGCGCAAGGTCCGCAGCATCAAGAGGATGGCGCCGAACCCGAGTAGCGCGTTGAAGATGATCAAGGTCACGCGCATGCCGACGCTGAAGCTGAGTAGGACGCTGTCCGGCGCCTTGCCCTCGAAGATGTAGAGGAGCAGCGCCTGCTCCGTGCCGATCCCCGAGGGGCTGATCGGGAACAGGACCGCGAGGCTCTGCGTCACCTGGACGAGCGCCGCGTTGTGCAGCGTCGCGGGCACGTGGAACGCGCGCAGGAAGAAGAAGATCGTCGCGAGCCGGAGCAGCCAGTCGCCGACCTGCCAGAGCGCGACGTGCCTGAGGTACCCGCCCTTGTCCCGCAGCACCGCGAATCCCTGGCCGATTCGGCGCCGGAAGTCGATCAGGTCTTCGGCGAACCAGAGCAGCAGCAGGAGGAGCAGGAACAGGATCACCCCGAAAACGATCAGCGTCCCCTGCAAGTGCGCGAAGAGCCATCCGAAGTCGAAGCCGGGGAGGCGCGCCAGGACGCTTCGGCCGGGGAGCTCGCCGACCGCGAGCGCCCAGGCGATGAAGCACGAGGCCGCGACCGAGTCGAAGAGGGTGAGGACGAGCAGCGTCGAGCCCAGCGTGGCGTAGGACGAGCCCTCCACGCGGTGCTTGACGATGTAGAGGCCGACGACGTCGCCGCCGCGCGCCGGGATCACCGCGTTGACCCCGACGCGTGCGAGGATCGCGCCGAGGATCGAGGGCCACCGGACCTCGGTCTCCGGGTACGACGCAGCGATGATGTTGCGCCAGGCGCGGCTGACGCAGCAGAGCTTGAGGAAGTGACAGCTCAGCCCGATCGCGAGTGACGCCCAGCCGACGTCGGCCAGGTGGCCGAAGAAGACGCCGATGTTGTGCAGGACCGCGCTCAACGGCGGCCTTCGGCCCTACGGACGATCGGGTGGGCCGGACCCGTCTCGGCTCGCGCCGTCCTCCGCCATGTACGGATAGCGGTAGTCCTTCGGCGGCACGAACGTCTCCTTGATCGTCCGGGGCGAGACCCAACGGATCAGGTTCCACATCGACCCGGCCTTGTCGTTCGTGCCCGATGCACGCGACCCGCCGAACGGCTGCTGTCCCACGATGGCGCCGGTCGGCTTGTCGTTCACGTAGAAGTTCCCGGCCGCGTACTCGAGCCGTTCGTGCGCGCGCTCGATCGCGTCGCGGTCACGCGCGAAGATGGCGCCGGTCAGGCCGTAGGGCGCCGTGCGGTCGACGAGGTCGAGGGTGTCGTCGTACTTGTTCTCGGGATAGACGTACGTCGTCACGACGGGGCCGAACAGCTCCTCACGCATCGTGCGGAAGTCAGGATCCTCGGTCTCGATCACGGTCGGCTGGACGAAGTAGCCGTCCCCGTCGTCGACCTCGCCGCCGACCAGCACCTTCGTCTTCGCGGCCGACTTCGCCTCTTCGATCGCCTCGCGCTGCGTCTTGAACGAGTTGCGGTCGATGACGGCGCCCATGAAGTTCGAGAAGTCGCTCACGTCTCCGACCTTCAGGGCGGCCACCTCGTCCGCGAGGCGGTCGCGCAGCTCGGGCCAGAGGTTCGACGGGGCGTACACGCGCGAAGCGGCGGAGCACTTCTGACCCTGGTACTCGAAGGAGCCGCGCACGATCGCCGTCGCCAGCGCCTCGACGTCGGCCGTCGGGTGGGCGACGATGAAGTCCTTGCCGCCGGTCTCGCCGACGATCCGCGGGTAGTTGCGATAGTCGCCGATGTTGGAGCCGACGGTCTTCCACATCGAGTTGAACACGGCGGTCGAGCCGGTGAAATGGATGCCTGCCAGCTCCGGGCTCGCCAGCGCGGCGTCCCCGATCGTCGCCCCCGGCCCGTAGACGAGGTTGATCACGCCGTCGGGCAGCCCGGCCTCCTGGAGGAGGCGCATGACGAAGTAGGCCGAGAACGCGGCGGTCGACGCCGGCTTCCAGACGACCGTGTTGCCCATGAGGGCCGGCGCCGCCGGCAGATTCCCGCCGATCGCCGTGAAGTTGAACGGCGTGACCGCGAAGACGAAGCCTTCGAGCGGGCGGTATTCGAGCCGGTTCCAGGTACCGGGACCCGACTCCGGCTGCTCCTGGTAGATGCGCGTCATGAACTCGACGTTGAAGCGCCAGAAGTCGGTCAGCTCGCAGGCGGCGTCGATCTCCGCCTGGTGCGCGGTCTTCGACTGGCCGAGCATCGTCGCGGCATTGAGCGTCGCGCGCCACGGGCCGGCCAGGAGCTCGGCCGCGCGCAGGAAGATCGCCGCGCGCTCCTCCCAGGGCATGCGCGCCCAGCCCTCGCGCGCTTCCCGCGCGGCGTCGATCGCCTTCTGAACCTCCTCCGGCCCGCCTGACTGGACTTCTGCAAGGACGTGCTTCTTGCGGTGTGGCATAACCGCCTCGAACGTCTCGCCCGTCTTGACGTCCTTGCCCCCGATCACGAGTGGGATCTCGATCCGGTCGCGCTCGAGCTCGGCGAGTCGGCGCTGCAGCTGCTCGCGCTCCGGTGAGCCGGGTGCGTACTCCTTGACCGGCTCGTTCGCCGGCTTCGGCGGCAGCGAGATCGCGGCCCTGCTCATCGGGGCTGATTCTAGGGATACCGTAGAGCCGTGGCGGCAAGCGTTCGCTACGAGGTGGAAGGCTGGGGCGTGGGGGAGCTCTGGCTCGACGGGGAGGTGCTGCTCTGGCACGAGTTGCCACGGCCGAGCGCGGCCGCGGTCGGCGCGGCCGGCCACCCCCTCGCGAAACGGCTGCGGGCACATTTCTCCGGCGTTCGCGATTCGTTCGCCGACGTCGAGCTCGACCTCGACGGGCTGACCGATTTTCAGCGTTCGGTCGTCGCGGCGCTCCGGACGGTGCCTTGGGGCCAGGTGGTGACCTACGGCGAGCTCGCCGCCCTCGCCGGCCATCCGAATGCTCAGCGCGCGGCCGGGTCGGTCTGCGCGGGGAACCGTTTCCCCCTCGTGGTTCCCTGCCACCGCGTCGTGGCGGCGAACGGCATCGGTCGCTACGGGGCGAGCGGGGTCGAGTTCAAGCGGCGTCTGCTGGGGCTCGAGGGTGTCGCTGTCTGAAGACGTCCGCGGCGAGCTCGCGGCGATCGCTCCGGCGCGCGAGTGCGACCGCCTCGCGGAGCTGTCGGGCCTCTTCCACTCGGCCGGCCGGTGGCACATGCGGGGCGGCGAGGTCGCCGTGCACCTCGACGTCGCAACCTCGGCTGTCGCTCGGCGGGCCTTCAGTCTCCTGCGTGGGCTCGGCGTGGACTCGGAGATCCGGACGTACCGGCGGCACGCATTCGACCGGGCGACGCGGTACCAGCTCCACGTGCCGGGCGAAGCGCGCGCGCTCGGGGTTTTCCGGGAGGCAGGCGTCCTCGATGCACGCAGCCGACCGCTGCGGCGGCCGCCCAAGCGCGTCGTCGGGAGAGGCTGCTGCCGCGCCGCCTACCTGCGAGGCGCGCTACTCGCGGGGGGGTCGGTCTCGCCGCCGCCGTCATCGCATCTCGAGGTCCGGGCCGACACTTTGGAGGCGGCGGAGTTCCTGGCGGCGGCCGTTGCCCACGAGGACGTCGTCCTCCAGGTGCGGGAGCGCGGGGATCACGCGCTCGCCTACGCCAAGGGCATCGACCGCATCGCCGACGCGCTCGCCCTCGCCGGCGCGAGCGACGCCGCTCTCGCCCTCGATGAGCGCGCGGTCGTCGGTGAGACGAGGGCGCGGGCGAACCGCCAGACGAACGCCGACCAGGCGAACCTCGTCCGAACCAGCCGGGCTGCGCACGCACAACTCGAGGCCCTGCGGCGGCTGGAGCGCGACGGGCGTCTCGACGAGCTCTCGCCGCGCCTCCGCGAGACGGCCGACTTGCGGCTGCGGCACCCGTCGCTACCACTGCGCGAGTTGGGCCTGAAATGCCGCCCAACGGTCTCGAAGGCGTCGGTTCATCGGCGTTTGCAAGCACTGATCAGGCTCGCAGACCCTTAGGGCGGGAGCCCTTCCTCGCAGGCCGTTATTTATGCCTTTCCGGTCAGTTGATTTGTAAGGGCGACATCGGTTATTACTTCCCAGAGGCGGGTTCGCGCTCGTCCGGTGATGGATTCAGACCCCGTCCGTCGCCAAGGTCCGGAGCGCGACAATCGCGGAGGGGGAGGTCGTCCTCGGAGCTTCCCCTCCGGCCCGCCGCCGAGAGAGGCGGCGGGCCGGAGGGAGCAGACGACCCACGGGCCAAGGCCCGTCGGGACATTGCGCTGCCAGCCATGTCTCGACGTCGGACACCGTTACGTGGGTGTGACGCGCTCTCCACAAAGCCCTGCTCGCGCGGCGGTTCGGTTGGGTGTCGGACACGGTGACGAAGCGGCGCCGCGGTTAGACTCGAAGAGGCAAGCGACGAGGGAGCGACATGGCCAAGGCGAAGGTCGGGATCAACGGGTTCGGGCGGATCGGGCGGAACTTCTTCCGCGCTCACCTGGAGCGCAAGGGGGACTTCGAGGTGGTCGCCGCGAACGACCTCGGCGACGCCGCGACGATGGCGCACCTGCTCAAGCACGACTCCGTGCTCGGGCGGCTGGAGGAGGACGTGGAGGTCGGCGACGGCAAGATCACCGTCGGCGAGCACGACATCCAGCTTCTGTCCGAGCGGGACCCGAAAGACCTGCCGTGGAGCGACCTCGGCGTCGACATCGTGATCGAGTCGACCGGCTTCTTCACCGACCGTGAGGGCGCCTCCAGCCACCTCGACGCCGGCGCGTCCAAGGTCGTGATCTCGGCTCCCGCGAAGAACCCGGACGTGACGATCGTGCTCGGCGTCAACGACGACGACTACGACCCCGACGCCCACCGGATCGTCTCGAACGCCTCCTGCACGACGAACTGCGTCGCCCCGATGGCAAAGGTGCTCCACGATGCGCTCACGATCGACCAGGGCTTCATGACGACCGTCCACGCCTACACGGCCGACCAGCGGCTGCAGGACCTGCCGCACGAAGACCCTGTCTCTTATACACA
>JBKPOY010000060.1:0-14493 GCA_046733295.1 Actinomycetota bacterium | reverse complement strand
CGGACGAGAACCTCGAGCTCCCGCGAGGCCCGGCCTGGCGACGCCAGTGGCTCCAGTTTCGCGCCCTCGCCCGGTTGCTCCCGAAGACCGACGTCTTCCACTTCTACTTCGGCCTCACCCTCGTGCCGAAGCGGTTCCAGTTCCCGATCCTGCGGACGGCGCGCAGGAAGTCCGTCTTCCACTTCGTGGGCTCGGACATCAGGGGCAGGAGCGCCGAGGAGCTCGCCTACGGGAGGCTGGCGAACGTCCAGATCGTCGGCTCCTACGACGCGGCGCGCTGGATTCCCGACGCCGAGGTCGTGCCACCGGGGATCGACCTGACGGCGGTCTCGCCTTCGCCGTCCCGCGACGAGGGGCCCGTTCGGGTTGCCCACGCCGCACTCTCGCGCCGGCGCAAGGGAACCGACCTGATCGTCGCCGCCTGCGAGGAGCTGGGCGTCGAGCTCGACGTGGTCGAGAACGTCCGCCACGATCAGGTCGGCCCCCGGCTCGCGCGGGCGGACGTGGTCGTCGACCAGCTGAACTCAGGCTGGTACGGCCTCTTCGCGATCGAGGCGATGGCCCACGGAAAGCCGGTCGTCGGCTACATCCTCGACGAGGCCGCGGCTCGGACCGCGGAGGCGTTCGGCGTCGAGGTGCCGATCGTCCGCACGACCAAGGAAAGCCTCGCCGCCGATCTGCGGCCACTCGTCGAATCCGCTGCCCTGCGCCGCGAGCGGGGCGCGGCGAGCCGGGCCTACGTCGAGCGTGTCCACGACGCCGACGCGATGGCCGACCGCCTGGTCGCCATCTACAGTCGCCTCTAGCCTCAGTAGGTGTGCTAGCGCAGCAGATCAAGCGCCTCGCCTCGCAGTCCCTCGTCTACGGGCTCGGGGGCTTCATCTCCCGCATCCTCTCGGTGCTGCTGCTGCCGCTCTACACGAGCTACCTGCACGGGCGCGACTACGGCCGTGTCGAGACACTGACGGCGCTGACCGCCGTGCTCGTGGCCGTGCTGCGGCTCGGCATCTCGAGCGCGTTCTTCCGTTACTACTTCGACTACCCGGAGTGGGAGTACCGGCTCCGGGTCGTGCGCACGTCCTTCTGGTTCACGATGGGGAGCGCGACGTTCGGCCTCGCCGCCGGCTGGCTGCTGGCGCCCGAGATCGCCGACCTGCTTTCGCTTGGGCCGAACCAGGCATGGCTTGTCCGGGCGGCGTTCGTCGGCCTTTGGGTCCAGATGAACTACGAACAACTGACCTCGCTCTTCAGGGTCGAGGAGCGCCCCGTCCTCTTCACCGCGGCCACGATCGCGAACCTGTTGATCACCGTCGCCGCGACGGTCGTGCTCGTCGTCGGCTACGACCAGCGGGCGATGGGCGTCGTGGTCGGGAACTGGATCGGCACGCTCACGGTCTACCTCGTCCTGCTCGGCTACCGCCGCTACCAGCTCGGACTCCAGTTCGACCGGCGCCTGTTCCGCGAGATGAACCGCTTCGGCATGCCACTCGTGCCGTCGCAAATCGCGCTCTGGACGCTGAGCTTCAGCGACCGCTTCTTCATCGCGACGTTCAAGGGCCAGGCGGAGGTCGGCCACTACGCGGTCGGCGTGCGGATCGCGTCGGCCGCGCTCCTCCTCCTGGCGGCGTTCCGGCTTGCGTGGCCGGCCTTCGCGTACTCGATCGAGGACGAGGACGAGGCCAAGCGCACCTACGGCTTCGTGCTGACCTACCTCCTCTTCGTCTTCTCGTGGCTCGCGCTCACGCTCGGGCTGCTGGCGCCCTGGCTCGTGCGGCTGCTGACCGCGCGGCCGGAGTTCTACGAGGGCGCGCGGGTCGTGCCGCTGACCGCCTTTGCCATCACCGCCCTCGGCGGCTACATGGTCGTCTCGATCGGGATCGGCCGTGCGCGCAAGACGCAGTTCAACTGGGTCGTCACAGGTGTCGCGGCAGCGATCGACATCGCCCTCAACCTCGCGCTCGTCCCCAGCTACGGGATGATCGGCGCCGCGATCGCCGGGGCCGCGGCGTACGCGTCCATGTTCGCGCTGATGTCCGTGCACGCGCAGCGCATCTACCCCGTTCCGTACCAGTGGCGCCGCGTGGCGATGGCGATCGGGACCGCCGTCGGGCTGACGATCCTCGGCAAGGCCCTGGACGTGCCGCTCGGGCTCGCGGTTGTCTTCGCCCTCGCCTACCCGCTCATCCTGCTTCCGCTCGGCTTCTACCTGCCTGCGGAGCGGCAACGGCTGCTGGCTGCCGGCCGACGGCTCGTCGCCGCGGCTCGCTGACCCGAGCCTCGGCGAGGGCCGCCGCCGCGAGCGGGGTGAGGCCGAGCGCGCCCCACGCGATCGGATCCTCGAAGAACGCGTTGTAGAACAGGCTGTGCACCGCGATCGCGGCGAGCACCGTTCCGAGCGCGAGGGCCGCGCGCCCGGCGAAGGTCCGCCCGGCGCCCCGGAACGCGAGCCAAAAGGCCGTCGCGAGCAGCCAGACGAACAGCGCCTCGCCGACGATCCCTGTCTCCGCCGCAACCGTCACGGGCGTGTCGTGGGAGGCGGCTGCCTTCGGCTCCTTGCCCTTGAGGCCGGTGCGCTCGGCGTACGCGTGCTTGAACCCACCGATCCCGACCCCCTGCACCGGGTGGTGGGCGGCGATCGCGAGCCCGTTCTCGACGAGCTTGAAGCGGCCGCCGGAGGCGCTGTCGAGCGAGTGGTTGCGCACGCTCGGCATCGCGAGCGCCGCCGCCAGGACGACGACCGCGACCACGCCGAGCAGGGCCAGCGTCCTGGTGCCCCAGGCGAACCACGCGATCAGGCCGACCCCCACGCACAGAGCGACGAAGCTCGACTGCGAGAACGACAGCACGAGCCCGAACCAGGCGACGACGATTGCCCCGGCCGCTGCCAGCGCGAACCGGCGCGCTGCTCCGTGGACGACGAGCACGAGGCTCGCGAGGATCGCGACGACCAGGAAGCGGCCATAGATCGACGGGTCCCAGAACACCGAGTTGACCCGGTAAAAGGACGCGTAGACATTGGCGGTGATCACCTTCGGGTTCCAGAAGACGTCCCGCGTCTCGTACTGGTAGATCCCGATCACGGCGAAGGCGACCGCCATCCCCGCGAGCAGCGCCCAGACGGCGCCGAGCCACTCCCGGCGCCAGGGCAGCCGGGCCAGCGCGACGGCCAGCAGGCCGAAGGGGAGGAAGAAGGCGAGCAGCTCGATCGACCCCTGGCGAAGGTCCTGGCTCCAGGCGAGCGAGAGGCCGCTCCAGAGCACGAGGAGAGCCAGCGGCAGGGTGAGCCGTCCGAGCTCTTGCACCCGGTCGTCGCCCTTCAGGAGCTGCCAGCCGAGAGCGAGCCCGGCCGCCGCGATGACGCCGTACATCGGCACGAGCAGGTTCGCCTCCGTCGTTCCGACGGTGACGGGGATCCGCGCCGGGACGCACGCGAGGGCCGCCAGCGGCAGCAGCCACGGCCAGCGCAGGAGCAGCGCGGCGGCGCCCGCCGCGACGGCCACCCCGGCGATAGCGCCGGCGGCGAGGAGGCCGCGGTGCCCCGACGGCGCGAGGTAGTACGCGAGGACGGCGCAACCTGCCATCCACGCTCCGAGGCCCGCGAGCCTGAGCTCGCGGCGCGGCGCGGCGATCAGGACCGCCAGCCCCACGGCCGCAAGCGGGCCGGCCACGCGCGCCAGATCCGCGATCACGGCTCGACCTCGATCCGCGCGCGATCGCGGTGCCCGCGGGCCGAGACGACGAGGACGTAGCGGCCGGGCTCCCCCGCGGCGAGCGACAGACGCCGCCTCTTCGAGCGGCCGTGGCGAGCCCCGATTCGCCACGTGTAGCGATGCGCGTCGGTCGAAACGAAGACGACGATCCGGCCGCCCGTGTGGGCCCGGAGCACATGCCGGCCGAGCTCGATGTAGCGGATTCGGACGTGAAACGGCCGGCTCGCCGGGCCGATGTTGCCCGCGCGGTCGATCCCGCGCAGCACGAGCCGGTAGCGCCCGGCGGGGCGGGGCAGCCCGTCGGCGCGGCCGTTCCACTTCAGCGAGCCTCCCGTCTGGAACCTCTTCGCCTTCACGACCAGGTGTCCGTTCGCGTACAGGACCGCGCGGACGGGCTCGCTCGCCCTGAACCCGACCGTCAGGTAGTCGAGGCGGTAGTCCCCGTCCGGCGAGAAGACCCGGAGGCTCTGGCCGCGCTGGGCGATGCTCGGCTTCCTCGTGTCGACGACGATCGGGTTCGGCAGCAGGATCGTGCGGTGGGCGGCCGCGAGGTGGACGCGCGGCTTGTAGGCCGCATCGTCGGCCGGGGAGCCGGAGTCGTCACGGCCGTCCCAGGTGAAGCGCACGGTTCCCTTGCGGGCACGGCGCGAGGTCGCCACCTCCCGGACCACATCGCCCTTCGCGTCGACGATTGTGAGCGAGACGCGATCGCCCTTGCGCAGGCGGAACGAGATCCTCGCGGGCTCGCCCCCGGCGGGCGAAACCTCCTTGTCGACGTGCGTGTCGAGGATCGGGCTGCGCTCGAGCTTGAGGCGCTCGGTGACCGCGAAGGCGGCGGCGGAACCGCCGAGCAACGCGACGACGAGCAGCGCCGGCAGGAAACGCGCCAAGGTGCGGCGAGTTTAGATGGGTGCGCTAGGGCAGTGGCGGTTCGGTGGCAAGCGGGCGCCGGTCGGAGCGCCGCTGCTCGCGCACCTCGCGAACCGCCCAGAGCAGGAAGACCGCTCCACCGATGACGAAGCCGGAGAGAAGAATCCAGTCCGAGCCCGGCGGGTCGATCAGCTTGATGCCGCTGAGGACGAGCACGCCGGCGAGCCCGAGCCGCAGCGCCTGGTCGGGCACCCGGAGCGTCAGCTTGCTCGACAGCAGGATCCCCGGCACCGAGCCCAGCAGCAGCCAGAACATCGCGTGCAGGTCGACATTGCCGGCGAAGAGGTGCCCGGCGCCCGCCACCCAGAGGAGCGCCGCGGCGTGGAAAATGTCCGTTCCGACGATCTTCGGGATCGTCAGCGGGTAGACGAGCACCATCACCAGGCCGAAGAAGGTGCCGCTGCCGACGGACGTGAGGCCGACGATAAAACCGAAGACAGCGCCGATCGCAAACGCGATCAGCCGGTCGCGCCGGGTCAGGATGAACGGCGCGTCGCTCGGCTGGACGCCGACCTTGATCAGCGTCTTGGCGACGAGCCCGATCCCGCCGAGCACGAGCGCGATGCCGATCGCGTACGCCTCGACCGACTGGACGCCTTCGCCGTAGACGTTCTCCAGCCACGTCGCCGTCGCCACGCCGAGCAGGGACAGCGGCCCGGAGCCGAGGAACATCCAGAATGTCAGCCGTGCGTGGACGGTGCCGAGGCGGCGGTGCCGCACGGCGCCGAAGGACTTGAAGACGGCGCCGTGCAGGACGTCCGTGCCGACGGCGAGCGTCGGCTTGAACCCGAACACGATCACGAGGATCGGCGTCAGCAGCGAGCCGCCGCCCATGCCCGTCAGTCCGACGAGCGCCCCGATCAGCAGTCCCGTGAGCGTGAACTGCCAGGTCATGACCTAACCGCGATACGCCTCGATCAGGACCTCCGCGACCTCGGGGCGCGAGAACTCGACGGGGGGCAGCTCCCCGTTCGCCAGCAGCTCCCGCACCTTCGTCCCCGAGAGGAAGACATGGTCGTCGCCGCCGTGCGGGCAGGTCTTCGGCGTCGCCATCTGGCCGCACTTCTTGCACCAGAAGGCGTGCTCGAAGAACATCGGCTCGATGTCGAGCTCGTGCGGCTCGAACTCGTCGAAGATCAGCTGGGCGTCGTAGGTGCCGTAGTAGTCGCCGACGCCGGCGTGGTCGCGGCCGACGATGAAGTGCGAGCAGCCGTAGTTCTTGCGGCAGATCGCGTGCCAGATCGCCTCCCGCGGCCCGGCGTAGCGCATCGCCGCCGGGAACGCGGACAGGACGACGCGGCCCTCCGGGTAGTAGTTCTCGAGCAGGACGCGGTAGCAGTCGACGCGTGTCTTCGCGGGAACGTCGTCGGACTTCGTGTCGCCGACGAGAGGGTGGATCAGAAGGCCGTCGACGGTCTCGAGCGCGCCCTTGGTCAGGTACTCGTGGGCGCGGTGGATCGGGTTGCGGGTCTGAAAGCCGACGACTCGGCGCCAGCCTCGCTCGGCGAACGCGGCCCGCGTGTCGGCGGGATCGAGCGCGAGCTCGGGGAAGGCCGGCTCGGCCCGCTCGAACACCGTCACGCGGCCGGCGAGGTAGAGCGGTTTCTGCCCGTAGAGGCGAGCCACGCCCGGATGTGCCTCGTCGGTCGTCCGGAAGGCGCAGCGCGCCTCGCGCTCCTTGTCGTACTCGTACACCTCGTCGACCTCGAGAACGGCGACGGGCTTGCCGGCCTCGTCCGTGAGCGCGACGTCGTCCCCCTGCGGCTCCCGGTCGACGGCGAGGCAGACCGGCAGCGCCCAGGGCAGGCCCTTCGAGAGCCGCATCTCTTCGAGCACGCGGTCGTAGTCGTCGCGCCCCATGAACCCCTCGAGCGGCGAGAGTGCACCGGACGCGAGCAGGTCGAGATCGGACAGCTCGCGGGAGGTCAGTGGAACCTGTTCGAGGCTCTCGACGTTGTCCGGGCGCGCGCCGGCCCGGTCGACGAGGTAGCCGCCGTGCGGGGCGATCAGGTGCTGCTCGGTCTCCACCGCGGTCACGCCGCCACCCTGATCTGCGCGAGGCCGTGTGCGCCGAGGAGCTCGAGCACCCGCGCAGCACTCTCCTGCGGGGTCTCGGACTCGGTGTCGATCACGAGCTCGGGGCTCGACGGCTCCTCGTACGGGTCTGAGACGCCGGTGAACTCCTTGATCTCGCCCGCGAACGCTTTCTCGTACAGGCCCTTGACGTCGCGGCGAGCGCATTCCTCGACCGAGGCCTTGACGTACACCTCGACGAACTGGCCGTGCTCCTCAACGAGCCCGCGTGCCTTTCGGCGCGTCTCCTCGTACGGGGAGATGGCGCTCACGAGCACCGGGGCGCCGTGCCGCGTCAGCCGCGAGGCGACCCAGCCGATCCGCTCGATGTTCGTGTCGCGATCCTCCTTCGAGAAGCCGAGCCCTTTCGAGAGGTGCGTCCGGACGACGTCGCCGTCGAGGTACTCGACCGGGTGGTCGTTCTTCTCGAGCTCGGCGCCGACGATCTCCGCGATCGTCGACTTGCCTGCGCCCGAGAGCCCGGTGAACCAGAGAGTGAAGCCCTTGCTCACGCCGTTCCCTCCTTGCGCCCGTCGCAGGCTTCGCTCTCTTGTCCGTGAAACGGACCAGTGGAAAGGGCCTGGGGAAACCGGGAGGTTTCCCCAGCACGGCTGGTTGCGCTGTTCATGCGTCTCCTTTTGTGTGAGCGGCCTGCACCGCGGGGTTTTCGACCAGGGGTTGATCTATGTGTATGCCGCACTCGAGTTTGTCGGAGCCGGCCCAGCGTCCCGCACGTTCCTCTTCGTCCGGCGCCGTCGGCCTCGTGCAGGGGATGCAACCGATCGAGCGGTAGCCCGACTCGTGCAGCGGGTTGTACGGGATCTCGTTGACCTGGATGTAGGCCCAGACGCGCTTCTCGTTCCAGTCCGCCAGGGGGTGGAACTTCCAGACGTCGTAGCGCTCCGACCACTGCAACTTCGGGGTGGCGGCGCGGCTGGGCGACTGGTCGCGGCGGATGCCTGAGATCCAGGCGTCGTAGGGCTCGAGCGCGGCGAGCAGCGGCTCGACCTTGCGGATGTGGCAGCAGCGGTCCGGGTCGCTCTCCCACAGATTCGGCCCCTCACGCTTGTGCTGCTCGGCGACCGTGAGCACCTGCGGCTGCTCGAGCGTGAGCCCGTAGCGCTTGACGAGGCGGTCGCGCGTCTCGTAGCTCTCGCGGAAGAAGAGCTGCGTGTCGAGCTCGATTACAGGGATGTCGAGCTCGAGCTCGCTGACCATGTGGACGAGCACCGACGACTGCTTCTGCCACGAGCAGGTCAGGCAGAGCCTGTCGCCGAATTCCTCGTAGCCCCAGCGGAGCAGGTCCTCCGCGGGCATGGACTCGAAGTCGAGCTCAGGCAGAAGGGGCGCGCTCGCCACCGAGCAGCACCTCCTTCAGGGTGTCGCCGCGGAGCCCGAGCCGGAGCGTCTCGAGGGGGATCACCTCGTCCGGCGGGATGTTGCCGAGGTTCACCTGTGGCCCGAACTGCTTGATGAACCACGCCTGCGACGACTTCGTCGGCGCCTCGAAGACCAGCGCGTCGACGTCGACCTCGTGGACGATCTCGTCCACCAGGCCGGTGCGCATCTCCCCCGTCGGGCGGTAGATGCCGGCCGTTCCGCCCTCGCGGCCCTCGGTGATCACCTTCCAGGCGCCTGCGTCGAGCTCTTCCTTGATCCACTCGACCCACTGGTACGGGGCGAAGACGGCCTCCGCGTCTTTGGAGCCGACCTCGGAGAGGACCGTGAAGTCGCGGGCGAAGTCGGCGATCAGCTCGAGCTTGCGCTCGCGCTCGAGGTCGATAACGCCGTCGGAGATCTCCACGTAGGTCAGCCCGAGCTCGCTCAGCCAGCGCTTGTACTCGTCGACCTTGTCCTGGGTGAGGACGGCCTCGATGAAGGTGCCGCCGATGACGACCGGCTTCTCGCGCAGGACGTCGAGCTTCGCGCGCAGGTTGGGGGTCACGTACGACGTGCCCCAGCCGAGCTTGACGATGTCGATGTAGGCGCCGCTCGTCTCGAGGACGTCCTCCCACGCGCGCGGGCCGAGGCCCTTGTCGATCACGTGCGTCAGCCCGGCCGACCGCTTCGGCAGGCCGAGGTCAAAGCCGGGCATAGAGCTCCTTCAGCTTCTCCTGCGCGGCAGCCTGGACGTCGTGGTAGAGCGAGTTGCCGTGGGCGTCGATGCCGACCGTGAGCGGCCCGAAGTCGCGGACGCGGAACTTCCAGAGGCACTCGGGCATCAAATCCTCCCAGTAGACCTCTTCGATCTCCTCGATCTGCGTCGTCTCGAGGGCCGCGGCGCCGCCGACGATGGCGAAATAGATCATCCCGAGCGTCTGCATTGGCTCAATCGCCTCGTCCGGGAAGCCGCCCTTGCCGCAGATCGCGCGGACGCCGTACTTCGCGCCGAGCGGCTCGGTGAAGTGGACCATCCGGGCGGAGGTCGTGGTGCCGACGCAGAGCGGGTCGTAGCCGCCGTCATCGCGCTTGCGGACGTTCGGCGCGGTGTGGAGCAGGAACGCGCCGGTGAGGTCGAGCGGCGGCTCCACGCCCTGGTCGAAGATCCGGATCTGGGTCCGGTCGCGGATGCCGACGATGTGGCCCTGGACGGTGACCTCGTCCCCGGCGCGCAGCGCAAGGATCTCGGCCTCGTCGGCAATCGGGAAGGTCACCTCGTGCTTGGCCACGGCTAGACCAGCCCCGTCCTCACGTCGGACACCGTTACGGAAGTGTGACGACGGTGGCCGAAGCGCCTGCAAACCCCGCGGTTCACCGCGGTGTCGGACGCGGGGGTAAAAGCGCCACGAAGCTCGAACGCGACTCGCATCAGGCTTCCCGGTCGTACTCGACTTCGCCGTCGGCGCTTACGTGAGCGCTCGCGCGGCGCGCGGCCCAGCACTGGTAGTTGACCGCGACGGGGTTGAGGGTCATGTGCGTGTCCGCGTGCTCGATGTGGCATTGCAGGACGGTGACGTCGCCGCCGAGGCCCATCGGGCCGATGCCGGTCTCGTTCAGCAGCGTGAACAGCTCGTCCTCCAGCTCGGCGACGACGGGATCGAGGTTCCGCGTCCCGATCGGACGGGCAATCGCCTCCTTCGCCAGGTACATCGCGTAGTCGGCAGAGCCGCCGATGCCGACGCCGACGATCCCGGGCGGGCAGGGCTTGCCGCCGGCGCCGACGATCGACTCCAGCACGAACTGCTTGATCCCCTTCACGCCGTCGGCGGGGACGCACATCTTCAGAAAGCTCATGTTCTCGGAGCCCGACCCCTTCGGCACGCACTTGACGTCCAGGCCGTCCCAGTCCGGGATGAACTCCCAGTGCACGATCGGCAGGCGGTGGCCCGTGTTCGGCCCCGTGTTCTCGCGCGTGATCGTGTGCACGGCGTTCGACCGCAGCGGATGCTCGACGGTGGCGCGCTCGGTCCCATGCTTCAGCGCCTGGTAGATCCGCACCGGGTGGAGCGGAAAGTGCTCGCCGACCCGGCAGGTGTAGACAGCGATGCCCGTGTCCTGGCAGACGAGGTTGTCCTGCTCGTCGGCGACGGCCACGTTCTTGACGATCGTGTTCAAAACGCGCTGACCCGGGACCGAGGTCTCCCGGTCGCGGGCCTCCGCGAGGGCGTCTCGAAGATCCTGCGGGATGTCCTTCAGCGCCCAGACGTACAGATGGGCCGCCGCGTCCTCGACCGCGTGCTGGAGATCGGTCTCGACGACGCTCACCGCGCCACCTCCGCCGCGGCGGCGCCCGCGCGCCGGCCGAAGACGGTGCACTCGAGCAGCGAGTTGCCCATCATCCGGTTGCGCCCGTGCGTCCCGCCGGCGATCTCGCCGCAGGCGAAGACGCCTGCCAGCGTCGTCTCGCCGCGCTCGTCGATGACGAGCCCGCCGTTCTGGTAGTGGAGGACGGGGTAGGTCAGGATGGGCTCCTTCAGCGGGTCGACGCCCGCGGCACGGTAGCGGCGGAGCATGTACGGCAGCGAGACGTCGGCGTCGGCCTCCGGAACGCGAGTCGTGTCCAGGAAGACGGCGGGCCGCCCGTCGGGCGTCTCCACGCCGCGCCCGGCGGCGACCTCCTCGAAGATCGCCTGCGAGACCTCGTCACGCGGGCCGAGCGGATCGGTGAACTCCTCGCGCTCGGCGTTGAGCAGCGTCGCGCCGTAGGCCCGCGTCGTCTCGGGGATGGAGTAGCCCTGCATGTTCGCCGGCCAGGCCCCGCCGTTGGGGTGGTACTGCAGCGCGTCGAGGTCGCGCGACTCCGCGCCGAGGCCCAGCGCGATCTGCGTCACCTCACCGGTCGCGCCCGGGTGGTTCGTCGAGAGCTCCCCGCGTTCCTGCGCTTCGCGGTAACAGCGCCCGCCGGCCGCGAGCACGACCGCGGCCGCATCGATCACGTGCTCGCCGCAGCGCGCTCGCCAGCCGTTCTCCGCCGGCTCCAGCGAGCTGAGCGGCGACTTCGGGAACGTCTGGATCCCCGATGCCTCGACCGCGTCGCGCAGCGCCGCCGTGATCGCGTGTCCGGTGCGGTCTCCGACCTGGAGGAGGCGCTTCCGGCTGGCGCCCCCGCACTTGGCCAGGCGGTAGCCCCCGTTCTCGCGCGTGAACTCGACGCCGAGCTCCTCGAGCCAGTGGATCGCGCTCGGGGCCTCGCTCGTCAGCAGCTCGACGAGCCTGCGATCGGCGGTCTCGTGCGAGCTCCGCCAGACGTCGTCCGCGTGCTGCTCGGGCGAGTCGTCGGACCCGAACGCGGCTTGAATTCCCCCCTGGGCCTTCGCCGAGTTGCAGGACTGCAACGACCCCTTGGCCGCGAGCGCCACCCGCGCGCCGGCGCGGTCGGCGGAGACAGCCGCCGCGAGCCCGGAGGCACCGCTGCCGACCACGAGCACGTCAACAGACACGGGCTGCGCCATGACCTTCGGAGTCTACCACTGTTTCCGTAATTCCAGTCATTAGAGATGCTTATTGATTGTCGCAGCACGAACTCGACGCTCACCAGACGGAGCGTAAGAGCTCGGTGACCTCCGACGGCGACGCCGGCCGTGGATTCGCTTTCGCGCCGGCACGGGCCGCGGCCGCCTCGCCGAGCGCGGGGAGATCCGCCTCCGGCACCCCGAGGTCGCGAAGGCGCTCGAAGCCGCCGAGCCGGGCCAGCTCGCGCGTCCGCTCGACCGGGTCGCCCCCGCCGATCGCCGCCGCGAACCGGCGGATCGCCTCGGCTGCGGCCGGCTCGTTGAAGCGCAGCGCCGGAGGCAGGCAGATCGCGTTCAGCGCGCCGTGCGGGAGCCCGTAACGGCCGCCCACGGCCTGAGCCATCGCATGCCCGAGCCCGAGGCCCGCGAGCGCGAGGGCATGGCCCGCCGCATCCGCGCCTTCGAGGAGCCGCACGCGCGCGGGGGCATCACGGCCGTTCTCGGCCACCGCCGGCAAGGAAGCAGCGATGTCGGCCGCGCCAGCGAGCGCGTACCGGTCACCCTCGTCGTTTCGCCCCGTCACGTACAGCGCCTCCGCGCAGTGCGCTAGGGCGTTCAGCGCGGTTCCGACCGACTCGGCGCGGGGCAGGTCGAGCGTCAGCTCGGGCTCGTAGACGATCGCCGCCAGGTTCGCGCCGGAGCCGCCGCCGGTGATGCGCCGGTCTGCAGCACGAACGCCGAAGCCGGGAGCCCACTCGGCCCCCGAGTACGTCGTCGGCACGGACACGACCGGTAGGCCCGTCTCGGCCGAGACCGCCTTCGCGAGGTCGATCGCGCTGCCGCCGCCGACGGCGAGCACGCCGTCGGCCGCTGCCGCGGCCGCGTCGGCCGCGATCTCCGCGATCCGGTCACTTGGAACCTCGCGCCAGCGTCCGGCCGCGGGCACGTCGAGCCTCGACCAGCGGTCGCTCGCGATCAGGTAGGGACGTCGAATCCCGAGCTCCGCGAGCACACCCTGCAGCTCGCGGAGGCCCCAGCGGACGATCACGAAGCGAGCCTCGCCCGCCCGAACTCAACGAACGCCTCGGCGGCGCGGGTCGGCGAGCGGCCCGCGGGTCGCACGAGTGAGATCTCGCGCGCGGGCTCGAGGCCCTTCACCCTCGCCGACGCGAGTGTCCCCGCCGCGAGCTCGGCCTCGACCCCGGATCGCGAGATGAACGTGACGCCGAAGCCCGCTGCGACGGCGCTCTTGACGGACTCCTGCAGGCCGAGCTCGAGGCGGACGTCGAGGTCGCGCAGGCGGACCCCGGCATGCCGGAGCTCGTCCTCGATCACGTGCCGGACGCCCGCGCCCTCCTGCATCATGATCAGCGGCTCGCGCTGCAGCGCGGCGAGGGACACCTGCTTGCCGGCAAAGGGGTGCCCGGGCGGCACAGCGAGGATCACCTGGTCGCGGAAAAACGGCTCGAAGACGACGCCGCGATGACGCGGGGCCGCGCCGACGACGCCGAGCTCGAGCTCGCGCTCGGCCACCTGCTCGATCACGCGATTGGTGTCCGAGACCGAGAGGGCAACGCTCAGCTCCGGGTGCTCGCGCTGGAACTCGGCGAGGAGCACCGGAACCACGGTCCCGCCGGGCCCCGTGGACGCGCCGATCGAGAGCTCGCCGCGAAGCACGCCGTCGTCCGCACCGCTCACTTCCTCGAGCAGCTGGCCTTCGATCGACAGCATTCGCTGGGCTGCCCGGTAGAGCCGCCGGCCCGCCTCGGTCGGCTCCACGCGCCGGCCGGAGCGGTCGAGGAGCTTCGTGCCGAGGCGCTTCTCGAGCGAGCGCACCTGCAGGCTCACAGCCGGCTGCGTCACCCCGAGCCGTTCCGCAGCCTGCGAGAAGCTCTTCCGCTCGACCACCTCGCAGAAGGCCGCGAGCTGTCGCGTGTCCATAAGCATCTATTATGGCGACGTGCGCAAGCTCGTCGGTTTCGCTTTCCTTTCGCTCGCCCTCGCGGCGGGGTGCGGTTCCTCCGACAACGGCTCGAATACGCGCGACGAACAGGCGCTCAACCAGGCCGCCGCGCGGTTCGTCGTGCGGGTTCAAGCCGACCTTCGACTCGGTAAGTTCCAGCGGGCCTGGCGGTCGCTTCACCCGGCTGAAAAGCGCGTCGTCTCGACGAAGCGGCTGGCGTCCTGCTACCCGCGCGACGAGTTCCCCGGGACCGTGACCTTCCGGGCGACGCAGGCGGAGGACGTCGACTGGCTCGTCCCGGGCACGACGGACTCCCAGGAGGCAAAGGAGGTCACGGTGATCGCGAAGTCGCCGGGTGCGAAGGGGGAGACGTTCACCCAGCACGTCGTTCGCGTGGGCGGTCAGTGGAAATGGATGCTGAGCAAGCCCTTCTTCGACAGGGCGAAGCGGGGCGCCTGTTGATTCACACAGCCTGGGCCAGAGCGGCGAGAACCTCCTCGCCGTAGCGCTCGAGCTTCGTCGGCCCGACGCCCGGTACCTCGGCCAGCTCCGACAGCGTTCGCGGCCCGCGCTCGGCGATCTCCTCGAGCGTCGAGTTGTGGAAGACCAGGTATGCCGGCACCTCGTCGGCCTGGGCGCGCTCGAGCCGCCATTGCTTGAGCGTCCTGAAGGAGGGGGGCAGCTCGGCCTCGGGCCGCCGCGGCGGCGCCTCACGCCTCGTCGTGACACCCAGCTCGGCGAGGAAACGGCTCGGGCGGCGCGTCCAGGTGAGCGCCAGGTGCGCGCGCGCGCGGGTGATGCCGACGTAGAGCAGACGCCGCTCCTCGGCGATCGCGCCGTCGTCGCCGAGCGAGAGCTTGCACGGTAGCTCGCGCTCCTCCACGCGCGGCAGGAAGACGGCGTCCCACTCGAGCCCCTTCGCCCG